>JBEKCK010000017.1:0-41390 GCA_050014915.1 Acidimicrobiales bacterium | reverse complement strand
GGCATCGTGTGGGCCTTCAGTTATCTGAGCCGCGATGACTCGCACGCCGGGGCCGCCTACTCGTGGGTTCGTCGAGCGATCCACCCGATACTCGGTTACCTCTCCGGCTGGGCGCTCATCGTCTCCGCCCTGTTATTCATGGTGATCGCCACGTTCCCGGCCGGATCGAGCGTGTTGCGACTCTTCTCGGCCTCGCTGTCGCAACGAACCGGACTGGTCACGCTCTTCGGCGCGGTCTTCTTCTTCGCGATGGTGTTGGCCGTGGCCCTCGGCGTGACCGTGACGGTCAAGGTTCAGATCATCATGTCCAGCGTCGAAGTACTCCTGCTCCTGCTCTTTGCTGGATTGGCGCTCTTTCACGCGCACCACGCGACCGCGTTCACGTGGCACTGGTTCTCGCCTTCGATCTTCCACGCGGCTCATTCCCAGGGTTTCGTCGCCGGCGCGTTGATCGCCGCCTTCTACTACTGGGGATGGGACGTCACGGCGAACCTCAATGAAGAGACCAAGGACGCGAAGAAGACGTCCGGGTTGGGCGGACTGCTGGGCACGTTCGTCGTATTCCTGCTCTTCGAAGTCTTCACCACCGCGTCGAACATGGTGTTGCCGACCAAGGAGCTCGCCAACCCCGGCAACGTGGCGGACTTCATGTACAACCTCGGCCAGGCGGTGTGGCATGGCCTCGGCGGGAAGTTGCTCATCGTGGCCCTGCTGCTCTCCACGATCGCCACGCTCGAAACGACGCTCATTCAGGTGACGAGGACGCTCTTCACGATGGGCCGTGATCAGACGCTGCCCAAGATCCTGGGCACGACGCACCCCACGCGCAAGACGCCCTTCGTCGCGACCGTGGTCGTCACCGTGCTGTCGCTGGGGATCTTCGTGGCGAGCCAGTACGTCGGATCGGTGTCGAACATCCTCAACGATGGTTACAACGCCATCGCCATCCAGATCTGCATCTACTACAGCCTCGCCGGGCTCTCGGTCGTGATCTTGTACCGTCGCCAGCTCTTCAGATCGGTGAACAACTTCATCTTCATCGGACTCTGGCCGATGCTCGGGGCGGTCTTCATGGGCTATCTGTTCGTGAAGTCGATACCGGAACTCAACCACGTCGAGTTGATCGTGGGACTCGGTTCGATGGTCCTCGGCTTCATCCCGATGGCGTGGTACTGGTACAGGGGCGCGCCCTACTTCAAGATGCCCGACAAACTGGACCGGCACGCGCAGTTACTCGAACTCAGGCAGATGGAAGAGTTGCTCTAGAGCGCGCCGGGCGAACGGCGCCGTGGTCGACTACTCCGAGGTCGGGCGACTCCAGATATTGATACCGCTCTCGACGGCGAACTCGTCGATGTGCGACAACTCCTCGGCGCTGAACTCGAGGTCGTTGAGCGAATCGAGGTTCTCGTCGAGTTGCTCGACGCTGCTCGCGCCCAACAACACCGAGGTCACGACGGGGTTTCGGAGCGCCCAGGCGATGGCGAGCTGGGACAACTTCTGTCCGCGCTCCTTGGCGATCGCGGCTAGCCCGCGCACGCGCGCGAGGTTCTCGTCGTTGAACATCTGTGAGTCCAATGATGAGTTGTTCCGGGCGGCCCGAGAGTCACTGGCGACGCCGTTGGCGTAGCGGTCGGTGAGGAGGCCCTGTCCGAGCGGGGAGAAGGCGATGCAGCCGACGCCCTGTTCGTCGAGAACGTTGAGGAGTTTGTCCTCGATCCAGCGGTTCAACAGTGAGTACGACGGCTGGTGGATCAGGAGCGGCGTGCCGAGTTCGCGCAGGATCGTAAGGGCCTGGAGGGTGCGCTCGTCGTTGTACGACGAGATGCCGGCGTAGAGCGCCTTGCCCTGGCGGACGGCGCTGTCGAGCGCGCCGAGCGACTCCTCCATGGGCGTCGTCGGGTCGAAGTGGTGGTGGTAGAAGATGTCGACGTAGTCCAGACCCATGCGCTTCAGGCTCTGGTCGAGGCTCGCGAGCAGGTACTTGCGCGAACCTAGGTCGCCGTAGGGGCCCGGCCACATGTCCCAGCCGGCTTTGGTCGAGATGATGAGCTCGTCGCGCAACGACGAGAAGTCCTCGTGCAGGATCCGTCCGAAGTTGATCTCGGCGCTGCCGTAGGGCGGTCCGTAGTTGTTGGCGAGGTCGAAGTGCGTGACACCTCGGTCGAAGGCCCGGCGGAGGATCGCGCGCTGGGAGTCGATCGTTCGGTCGTCGCCGAAGTTGTACCAGAGGCCCAGCGAGATCGCGGGGAGTTGAATCCCGCTGCGGCCACTGCGTCGGTACTGCATGGCGTCGTAACGGTCGGGTGAAGGTATGTAGGTCGGCATGGCGCAATGGTAACGGTCACCTCATTGTTATCGCAACGGTCATCACCGGTCTTCGAACAGACCCAATAGGAAGTGGCGCGTCCAATAACATCTCCGAATGGTTGATGAAGTGTTGCCGAATGCGAAATCTGGACGGGTCGCCTTTTTCAACGGTCCTCCCAGTACTGGCAAGACCAGCCTGGTCGAGGCGCTGCAGAGTGAAGTAGACGAGCCCTGGTTCCATCGCTCACTAGACGAGTTCCATGCCGGAATCGCTGACCGTTGGTGGGACGAGGACGAGGGGGAGCTCTTCGAACAGTTGGTCGTTGGGTACCTGTCGTCGTTGCTACACGTGGCGCTCGCGGGCATCAACGTTATGGCCGAAGCCGTGATCGTGCCGGCGCGTCGAAACCTTTATCAACGAATCCTGGGCGAGACGCCGATTCTCCTCATCGGCGTCAAATGCCGTCTGGAAGTGGCGACGGAACGGGAACGACGGCGGCCCGATCGTCGACACGGACCGATTGATCTGCCAGCCCGTTATTTCGAAACGGTGCACGCTGGACTCAAATACGACCTGGAAGTTGCCACAGATTCTCACACGGCGACGGAGTTGGCCATCGATCTGCTGCCGCAATTCGAACGTCTCGATCCTTCGCCGTACGCGAGTCATCTGGATTAGTCGCGTACCTGATTCGATGAAGCAATACGGCGCGAATTCATTCCACGGCAACAGTCGCCCGTCCGGTGATGGCTAGCGTGACGCAGGTGAGCATGGTGTTCGACGAAGACTCCTCGGCGGCCTGGAACGAGATGTTCAGTACCCCGGGAACACCCCGGCCGATCTACGAGCGGCTCTTCGCGGAGCTCAGTCGCTACCAACCAGCCGAACTGCGTCAGCGTTCGGAGCAGCTCTCCCATACGTTCTCCGAACGAGGCGTGACCTTCGCGCACAGTGGTGAAGAGCGGCCGTTCCCGCTGGACGTCGTACCGCGTCTGATCGGGGCGATGGAGTGGGACCACCTGTCGCGTGGGATCGGTCAGCGCGTCCACGCCCTCGAGGCGTTCCTCGCCGATATCTACGGCGAAGGGCGCATCTTCGCCGAACGCGTCATCCCACGTTCGGTCGTCACGTCGAGTCCCCACTTCTGTCGTCCCGCCTTCGCGGTCGACCCACCCAACGGCGTGCGCATCACGGTCGCGGGGATCGACCTCGTACGCGATGAGGTCGGCAACTTCCGGGTGCTCGAGGACAACGTCCGCATACCATCGGGCGTCAGTTACGTGATCGAGAACCGTCGGGCGATGACCCAGACGTTCGCGTCGCTCTTCTCCGACCACCGCGTGCACCCGGTCGACTCCTATCCGGCGCACCTCTTCGCGGCGCTGCGTGAGGCCGCCCCGCCGAACGTCAGCGATCCGGTCATCGTCGTTCTGAGTCCGGGCGTGCACAACGCCGCCTACTTCGAACACGTGTTGCTCGCACGAATGATGGGCGTGGAACTCGTGGAGGGCCGCGACCTCCTGTGTCGCTCCAATCACGCCTACATGCGAACGACGAACGGGGAGCGACCGGTGCACGTGATCTACCGCCGGGTGGATGACGATTGGCTCGACCCCTTGCAGTTCCGACCGGACTCGATCATCGGCGTCGCCGGGCTGGTGAACTGTGCTCGCGCCGGTAACGTGGTCATCTCCAACGGGATCGGCAACGGCGTCGCCGACGACAAACTGGTCTACACCTACGTGCCGGAGTTCATTCGCTTCTACCTGGGCGAGGAGCCACTGATCCACAACGTCGAGACCTATCGCCTGGAGGACGATGACGTGCGAGACGAGGTGCTGGCGTCGCTGGCCTCGTACGTCGTGAAGCCGGTCGACGGCTCGGGCGGTAAGGGCATCATCATCGGTCCCCAGGCCGACGAGAAGACACTCGCCAAAACGGCCGAAGCCGTCGCCGCCACACCCCGAAACTGGATCGCCCAGCGCCCGGTGATGCTCTCGACGCATCCGACGCTGGTCGACGAAGGCGTGAGTCCCCGTCACATCGACCTTCGACCGTTCGCGATCAACGACGGCGAAGAGGTCTGGGTCCTGCCCGGCGGACTCACCCGAGTGGCCCTCGGTGAGGGCGAGCTGGTCGTGAACTCCTCACGGGGAGGGGGATCGAAGGACACCTGGGTCCTGAACGACGAGTCGATGCCGCTGCGCGAGTCGCGCGTCGCCGCGGCCCAGCGCCAGCGCAACGTTAACTTCAGTCCACGTCAGGACGGCAACGTGGGGCGCGGTGAACAGTGAGTGAGCGCGGCATGCTCTCGCGGTTGGCCGAGTCGCTCTACTGGATCGGGCGCTACATCGAACGAGCCGACGACACAGCGCGCACCGTCGACTCCTACGTGCACCGCATGGTGGAGGACCCTTTCAACGACGAAGACGCCACCTGCCGATCGCTCTATTCGATCCTGGGCATCGAGGTGGAGTCCGACGAGCCGGTGACGACCGTCGAGATGCTCCAGCACATCGTCTACGACGCCGAGAACCCGAACTCGATCGCCGGATCGCTGAGCGGCGCGTTCGAGAACGCCAGGCGAAGCCGTGAGTTCATCTCCTCCGAGATGTGGGTCGCGTTGAACTCGACGCGCAACCGGCTGCCGCAGATGGAGAACACCGCGCGCCGGCTGGGCCCGTCGCAGTACCTCTTGTTCGTGCGCGAGCGCGCGGCGTTGCTAGCGGGGCTCACGGACGCGACACTGAGTCACGACGACGGTTGGCACTTCCTGGTCCTCGGTCGAAGCATCGAGCGCATCGACATGACGGCACGGTTGCTGCGCGGCCGGGTCCTCAGCGAGGAGCACGCGCCGGACTGGCTGGCGTTCCTGCGGGCCTGCGGCGCCATGGAGGCGTTCATGCGCTCCACCAGTGAGATCCACGACGCCAACGGCGTGGCCGCGTTCCTCCTGCTCGATCGGCTGTTCCCGCGTTCGGTGCTGTACTCCTTGAACCTCGCCGACACCTGTCTCTACGAGATCCAACCGAGCAGCCAGCGCATCGCGACGGCCGACATCGCGCGCCAGAGCCTGGCGCAGGGTCGCGGTCGACTCGAGTTCATGGATCCCGCCGACCTGCTCGGCGAACTGCCAGAGATCCTGGAGATGCTTGAGGAGACCTGCGTGCGGATCAACAACGCGGTGACCGATCGCTTCTTCCGTCACGAGGACTACGTGGTCTGGTCGAGGGAGGGCGGACTTTGAACGAATCACTCAGCCTCACGATTCGACACCACACCGGTTTCACCTACGACGGTCTCGCCAAGGCCTCCTACAACGAAGCGCGGATGACGCCGATCACCGGGGCCAGTCAAGAGGTGCGCAACGCGCACGTCGCGGTCCAGCCGGTGGTGCCTCTCTCGACGCACACTGACTACTTCGGCACGATCGTCACCGTCTTCGACATCCAAGAGCCGCACCCGAAGCTTGAGGTTGAAGCGAGGTCCAACGTCGAGAGTCGCGCGGGACTGATCGCTCCGGCGATTCCCTGGAGCGATCTGCGCGCCCCGGCGCTCGTCGACTTCTTCTCGGAGTACCTCTTCGCGACCGACCGTACGCGATTGACCGGCGAGGTCCTGGCGCCACTCGAGGAGTGGACGCGGATCCCGGACCTGCACAGCTGCGTCGACGCGGTGAGCGCGTACGTGCGCGAGAACGTGACCTATCTCCCGGGCGCCACGTCGGTCGACGCGACGGCCCAGGAAGCCTGGGACCTGGGTGAGGGTGTCTGTCAGGACCTCACGCACATCACCATCGGGCTGCTGCGCGAACTCGGGATTCCCGCGCGCTACGTGTCGGGCTACCTCTTCCCCCTGAGTGACGCCGACCTGGGTGAGGTCGTCGCGGGGCAGAGTCACGCGTGGATCGAATACTTCTCAGGGGCGTGGACCGGCATGGACCCGACCAACGGGATCCCCGAGACGGAGCGTCACATCATCGTCGGTAGCGGTCGCGACTACGACGACGTGGCGCCCTTGAAGGGCGTCTACCAGGGCGCGGAGTCATCAAGTCTGGGCGTGATCGTGGAGATGAGCCGTACGCACTGAGTCGACTCTGGCGTCCAGTCGCTGGCGGGTCGTGATCTGGATGAGCGGTCGGAGGTTCGTGCGAAGTGTCCGAAGGATTCGGACCAAATCGGCCCCTGGGATGCTGACGCAACCCGTCGTCGGCAGACCATCGGAGACGTGCAGGAAGATCGCCGACCCGAGTCCCGCGAGGGTCGGCGATCGGTTGTATTGGATGACCGCGAAGTAGTCGTAACTCGGCACGTTCTCCCAGAGGGCCTCGGAGTCACCGCCGAAGTTCGGCGTGGTGCCGCACGGGACGTGCACGAAGCGGTTGTAGTGAGGCGACGAGGACTGTTCGTCCCACCAGTCCCCGCACACGAGTCGGCGGTATGGGTAGGTGACGCCGGGGTTGGGCCGCACGCCGTACATGGTCGTTTGGATACTGAACAGGCCGGTCGGCGTGGTGTCGTCGCCCTCGCGATGGTGCATCGAGAGTCCGTTGCGACCGACGAGCGCGGGGTACGGTCCGGCGGCGAGGCGCAGACAGCCGCCCTGGCGGACGAAGAACTCGAGCGTGGCGCTCTCGGACGTGATGGTCGGCGCGATAACGGTGATCAGTTGTCCGGCCTGGGAGTTTCCGGCGATGAGATCGGCGACCGCGTTGCAGCCAACGAGACGCGCTCGTTCGAACGCTCCTGCGGGTCGAGGTGCCGACGCAACGACCGACGCCATCGCGACCACCAACGCGCAGACGAGAGCTCGGGTCAGCCGCCGGTTGATGAGAAGTGCTGGTAGTCCGGTGCTGCGGTCCATCGCCCTCCCCAGAACCAGCCTACGGAAGCGAAGGCGTCGTCGAGGACGCCGCCGAGTTCGGCCATGCCCGGTCGCACGTCATTGCGGTTGACGTAGGCCTTGCCGGCGACCGGCTGTGCGACGCCGTTGAAGACGTAGGGGTTCTGCACCGGGTTGACGTCGATCGCCTCGCCGTAGGCGTGGACGGACCACTGCTTGGGACCGGTCGTCACGGCGTAGCGACAGTTGAAGCCGGAGGTGTTGTCGGCGGCCATCGAGGCCGGGTCCTTGCCCTGGAAGTTCGACGTCGGGACCATCAGGTGAATCGGGAAGCGCTTCGCGTACAGCGTCGCGAAGACCTTCACGACTGACGTCACGACGGTCGCGTTGACGACCATCGATCCGACGCGCGCCTGCCCGTCGAAGCCGACGTACCGAAGCTGCAAGAGACGCAACTGGCTCGGCCCGACGGGGCAGCCCGGTCGCCACGATTTGCCCAGTTGCACCGCGGTGACGCGCGACATGCTCCAGGTGAAGGGCGGCAGCACGACGTTCGACGCGCCGCTACTCACACCAAGGAGCGTGGAGCCGGCGAGGATCGTCGCGCACAGTGCGCTACGCACCACTGCGACGTGTCGAATCGTCCGGCGAGATGAAATGTCCGACATCGCCAAAGGGTACATCGCCGTGATTCTCCACCATTCATCGTCGCGATGAAATGGGTCAACACGTTGATTCCTAGGATGCTCCTATGGATCTCGAAATTCAGGACAGGGCCTTTCTGATCACCGGTGGCACGGACGGACTCGGTCTCGCGCTCGCCCAACGTCTCGTCGCCGAGGGTGCGCTCGTCGCGGTCTGCGGACGAGATGAAGAGCGACTCGCTCGCGCGCAGGAGTTGTTGGGCCTGGACGCACTCTGTGCGAAAGCGGACGTGACGAACGCCGAGGAACTCGACGAATTCATCAGTGCCACGCTCACTCGGTTTGGACGACTCGACGGCGCGGTGAACAACGCCGGGCGGACCGCCGGTACGCCGATTGCGTCCTCCGATGATGACGAGTGGCGCAGTGACTACGAACTTAAGGTCATCGCGGCACTGCACGTGGCCCGCCAGGTCCTGCCCGCGCTCGAGACCACGCACGGAGCGATCGTCAACGTGTTGGCGATACTGGCGCGCACGCCGAACGCCAACACGACGCCGACCTCGGCGTCGCGACTGGCCGGGCTCGCCCTCACCAAGGCACTGGCCAACGAAGTCGGACCGCGCGGCATTCGCGCCAACGCCATCCTCATCGGGCTGATCGAATCGGGCCAGTGGGTCCGCCGAGCCGCCGACGCGGGCATGCCCGTCGAGGAGTTCTACGCGACGATGGCGGCCAACGCGAAGATTCCCTTGGGTCGAGTCGGGCGCGCGGAGGAGTTCGCCGACCTCGCCGCGTTCTTGCTGTCGCCACGATCGAGCTACGTCACGGGCGTCGGCATCAGCATCGACGGTGGCATGTCGCCCGTCATTTGACGCGACGTCGGGCAAGAGCCCCAATTGCCGTGCGGTTATAGATTTGGCGAGTAACCCGGGGGAGCGATGACCTTCAACCTGAAACAACTGATGGAAGAGCGACACGGCGACAACTTCCGCCTGCACGCCCAGTACCTCAACCCGCAGCTCACCAAGGTCGTGACGACGCTCGGATTCGACCGTTTCTACGAACGAGGTGAGGGCTGCTACCTCTTCGACGACGAGGACAATCGCTACCTCGACATGCTCAGCGGTTTCGGGGTCTTCGCCCTGGGCCGGTCCCATCCAGTCATCAAGGACGCGCTCCATCAGGCCCTGGACGCCGACCTGCCCGGCATGGTGCAGATGGACTGCGCGCTCCTGCCGGGCCTGCTGGCTGAGGCGCTGATCACGCGCAGCCCGAAGCAGATCGAGCGACTGTTCTTCTGCAACTCCGGTGCCGAGGCCGTGGAGGCAGCGCTCAAGTTCGCTCGCGCGAGTACGGGCCGTCGACGGATCCTGTATCACTCGCACGCCTACCACGGCCTCACGATGGGCGCCCTCGCCGTCAACGGTTCGGCCGACTTTCGCGAGGGCTTCGGACCGCTCCTGGCCGACACGACCGAGATTCCCTTCGGTGACCTCGACACGCTGGTGCGAGAACTCAAGCGCGGCGACGTCGCGGCCTTCATTGTCGAGCCGATCCAGGGGAAGGGCGTCTACGAGCTCGACGCGCAGCGCTGGCAGGAGCTCGAGAACGCGGTGCACGCCGCCGGTGCGTTGTTCATCTGCGACGAGGTGCAGACCGGGCTCGGACGAACCGGTGCCTTCTACGCCTTCGAGCACTACGGACTCACGCCCGACATCATCACGATCTCCAAGGCGCTCTCGGGCGGGTACGTGCCCGTCGGAGCGATGTTGACGAGCGACAAGATCCTTCGCGGCACCTACAGCTCCATGGACCGCGCGATGGTCCACTCCACGACGTTCAAGAACAACCCGATGGCCATGGTGGCGGGACTGGCGACGCTCTCGGTCTTCGACGACGAGCACATCGTCGAGCACGCGGCGGCCATGGGCAACGTCTGGCGGGTGCGTCTCGAGGATCTCGCGTCACGCCACGAGTTCCTCCACGTCATTCGTGGTCGAGGCCAGATGATCGGCATCGAGTTCGGACGACCCACCTCGCGCGCCGCGCGACGACGTTGGCGACTGATCGAAACGACGCGCACCGCGATGTTCACCCAGACCCTCGTGGTCCCCCTGTTCCATCGATACCGGATACTCACCCAGGTGGCCGCCGACAATATCAACGTGATCAAGCTGCTGCCGCCCCTGATCGCCGGAGAGGCCGAGATCGACCTCTTCGTCAACGCGCTCGACGAACTGCTGGGCGAGGCCGAGAGGAGCGGCGCGTCGCTGGTGGAGTTCGGGGTCACGATGACCAAGGGAATCCTGCGGCGCAGCCCCACGTCCAAGCGACCCGCGACGACGACCTCGTGACGTTCGACCTTCACGAGGGCGACCCGGTGGTCGTCACCGGCGCGGCCGGGTTCATCGGTTCGGCCGTCGTACGAGCACTGCTCGCGCGCGGCGTCGTGGTGCGAGCGCTCCTCGAACCGGGCGCGGCGACGTCGAACCTCGACGGACTGGACGTCGAGCGCCGAGAGGTCGATATCACGCAGGAACCCCAGCTGGCCGGCGCCTTCGATGGTGCGAAGTACTGCTTCCATCTCGCGGCCAGGTTCGGTTTCTGGCCGAAGGACGCCTCCACGTTCTACGACGTCAACGTCCGGGGTAGTCAGAACGTCGTTCGCGCCGCGACCAACGCCGGGGTCGAGCGGATCGTCTTCACGTCCACCGTCGCGACGCTCGGGCTCTGGGAGACGAAGGAGGGACGACCGTCGAACGAAGACGACTTCGCCGACATCTCGCACCTCTACGGGAACTACAAGCAAACGAAGTACGTGGCCGAACACGAGGTCCTGCGATTGGCGGCCCAGGGTGCCCCGGTGGTGCTCGTGTTGCCGACGATGCCGCACGGTCCCTACGACCATCGACCGACCCCGTCCGGCAAGGTCGTACTCGACTACCTGAACGGTCGAATGCCCGGCTACGTCGACACGGCGATGAACGTCGCGCACGTGGACGACCTGGCGGCGGGCCACGTGCTCGCCTTGGAACGTGGTCGGCAAGGGCGTAGTTACATCTGCGGCGGAGAGAACATCACCATGGCGCGACTTCTGCGGACTCTATGTGAGGTGACCGGCCTGCCGCCGGCCGAACGTCGCTTCCCCTCCGTTTTCCCGATGATCGCGGGCTACGTCTCGAGTTTCATCGAAGGTGACGTGTTGAAGCGTGAGCCGCGGGTTTCGTTGGAAGCGGCGCAGATGGCGTCGACGACGATGACGTTCGATGATTCGAGGTCCCGTGAGGAGATTGGCTATACGTCGCGTCCGGCGTCGTTCGCGCTCTTCGACTCGGCGCGGTGGTTCGTCGAACACGACTACGTCACGCCTGAGCGGTCGCACATGATTTCGTGGAACCCGCCGATTGGAGACGTCTAGTGCGAAGCTTCGATTCGCTCGAGATTGACTACCTCTCGAAGGAACTGACGCCGATTCAATTGAGGTGCAACGTGACCTTTGGTGCGGTCAGTTGAATCCTCTCATTCCAATCGCTGAAACGAATCGTCCCGATCGAGTCCAGGACACTTTGCGTGACTTCGACGGGCAGCGGCTTCTTCGCGATACTGAAGTACATCGTCTCTTTGAACGACGGTTCCAGTGCGGATTTGACTGACTTTCCCATCAGGACGTCTACCTTCGTGCCGTCAATGGTCGTGGCGGGAGAGCCGGTCACTGAAGGAGTAAGCGAAACTTCGGCCATGCCGGTTGCGACCGTCAGACCTTGGGCGATCTCCGCGTAGTACCCACTGCTCTTCGGAATCCCAAACCACTGTCCGGCCAGCTCATTCGCGTTCGCCTGAGAAAGTGCCAGGTACGTGACCAGAATCGTGGCGTCGCCCTTGGCGTACAGATTGCCCGCGATCAGTTCGCTGACGAGGGTGTTGCTTTTGCCGGATTCGAAAAGGGTTGCGACTTGTCGCCCGGCGCTTCGCCCGGCGTCGGTGACCTGCACAATCCGCTTGCCGAGCATGGACGCCGTGGTCGTGACGCGCACTGAGAACTCGGCGTCGGCGTCGGCGACGACCGTCTTCATCTGCTCGTACGGTGTCGTCGACGCTGCCGCCGATGCTCCCGACGCGAGCGCCGCCGCGAGGACGGACGCCGAGACAAGGAGGGTGGCCAATGGTCGATTGCTCATTCGGACCTCATGTTCCCACAAGGGTCGCCGGATTCTTGAGAACGGCGACGAACGGTACGTCTCTCTAACTGAGTTGGCTGATCCGCAGTCGAAGGAAGTCTCGTTCCACGAGGTTCTCGGTCAACATGGCCGCCTCTTCGAATGCCTCTCGGGCTTCGACGAATCGCTCGAGTCGCTCCAAGCAGTCACCACGCGCTGCGGCCAGATAGGGATAGGTACTCAACTGCGGCTCCGCGCTCAGCGCGTCAAGTTCGATGAGTCCCGCGAGCGGACCTTCGGCGAAGCTGAGGGCCACGGCCCGGTTCAACGCGACGACGGGGGAGGGCCACGCGTCGAGCAAGAGGTCGTAGAGCCCGACGATCTCCGCCCAGTCGGTCTCGTCCCAATGTGACGCGCTCGAATGCACCGCCGCTATGGCGGCCATCAACGTGAAGCGGCCGGGTCGCCCCCGCCGAATCGACTCACCGACGAGCACCAACCCTTCGTCGATGGAGTCCCGATGCCACTTGGAACGGTCCTGTTCGGCGAGCTTGAGGAACTCGCCGTCGGGACCGACCCGCGCGCCCCGACGCGAATCGGTGAGCAGGATGAGCGCCAGGAGACTCGTTACCTCGGCGTCGTCGGGCAAGAGTTCGTGCAGCATTCGCGCCAGGTCCAGCGCTCGTTCGACGAGGTCGACTTGCGAGAGGTTCTCACCGACGGGCGACGTGTGCCCGGTCGTGAAGAGAAGGTGAACCACCAAGAGGACCGCGTCGATGCGGCCGCGGAGTTCCGAGCGCTCCGGAACCCGATAGGGGATTCGCGCGAGGGCGATCTTCTTCTTGGCGCGAGTTATTCGAGCGGCCATCGCGGTCTCCTTCACCAGGAACGCCTTGGCGACTTCGGTGGTACTCAGTCCACAGAGCATGCGCAACGCGAGCGCGACCTGCGCGTCGGTCGCGAGACTCGGGTGACAGCAGGTGAAGATCAGTCGGAGGCGGTCATCTTCGAAGTCTCCGTCGACGACAACCGATTCCACTCCGGCGGGGTCGACGACGAGGAATCGCTGCGAGCGGATCGCGACGTCTCGTCGCCGGCCGACGTCGATCGCGCGTCGTCGCGCGACGGTCGTGAGCCAGGCGCCGGGGTTGGTCGGGATGCCCTGTTGAGCCCAAGTCGCGAGGGCCCGAGCGAAGGCGTCTTGCACGCACTCCTCCGCGACGTCGAAGTCCCTCGTGATGCGGATCGTGGCCGCCAGCACGAACGCCCACTCGTGTCGGTGGGCGTTCGCGACGGCGGCCGCGACGGCCGGACTCTGATCGTCGTAGCTGATGTTCAGCTCATGTCTCGAATCGGTCGCACCTCAACGCCGCCGAACGGTGCGGGGATGTCCTTGGCGATGGCGATCGCGGCGTCGAGGTCATCGGCCTCGATCACGTAGTACCCACCGAGGGCCTCTTTGGTCTCGGCGAACGGTCCGTCCGTCGTCACGGACTCGCCCGAGTCCTTGGTCCGAATCGAGGTCGAGGACATCGACGGCTCCAGGGCGTTGCCGCCACGGAGCGACGCGCCGTGCTTCTCACCAAACTTGTTGTGTCCGTCCGTGATCTTCTTCGAGAAATCATCGTCCGCGGTGGCCCATGATGCCTCGTTCGAGTAAATCAGCACTAGATACTGCGCCATGACTGCTCCTTCCGGCGAGGTTCCCGTTGAACCTCTCACCACCATCGACGTCGTGACTCCGGTCGAATCGACAACTTCTTTCTATCCGACGAGAGAAATTCGCGCATTAGGGAGATCGAGTCGTCCAGGACCAATCGAACCTAGGGTTGGGCGAACGCGTCACGATCAGAGGGATTGACAGGCCATGGCATCAAAGAGGTGGGCGGCGACCGATGTCCGGGACCTCACCGGTCGGACCTTCGTCGTCACGGGGGCCTCGAGCGGGATCGGTCTCGAGACCGCGCGCGACCTCGTCGCTCGACGGGCCCGGGTGATCCTCGCCGTGCGCGATGTCGAGAAGGGTCGCGAGGCCACCAAGGACTTCTTCGGTTCTTACGAGGTTCGCGAACTCGACCTGGCCGATCTGGAGTCGGTGCGGGCCTTCGCCACCGAGTGGAGCGGCGAGCTCGACGTACTCATCAACAACGCGGGCATCATGATGGCCCCGGCCTTTCGCACGATCGACGGCTTCGAGCTGCACATCGGCACCAACCACCTCGGCCCGTTCGCGCTGACGAACCTGCTCCTGCCCTTCGTCACCGACCGCGTCGTCACGGTCTCCTCGGTCCTTCACCGGCGTGGGACGATCCACCTGGAAGACCTGCACTTCGACTATCGGCCGTACGTCGCGATGTCGGCCTACCAGGACTCGAAGCTGGCCAACCTCCTGTTCACGCTCGAGTTACAGCGACGACTGACCGAGAGCGGCAGTAGCGTCCGCGCGGTCGCGGCCCACCCGGGGATCGCGCGGACCAATCTCGTGGCGCACGTGCGTGGCGTGCAAGGTCTCGCCAACAAGCTCTCCCAGCGCCTCTGCAACGACGCCGCCCAGGGGGCGCTCCCCACGCTCTACGCGGCGACCGAGGACATCCCCGGTGGCAGTTACGTCGGTCCAGACGGGCTCGGACACTTCCGGGGATACCCCATCATCCACAAAACCTCACGACGGGCGATGGATACTGCAATGGCGAAACGGTTATGGGACGTCTCGGCGGCCCTGACGAATACCGGTCGATAGAGCGCGAATTCACGGAGTCGCAAGTTTCATTTCACCGTCGAAGCAGTCAGCGTCACCACGTGTTGTGCGTCATTTGTCAATTCGTACATTGAGAATTGCTACACATCTCGTACTGTTTTTCTCGACTCGCGTTCGACTTAGTCGGAGAACGAACGAAAAGCGAGTGGGCATGAGGAGGATCCGACGGGTAGTTCGAAGTCGGCAACATCTGCCTACTTATGGACCTAGCAAGGGAGGGCCATATGACGCTCAGAAGAATCGTGATCAGTTTCGGCCTCGCGATCATCGCCTTCGGGATCTGGACGCTCGCTCGAGCGCACTCCCGAGTCGGCGCCTGTACGACGAGCCCGGGGACCGGTGCCACCGCGCACTCGGGCATCGACTCGACCTGCGTACAAACGCTCATGTCCTATTCGCTCGGATTCGTCTTCGTCGCCTCCGGCGTCATCATCGCATTCATCGCCCTCACCATGATCGCCAAACAGGAGCGTCTTGACCTGCACAGCGAACTGAAGGCCGTGCCGCGCACGTGGGGCACGCGCAACTACGTGATGACCAGTGATGGACTGGACGGCGTTGAGGGACTCGACGCACTCGACAGCCCGCTGCCGATCGTGGGGTCATCGCTCCACTCCGTCGAACAGACCTAGGGTCTCCTCAGGTCGGTTCACTCCACGGCGTCACGTCGAGTTCGATGATCTGTTCCGTGGCGACGGTACCGGTCTCGGGCATCGCGAACTCCACGTCCACGGTCTGATTCCTCGATCGCTGGCTCTGTTGGGCGAGGGCGGTCAGGACCGCCTCGTCGGCCGGTGTGAACGGCGGCGCGAGGCTCCGCGGGTAGAGGTGGCGTGATTTCACGACGTTGATCTCCGCGGCGATCAGCGTGACCTCGGCGGCGATGAAGAGGAATGACACCAGTCCCAGGATGCTGCCGAAGTAGCCGTAGAGCTGGCTGGCGTGGCGCAGTTCGTGTCCGACCAGCCAGGTCCCGAGGTACTGCAGGACACTCCATGAGAACGCGGCGGTGACCGCGCCACTGATCAGAGTCCTGGTGGCGATCGAATTCGGCGTGAGGATCCGGAATCCCAAGATGAACAACGCGACGTTGATGGCGAGACCCACGACGACCGCGATGACCTGCAGCCAGAGCGCGTGACCGCCGAAGGTGGCCAGTCCGGCGAGAGCCGTCGAGAGGATGACGTCGAGAACCAAGATCCCCAAGAACTCGAGTCCGCGACCGATGCGACGCACGAAGTGCGGACGATTGAGCTGCGGGACGTTCCACACGTCGGCCATGGCACGTTGGCCGGCCTTGGTCACCCCGAGCGATCCCCAGAAGAGCCCCACCAGACCGACGGCCAGACCGACGCCCTTGGCGCGCAACTCCGAGATCGCGTCGTGACCGTCGAGGGACTTCCCGACGACCGGGAACTGGGAGAGCGCGGAGTGGATCACGCGCTGGCGTAGCGACGGATCATGGCTGAAGAGCAGGCCGAGTGCCGTGAAGAGCACCAGCAGTAGCGGGAACAACGAGAGCACGCCGTAGTAGGCGAGGAGCGCCGCCAGCGACGGGCCACGGTCTTCGACGTACTTGCGGGCGACCCCGATGACGAAGGCCATCGATGAGTGACTTCGTTGGTAGTCGTCGAAACGACGAACGAGCTTCTTGATGAGGTCCATCCCTTCGTCGAGACGCCCACAAACCTAATGGAAGCCACGTAATCGCCACGTGGCGTTCGCGTTCATGATTGCCCGATGGCTCTGCAGGGAATCGGACGGGCGCTGAACTTATGATGGAGCCAATGTCGATCGAACTCGTCCCGAGTCCCGAAGAACTGCCCGACGTCCTGCCGACGGAGCGGCTGCTCGTGAACGGCATGGCGATTCCCGAGTTGCGAAAGAACTATCGCCAGATCGAGAACTGGCGCAACGTACGCGCACTGACGATGGTGTGGCTCTGGACCGCCGCGCTGGCCTACGTCGGTGTGCGCTTCGGTCCGTGGGCCGCGCTGGCGGTCTTCATTCTGATGGGACCGATGCACGCGCGTTTCGCGATCCTCATGCACGAGTCGGCCCACAAGCTCCTCTTCACCAACAAGCGGGCCAATGACTTCATCGGCAAGTGGCTCATCGCCTATCCCGCGATGGTGCCGATCGCGATCTACCGGCGCGCCCACTTCGCCCATCACAAAGAGGAGTTCGGTCCGGAAGAGCCCGACATGGCCTTTTACAGCGGCTATCCCTGTGAGCCCAGTGACCTGCGACGTCGACTGTTGCGTGACGCGCTCGGTATCTCGGGCTACAAGAACTTCATGTCCATCGTCAAGGCGACGACCAAGTCCCAGAGCCGGGCCATCGCCTCGTCGATCCTGGCGGTGCAGGCCGTGCTATTCGGACTCTTCTGGCTCGGGACCGGGGCGTGGTGGTCGTACCTGGTGTTCTGGTGGCTGCCGTGGATGACCCAGTGGCGTGTGTTGAACCGGCTGCGCGCGATCGCCGAACACGGCGGGATGCTGAAGAGCGACGACCGACGCCTCACGACCCACAACGTGCGTCAGCACTGGCTGGCCCGTTTCTGGTTCGTCCCGTACAACACCGGTTGGCACCTGGCCCACCACGTCGACATGGGCGTACCGTGGCACAACCTGCCGGCGTATCACCGCGAACTCCAGGCGGCCGGTTACGTGACGGCGGACATCACCTTCGAGAACTACTTCCAGCTATGGGGAAGCGCCACGGCGCTGCGTCGCCCCGCCAGGGCCTGACCGTCTTTCGGAGCCATCGCGAGGGCTTCACGCTCCGTCTGTAGCGACGTCACATCGCATGGGTAAGAATGCGTGCATCGACGACATAAAGGAGTGCATGTGGGAGAGATTTCCAAACTGGGTGCCGTATCGCTGAACTGTCCTGATCCTCACGCGCTGGCGGTGTTCTATTCGGCGTTGCTCGAGAAGGAGATCACTTTTGAGTCCGATGACTTCTCGGCGATCCAGCTGGACAACCTCTGGCTCTCGATGCAGCGCGTCGAAGATTTCAAACCCTCCACGTGGCCTGCGAACGAGACACCGTCGCACGTCCACCTCGACTTCTCGGTCGCCGATCTCGACGCGGGCCAGGCGCAGGCCGTCGCGGCCGGGGCCACGGTGGCACCGGTGCAACCCGAGCCGGAGCGTTGGCGGGTCCTCATCGATCCCGCCGGACATCCGTTCTGTCTCACCGCGCTCATTCCGGACTGACCCTGGAGACCCTGCGCCACCCATAATTGGCCGCACCGGCGACGATTCGCTCGATTCGGCAAGACAATCGAGATTCTCGCGAACCAAAACCGCGGTCCCGGAGTCTCTATTCCTGTGCAGGGAAATCAGTCGACGCGACCGTGTGGAAAGGTCACCTAGGTGAGTGACGTAGTCGACGTCGACGAGCTTCGCACCTGGCTCGAGGACGGATACGCCAGTTCCGTCCGGACCGCGTACTTGATCCTGGGCAATCGATCGGACGCTGAGGACGCCGTGCAGGAGTCGTTCTTGCGCGCCTGGAAGTTCCGGGACTCCCTGGTGACGGGCGCGAGCTTCAAACCGTGGCTCTACCGCGTCGTCGTCAACACCTGCAACTCGAAACTCCGCAAGGAGATTCCTCACCGCACCCGGCGTCGGACCGTTGACGACCTTGACGACGTCGCGTCGATAGAGGACCCCATCGCACAAGTGTCGTTGTCCAACGACGTGATGACGGCGCTCAAGGACCTGCCGGCCCACCTGCGGATCGTCATCGTCCTTCGCTACTACGCCGATCTCAGCGAACGTGACATCGCCGCCGTCATCGGTCGGCAACCAGGAACGGTCAAGTCGCGCCTCAGCGAAGCGCGAAGCCGACTCGCCGTCCATCCGGCCCTCCAGTCCGAGGGGCCGAGCCCGATCAATTCTCGTAAGGAGCGACACTCATGACCGAATACGACGAAGAGAAGTTACGAAGAGCCCTACGCGACGCGGCCGATGGTTTCGCCATCTCCGACGGGGCCACCGAGAGGATCCTCGACGCGGCACGTGACTCGGGCGACGCCGAAGCACCGTCTCGAATTCGGAGCTTCGTGGGCCACACCGGTCGGATGCGTTCGACCGTGATGGCTGCCGCGGCGTGCGTCGTCGTGTTGGCCGTCGCCGTGCCCCTCTTCAACTCTGAAGTCACTCGAAAGACCCCCATTACGATCCAAGGCAGCGCCTTTACGCCCGGTGCCTCGAACACGAACAAGAGTGTGTCAGGGCAAGTTGCCCCGTTAGGACTCGCCATCAACGGGACCGGGCAAGTCGCCACCACGGGGACGTCGACTGACCTCAGCTACAGCGCGTTGAAGACGGCGAGCAAGTCCACGAGTAAATCGTCGGGAAGTTCGTTGCGAGTCGAGGAGATCGGGACGATCTACCTCACCGTCGGCGGTACGCGATTCGAGTCCACGCTGTCACAGCTGACCGACTTCGCGACGACCGACGGAGGATTCGTCGCCAGCACGCAGTCCCACATGGGCACGAAGGCGACGCACACCTATTCGACCGGATCGATCGTCCTCGAGGTACCCGAGCACAACTTCACGATGCTCGTCGATCAGGTCCGACACGCCGGGGTGGCGACGTCAGTGATGACCTCGGCGAACGACGTCACGGGCCAGTACGTCGATCTGCAGGCCCGGATCAGCGCGCTCCAGCTGAGCCGCGCGCAGTACCTGAAGATCATGTCGCGCACGAACTCCATCGGCGGCATCCTCTCGATTCAGGATCAACTCAACTCGATCCAAAGCCAGATCGAGCAGCTGCAGGCGCAACTGGCCCTCCTCAACAGCGAGACGACGTACGCGACGCTGACCGTTTCGTTGAGCGTGGCCGGACACCAAGTCAACCCGCCGGTGCACCCCTTAAAGGGCGTCGACAAGGCGTGGCACGAATCGCTCCACGGATTCGCCGCCGGGTTCGAGTGGTTGATCCGAATCGCCGGACCACTGCTCTTCGCGCTGCTGGTCCTGGCCGCGCTGTTGGGACTCGGTCGATTGACGTGGCGAGCGACCGAGCGCCGTCGCAGTCGGATCAGCTGAGGTCAGCCCCGTCCGATTGGCCGTGGAAACGTCTCAAGCCGGCGCTACCATCGCGCCATGTCCGCAGTGACGCCCGATCAACGCCCAACGCCCAAGGCGAAGAGGGCCACGCAGCGCGTCCGGGCGATCTGCATGGACCTACCGCTCGTCGTCGAGCGCCTCAGTCACGGCGAGGCGTCGTGGTTCATCAACGACAAGAAGAACTTCGTGGCGATGTCCGATCATCACCATGACGACCGAGTCTCGGTGACGTTCGCCGCCGGCGCCGGTGTCCAAGAGTCACTGATCCAAGCGGACGCGTCGCGGTACTATCGGCCGCCCTACGTTGGCGGTCGCGGTTGGGTCGGCGCCTACCTGGATGGCCGCGAGGAGTGGAACTCGCCCGAATGGGACAGGCTCAGTGACTTGATCGTCGACGCGTGGCTCCTCGTCGCGCCACCCAACGTCCGACGCTTGCTCGATCCTCAGGCGTAGAGCCGGGTCCGATGGACTCAACTCGCGCGGCGGGTCCCTTCCGGCACGTAGTGACGCTCGCCCGCGGCGTCGAGCCAGACGCGCATCACCCGGTTCGTCGAGGGATCGTTGAAGAGCTCCTCGGTCCGACGCCAGTCGGGCTTGGGCCTCTCGGATTCGCCGTGGCGACGCAACGAGAGGCTGATGAAAAAGCAGACGACGACCACCGCCAAGATGATCAAGATGACGACGCCCATGCGTTGACTACGCCGACTTTCGGAAGGTGACCACCGTGCCGTAGGCGACGATCTCGGTCAAGGTCTGTCCGACCTCGGAGGAGTCGAAGCGCATCGAGATGATCCCTTCGCCACCGATCAGTTGTGCGTTCTCGATCATCCGGTCCAGGGCGTGTCGTCGGCTGTCCTCGACGAGTCGGGTGTACTGCTTCACCTCGCCACCGGCGAGTGATTTGAAGCCGGCGCCGATGTTGCGAGCGATGCCCATCGATCGCACGACGACGCCGAAGACCATGCCGAGGCTGTGGTCGATGTCGCGGTCAGGAAAGACCAGCGCGGTCGTGATGGGGAACTGCGAACCACCGGGTTGGCCGTAGTGCGGCGATTGATCGGTCATGTCACTCGATTCTGCTGGACCAAAAACCATGATTCGGACACTACCGCTTGATTCCCGGAACGCGTAACGGTGTCGCCGAACAACAGATTCGCGTGACGTTCCGTCGTGCGTAACATGGTCACGGCTCCAGCGGGAGGATGACAAATGGAACTTCGAGTGTTCACCGAACCCCAACAGGGCGCGACCTACGACGACCTGTTGCGGGTGGCCCTGGAATCGGAGCGGCTGGGCTTCGGCGCCTTCTTTCGCTCCGACCACTATCTGCACATGGGAGACGTGACCGGACTACCCGGTCCGACGGACGCGTGGATCACCCTCGCCGGTCTGGCCCGAGAGACGACGAGCATCCGTCTCGGCACGCTGATGAGCGCCGCGACGTTCCGCCTGCCCGGACCGCTCGCGATATCGGTCGCGCAGGTCGACGCGATGAGCGCCGGGCGAGTCGAGTTGGGCATCGGCACCGGTTGGTTCGCCGACGAGCACGCCGCCTACGGGATCGCGTTCCCCTCACTGGGAGAGCGTTTCGAACGGCTCACGGAGCAGTTAGAGATCATCACCGGTCTCTGGGAGACGCCGATTGACGATTCGTACTCGTTCGCCGGCGAGCACTATCACCTCACGGACAGCCCGGCTCGACCGAAGCCGGTGCAGCAACCTCGGCCGCCGATATTGATCGGTGGGGGAGGCAAGGTCCGTACGCCGCAGCTGGCCGCGCGTTTCGCCGACGAGTTCAACATGCCCTTCAACACCCTTGACGGGACCGCGGCGCAGTTCGAGCGCGTTCGTGAGGCCTGTGGTCGATCCGGTCGGGGCCGGGACTCCATCATCTTGTCGGCCGCCCAAGTGCTCTGTGTGGGCGAAAACGAAGCCGGCGTCGCGCGTCGAGCGCAGCGAATCGGTCGCGAGGTCAGCGAGTTACGTGCCAACGGACTGGCGGGAACCGTCGACGAGGTCGTCGAGAAGATTCAGTCGTTCGCCAACGTCGGGGCGCGAAGGATGTATCTCCAGGTCCTGGACCTGACCGACCTCGATCATCTGCAACTCGTGGCCGAAGAGGTGATGCCTCAAGTCAAATAACGGGCTACTCCGTCGTGTCGACGATGAGCACCGAGCAGGCGGCACCGTGAGCCACCGAGTTGGGAACGCTGCCGAGAACCCGACGCACGCCCTTCATCCCACGGTTTCCGACGACGATCAAGTCGGCTCCGACTTCGTCGGCCTTCGCGATGAGCGTGTCCGCCGGGTCGCCCTTGGCGCCGTGGAGCACGGGCTCGACGCCGTGTTTCTTGGCGATGAAGGAGAGCGTCTGCAGGAGCGCCTTGCCATCGTCTTCATTGATGACGTGCTTGAACTCGGGAGTGTTGGTGGCGTTCACGGTGGACAGTTGATCGAAGGCCGTGACGATGTGCAAGGTCCCCTTGGACATCGCACAGATCTCACACGCGGCTTCGACCGCGCGGCGCGCCGTCGCTGAATCATCGGCTCCAACCAAGACGACGTCGAACATTCTCACTCCTCCGATTCATGCGTGGCGCAAGGCGGATTCCCGCCTCCGCACGAAGAATAGTTGGTGGCAGGCGACGAATGCTCTGGAGAACCGATCAGGTTGAGACGCGACTCAGCGAGACAATTGTCCGAGAATCGCCTCGACGGACACCGGGACTACGGAACGATGACCGGTCCTCACTGATCAGAGTCCGGCGTCCTGGAGCCACTTCCAGTGCATTCGACCGTGGTCGGCGTTCGCGCCGAGTACGCCACCGATCGTGCCGTCGGCCCACGGCGCCGTGGGGAGTATCTCCTCGAGTTGATCGTCGCTCAGCTCTGAGATGAGCTGCAGCGTCGCGCCTCTGTACGCGGCCGTCAGCGCCACGGCTTCCATGAAGGACTTGTCACGGTGGGCCACTTGCCACCTTTCGGTGTCGGCGTGGACGTCGGCCAGGATCTCCTCGCGAGATCGGGTCTTACCGTCTTGATCGATCATGAAGCCGACCGGATTGGGACTGCCTTCGAAATGTCGCTTCACCATGGCGTTGAAGTTGCGTTCGACCAGCGCGAGGTGGGCGAGGTGATCGAGCGCCGTCCAGCGATTCTCCGGGTCGTGTTGGCTCTGGGTGAGTGGTCGGTGCAGTTGCTCGTCGCTCAGTTCGCCGTACTTCGCCAGCAGCCAGTTACGACCTTCGTTCAATTTGGTCTCGAGTTCGACCCGGTCCATGGATCCCCCTTTGGTGGTGCCCACCGTAGAACACGGGGGAGAAGGCCAACTTGTGAAGTAAAGTACTTGCCTGCTGGCAAGCAACTACTGATAGACTGGGGTCATGTCCGACGCCACGCGAGAACCGACCGAGCGAGAACGTCAACTCGCCGAGCAGCTGCGCGTCGCGCTCGGACGACTCAATCGGAGCCTTCGACTCACGCAAGCCCAGCGGGACCTGCCGCCGAGCCAGCGAGAGGTGTTGATGGCGATCGCGCGCGCCGGGTCGATTCGACTCTCAGAGCTCGCACGCGACGAGGGTCTCAACCCGACCATGCTGTCGCGCATCGTGGGAAAACTCGAGGCGGCCGCCTTGGTCACGCGCACCCCCGATCCCGACGACGCCCGGGTCATGCATCTGGCTGCGACGCTGGCCGGGACGGCGCTCCGCGAGACGATCCGAGGTGAGCGGACCGACGCGTTGCTCTTCGCCCTGGGGAAGCTGTCCAAGGACGAGAAGCAGGCGCTGAGCGTCGCGACACCGGCGCTGGAAGCCATCGTCGCCACCCTCCGGGAGCGCGACGAATGAACGTCAAAGTATCGGCGCGACGGACCTTCTCGTCACTCTCGAACCCCAACTACCGCAAGTACTTCTTCGGTCAGACGACCTCATTGATCGGTACGTGGATGCAGATGACCGCACAGTCGTGGTTGGTCTTCACCCTGACCCACTCAGCGACGGACATCGGGTTCGTCGTGGCTCTCCAGACGCTGCCCGTCCTTCTCCTCGGCCCCTACGGCGGCGTGATCGCCGACCGTGTCGACAAGCGAAAGTTGATGATCGTCCTGCAGTCGATCATGGGCGTGCAGGCGGCGGTACTGGCCGTCCTCTCGCTCACCCACGTCGTGACGTACGTCGATGTCTGCATCCTGGCGATCGTGTTGGGATTCAACAACGCCTTCGAGAATCCCTCTCGCCAATCCTTCATGATGGAGATGGTCGGGCCGAAGGACCTGCGCAACGCCGTCAGTCTCAACTCGACTATGAACAACGTGGCGCGCGCGGTTGGTCCGGCGGTCGCCGGGATCCTCATCGCCTCCGTCGGGGAGGGGTGGTGCTTCGCGATCAACGCGGTGAGCTTCGTGGCGGTCGTGTTCTCGCTCATGATCATGGACCTCTCGAAACTGAGCCCCAGCGTGCCAACTGAACGTGCGAGGGGACAGTTGCGCGAAGGCTTCCGTTACGTCGTCGCGACGCCGAAGTTGCTGTACCCGTTGATCATGATGGCCCTCGTCGGCATGCTCGCTTACGAATTCCAGGTGTCGCTACCGATCGTGGCGGGGCGCGTATTTCACGGGAACTCCGAGGACTACGGATTGATGATGGCCTCGATGGGCATCGGCGCGGTCATCGGAGGACTGTGGACCGCGTCCCGGGGCAAGACCGGCACTCGGGCGATCACCCGGGCGGCACTGTTCTTTGGAGCGTTCATCACCCTGGCGGCACTTTCTCCGATAATCGGCATCGAATTCGTCGCGCTCGCGCTCGTCGGCTTCGCGAGCGTCTCGTTCCTGTCGATGACCAATTCGACGTTGCAACTGCAGACCGATCCTCAGATGAGGGGCCGAGTGATGGCACTGTGGGCCGTTGCCTTCATGGGAACGACTCCAATTGGGGGACCGCTCATCGGCTGGACCATCAGTGAGACGAATGCCCGAGTGGGCCTCGGCGTCGGAGCGGCGTCATGTTTCGTCGCGGCGGGTATCGGCTGGCTCACGATTCGACACTTCCGGAGTCAAGACGTGGGAGCGACGTCGACGCTCATCAGCGAGACCGTCGCGAGCGATCCGCTCGCCGTGGACTGATTCAGCGACGCTCGATCAAGAGGTCGAGTAGAGACTCCTTAATCGCGGGTCGACTGGCGAAGACCAAAAGGAGCGACGCCTCTCGAGTGGTGCGTTCGGCGATGTCACCGGAGATCGCCGACTGACTGCCGCGCGACACCGCGAGTGCGTGCGCGGCCCGTGTGGCGAGCTCGGCCGCTCGAGCGCGCGAGACGGCGATGTCGTTCGTATCGTACGCGTCGAGGTCGTCGCGGCATCGACGCAACTCATCGTCGAGGGACGTCGGACCGAGGAGTTCACAACATCGACGGGTGATACCGAGGGCGAGTGAACCGTTGACGCGCAGCCCCTCGGGTCGCTCGAGACCGGGCGCGTACGGCTGGCTTCCCACGTACCGTGAGTGGGGAACAAAGACGTCATTGAACCCGAGTCGTACCGTCGACGACGCGTTCATCGCTGAAAGTCGATGTCGAGTCACCGTGAGTCCGGAGTGCTCCGACGCGTCGATGACAAAGCTGACGACCGTGTCATCTGACGTGCGGGCCGTGAGGAAGAGCACGTCGATGATCCCCCAGCCGCTCACCCACGGAGCGTCACCCTCGAGTCGCCATCCGTCCGTCGTTTCTTCCGCCCTCAAACGAGCGGGGCCCGGGAGGAGTCCGCTGAGCGCGACGCCTCCTTTCAACTCTCCGCGAATTGCGAGTGGCAGCAGCTCACGTATCTCCGCGGGGGTTGACGGATCCAGAAGAGCGGCCAGCAGTCTGAAGTGCTGGATCAATATGAAGGTGGAGGTCAAGCAGGCCGACGCGAGTTCCTCAATTATTTCGCACAGGTCATGTAGATCGAGCTCGAGTCCACCGACCGCGGTTGGAGCGAACGCTCCGTAGAGTCCGGCCGCAGCCAGATCGTTGAAGTGTTGAGTCGAAAGTGATCGAGCGTCATCGACGCCGGCCGCACCGGCTTGAAGCGCCCTGGCTACTTCATGGATCTGTGACTGAAGCGCGCGCGTCACGGTCATATCCATAGAATCCTCGCAGAAAACATCTGGTGGCAGGGCCTCCAAGACGGTCACCGACTTGTGACGAGAGACAAGACACGCGAGGGCCAGTATCTGCGGACTGTTTAGTTCGTTGAAGCCCGGATCGGTCGACGTTGAAGGTCGCCACCGCAGTTGGGACAGACGTTGTTCAACTCTGCCGACGCACATCCAAGACAGAACGTGCACTCATAGCTGCAAATCATGGCCGACGCAGAGTCGGGAGACAGTGTCACTCCACATCGCTCGCACACTGGCCGCATCTCCAACATCTTGACTACGTCCGATCTATAGTGAACATGACGAAGGTTCATGGTAGCCACGCGGCTCTCGGGACCGCTCGCACGACGAAGGATTTCGAGTCCGAACTTCGAGCTAGTCGAGGCGGGCGGTGGCCGATCCCTTGAAGACGACTTCGCCGCTCTGGTTCTGCGTTTCGACGTCGAAGTCGGCCACGACGATTTCGCTCTCTTCTCTGATCTCGGTCACCGTCGCCGTCGCGGTCAATGTATCGCCGGGCCAGACCTGAGAGGTGAATCGACCACCGAAATGCGTCAGTCGGCCGTCGCCCACGTAATCGGTGAGCATCTTGCCGGTCATGCCCATGGTCAGCATTCCGTGCGCGAAGACACTCGGGTACCCCGCCACCCGCGTGGCGAACACTTCGTCCGTGTGTAACGGGTTGTAGTCGCCCGATGCACCGGCGTACTGGACGATTTGCGTGCGGGTCAGATTGTCCACGACAACCGCGCGATGCCTCGTGCCCACGCTCACGTCAGAGGTGCGCAGCGCCATGTCAGTCCTTGACCGTCTGTTCGGTGCGGACGCCAACGGCGCGAGCGGTGACGACGACCTCCCCGTCTTCGCCGCGGTATTCGGTGATGGACTCTTGAAAGTGCAGGAGACCGCCTCGTCGACCCTGCTTCTCCCACGACCTGCCGGCGCGCGCCGTGAGGGTCAGGACCTCGCCGGCGAGAACCGGACGGTGAAACTCGTAGTGCTGCTCGGCGTGAAGGCCAGTGCCCCCGCTGGGTTTCGGGTCCGATCCCTTCGTGGACGTTTCGTTGTCCGTCACCCGGCCGGTGGGTGTCGCGCCGGATCCGAACCACGGCGTCCCGGGACGGGGACGCAACGGATAGTCCGGATCGTATTGGGCGCTCGCTTGCACGAACGTGGGCGGTGCGATGATGCCGCCCACCTCTGATTCGCGCGCCATTTCCGCGTCGTGGTACACCGGGTTGTAATCGCCGATCGCCCGAGCGAACATCATGATGTGACCCGCTTCGATAGGGAACCTCGATGCCGTCATCTCAACCCCTCTCCGTGCGACCTACTGACGTTCGTCGCACGAACTGTCTAGTCCGATTCATCGGGCCAGGGAATCAAGCCGTTCATGGCCGCGTTGGGCGGTGCCTTGGCCACCAGATCAAGGACGATCGGACCGAGTTCGGCGGGGTCCCAGCGCGCACCCTTGTCCGTCACCGGCCCGGCGTGCCAGCCTTCGGCGACACTGAGGCGACCACCCGCGACGTTGAAGACGCGCCCGGTGACGCCGGCCGATTCGACGCTCGCGAGCCACGCGACGATCGGGGCCACGTTGTCGGGCGAGCGAGCGTCGAACTCCGCGGGCTCCGGAGTTGCGACGCCGCGAGCTCGTGCCAGGTTCTCGGTCATTCGCGTACGTGCCCCGGGGGCGATCGCGTTGACCGTCACGCCGTAACGGCCGAGCTCTTTGGCGGCGATGATCGTGAACGAGGCGATGCCGGCTTTGGCGGCGCCGTAGTTGGTCTGGCCGATGTTCCCGTAGATACCCGAGGAGGAACTGGTGTTGATGACCCGTGCGTCGTTGACTTCACCAGCCTTCGTGCGGTCGCGCCAGTAGCCGGCGGCCCAGCGTGTCGGGGCGAACGTACCTCGTAGGTGCACGCGGATAACCGCGTCCCACTCTTCGATGCTCATGTTGACGAGCATCCGGTCACGCAGGATGCCGGCGTTGTTGACCAGCACGTCCAGACCGCCGAAGGTGTCGAGGGCGCAGTCGATTAGGCGACCGGCACCCTCGAAGTCCGACACGTCCTCGCCGTTGGCGACCGCTTCGCCCCCGAAACCGTGGATCTCCTCGACCACGTCGTGCGCCGGTCCCGACGACGTGCCTTCGCCGTCGACGTCGGACCCGACGTCGTTGACGACGACCCTGGCCCCTTGGCGAGCCAACTCGATGGCGTGGCCCCGGCCGATGCCGCGACCGGCACCGGTGACGATGGCGACGCGCCCTTCGCAGATCTGCATCACGTCACCTTCGCGTCGGCCTGCGGTCCCCGGGGCAGTCCCAGGGCGCGCTCCCCGATGATGTTCTTCTGGATCTGGCTGGTGCCCGAGTAGATGGTCCCGGCGCGACTGGCGAAGAAGACGTCCTGCCACTCGTCGGTGGCGTAGCCCTCGCCATCGGGGCGGATCATCGCCTCGGGTCCGACGACGTCGAGGGCCAGTTCACCGAAGGTCTTGTGGTACTCGCTCCAGAACAACTTCGAGACCGACGCCTCGGGTCCGGGCTGGCGGCCCTCGGCCAACGACGCGAGCAGTCGCAGTCCGGCGTAACGCATGATCTGCACTCGCGTGTAACACCAGGCGAGACGCTGACGGATCAGAGGGTCCCGCGCCCTTCCGTTCCGGCGAGCGAGTTCGATGAGGTCCCACAACTCCTTCTCGAAACCGAGGTGCGCCGTCGTCGCGTTGCCGCCGCGCTCGAAGCCGAGCGTGGTCATGGCGGGCGCCCACCCGTTGTTGAGGCCCCCGATCACGTTGAACAGCGGCGCCCGCGCGCCGTCGAGGAAGTCCTCGCAGAACCCGGACGCGCCCGACATCTGACGTAACGGCACGACGGTCACGCCGTTCTCCTTGGAGAAGGGCACCAGGACGTAGGAGAGGCCGCGGTGTTTGGGCGCGTCGGGGTTGGTGCGACAGAGCACGAAGATCATGTTGGCGTTCTGCGCGCCCGAGGTCCAGGTCTTCTGCCCGGTGATCACCAGTTCGTCGCCGTCGACGACGCCCTTGGTCTCCACGGCGCCGAGGTCCGACCCGTGATTCGGCTCGGAGTAGCCCTGGCAGTAGACGTCCTCGCCCGACACGATCCGCGGCAGGAAGTACGCCTGCTGTTCAGGGGTGCCGTGGGCCATGATCGGCGGACCGACCAGCGTCTCACCCATGCCGCGACGCACGGCGGGGACGCCGTAGCGACGGAGCTCTTCATTGAACACGGAGAATCGAACGGCGTCCCAACCGCGTCCGCCGAACTCGACCGGCCACTGGGCGCAGATCAGTTTCGCGTCCAAGAGCCGCGTCGACCACTCACGATAGATGGGACTCTCCGTCGCCTTCACGAGCGCCGCGCCGCGTTTGCCTCCGGCGATCGGCTGCCAACTCCAGTCGGCGAGTTCCTTCAGACCGGCCGGCGCGTTGTGCTCGATCCACTCGCGCATCTCGGCGCGAAACGCCGCGTACTCCGTGCCCAGGTCAACGTCCACGTCGTCTCCTCACGTCAGTCATACACCGGCGGCCGCGGCGGTGCCGAGAATCAACGTCCCGGCGGCCATGAACATCCCGCCGACACCCTGGGCCAGGCTTACGTCAACGTCGGGCACCTGCGCCGCGGCCTCGTTGCGGAGTTGGCGAACCGACTCCTGGACCAAGAACATGCCGTACATCCCGGTGTGGGTGTAGGAGAGACCACCGCCGTTGGTGTTCATCGGCAGGGATCCGCCGGGTGAGGTGTGACCCTCGGCGATGAAGGAGCCGGCCTCGCCGCGGCCGACGAAACCGAGGTCCTCGAGTCCGTAGATCGGCAGGTGCGCGAACGCGTCGTAGACCATCAGGTGGTCGACGTCACTCGGTCCGACGCCGGCTTCGGCGAAGGCGCTCTTCGACGAGAGGCGAAAGGCCTTCGAGGTCGTGAAGTCCTCCATCTGTGAGACCAGCGGGGTCTCGGCGGCCTCCCCGGTACCGAGCACGTAGACCGGGGGCTTCGGTCCAGGCATCGACCGGGCTCGCTCGGCCGAGGTCACGACCAGAGCCCCGCCGCCGTCGGTGACGAGACAGCACTCGAGCAGGTGCATTGGATAGGCGATGAGTCGTGACGCCAGCACGTCCTCGACGGTTATCTCCTCGCGGAACATCGCGCGCGGCACGTTGGCGGCCCACCTTCGCTGTGCCACGGCGACCGATGCCAGTTGTTCGGGCGTGAGGCCGGTCTCCTTCATGTACCGCAGTACGCCCATCGGGAACATGGTCGGTGGCCCGAGGGTGCCGAAGGGCGCCTCGAACTGGCCCTGGGGCGAGGTCGGGTCGGCGACCCGCGGCGGCATCCCGACCCGCGAGCGACCGGATTCGCCGTGCGTGATCAAGACCACCTCACAGTGCCCGGCAGCGATCGCGGCGGCGGCGTGGCGCACGTGGAGGAGGAACGAACATCCGCCGACCGTGGTGGCGTCGACGTAGGTGGGGGCGATCCCCAGGTAGTGCGCGACGGCGATGGGCGAGAGACCCGCCGCCGCGACCCCGTCGACGTCGGCCATAGCCAGCCCGGCGTCGGCCACCGCCAGTCGTGCCGATTCGGCGTGCAGCTCCAAGGCGGACATGTCGGGCACGACGCCGACGCGCGTCGTCTCGGCCGCACCGACGATCGCGCTCTGAGCCCGCACGCTCACGGGTCACTCCGCGGGCGAAAGACGGGGACGTATTGATCGCCACGAGGTTCGAAGTCGACCTGGAGGTCCATGTCGAGCACGAGTGACTCGGGTGTGTTGTCGACGCCGACGATGTTGGTCATCATCCGAGGGCCCTCTTCCAACTCGACGACCGCGATGGCGTACGGAGTCTCGTCGGCGAAGCCCGGCGCGGGTCGGTGGGATATGAGATACGTGTGCAGTCGGGCGTGCCCCGACGCTCTCAGCCATGACACGTCAGTCGACGAGCAGTGCGGACAGCTCGGACGTGGGTAGAAGTACGCCCTGCCGCACGCGTTGCATCGTTGAATGCGGAGCTCACGGAGTTTGGTCCCCTCCCAGTAGTGCTCGGTCTCCGGCGTGGGTTTGGGCACCGGCTTTCGCTGCTGTTCGTCACTCGGCATCACGAGACCTCCGACGATCCAGTGACGTTGACGGTGATCCCCAACTCGTTCAACAGGTCCTGGCTGTACGCGATGCGCCCGGTGCGAGACTGCGGCGCGATGCTGCACAGCGCCAACGCGGCTTCGGCCATGACCTCGGGCGGCTCGACGACTTGGTTGGGGTCACCGGAGACCAGATGGTGGAACACCGTGCCCGGCGTCGGGACGACGCGATTGGGCGAGAGGGCGTTCACCGCCACGTTGTCGTCGTAGACCTCGGAGGCCAGACCGGTCGAGAATCGCTCGAGCGCGGCCTTGCACATCCCGTAGACGGCGCCGCCAACGTGGCGGGCGGGATCGGGCGGGAACGTGGGATGGCGCGCCGCGCCGGAGGAGATGTTGAGGACCCATCCCTCTTGCTTCGCGATCATCGCGGGCAGGACCAACTGGGCCAAATGGAACGGTGCGGTGACCTCGACCTCGAACATCAACTGGAACTGTTTGGCACCGAAATCGGCGACGGGGATGAAGTAGGTGACGGCCGCGTTGTTGACCAGCACGTCAACCGGTCCGACCTGTTTCGTCGTCTCGGCGACGAGTCGTTCGCGCTCTGCAACCTTCGAGAGGTCGGCGGCGATCGCCACGGCTTCGCCGCCAGACTCCGTGATCCGTTCCACGGTCTCGTGGATCGTGCCGGCCAGTTTGCTCGTCGCGGGGTCGACGGTCCTCGCGGTGACGACCACCGTCGCGCCCTCCTCGGCGAAGCGCTCGGCGATGGCCGCGCCGATTCCTCGGCTCGCGCCAGTGACCAGCGCTACCTTGCCGCTCAACGGCTGTTCACTCATGTGGGTTCTCCTTCATTTCCATATCGCGAGGGCATCGAGTACTTCGACGACGTCGCCGTCGGCCCGCAGGGGGTTCACTTCCAATGTGTCGAGGGCGTCACCGAGACCTTCGGCGAGCTGGCCGATCTTGTATACCACCGAGACGAGTCGGTCCATGTCGACCGGGCGAGTGCCGCGGGCACCGGAGAGTAACGCGGCGCCTCGGAGTCCTCCGAGCATGGCTGCGATGTCGTCTCGTGCGACGGGTAACACGCGCAGTGCGACGTCGCCGAGCACCTCGACCCAGACGCCGCCGAGCCCGAGCGAGAGAACCTTGCCCCACGTGGGGTCGGTCACCACGCCGACGAGTAGTTCGACGCCCCCGGTGCGCATCGGTGCGACGAGCACTCCGTCGAAGATCGCCTCGGGGAGAGCGGCTTTGAGGCGCCCCGCGAGATCGTCGAATGTGTCCATGACTTGATCGATGTCGACGTTGAGACGGACGCCACCGATGTCGGACTTGTGCGCCAGCGCCGAGGAGGCAATCTTCATCACGACCGGCTCGGCGAACTCCTCCGCGATGGCCTTCGCTTCTGACGCCGACGTGGCCAAGCGTGACGGCGCCACCGGGATGCGGTGCGCTTCGAGCAGACCTCGGACCATGTGCTCGGGCCAGGTTCCTCGGGCGTCGGCGGGAGCCACTATGGACGGTGCCGGGGATGGCGGACCGGCCGCAATCCGGATGTCGCGCCGAGCGTGGTACCTCGCGCCGTGCCCGATCGCCCTCATCCCCGGTTCGATGCCGCTCACCAGATAGAGGCCGCGATCCGTCAGCAGCGTGCGAACGAAGGGAGTCAGGTCCGCACTGATGAGACTCTGCAGGACCAACGGCACGGCAAATGTTCGCCCCAGTTCGACCAGGGCGTCCAGGCGCTCCTCGATCGGGCCGGGGTTCGGCGGCGCGTTGCGCGGGATGCTCAAGGAGTAGAGCACCATGTCGAAGTTTCCCTCGACTTCTTCAGCGACGATCTCGAGGGACTGCAGGGTGATCATCGGGTCTATGACGACCTGCCCGGTCACGTCCAGTGGGTTCTGGGGGTTGGAGAACGTCGGCAGCAGCCGACCCAGACCTTCGAGCGTTCGCTGCGGGAAATCGGGAAACTCGAGCTGTTCTTCGCTGGCCAAGTCCGCGAGCATGTCACACGCGCCGCCCGACGGCGTGATCGCCGCGATACGACGCCCTCGCACGCCCGGATGGTGGCCCAGGTATCCGGCCGTGGCCAGCATCTCTTCCAGTGAGTCGACGCGGATCACGCCGAGTTGGCGAAACGCGGCGTCGACCACGCGGTCGTCGCCGGCCAGCGCGCCGGTGTGCGCGAGCGCCGCCTTGGCGCCCGCTTCGCTGCGACCCGTCTTCAGAGCGACGATTGGCTTGCCGGCTGCCAACGCGAGTTCACAGACCTCGCGGAACTCATCGGGCTGGCGGATTGACTCTAAGAAGGTTGCGATGACCTTTGTGTGGTCGTCCGCGATCAGGTAGCGCATGATGTCCGAGGCCGACGTCAGTGCCTCGTTGCCGGTCGAGACCAGCAGGCTCAGTCCGATGCCGCGCGCCTGCGCGCCCGTGAGTACGGCGCTCGCGAGACCGCCGGACTGCAGGACGATGCCGACGGGACCGACGTCGAGGGGCGGCGAGATGAGCAGGCCGTAGGGCGTGAGACCACCAGCCGCGTTGATGAACCCATTGCCGTTCGGACCGAGCACGGTTAGGCCACGGGTGTGGGCGAGGTCCACGAGTCGAGACTCGAGCGCGACGCCGTCAGGGCCGGCTTCACCGAAACCGGCCGTGAGGATGACGACGTTCGTGATCCCGGCGTCGGCGACCTCATTCATGACTTCCATGACGGCGGCCGTCGGGACCATGACGTAGGCGAGGTCGACCGGACCGTCGAGCTCCTTCAGAGACTTCAATGCCGGCTGACCGTGGACCACTTCGTGATGGGGATGGACGACGTGGACGGTGACGTCGGGCGAGTGCTGGCGCAGATTCATGTAGGTCCAGATCGACCACGGCGAGCGATCCGTTGCGCCGATCAAGACCACGGAACGCGCTCCGAAGAAGGCGCTCAAGCGGTCGACGACCTCAGCGTGCGACGCGCCTCTCACACTCTCTTCGAGTCGCACGCCCACCCCCGTGTCGCGACGGCATGACGCCGAGCCCGAGTGTACCTCTGCAACGAAACCGACTGAGACCCGGATTCTTCGGCGACGGCGAGTCTTCGGGGTGATCGCTTCATAACGCTTTGCAAAATGTATGGAAAATTTGTCGAAGTTGAATTCCCTACTCACGTCATGATTCGATCGACGGCGACGGCCACTTGGGAACTTCACAGGAAACTCTGAATCTTCCCAAAATAAAATTGATTGTGACAAAGGAGGAAGTATGACTTTGCTCAATCACTCAACCGATACACGCCTTGACGAACCGGTGACGGATGTAATGGCATCCAACGCCGCCGCTGTCGCTCGACGGCCAGATTCAAGAACCGATTGGGACGGAAGTTCCGACCGCGGGCCGATCGACGTTGCGACTCACGATTCCGGCGCTTCTGCGGGACTGATCATCTCGGGATTTCTCGCTCTAATGCTTGCTGCGTGGGCGGGGATCATCCCATTCGTAGGGCCCCTCTTCGGCTACTCCGCGGATGGGACGTCGTCGTGGACATGGGACCGCGTTCACGTGCTCGGGGCCTTGGTGCCCGGAGCGGTGGGCGTCCTCGCGTGCATGCTCATCATCGGCGCGGCTCGCCGGCCACGTGGCCGTCGTTCGACCTACGTGTTCGCAACGTGGGGACTCGTACTGTTCCTGTGCGGTGCGTGGCTCACGGTGACGCCGGTTATCTGGCCCGCGATCGAGAGCGCGTACTTTCACGCGGCGTCACCGTCTATGACGTTCGCGTATTGGATGGGGTACGCCAGTGGCCCCGGCATCCTTCTCGTGGCCTTCGGAGCCTTCGTCATGGGTCGCGCGGGACACGACGCGGTCTCGCGTTCGAGGCGGAATTCTCACCATCATCGAGTTGCCGCGCGAGACGTTAGTGATCCGCTGCCGTCAATGGAGGAGATGCACAGCCAACACGTCACGATCGTCTGAACGCCTCTTCGCTCAAGGGTGACGGCGTTGCCGATCTCTCGTCCTTGATACAACGGATCGGAGCCTACGAACGTTGTTCGATCGAGTGGCACACCTCCGCACCGTGAGTGAGGAAGACGAAGTGCCCTTCGCCTTCGAGCGGGTGGAGGGTTGCATTGGGAAGCTGCTGGGATAGCGACTCCGCATAGCGGAATGGCACGGTACTGTCCGCGGTGCCGTGCCATAGCTCGACTGGTGTCGTGAGCGTACTGAGCTCAAAGGACCACGGTCGCGAGAGGGACGACATGTCGCCCCAGACCGCGTCGATCGCGTTCGCGCCTTCCAGGTACTCAGAGGCCCAGGCGCCGAGTTCCTCCGGCGGGTTCGAACGCGCGAACTCCTCGGCCGCGTTCACTTGCACGCCCTTGGCCGGTCCTTCGAGTAACTCCAAGACGGCGAGCGTGGGCATCTGAAGCTTCGGACCGAGGAGTTTGTTCATGCGCTTCGACATGAGACGCAGCAAGGACTTGGCGACGGGTGGTGCCTTCGCGGCGACTTTGAAGAAGATGCGCCGGGAGACGGGAAGGACCTTCCTCATCTCTGGTGCAACGGACCCCATGCCTCCACCGAGATGTACGGAGATCACGCGGTTCGGTGCCTCGGCGGCCGTCGCGAGCGCACTGCCAGCGCCACCGGAGAAACCGATCACGCTGAATCGTTCGAGCCCCAAATGGGCCGCAACGTCGACGACCACCTTCGCGGACTTCTCGAATGCTGGAGACGCGATTTGATCAGACGACTGATAGCCGGGTCGATCGATGGAGATGATACGAACGTGCGCTGCCAATGCCGGATCATGGAGCCAACGAGCCTCGCGCGCCGACGACGGAGTTCCGTGCAGGTAGATGGCGGGTGCACCGTTACGGTCGCCGTATTCGATGTAGTCAACTCGACGTCCGCCGACTAACTGAATGGTCTCGCGCTTCGACAAATCAGACATAAGTGTCTCGTCTCCGATAGTGGTGATATCACAGTAACATCATGATGACATCACTGTGTCAAGGCAGAGCAATCGTGAATGGTAAAGGTCCAGATAAGAAGGCCTATTCGCGGCCGATTTGGCGTAGAGTCAGCGTATGACGATGTTCACGATGGTTTACCGTGTCCGGGGAACGGACACGATGGGGATGGCACCGGCTCGATAGTCGGTGGGCCGAGCGGCTCATTGAAAACGCCGGCATCACTTCCGGCGACCTCGTTCTCGATATCGGTGCGGGAACCGGCGCGCTCACTCGCCCGCTCGTCAATCGGGGCGCTCGCGTCATCGCAATTGAGCTACATCCATCTCGAGCCAATGATCTTCGGCGGGACTTCGCCAAGGATGAAGTCACGGTAGTCCAAGTTGACGCTGCCGACGTCCGGTTACCGCGAAGGCCATTTCGTGTTGTCTCGAATCCTCCGTTCGGCATCTCGGTGGCTCTCCTGCGGCGTCTCACCGCTCCGGGGAGCCGACTGATCCGCGCCGACGTGATCGTTCCGTGGCACGTGGCGGAGCGCTGGGTCTACGGGACGCCCCAAGGAGCGAATAGATGGCGCAAGGAGTTTCAGTGCTCACTGGGGCGACCGATTCCTCGTACGGCGTTTTCGCCGCCTCCGCCGAACGGCGTGTCCGTCTTGGTAATCAAGAGGTTCAACTGGCAACGCGGTCACTAGTAACGCCTCAAGTTGAAGGCTGACGGTATTGCATTCGAGGTGGTCAACGACCGGTCTCCTGGAGCCTCCTTGTCACGCGTTCATCGCGTACTCTCGAAGTCGTTCGGGAGGGGGACCATGTACCCGGGTAAGCACGCGATCGATCGAGCCGACCAGGCGGCGTTCATCATGGCCACCACTGGCACCGTGGTCACCTATCGCGAATTCGAAGCCCGGGCCAACCGCTGCGCCCACCTCCTGGCCGATCTCGGGCTCGAACCACTCGATCATTTCTCGATCTTCATGGAGAACAACGACCGATACCTGGAGGTCTGTTCGGCCGGTGAGCGAAGTGGCCTGTACTTCACTTGCGTGAACTCGTACCTCACGGCGGAGGAACTGGCCTACATCGTGAACAACTCCGAGTCGAAGGTTCTCGTCACGTCCCGGGCACTGTTGCCGGTCGCCCGTGAGGCACTCCACCAGTGTCCGGACGTGATCGCGTGCTTCGTCGTCGGCCTCGGAGAGAGCGATGGCATCTTCATTGACTACGAAGAAGCGACCTCGTCGTTTCTCTCGACGCCAATCGAGAATGAGCGACTCGGGGGCGCGATGCTGTACTCGTCTGGAACGACGGGACGACCTAAGGGCATCGTGCGTCCACTGCCCGACAATCCGCCGGACAACCCGACGTCGCTGTATAAGTTCCTTCACAACTTGTGGGGCTATCGCGACGGACTCACCTACCTCTCACCGGCGCCGCTATATCACTCGGCACCACAGACGGCCGTCAATCTCGCCGTGCGTAGTGGCGGGACGGTCATCATCATGGAGTCCTTCGAACCCGTGCACTACCTCGAGTTGGTCGAGCGGTACCAGGTGACGCACACCCAACTCGTGCCGACGATGTTCTCGCGAATGCTCAAGCTCCCCGAGGACGTTCGAACCAGGCACGACCTCTCGAGTCTCGAGGTCGCTGTCCACGCCGCCGCCCCGTGCCCCGTGCCGGTCAAGCAACAGATGATCGGCTGGTGGGGACCCATCATCCGCGAGTACTACGGCGCCACCGAAGGGATGGGCTTCACGGCGTGCGACAGCGAGGAGTGGCTCGAACATCCGGGCACCGTCGGCCGGGTGCTGTTGGGCGAGCTCCACATCTGCGACGACCAGATGAACGAGTTGCCCCCGGGCGAACCAGGGACATTGTGGTTCAAGTCCGGTTCTCCGTTCCGGTACTTCCACGACGTCGAAAAGACGAAGGAGTCGACCTCTCCGGACGGGTCGCTCGTGACGGTCGGCGACGTCGGGTACCTCGACGAGGACGGCTACCTGTTCCTCACGGATCGTGCCACGTTCATGATTATCTCGGGAGGGGTCAACATCTACCCCCAAGAAGCCGAGAACCTGCTCATCACGCACCCGAAGGTGGCCGACGCGGCCGTGTTCGGTGTGCCCAACGACGACCTGGGCGAAGAGGTTAAGGCGGTCGTGCAACTGATGCCGGGTATTGAATCGTCGCCGGAAGTGGCTCAGGAACTGATCGACTTCTGCCGTGAGCACCTCGCGCATCCCAAATGCCCGCGGTCCATTGACTTCGAGGCTCAGTTGCCTCGTTTACCAACGGGCAAGTTGTACAAGCGGGTTCTGCGAGATCGCTACTGGGCCGAACACAGGTCCCGGATTCTTTGACTCCAACAAACGTCCCAGCAAGGTCTCTCTGGGACCTAGCGTTGCTGCTGTCCACTGACGAGTTACCTGTTCGGAGGTTCTAGTGACTGGCACCATTTCACTCTCGAATACTCCGCGCGGTTACGAACGTGACGCCGCGTACCAGCAGCAGTTTCTCGACGCCGCCGAAGCACTCCGAGTTCTTGACGGCTGGCCCAATCCCCAAAATGGTCTGCGCAAGGAGTTGCGGGCTGACTTGGCGCTCGAGGGCGGAGGGGTGAAGGGCATCGGACTCATCGGCGCGGTGCTCGTCCTCGATGAGGCCGGCTACTCCTTCCGCGGTGTGGCCGGCACGAGCGCCGGAGCGATCGCCGCGAGCCTCATCGCCGGACTTGCGCAGTCGAACCAGCCGATGACCAATCTGTTGCAGTGGATTCGGACTTTGGACTTCATGAAGTTCATGCCGACAGGAAAGATTCACGAACTCTTCCAGCACCTGACGGGCAAGCCCGGCGAGGTCGCCCTCGACGTGGCGATACTCGCGGAAAGACCGGGGCTCTACTCGGGTGACTACCTCGAGACATGGCTTCGTCCGATCCTGCACGACCAGCTCGGCGTACGGACCTTCGCTGACCTGAAACTGGACACGGACTCCGACGCGGAGATGAGCATGCAAGAGGGACGCAACTACCGCTTGGTCGTGCACACGTCCGATATCTCTCGGGGTCAGCTGGTGCAGCTTCCCTGGGACTACCCCTTATACGGATTCACAGCCGACGATCAGGACCCCGTGGCGGCCGTTCGCGCATCCATGTCGATCCCGATCTTCTTCGAGCCCGTGCAGATCAAATCTGGAAACGCGACCTATGAGATCCCCGGCCCGAGCGGACTACCGATCCCCGTCGACTACGACGCGGGTGGCGAGACGTGGGTCGACGGCGGCATGCTGGCGAACTTTCCCATCCACGCCTTCGATCGTGATGACCTGGCGCCACCGCGCTGGCCCACGATCGGCATCAAGCTGTCGAAGCTGCAGAGCCACTTCCCGCCGACCAAGAACGTCGAGTCGTCCGTCGAGGTCGCCCTGCACTGCATGAAAACCATGATGAACGAATGGGACGCCTACGCCGTGGATGAGTCGACCGCCGCCCGCACGATCTTCGTCGACCACGCCGACGTCACGACGACGGAGTTCGACCTGTCCGAGGAGAAGAAGAACGAACTGTTCCTGAACGGTGTGAAGGCCGCGACGGAGTTCGTCATCGCGATGTCCACCGTCGGCGTGCCGCGCACGTCCGATCAAGCACGGGCACTGGCGATAAAGCGTCGCAATCACCTCGTGTGACGCCTCGATCCTCCGACTTCACGTGACGGTGGCCAACTATCGCACACGTTCACGGCGTGGCGCTCTGTAGCACTGTGGCGTCAAGGTTCATTTCCAGGGCTCACGTCACGGATTTGGAACCCTGGTGCTCGCCAAGGTCGCCACCTATGATGCTCGCATGAGGTTGAGAGGGATCTCTTCGCGCTTGGCCGTGGTCGCGCTCCTGAGCACAGTCATTGGTGCGTCCACGTACGTCGCGAACGCGTCGGCCCAAGGGACTCTAAATGCAACCTGCGTGGCGTCGAGCGCGACCCAGTGCGTGGTGACGATCGACCTGGTTTCCAACATGGATGTCGACGTCGTGGTGTCGTTGCCCGCCAATAACGGCTTCTCCTTGAATAATTTCGGCGGCACGCCAATGTCGGCTCCTTCGTTCACGAGTCTCAACAACGGCTACTGGACCGGAACGGGAACTCCGTGGACGTGCTGCCTACTCCAGACGGGAGGCGCGGAGCCGGCCGGTGCGATGGCAATACTGACCTTCGCGATCACGCCCCTGACGTCAGGTCCAACCACGACCGCTCCGGGGAAGCACTCAAAGATACCGGCCGCAGTGAACCTGAGTTTTGCGGCTGGGAGCTTCGCGCTCAGTCCGTCGGACAAGGCGCAACTCCAGGCGTTGGCGAGGAAACTCTCACCAGGGGCGAAGGTGACGTTCACGGGCTATGCCCACGCCGATCCCAGTCTCGCGCGAAGTCGCGGGCTCTCGGCGGCGGACTTCCTCTACTCCAAAGTAACGATCTTGTGGCGGGTCGTCTCGGTAAGCACTCGTTCGCTCAACCGAGTCACGGTGACGACGAACTCGCTCTGATCTCGCGTTAGCAGCCGGATACCCGCGAACGTTGTGCGGTATGCAAATTCCACGACGTAGAAAGGTACGCCGTCTCGCGCAGAGTTGACGCGTAACGAACCTGGGCATGAGGCGTCGCTCGGTAAGCCGACCGCTGAACCACGATTGTCAAAAGATTGGTCGGGTAGACAGTCGCTGCCTGTACGACTTGACTCAACTAGTTCGACAGGGCTTCGCTAGCTTTATCACCGGACTCTCGGAGTTTGTCCATCGCTTGATGTCCCTTCTCGGCGACTGCGTGACTACCCTCGCTCACCGCTTTTGCGGCAACTTCCTTAGCTTTGTCCTTTGCCGAACGAATGGCGTCATCGGTGTGTTGTTTGGCCTTTCGCTTAGCGATGTCAACTGACTCATTGATATTGCGCTTTGCTTTACGCTTCAGAGACTCAGAGCCTTCTTTGCCTTGGTCCCCAGCCTCACCCGAGATTTTGGCGGCCCTTCGCTTGGCCTTGTCCACGATGGCCTTCGCCCTGTCGTTCGCTTCCTCGGCAATCTTTTCCGCTCGACGTTCAGCTTTTCTCATAATCTTCTTGGCTTTTCGTTTCCTTGCCATCGCTATTCCTGCTCCCTCCCATTGTTCGTCGCCGATGCTTCTGAATAATTCTGACGAATTCAGCTGAAATACTTTCCTTGAAAGACATCTCGTTGAGCCAGCATTTGTCGTGAAGCCAACCTTACATTGGCGACTGATCTAGACATCGGGTGAAGGCCGCAAACGACTTCTTCTGGCCTAGGCGATTTATTTCGTGGAGGTACGGGGACTCGAACCCCGGACCCCTTGCATGCCATCG
>JBEKCK010000016.1:0-42707 GCA_050014915.1 Acidimicrobiales bacterium | reverse complement strand
ATACGAGTCAAGGGAGTCGGTGTCGCTGGCATTCATCACGGTCCTGCAACTGCTCCCACCCCGGCAGCGGGTGGCGCTGGTGCTTCGCGACGTCCTCGGCTACCGAGCCAGTGAAGCGGCCGAGATGATCGACGCAACGGAGGCTTCAGTGGAGAGCGCCCTCAAACGCGCTCGAGCGACTTTGCACGATCACCTCGTCGCCGCTAAGGATCGCGAGTCTCCCCCTGCGCCCAACTCCGTAACTGAACAAGAGATCGTCACCCGCGTCACCGCTGCGTTCGAAACCGGAAAGGTGAACGAGCTCCTCGCCCTACTCTCCGAAGACGTCTCAGTCACAATGCCGCCGGTGGCCGGGGAGTGCAAGGGTCGCGAGGACGCGGCACGCTACTTCCGCGCGACGTTGTTCCGTCCCGGACCCTCGATGCGGATTGTTCCGACCCGAGCGAATCGCCAGCCCGCACTCGCGTACTACGTTCGTGATTCCCAAACGGGTCTGTTCCACGCGAGTGGTTTTGCTGTGTTGACGTTGTCTGGACGTCATATCTCGGCGGTCACTACATTCGGCAAGGACGTCCTGCCGTCTTTTGGGCTTCCACGAGTCTTGTCTTCTTGACGGCGTCGCTCGAGGCGAGTTTCTGAACAGAAATGTCCGACGACAGTGACTCTAACTAAGGATTTTGTCAGTGGGCCGTGCAGGACTTGAACCTGCGACCCCTTGCGTGTCATGCAAGTGCGCTACCAGACTGCGCCAACGGCCCCTCAGGGAGACAACCCTACCATTTGATGAACTTCCTTTTGGCGGGCAATGACTCTGCGGACGTGTCGAACGACTCGACAAAATCGACAGGATCCGATACGAGAACGAGCGAGGCCTGTCCCGCGTTGTTGTGGACGACCTGCTCCAGGAACACTTCGACGGCCGCGCGCGCATCGCTCAATGCGTCGTGACCGCCCGGAGTGACCCCGTAGTGACGACACAAGTAGTCCTGACCCCGCCGCGGTCGGAACTCTCGACTGGGATCGATCGCGAGGTCGTGATCCACGACGTCGATTATCCGTAACAGTGAGATGTCGAAGTACTCATCGTTGAGTTCCATTCCGAGCACTGAGATGCAGCTGCGGCGCAGCATTTCCAAGTCGAAGCGAACGACGTTCGATCCAACGACGTAGGCGCCCAAGGCGTGATAGTCGCGCAGGATCTGCACCGCGCGGGCCAACCCTTTCTCGACGTTGTAGACCGGTTCAATCCCCCGCTTCGCCTCGATGTCCTCGACGGAAAGGCCGTGGACCCTCTTGGCGCCGGGCGATATCGGACGATCAGGGACGACGAAGAACTGCTCGGACCACACCGGAACTCCGAAGCGGTAGGCGCAGAAGCCGTACGAGATGGCTCGCTCACTCGAGACGCTGAGCCCGGTTGTCTCGGTATCGAATCCCAAGATGAGCTCTGGCACTCGCTGGTATCTCTTCGTCGCCACGGGCCCATCCTTGCATTTCCTTGTCACACGTAAGTCAATACGGGCCTTTGCCCGAAGTTTCGCCATATTGCAATCTTCGTCGGCCATCACTTTTGACGGGCGATTCCTCGTGAGCAAGAGTGTCCCATGAACAAGTCAGCCATCCTCATCACCGGCGCATCGGCGGGCATCGGACTCGCGTGCGCCAATCACCTCGCGAGCGTCGGTTGGACCGTCGTCGGAGCAAGTCGTCGGGGTACCTCGGCTGGTACGTGGCACGGCGCCACGATGGACGTCGACAGTGATGACTCGGTGGCGAATGCCTTCGGCCGCCTCGACGCCGAGTACGGTCCGGTCATCGCGGTCCTCGCCTGCGCGGGGTGGGGACTGGCCGGTGCGGCCGAACGTACGTCGATCGAGGACGCGAAAGCGCAGTTCGAGACGAACTTCTGGGGCGTGGTCCGAGTCGTCAACGCGGCTCTGCCCCGACTACGCGAACACGGTGGCGGACAAGTCGTGATCATGAGTTCCATAGGCGGGATCGTCGGTATCCCCTACCAGTCGTTCTACAGCGCGAGCAAGTTCGCGCTCGAGGGGTACGCCGAATCTCTCGCCTACGAAGTGGCTCCGTTCGACATCCACGTGACGCTCGTCGAGCCGGGCAACTTCAAGACCGACTTCACGGCCGCGCGGAAGAAGGTGGAGGTGGCCGACGACGACCCGTACCGCTCGGCGTGCGAGAAGGCGATCGCGGTGATGGAACGTGACGAACACAACGGCGCCGATCCCGCCGACGTCGCCAAGGTCGTCGAGAAGATACTGAGGAGCAAAAACCCTCCGCGACGGGTCTCGGTGGGCAAGTTCGACGAGCGCATGGGCATCATGGGCAAACGACTGCTCCCGTATCGAATCTTCGAGAAGGCGGCGAAGAGCAGCCTCGGCGTCTGACACGCGACGTCCGGCCGTCGCACCGGGTCCCCTCACCACATATGGTGAGGAAATGGAACTACGCACCCTCGGCCGTACCGGCCTCAAAGTAAGCCCCCTCTGTCTCGGCGCCATGATGTTCGGCGCGTGGGGCAACACCGATCACGACGATTCGATCAAGATCATTCACAAGGCGCTCGACGCCGGCATCAACTTCATCGACACCGCCGACGTCTACTCCCAGGGCGAGTCCGAGGAGATCGTCGGCAAGGCCCTGTCGTCAATCGATCGCTCCAGTGTCGTGCTCGCGACCAAGGTCCACGGACAGATGGGTGAGGACCCGCTCTCCTCGGGTAACTCACGGCGCTGGATCATGGCCGAGGTCGAGCACAGCTTGAAGCGGCTGAAGACCGACTACATCGACCTCTACCAGATCCACCGTCCCGACGAGACGACCGACATCGAAGAGACCCTCGGTGCCCTCAGCGACCTGGTCCACCAGGGCAAGATCCGCTACTTCGGATCCTCGACCTTCCCGGCCGAGCAGATCGTCGCCGCCCAGTGGGCGGCCGAGCGACGCGGCTACGAGCACTTCCGAACCGAACAGCCCCCCTATTCGATCCTCGTGCGCGGCATCGAGCGCGACGTTTTGCCAACGGCCCAATCATTCGGGATGGGCGTCATACCGTGGAGCCCGCTCGCCGGCGGCTGGCTCGCGGGCAAGTTCGGCGAGGGCAAGAAGAACTCCTCTCGACGTGCCGCTCGCCTACCAGACCGCTACACCCTCGACTCGCCCGGGAACCAGCGCAAGCTCGAGGCCGTCAACGAGCTGACCGCGCTCGCCGCGGACGCCGGCGTCTCGCTCATCGAACTGGCGCTCGCCTTCGTGCTCGAGCACCCGGCGGTGACCGCGCCGATCATCGGGCCGCGCACCATGAAGCACCTCGAATCGCAACTCAGCGCGACCGAGGTCCACCTAACGAGTGACGTCCTGGACCGCATCGACGAGATCAACCCGCCCGGGACCAACGTGAACTCGGTCGACGCGGGCTGGGCACCGTCCGTGCTCACGAACATGCGACGACGACGTCGCCACCAGGAGTAGCTGCGAACCGCCCGGGAGCACCTCGGAGCGGGATGACGAATTGTTAAATCGCTGGTCTCGCGGCTCTTCTGACGGTTGGTGACCACGCCGGAGTTGTAAACTTCCCAAAGTGCAGTTCGCAAAACGCCCCCTCCTCAGCTGCACGGTCACGGCCTCGATCCTGGTCGGGTCCCTGGTCATGACTCCTTTCTCTCTCTCGGCGAGCGGCGCACAGCGCAGTACCTCTCCGGCTCGACGAACGAGTTCGAGCAGCGTCCTCGCTGCTCACACGGCCTTTTCGATACGCCTCGAGGATCAGCTCCTCGCCACCCTTCGCTACCTACCCGTGAAGTTCGTGCCCACCTCCGCGACCGTGCCGACCACCACGACGACAGTTCCTTCCACCACGACCACGACGCCGGCGTCGACCACGACAATCGTGTCGACCACCACGACCACCAAGCCGACCACTACAACCACCAAGCCGCGCAAGAAGCCGACGAAGAAGCCGAGTCGGACGTCACTGCAAAAAGGCTCCTTCGTGTGGCGCTTCCCCAAGATCGTCGGACCGCTTCGTTCGTTGTGGTCGGTGGGTACCAGCAACGTCGTCTTGCAGGGTGCCCTGATGAACTTCCAAGCCGTGCACGGGCTCTCCTGGAACACCGGCATGACCCCCGAGACCTGGCAACTCCTCCTCCACGCGGCTGCGAAGAACCAGTACGACCCGAACAGCTACAACTACGTCGTCGTGAGCCAGAATCCCCTGCCGGAGAAGTTGATGCTCTACGTGAACGGCCACCACGTCTACAACTCCTTCGTGAACACCGGCGTGACCAGCGCGCCGACCACGAGCGGCACCTACCCGGTGTACGAGCGCTTCACCGTAACGACGATGTCGGGCACCTACCCCGACGGCGGCCACTACAGCGACCCCGGCATCCCGTGGGTCTCGTACTTCCACGGCGGCGACGCGCTTCACGGTTTCTTGCGCTCGCAGTACGGCTATCCCCAGAGTTTGGGATGCGTCGAGATGCCCTTCGCGAACGCCCAGCACCTCTGGCCCTACACCCCGATCGGCACCCTCGTGAGCGTCTTGCCGGCCGGCGCTTAGGCGACCGGCACGACGAAGAGCTGTTTCGTCATCTTGGGGCGGATCCGCAGCGACGAACCATTGACGTCGAGTTCGATCGTGCCGTCGGCGTCCTTGGCCCGGATCGACGCGGTGGCACTCGGGAGGAATCCCACTTCATTGAACTCACGCAGGGACTGAAAGTCGGTCTCGGCCTCTTCGGTCAAACGAGCGAATCGAAAGACGTCGCCCTCAACGCCGACGGCCATTGGTCGTTGCTCGCCGCGGTCAACGACCTTATGAGCGCTGCCGGGTATGGGATTGCCGTGCGGGCACGTCGCCGGGTCGCCCAGTAGCTCGATGATCCGCTTCTCGACTTCGTCGGACATGACGTGTTCCCAACGGCCGGCCTCTTCGTGGATGAGGTGCCAGGGCAGACCGATGACGTCGGCGAGGAGTCGCTCCGCGAGGCGGTGTTTGCGGATCACGCTGCGGGCCACGTCGTGACCGTTGGTCGTCAAACGGAGCTCGCGACCGTCACGAGTGACGTAGCCCTCATCGACCAGTCGTTCGATCATCTCTGACACCGACGGCGCCGTCTTGTTGAGCCGTTCGGCTACGCGGGCCTGGATGACGGTGACGCCTTCGTCGGTGAGCTGTTCGATGACCTGGAGATACTCCTCGAGCGGCGGATGGTATTCGTCACGCACGGTGCACCTCCTTCGACTCAATCGCTATTTACAACATAGCCGTGTTGACAAAGTATATAAGGCACGCCTAATATTGAATAGCCTTATCGACGATCGAGAGCGGTCGCCGTTGTCTCGCACCACAAAGCACGTTATGCAGTTCTCTTCGGTTCTCCCCCATCTCTAAGGCCCTGACTCCGTGATACCAACCTTCGTTATCTTCCTTCGCGAGGGAATCGAAGCGTCCATGATCGTGGCCATTCTTCTCGCGTACCTGCAGCGGATCGATCAGCGGCGCCACTATCGCGACGTCTTCACCGGCGTCGCCGCCGCCCTCGTACTGACCCTGGGCGGGGGCATCGCCGCCTACTTCCTCATCCGCCACTACGAGGGCTCGAACGTTCAGACCTATTTCGAGACCGCGACGTACCTACTCGCGGCGGTGATCCTCACCTATATGACCTTCTGGATGCAACTGCACGCCAAAGGTCTGGCCAAGGAGCTGGAGCAGCGAAGCGACCTCGCACTGACCAAGGGCAAACGCTGGGGGTTGGGTCTGCTGGCCTTCCAAGCCGTCGGGCGCGAAGGATTGGAGACGATGGTCTTCACGCTGGCGATCATCTTCGCCAGCGACCGACAGGCGGCGTCGCCAGTTCATGGAAAACTGCTGCTGTTAGGGGCCGCCCTCGGTCTGGCGGTGGCGCTCAGCGTGGCCTTCGCCATATTCAAACTGGGGGCGAAGCTCAACATGCGCAGATTCTTCCAAGTCATCGGGATCCTCTTGATGGTCTTCGCCGCGGGCCTCTTGGCTGACGCGATCGAGAACATGCAGCAACTGCACTGGCTCGACTTCGGTCGACACGTACTTTGGAACACCACCGGGACCATCTCTGAGGCGTCGAGTTTCGGAGATGTCCTCCACTCGCTGCTCGGCTACGCGGACCGCCCGACGGTATTGCAGGCGTTCGTGTGGCTCATCTACGTGGTGGTCAGCACGATCTTCTTCGTTCGCATCAGCAAGCGAGGCCGTCATCTCCTCGAACGACTCCGAGTCCCCACGTCGCGACATAAGTCGACGCATCCCTAGACCGCGATGCGGTCGAGTCCTGCGAGGTCTTGGTCTGACAGAGCCGCTCCGGCGCCAGCGACGTTCTCGCGCAGATGCACGCGTGACGAGGTGCCCGGGATCAAGAGGATATTGGGCGAACGCTGCAAGAGCCACGCCAACGCCACGCCCAGCGGGGACGTCTCTAGGCGCGAGGCGACCGACGCGAGTTCCGTTGACTGCAGCGGCGTGAAACCACCGAGCGGGAAGTACGGCACGTAGGCGATTCCCTCGGCGGCGAGCGAATCGACCAGTTCGCCATCCTCGCGATGGGCGACGTTGAAGAAGTTCTGGACGCACACGACCGGAGCCATCGCCTGAGCCTCTCTGATCTGTTCGGCGTTCACGGTGCTGAGCCCGAGGTGACGAATTAAACCCTGTTCACGAAGTTCGACCAGCGGTCCGAAGGTCTCGGCCAGTGAACCCGCCTCGGCGCCGGCGAACCCTCCGAGTCGCAGGTTGACCACGTGGAGGGCGTCCAGGCCCAGGTGCTCCAGGTTCTCGTGGACGGCCCGGCGAAGTTCGTCCGGCGAACGGGCCTCCAGCCACGCGCCCGCGGCGTCGCGTCGGGCCCCGACCTTCGTGACGATTTGCAGCGACTCCGGGTAGGGGTGCAACGCCTCGCGGATCAGCTCGTTGGTGACGTACGGGCCGTAGTAGTCGCTGGTGTCGATGTGCGTGATGCCGAGCTCGACGACCTCGCGAAGGACCGCGATGGCCTCGTCGCGGTCCTTCGGCGGTCCGAAGACCCCGGGGCCGGCGAGTTGCATCGCGCCGTATCCCATCCGGGTCACACTGACACCCGGCGCGAAGGCGAACATCCCACCGGGCAGACCTGAGTCACTCACCATGCACTCCCTTCGTCGCGAAACCGCTCCGCTGACCTTACGGGAGCCGACGCGTGGTCACTGCGCTACGCGGCGACGTTCTTCCAGAACGCACCGGCCTCGGCGTAGGTCTGGCCGGTCGTGTAGTTGATCAGATACGCGCAGATCCCGTGGACGCCCGGGTTCGCGGCGCCGAAGGCGGCGGTGACCGAATACGAGCCGCTCACCGCCTCGTTCGTCCACTTCGTCAGACCGTAGAGACCGGACGGCTCAAAGACCGCGCGCACGCTCTCGCCGGCGAACGTCGGCGCGCAGCCGTTCGACTTGTAGTACTGCTCCCACGCGACGACGCGGTCGGCCGGCCCACCGGCGCTACCGGAGATCACGTAGTTGAAGTCCGCCCCCATCTTGTTGATCGCCGGCCCGCTGACCTTCATCGAGTAGCCCCCGGCGGACGCGGGGCTCGCCAGGACGAAACCGGTGGCGAGCACCGCGAGAACGGGGACAACTCTCAGTGCGAGTTCCCTTCGACGGTGCGAGAGTGCGGACTGGTGACGCGGATGCGAGGTAGTGGTCACGATGACCCCCTTTGACTCGATAGCGAATGGATCACGGCGCCAGAGGTCGCGGACCCGCGGTCCTCGGTCGGGCGTCGGCGAGATGATAGTCCTGGGCGCCGCGAATTTCCGGGCCCGGTACGAGTCGCGACGATTCGCTGGCGCCCTCAGATTGCTGGAGGCGGCGTCCGGATTCGAACCGGAGTACGGGGCTTTGCAGGCCCCTGCCTAACCACTCGGCCACGCCGCCAGAACTTAAGAGCCTACTTCGCGGGTTCAGTGAGCCTTTTGGTGCTTGAAGTAGTGGTACACCGCCCCGACGACCGCGGCGATGATGAGGAACTCGAAGAGGAACCAGATCGTGCCCGCGATGATCCCGATCACCCGGAAGATGATCCACAGCGCCAGCCCGATCAAGAGCAGCACGCCGACTGTTTTCGCGAGGACCATGGCCCCTCCTTCGTTCAATCCCATCGTAGGCGGCGAGGGATCGTTCCCGGCACTGACTATCCTGTATCGGTGACCAGACGAATCACCCGCGCGATTGCCCTCTCCCTGGCGATGCTGGGCGCCGCCCTGGTCCCCACCTTCGGCGCCTCGGCGACCACGGCCGTCAACTCCTACATCATCACGAGCAACCTCCCGACGTCGCTCTCCAACCAGCTGCCGCTGCTGCGACTCCACTTCAGCGCCGCCACGAAGGTGAAGGACCTGCCGGTGCTCGTGACGCGGCCCCGCCTCGCCACCAAGTGGGAGCAGATCAGTAAGCACGAGGTGCAGGCGGTCGTCACCGGATCACTGGAGCCGGCCGCGATCTACACCATCGAACTGCCCACCCGCATGACGTGCGCGGCGACCTGCCGCTTCACCGCGGTGCGACCACGCCTCGCGTCGGTCGCGTCGAGCACGACGTGGGAAGAGCAACTCCTCGCCGAGCTCGACTATCTACCCGTCAGTTTCACCGCGTCGACGCCGCAGAGTGACCCATCCCAACCGACGAGTGGCACGTTCGCGTGGAAGTACCCGAACCTGCCCACGACGCTGCAGTCGCAGTGGCAGGTCGGTGTCGCCGGCGTGATCCTTCGAGGCGCCCTGATGAACTTCCAGAGCGTCAACAACCTCCCCACCACCGGTGTCGCGGACTCGGTCACCTGGAGCGCTTTGATCACCGCGGTCCATGACAACAAGGTCGACCCCACGACCTACAACTACGTCAGTGTCTCCGAAGGCTCTCCCGAGGGCCTGACGCTCTACGTGGGCGGCCACGTCAAGTTCACCACGCCGGTCAACACGGGCATCCCGGCGGCGCCGACCGCGACCGGCACCTACCCGGTGTACGAACGGTTCCTGTCGACGACGATGTCGGGCTTCAACCCCGACGGCTCGCACTACAGCGACCCCGGCATCCGATGGGTCTCGTACTTCAACGGCGGCGACGCGCTGCACGAGTTCCCGCGCTACTCCTACGGCTTCCCCCAGAGCCTCGGGTGCGTCGAGATGCCGTGGGCGAGTGCCGAGACCGTCTTCCCGTACACGCCGATCGGCACGCTCGTCACCGTCAATCCGTAGGGAACAACTTCACATTTCGTCATCGTGGTTGTTGATGTAATTTCATCGCTCGCTGTTACATTCGAATTAGATGCCACGTGAGTCGACTCGAGAGGTTGCCGGTCCCAGTTGGGCCTTACGGGTCGTACTCGGACTCTGCGTGTCGGCACTCATCATCGTCGGATTCCAACTGAACGAACATCGTTCGACGGCGGCCAATTCCACGACCACCACACAACGCGCGGCGACGACGACGACGGCCGCTGGGCCGACGACGACCGGACCGGCGGCACCGACGACCACCCAGCCGTCGGGTCCGCTGAAGAACTTGCCGCCTCCCATCGTCAACATGTCGGCGTTCACGCCGCCCGGCGCCGGCTGTCGACTCTCCACCGGCGCACCGCTCCCCAGTACTCCGTCCACGTCGACGACCACCAACGTGACGACGACGACGGACCCGCCGGTGTCGGTGATCGGTCACTGCACGATCCTCGAGATCGGCGACTCGCTCGGCAACGACCTCGGCTGGGGACTCGCGCGCGAACTCGGTCACGACCACGCCGTGCGACTCGTCCAGGCCGACAGGTCGTCGACCGGACTCCTCACGCCGTGGTTCTACGACTGGCCCACGAAGGAGAAGGTGTTGCTCGCCCAGTACAAACCGCAACTCGTGATCATGACCTTCGGCGCGAACGACGAACAGAACCTGCGGTTGAACGGTCACGTGTTGGCGTACGGCTCCGCGCCGTGGGTGGCGGCTTACTCCGACATCGTCACGAAGATGGCGAGCGCCGCCACGAAGACCGGCGCGTACGTCCTATGGGTCGGCATGCCGATCATGCAACCGAACGAGTACCGCCAGGGAATGGTGCTGATCAACTCGGTCTTCGCGAAGGTCGCGACCACGGTGCCGGGCATGACGTTCCTGCCGACGTGGGACCTCTTCGCCAACGCGCAGGGTCAGTTCGAGGACGCCGCGCGGGTGAACGACATGCCGTCACTGCTGCGCGAGGCGGACGGCATCCACCTCAGCTACGTGGGCGAGAACGTCATCGCGACCTACGTCACGCGCAACATCGGTGTCGTCTATCACGTGCAGATAACGCCCGAGGCCGCGATGTACATCGATCGTTGACCTCAGTGGACGTGCGCGAGATGTCCCACCCAGAGCGTGGCGTCCCACGACAGTCCGACGCAGATCAAGAGCATCAGTAGCACCGCGACGCCGTCGCGGTCGAGGCGTTTCGAATGGCGAATCGGGTTCTCGAGGAAGTGATACGAGATCACGGCGCACGCGAAGGCGCCCGCGACCTCGATCACTCGAGCCCACGACGACGTCGGTGGATGGACCATCTGCAGTGGGAGCATCAACCACACGTAGTGCCAGAGGTAGAGGGAATACGAGATGTCCCCGACGTAGCGCAACGGTCGCCACGAGAGCAACGACGCCGGTCCGACCCGAGCACTCGCCTGTCCGGTCCAGAGCAGGACCGCCGTCGTGCCACAGGGCCACCACGCCAGCACACCAGGGTAAACACTCATCGTGTTGAGCCGCCACACCCCCAGACCCAGACCGATCAGGGCCAGCGATCCGAGCACCGCGTTCCAGCGCGGTGTGCGCCGGGCCCACGCCCCCGGCAACAGGGCGACGAGTCCACCGAGGGCGATCTCCCAAAAACGGGTGAAGGGTGAGTAGTACGCCACCGTCGGGCTGACCGGCGTGAGGTGCCACGAGTACCACGCGGACGCCGCGATCGCCGCGACCAAGAACAGTCCCAACGACGTCGCGCGAGCGCGCAGCGGCGTGAACCACGCGAGCGAGAACACGACGAGCGGGAAGAAGAGATAGAACTGCTCCTCGACCGCGAGCGACCAGTAGTGCGTCACGAGCGACGGCGCGACGCCCGGGATGAAGTAGTTGCTCCCAGTGCGGATCAGTCGAAAGTTCTCGGAGAAGAGTGAGGCCCAACGCACGTCACCGAGCAACTGCGGCACGAAGTTCGTCCCGAGCAAGAAGTAGGCGGCAAAGGTGGTGGCGACGAGCGTGAGCGTGGCCGCGGGCACGATACGACGTATTCGGCGCGCGTAGAAGTACGCGAGGTTGTTTCGCACTCGTCTCGGTGGCTGTCGACGTAGCAGACTGGTGATGACGAAGCCGCTGATGACGAAGAAGACGTCGACGCCCACGTAGCCACCCTCGAAACCCGGCACGCTCGCGTGCGCGAGGATCACCAAGATGACGGCAATCGCCCGCAGGCCCTGGATGTCCGGTCGAAACGCATGACTCGCCGTTCGATCGCCCGTGACGGCACTGGTCGCGACGTGATCGAGGTTGGACTCGTCGAGAACAGACACGGGTCGACGATAGTTCGGGACTCTTCGCTATCCGTGCGTCGAAGGTGCCGATCAGGTCGTCAACCCGTAGATTGGACCCATCACGACCGAAGCCTCCCCGAAGAGATCGTCCAGTCCCGCTAAACGCGTCGCGGCGATCGTGGTCACCGGCCTGGCCTTCTACGTCGCGCTGCCGGCCTTCACCAAGGTCCTCTCGGCGTGGCCGAAGCTGTTCCACCTGAGCTTCGCCTGGCTCGCGATCATGTTGGCGGCCGAAGTGGCGAGCTTCGTGTGCGCGATGACGCTGCTGCGGTTGTTGCTGCGAACGAAGCAGTGGTTCACGGTCGTCGCGGCGCTGCTCGTGGGTAACGCCGTCACCAACGTCCTGCCGGCCGGTGACGTCGCCGGGGCCGGCGTGCAGTTTCAGATGCTCGCCATCGGCGGCATCAACGCCGACGCCGCGGCCGGTGGCCTCGCGGCGGCCTCGATCATCGGTCTGGCCGGACTGTTCTTACTGCCCGTGTGCGTGCTCCCCGCGATCCTCGGAGGTCTCCCGGTGAGTCCGGGACTCGAGCACGCCGCGTACCTCGGTATCGCGGGCTTCGTGCTCATCGTGGCCTTCGGCGCGACGCTCCTCACGACGAACGGCCTCCTCACGTGGCTCGCGCGGATCACGCAGCGTATGGTGAACGCGCTGCCCCGACGAAAAAAGAAGAAGACCGAGGACCTACCCGAGCGACTCATCGCCGAGCGAAACCTGGTGCGCGCCAATCTCGGGCGACGGTGGCGAGAGGCGGTACTGCTCATCGGCGGTCGCATCGGCTTCGACTACTGCGCCCTGCTGTGTGCGCTGCGCGCTACGGGCGCGAACCCGAACGCGCCGCTCGTCCTGCTCGCCTACGCCGCCACCGCAGTCATCGCACTCGTTCCGCTCACGCCGGGCGGCCTCGGAGTCGTCGAAGCGAGCCTCAGCGGTCTGCTCGTCCTGGCCGGCGTCGGCAGCGCCAGCGCGATCATCGCCACGCTCGCCTATCGACTCGTCACGTACTGGCTCCCGATATTCGCCGGGGGCGGCGTCTACGTCGCCTTTCGCCACCGCTTCGGCCCGGTCAAGTTCGGCGCGAGCGCCCGTCCCGCCGCCTAAGGGTCCGACGCCCTACTTACTGTCGTCGAGGAGGTTCACCATGTCGTTGGCGTGCTCCTCTTCGACGGCCAGGATCTCTTCGAGCATCCGGCGCGTCGTGGGGTCGCCGTCGCCGAGCCAGGCGATGATCTCGCTGTAGGAGCTGATCGCGATTCGCTCGGCGATGAGGTTCTCCTTGATCATCTCGGTGAGGCTGGTCGCCGTCTTGTACTCCGAGTGCGCGCGCGAACTGAACGTGTCGGGGTTGAAATCGGGATCGCCACCGAGTTGGCCGATGCGCGCCGCGATCAACTCGGCGTGACCCTGCTCCTCGCGCGAGTGCTGGAGGAACTCGGCCGCGACGGCCTCGGAGTCGAGACCGTGGGCGGCGAAGGAGTGTTGCTGGTAGCGCAGCACGCAGATCAACTCGGTCGCGAGCGACTGACTCAAGACTTCGAGCACCCTCGGCAGGTCGGCGCCGTAGGCGTCCGTGATCGAGCCCTTGCGAAGGTTCTTGCGGGCGTTTTCGCGAAGTGTCTTAACGTCGCTGAGGAACTTGGCCATCGGCGCGGTCCTTTCGTTGGTCGGTATTCTTTTCTGGCGCCACCCTATATCTCCGTCGCCGGGTGCCGTGTCGGACACGGCCGCACGGACGCCGCGTCCCCATAGGGCTCTGATCCGGGTTGCAATCGAACAAGTCGTCGTCGATGAAACCGCATGGGGATGATTGTCCCCCACCACAGAGTTGTCTTGGACGCCACGTCATTTCTCATCGCGTCCGTGCCACTGCCCTGTGCTCGTCGTCACCAAGGTGACACCCGAGTTCACTAAGTCAACCGCACCGGCGACTTCGAAATACATGCCGATCATTACAACTCTTGGTGCATCATCCTCGCTATCGAGTCGTTGCACTTCGTTCTCATTTCGGTGGAACGAATCTTCGGCGATGACCACTAACCATTAACAATCTCCGCCCATCCCGCGTGCAACGTCTTCCAGCCCCTCGGCGAACTCGCTCCGGTCGCCCTATGAGAGCTCGGCGTGGGTCCGTCACTTCGGACCTTAGGCGGAACATCTAACAAACAGATAAGAAATAATCCCCGGGCTGGCACGTCCGCACGCGTCAGCCGGGGATCAGGGATAACGGTGATCTAGAAGTAGTGCTTGCGCCCACCAACGGCGTGTCCCAGGGCACCCAACGCCCACAGCACCAGACCCACGAGCAAGAAAATCATGCCGATGGACCAGAGAATCTTGAAGGCCAAGACGAAGCCAACCAATAAGAGGATCAGTCCGAAGACAATCATGATGTCTCATCCTTTGTCTCAGTGAACGCGTTCCACGCCCAATTGGAAGTTTCCACACTGCTCTCACGACCTTAGGCACGCGATCTTTACAACGGTCTTGGAGCCGTCTTGGAAAATCATGAGACACTCGACGTCGCGAAGATTCAGTCGATTGCGGTATCAACTGTGCCGTCGTCCGTGACGCGGCTCTTTCGATGAGGAAGAATCCGGTCGGACATCGTCATTAAGGTTGTTAGGTATGGCCCGCAAAAAAGCCCGAGGAGCGCCACAATCCCTTTCGCAGGTGTGGATCTCGGGCATCGTGGCCGCCCTCATCGCGCTCGCCGCCATCATCGTGAAATCGGAGTTCGAACGACGACACGGCCTGACGCCGCACTCCTCGGTCACCACCTGGATCACGGTGCCCATACTCCTGATCTCGGGCATCTACGCCGTAGGTCACCTGGCCGACGGCATGGGTCGGTTCTTGGCGCGGCGTTCGATCGAGGCGGCCGGCGCGGTCGTGCGCCTCGTCGCCACCGGCGTCGGGTACCTGCTCGTCCTCATCGCGGTCTTCGAGCTGTTGGGCGTCTCGATCGCCCACCTGATCATCGGTTTCGGTCTCGCCGGCGTGGTCCTCGGCATCGCGGCCCAACAGAGCCTCGGTAATATCTTCGCGTCGATGGTGCTGCTCTTCGCCCGACCGTTCAGCGTCGGCGAGCACATCCGGGTGCGTTCGGGCACCATCGGCGTCATCGACGCGTGGGTGCTCGGTATCGGACTCACCTACGTGACCCTGCAGACCGAGGACGGCCTCTTGAAGGTACCGAACTCGGTCGTGTTGGCGGCCGGCATCGGCAAACTCGATTCGCCGCCCCATCGGCTTCCGTGAAACACTGGACCAGTTCATCAATGACCGAAGAGAGGTTCGACCATGGGGTCTGCGGGAGATAAGCCGAGGAAGCCGCGTCGCCGGATGGCACGCGTGTCGAAGTATCCGGACTCGAGTGGCAACCCGCTGGCCGGGCTGACCGGCGGTGGCGGTGACGGGATGTCCGGTCCGGGCGCGAGCCGTGGACCGTCCGAGCACCACCACCCGCCGGGCAAGGTCGGTTCCGCGTTCCTGTGGCTCCTCGGTCGTCGGCGCACGCCGATGCCGCCGGCGACGGAGCCGGCGCCAGCGCCCGAACATCAGCACGAGCACGAAGACGAGAAAGCGTCCGACGAGTAACCATGCCGACGCTGACCGGGCGTTAGCGAACCGGTTTCACGATGCCACGACGGGGCCCGAGGCCACGAACCTCTTCGCGGGCGTGAGCGAGCCGCCGGCCTTTTGCACCGTGACCGCCAGCTCCGTTGGACCCGGTGATGCGTTGAGCGTGAACGTCACCTGACCGGGCGACGAACCCATGACGCCGATCGAGACCGGTGAACCGTTCACGATCCCCCACAGTTGATAGGTGTCGTTCGACGCCAGCGCGGGCATGGTCGACTTCACGAGGTAGCCCGTGCCATCGGGCAGCATCACGAACTTTGCGAGCTGTTGGTCGGTGGCGCTCGTGAGGTCGACGACCTGGTGACCGGGTGTCGCCATCGCGCGTTGCACCGCGCTCCGGCTCGCCACTTTGAGCGCGGCCTGCAGGTTGGTGACGTGGTTCTGCGCGCTCGAGAGGCTGAGCGCGAGCACCACGATTGACGCGGCGGCGGCGAGGGCGAGGGCGCCCACCGCCGCACGAACTCGGCGCGACCGTGGCGAGGCGGTGCCGATCGCCACGACGTCGGCCGGCGTGTCGCCGACGACGAGCGGCGGCATCGCCGCGACGTCACCCTTTCGTTCCCAGAGTTGACTGGAGATGTTGGTCCACAGTCCCTCGGGCAACTCTTCGACGGAGTTGCCGAGCGCCGCCGCCACGGCGCGGTAGCCGTCCAGCTCACTCTGACAGCGCGGACACGTCGCGGCGTGCTCTTCGATCGCGGCCAGGGTCTCGGCGTCGACGGCGTGCAGCGCCGCGACGGCCAGCAGTTCGCTCGCTTCGTCGTGACTCATCATCGATCCGCTCCTTCGATCCCGGACTCCACCAGCGTGGCGCGCATCCGTCGCATCCCGTTTCTGATTCGACTCTTCACGGTTCCTTCCGGTTCGTTCAATATCTCGGCGACCTTGACGTAGGTGTAGCCCTCGAAGTACGCGAGCTCGATGGCGCGCCGCTCCTCCGGCGGCAACTCCTCGAGCGCCTTCTTCACGTCCTCGGCCAACACCACGTCCCAGGCCTCGTGTTGCATGTCGTAGGCACCGCGCGCGGTCTTGTGCGCGTCGTTGATCTCGCGCTGACGACGCGCCGTGAGCGAACGGATCGTCTCGACGGCGCGCGCGTGACTTTGGGTCAGGAGCCAGCTCCGCAGGTTCCCGCGCGAGGGGTCGAAGCGTTCGGGCTGGTTCCAGAGGCGCAGGAAGACCTCCTGGGTGACGTCCTCGGCCTCGGCCGCCCCGTTGAGGACCCGTCGGGCGAGACCGAACACCGCGCCACCGTGCCGGCGGTACGTCTCGGCGAGCGCGACCTCGTTGTAGCGCGCGATCATCGTGACGAGTTGGGCGTCACTGACCTCTCTGATGTCATCCATACCTATCCACTTCTAGTTCGATGCCAGCGCCCGCGACGGATGTCGGGAGCCAAGTCCCAGTGATCACTTGACGTCCGGGCGCCCGACGCGGTCGCAGTGACGAGACGATCTCTTCGCCGTCATCCGAAACTCGCCGCCGCGACGAAGGACTAGGTGCATCCCCCTGTGGCGCCACTCCAAGCCCGGAGTGGCGCCACCCCCGGGTCACGCGGCGCGGAGTCACGGACCGTGCTGGAACTCCTCGGGACCGAAGGCGCTACTGCCGCGCTGGGTGGCGATCTCGATGCCGTGCTCGCCCAGCTCCGAGGCCGCCCCGACGGCCGCTCGTCCGAACTTCTCGCGAACCTCGTCGACGGCGTCACGCAACGCCTCGTGCGAGACCTGGCGCTCACGCGATATCGCCTCGGCCTGTTCGCGCGGGTCATTCGACGTCGGATCCAGTCCGAAGGTCAGCTGCAGGTTGTTGTCGTCACGCTCGAGGAATGAGGACGCGTGGATCGCCAACAGTCGCACCGAATTGGCGAGGTCGATCGATTGGAGCAGCGCCTCGGTGATCGCGAGAATCGCGAACTCGTCATCGACGCCAAACGGGAGCGTCTGGGACCGACTGACACTCGTCAGGTCGTCGAAACGCACGATGACCGTGATCGTGCGCGCCACTCGACCCTGGGCGCGCAGCGCACGAGCGACGACCGCCGCCTGCGCCTTCGCCGCCTCCACGACCGCGTCGAGACCACTCAACGACTTGGCGAAGGTCTGGTCGTGACCGACCGATTTGAGGACTCGATCGACCGTCACCTCGCGCTTGTCCTCGCCGTGGGCGTAGGCGACGAGCGTCGAGGCCATCGCCGTGCCCACGTGGGTCGCCAACGTCGTCTCGTCGACCTTGGCCAGGTCGCGCACCCAGCGCAGCCCGAGCTTCTCCAACTTCGCCGCCGTGGCCGGGCCGACGCCCCAGAGGGCGCGCACCGGCAGTTCACTCAGCCACTGTGCTTCGAGCGCGGGGCTGACCCATACGACGCCCGCGCCGTCGACGAGTTGTCCGTCGACGACGGTCGGCTTGGACTCCTTGGAGGCCAGTTTCGCGAAGAGTTTGTTGCGCCCCAACCCGACCCCGCAGAGCAGTCCCAGCTCGGTGGTGATCCGCCGTCGCAGTTCGGCCGCCGCGTCGATCGGCCGCACGTTCAAACGGCGCAGGCTGGAGAGATTGGCGAACACCTCGTCGAGCCCCAGGGGTTCGAACTCCGGTGTGAGGTCGCGCACGATGTCGTGGAACCGTCGCGAGTAGGCCTCGTAGCGATCGAAGCGACCGGGCAGGATGATGAGGTCCGGACACCGACGCCGCGCGATGACGCTCGGCATGGCGCTGCGCACGCCGTAGCGACGGGCCTCGTAGCTCGCGCTCGCGACGACGCCGCGCGCCCCGCCACCGCCGACGGCCACCGGTTTGCCGCGCAGCGTCGGATCGTCCAGGATCTCGACCGACGCGAAGAACGCGTCGAGGTCGACGTGCAGGATCGGCGCGTCGTCGACCGAAGGGTTCTCAGTAAGCGAGTTCGACACTGCGAAAGGCCTCGCCGAAGGGCACGCCGATCGGCCGTCCGGCCTGTTCGGCCCGCCCGTAGACCAGTTCTCGGATGGCGTCGGCGTCGCCGGCCAACTGCGAACTGTGCGCGAGGACCGCCTTCACTTTGGTGTCGATCGTGCCCGTGATGTCGGCCACGACGTCGGGTTCGTGCGTACCACTCAGCAGCAGGCTGGTGACCTGGTGCGGCTCACCGCGGTCCGGGAAGTACAGCGGCATCGCGGCCGCGGGGGCGACCGCGTCGAGCAGCGCCCAACCGGTCTCGCGGTGGTCGCGGTGATTGACGTACACCCCGGCGAAGAACGTCGCCGTGGGGTCCGGACCGACGACGACCTCCGGTCGGTACTGACGGATCAGTCCGACCAGCGTCGCGCGCAGGTCGACGTCGTTCTCGACCTCACCGTCGGGCCGCGCCAGTCGCGTGACGGTCGCGGCCCCCAGCAGGTCGGCCGCGAACTCCACCTCAGCGCCTCGCACCTCGCGCACCACGCCGGCGTCGGCGCTGAGCAGGTGTGAGCCCTTGTCGCCGTCGCAGACCACGACGAGGTGGACCGCGCAACCCTCCATGGCCCACTGGGCGAGCAGTCCCCCGGCGGCGACGTCAGCGTCGTCGGGGTGCGCGTAGATCGCCATCGCGCTGAGGGGCTGGAGGTTGAGCGCGCGCATCAGCCGCGCAGTTTGGGCGCGGTGGTCTTGACGAGCATGCCGATCTCGCGCGCGAAGTCCTCGGTTCCTTCGAAACCCTTGTAGACCGAGGCGAAGCGGACGTAGGCGACGTCGTCGACGTCGCGCAGGGCCTCGAGCGCGGCCATCCCGACCTCTTCGCTCGTCACGTCGCGATTGAGCAGGCGCATCGACTCGTCGATGGCGGTCACGAGCGCCTCGAGCACCTCTTCGTCGACCGGTCGGTTCTTGCTCGCGGCACGCATGCCCCGCAGGATCTTGGCGCGGTCGAAGGGCTCGCGGTCACCCGAGCGCTTGACGACGTACAGGCCGATCTCCTCGATCCGCTCGAAGGTCGTGTAGCGCTGGTTACAGTTGGAGCACTCTCGCCGGCGCCGAATCGCCACGCCGTCCTCGGCCAGACGCGAATCAACGACCCGATCGTCGTCCGCCGAACAGAAGGGACAGCGCATGCCTTGAGGATACACCCAAATCCCTTGAAATTTAGGGGATTAGGACGTGCTCGCCGGGCACGACGACCGACGAATCGAGCTCACGGACGAGCGCCGTCCGGGCCACGTTCGGGTCGACGGGGTTCATCATTCGCGCGATCGAACTCACGGTGTCGCCGGGCTGCACGACGTAGTTCATGCCCGAGGCGAGGACCGAGCTGTTCGCCAGGTCGGTCGGCAGTCCGGCGCCGGTCTCCCCCCCGAACGCGTGTCCCGGCCACGCCAGGATCACGAGGCCGAGCAGTAAAGCGGATGCCACGAGGGTGCGACGGCGCCGCTTCATCATGCGCGCGCGTGCGGCGCGACGATTCGCCAGGGTCGGACCGGTGCGAAAGACCTGCGGTGTCGTCACGAGGCGCAGGTACGGGCGCTCGACCTCTGACTCTTCGAACTCCACTTCCAGTGCCGCCATCGCTGACCCCTTTCACGAACACCTGTTCGTATAGTGTAAGGCGAACAAGTGTTCGATGCAATAGTAAATTCCTCCTGTGACAGATCGACTAAATCGCGGTTATTTCAAGGAGTTTCCGGCCCACACGACCGAATTGGGGCCACTCGGAGCGATTGGTGGAACGACCGCTGGCCAGCGATCGCCCCGCGCCGCCGAGCTCTTTCACGAGTCGGATCCGGTGGCGGCGAACCATCTCGGCGCACTCGAGGGTCAACCGTTCGTCGGGATGGTCGTGGGAGTCCGTGACCTGCCCGTCGGTCACCCAGATGATCGGCTCGGTGCCGCGACGACGGCGCAACGCCCACGCGAGGACGGCGCCGTCGACGCCGTTGCCGACGTTGCCCGAGGCGATGTTCGTGGCGACCGCACCGCGGTCGGCCAGTACCCACGCGTTCGGCGTCGATCCGTGATCGCCGGGTCGGTGGCTGTAGCCGACTACGAGTGCGTCGGGCGCTCGACGAAGCAGCGACGTCAACGACTCGTCGTCGATGTCCATCGAGCCCGATTGATCGATGACGACGATACCGCCGTGACGGGTGGCGCGCCGAGCGAAGGCACGCTTTCGATCGTCGGTGAGTAGTCGGCTCGGATAGCGCATGGACGTGCCGCTCGTGCTCGGGTGCGCACGGCGCACGCCCGAGCTTCTCGGACGAGGCGACGTCGACACCGTGTCGTCGAACTTCAGGGGAGCGAAGCGACCGGTGGGTGGTCGTCGACCGCCGGGCTCGAGTGATCGGCGGAACGCGCGCAGCTCCTCCGTCGTCGTCGGGGGCCTCGCGTCCATCGATTGGGTGAGGAGCCGGGCCAGCACGACGGTGGCGTTGGCGTAACCGCTCGGTAGTCGCTCCTCGTTGAGACGCGTGGCCCCGAGCGCCGCGTTCTCGAGTCCGCCCATGAGCGCGAGCGCGCGCTTGCGCAGCGCGCGCAGTCCCGGCATCCACGTCGGCCGCGTCCGACGGAGGCCCGCGAGGTACTCCTTCTCTCCCCCGGTGCCGAGCACGGCCATGAGGAAGCAGACCGCTTCGGGCCACTCGTCGCCTTCGGCGATTCGCTGCGCGCCGTTCTTCTCGGAGCCGTCGCGCAGCAGCGCGACGTTGAAACCCAACCGAGCGATGAGCGTGTTGACGCGGAGCTCTTCGGCGCACTCGAGCGCTCGCGGCGACATCTCGTCGAGGACTCCGCAGTGTTCGCGCACGTGGGGACTGACGCGGGCGTGCATCAACTCGTGGGCCCGTACCACTCGTGACGTGTCGTCGCTGCCCAAGGGGACTTCGATGATCCGCTCGGTCAGGTTGCAACTCGCCTCGCCGCGACGTGTCGAACCGGCCTTGACGGTCCACGGGGCGCTGAGGAACCCGTCGTCACGACCGGTCACCAACTCCGGATGTACCACGCTCACGTCAGTGACGCGATGGCCAGCGAGTCGAGCACGCTCGCGCCGACCTCCTCGCCGAAGACCAGCGATGCGGCCCGCGCCGCCCCCAGGTGGTGTCGCAGTTCGTCGAAGGCGTAGAAGCACCGCAGTGAGACTCGCCGACTGGACGGACCGAGCGACCCGGCCAACGCCGGTGCCCGCAAATCGTCGCTGAGACTGGCAACGGCCGACGCGGGCGGGCGATCGATACGGATCCGCACGGGGAAACGGTCGCGCAGCGACGGCGGGATGTCGTCGAGGTCGTCGATATTGGTGGTCATAACGACCGAGAACTGCGGTCCCGGTCGCACCCACTCACTCGTCTCCGGATTACGCCAGCGCGCCGACTCGGGTGAGTCGGTCATCGCCAGCAGCGTGCTCAAGGCGTCGCCGGAGGCGCGGTCGACCTCGTCGACGACCAGTCGGCCTCCCAACCCGCCCGATCCCCGCCAGGCGCGGATCGCCGGACCCTCGCGCCACTCCCACCGATTCTCCCCGACGGGCATCCACGTGCCGGTGATCTCGCCCGAGGTGAGGTCCTCGGTGCAGACCAGTCGTTCCGCGGGAACCGCCCCGACCCCGTGGTGCAGGGCCGCGTAGGTCTTGCCGGTCCCCGACGGACCGTAGAGCAAGACGCGCGTGACACCCGCCGACAGCACGTCGGTGAGGTCACGCCAACACGAACTCACGTCTTCCAAACTGTCGCTCCGTATCACGATGACTCCTCAAATGGGGGTCTGACAACGGTCGCGTCAACGCAAAGAGTCCCCTCCATATCCCGATGACTCGGACTATGGAGGGGACTCGCTGAAGAGCTCAATCCGTGGGCATCAACGCCTTGTCCTGTGGCGTGCCGACGTCGGGATCATCCAACGTCCGGACCGGACCCTTGAACGTCTTATTGGCGCCGGCCACCCAGGCGATCCAGACCCCGAGTGCGAGCGCGATCGTGACGAGTGGCGCGTAGTTGAAGTCGCTCCAGTTGAATCCGCTGTTCCACGGAACCGCGGCCGGTCCCGTCGGCAGGCAGAAGATGATCACGCACAGCGCGACCCAGACGATCGCGATCAGGTTGATCCACTTGTAGTGCTTACCCAGACTCCACACGCCCGGCTCGAACTTATCCCCCATGCGCCAACGCAGGAAGACGGGCAGGATGTAGGCGATGTAGAGACCGATCGTCGTGATCGACGTGACCGCGAAGAACGCCACCGGGAACCCGGCCTTGGTACCGAACAGCGCCGGAATGGTGATGATGAGCGCGCACACGACCACGAACAACACCGACCAGGTCGGCGTCTGGTGCTTGTTCAGCCGTCGCCACAACGTGTGGCCCGGCACGGCCTTGTCACGCGAGAACGCGAAGACCATGCGCGAGGCGGCCGCCACGCAGCCCATGCCGCAGAACAACTGGCCGACGGTGGAGATGTCGAGGACGAGCTTCGCGAGGCTGCTACTGAGCGCCGTCTCGATGATCGGAACCGCACCACCGCCGCCCGCGTTGATCGCGTCGATGTGGGTCGCCGCGAAGGTCAGCGCGAGCAGCACCGCCCAGCCGAAGACCGCCGAGTAGGCGATCGACGTCCACAGCCCGCGCGGCGCGGCGCGCTCGGCGTCGTGCGTCTCTTCTGACAGGTGCGCCGACGCGTCATAGCCAGTGAAGGTGTACATGGTGAGCAGGAAGCCCAACGGCAAGATCATGAACCAGTAGAAGTGTCCCGAGAATCCACTGTTGTTGATCCGGTGCGAGAACACCCAGGAGATGCTCTCGTGCGTCTTGGGACCGAAGGCCATGACGAACACGATCGTGATCACGCCGGCGACCATCCACCACGCCGAAATCCGGTTGAGCAACGACACCAGGTGCGACGAGAAGACGTTGATGATGCTGTGCAGGGCGAGGATGACGAAGAACAGGATGAACGTATTGTGCAGAATCGTCGAGGGGTTCGTCGTCGTGCAGTTGATGATGAAGTGGAACCCGTAGAGGGCCAGCACCGAGTTAAGGAACGACGCGGCACCGTAGTCGACCGCGGCGGTGATGGCGACGAGACCGAGGAGGTTGAACCAACCCGTGAACCACGCCCAGCGAACACCGCCCAGGCTGTAGGCCCAGTAGTAGATGCCACCCGCGGTCGGGTACTTCGACGCCAACTCGGCCATCGAAAGACCCACGAGGAGGACCAGGAGACTGATCACCGGCCAGCCGATCGAGATCGCGATCGGGCCGCCGTCGTTCCACGCCTGGCCGAAGGTCGTGAAGCAGCCACTGAGGATGCAGATGATCGTGAAGGAGATCGCGAAGTTGGAGAACCCGCTCCAGCCGCGGTTGAGCTCCTGTTTGTAGCCGAGTGCGGCGAGCCGCTTCTCGTCTGCCGACTGCATCTGAGAACTATCGCTCATGCGGCCCTCCCCGTGCGTTGGTCCCGTTGGACGTATTGAGTTTCGCGGCCGGCGTGCAACGCCGTCGGCGCGATGGTGACACTTTCGTGAGACACTGAAATCCCCCTCGTTTCCAATGGCCTATACCATTGAGCGGAATACTAGAACTTTTGCGGGCGCCCGGCACGGGGAAATGTGTTCGCTCTGTTAAAAACCGCGACACGGTCACCGACGTCCCTGGCTTGGTTTCCTCCTGACGAACAGTTCACCGATCGTCGCGAGAGCCGCGAGACGTCACCCGCAGTTCACACGTGAAGACGCTCACGAGACCAACACTCCGTGACCGTGATCATCGGCGATGCGATGCGAATCGCGCGTCGGTTCGGACGAATCGTCGCGCGATTGATTGAGTAGCCTCGCACCTAGATTGAAGAATCGTCCTCGTCCGCTAGAACCGGACGTCGCAGATACGAGGAGTACACGTGAGTACACATAGCGCCGGTCGACCGACGCGCGACGAACTGAAAGCTCTCGTCGCATCGGGCGAGATCGACACCGTCATCGTCGCGATCACGGACATGCAGGGCCGATTGCAGGGCAAGCGTCTCGACGCCTCGTACTTCTTCGACGAGTTGGCCGAGGGCGTCGTCGAAGGTTGCAGCTACCTCCTGGCCTCGGACGTCGACATGCGTACGGTCGATGGATTCGCGCTGACCTCCTGGGAGCGCGGCTACGGCGACCTCGCCTTCACCCCCGACTTCTCCTCGACCCGGTTGGTGCCGTGGCACGAGAAGACGGTCATCATCTTCGCCGACGTCGAGTCCGAGGACCACGTGCCGGTCGCCCCGTCGCCGCGCCAGATCCTCCAGGCCCAGGTCAAGCGCCTCTCCGAGCGCGGCTGGACCGGCATCACCGGCACCGAACTCGAGTTCATCGTCTTCGAGGACACCTACGAACAGGCCTGGGACGCCGGCTACCGCGACATGACGCCGGTGAACCAGTACAACGTCGACTACTCGATCCAGGGCACCTCGCGGATCGAACCGCTACTCGGACGCATCCGTCGCTCGATGCGCGCGGCCGGCATGGTCGTGGAGTCGGCCAAGGGCGAGTGCAACTTCGGTCAACACGAGATCGCCTTCAAGTACGACACGCTCGTCGAGAAGTCCGACGAGCACAGCCTCTTCAAGCTCGGCGCGAAGGAGATCGCGGCCCAGGAGGGCGTGAGCCTCACGTTCATGGCGAAGTACGACCAGCGCGAGGGAAACTCGTGCCACATCCACCTGTCCCTGCGCGACAAAGACGACCGGCCGGTCTTCGCGGGGGAACGCGAACACGGCTTCTCCGAGGTCTTCGAGCACTTCCTCGCGGGACTGCTCGCCAACTCGCGGGACTTCTCGATGCTGCTCGCCCCCAACATCAACAGCTACAAGCGATTCGTCGCGGGATCCTTCGCCCCGACGGCACTGCTCTGGGGACACGACAACCGCACGTGCGCCTACCGCGTCGTCGGCCACGGCCCGTCGCTGCGCTTCGAGTGCCGGATCCCCGGTGGCGACGTGAACCCGTATCTGGCGATCGCGGCCCTCGTCGCGGCCGGTCTCCAGGGTGTCGACGACAAACTGGTGCTGCCCCCGGCCTTCGTCGGGAACGCCTACGAGGCCGACGCCGCCCACGTGCCGACGACGCTCGCCGAAGCGACCGAGCTGTTCGACCACAGCGCCGTCGCGCGCGCGGCCTTCGGTGACGAGGTCGTCGATCACTACGCGCACGCCGCTCGGGTCGAGATCGCCGCCTTCAACGCGGCCGTCACCGACTGGGAGCGCTACCGGGGCTTCGAGCGTCTATGACCGCGCTGTCGGTTCTCAACCCCGCGACCGAGGCGCCGGTCCGGTCGATCGAACTCTTCGACCTCGAGGCGACCGACCGTGCGATCGCGCGCGCGTCGCAGGTCGCCCCGGCGTGGCGCGACGTCACCCCGTCGAGGCGGGCTCACCTGATGCGCCTCTTCGCGCGGGTCGTCGATGATCACATCGAGGAGCTGGCGCAGTTGGAGGTGGCGAACTCGGGACACACGATCTCGAACGCCCGATGGGAGGCCGGCAACGTCCGCGACGTCCTCGCCTACTACTCCGGCGCCCCGGAACGTCACAGCGGCAAGCAGATCCCCGTGGCGGGCGGCGTCGACCTCACCTTCTACGAACCGCTCGGCGTCGTGGGCATCATCGTGCCGTGGAACTTCCCGATGCCGATCGCCGGCTGGGGCTTCGCACCCGCGCTCGCGGCCGGCAACACGGTGGTCCTGAAACCGGCGACGCTGACGCCGCTCACGGCGATGCGCCTCGAAGAGCTCGGAATCGAGGCCGGTCTCCCCGAGGGTGTCTTCCAGGTGCTGCCCGGTGACGGCGGCGTCGTGGGCTGGCGCTTCGTCACGCACGAGGCCGTGCGCAAGGTCTGCTTCACCGGTTCGAGCGACATGGGCAAGCGGGTGATGGCGGGCTGTGCCGAGCAGGTCAAGCGCGTCACGCTCGAACTCGGCGGCAAGAGCGCCAACGTCATCTTCGCCGACGCGGACTTAGAGCGCGCCGCCGCCGGGGCGCCCTCGGCGGTCTTCGACAACGCCGGACAGGACTGCTGCGCGCGATCGCGGATCCTCGTCGAGGCCTCGGCCTACGAGCGCTTCATGGAACTCTTCGAGGTCGCGGTGAAGAGCTTTCGCGTGCTCGACCCGGCCGACGAGGGCGCCGAGATGGGACCGCTGATCTCGGCCGGTCAGCGCACGAGCGTCGACTCCTTCGTCGAGGAGTCCGCGGTCGCCTTCAAGGGCAGCGCGCCCTCGGGACCGGGGTTCTGGTATCCCCCGACGGTGCTCGAGTCGAGCGACGGCACGGACCGCGCCTTTCGCGAGGAGATCTTCGGTCCGGTGGTGTCGGTCCTGCGCTTCGAGAGTGAAGCCGAGGCGATCCGCATCGCCAACGACAGCCCCTACGGGCTCTCCGGTTCGATCTGGACCGGCAACGTCGGACGGGCCCTGCGCGTCGCGCGCGGCATAGAAACCGGCGCGCTCTCGGTCAACTCGAACTCGTCGGTCCGGTACTCGACGCCCTTCGGCGGCTACAAGCAGTCCGGCATCGGACGCGAGCTGGGTCCGGACGCCCTGCGCAGCTTCAGTGAAGAGAAGAACGTATTTATTTCAACGGAGGAATGATGGGGCGTTTGGACAACAAGGTTGCGGTCATCACCGGCGCGGCGAGCGGCATCGGACGAGCGACCGCGCGACGCTTCGCCGCCGAAGGGGCGAGCGTCGTCGTGGCGGACTTCGACGACACGCACGGCCCCGAGGTCGCCACGGAGATCGGCGGCCTGTTCGTACAGGTCAACGTGGCCGACGAATCGAGCGTCGTCGCGATGTACGACAAGACCGCCGAGGTCTACGGCGGCATCGACGTGCTCTTCAACAACGCCGGCATCTCGCCGGCCGACGACGACTCGATCCTGACGACCGGCCTCGACGCCTGGCAGCGAGTCCAGGACGTCAACCTGAAGTCGGTCTACCTCTGTTGTCGCTACGGCATCCCGCACCTGCAACGGCGCGGCGGCGGATCGATCATCAACACCGCCTCCTTCGTCGCGGTCCTCGGGTCGGCGACCTCCCAGATCTCCTACACCGCGTCCAAGGGCGGGGTGCTGGCTATGAGCCGCGAACTGGCCGTGCAGTTCGCGCGCGAGAAGATCCGCGTGAACGCGCTCTGCCCGGGACCGGTCAACACACCGCTGTTGATCGAACTCTTCGCCAAGGACCCCGAGCGCGCCGCGCGGCGCCTGGTCCACGTGCCGATGGGTCGCTTCGGTGAACCCGAGGAGATCGCCAACGCGGTGTTGTTCCTCGCGAGCGACGACGCGTCGTTCGTGACCGCGACGACGTTCATGGTCGACGGCGGCATCCACGGCGCCTACGTCACGCCACTGTGACGCCGTCTTGACGCGGGCGATTAATCCGGCTCGCTCGCGCGCCACCACTCTCGCACGATGACCTGAATCGTGGCCGCCATCGGCACGGCGAGCAGCACCGCGACGAAGCCGCCGGCCAGACCGGCGACCCAGGCCCCGAGGTAGGCGCCGACGAGGACCGCCACGAAGACCAGCAGCGGGTTGATCTTCACGGTGCGACTCATGACGATCGGGTTCAAGACGTGGTTCTCGATCTGGGTATAGACCAAGAAGACGATCAAGGTCACGAGTCCCGCGGCGAAGGAGTGCGCGAACGCAAACAGCACCGTGGGGAGGCCGGCCAGCGCACCACCGATCGTCGGCAAGAAATCGACCAACGCCACCCACAACGCCCACAGGAACGCGTAGGGCACGCCGACGATCACCAAGGTCACGAAGACCACGAAGCCCGCGGTGATCGACGTCAGCATGTCGCCGAGCACGTATCCCGACACCGAGCGCGAGATGATGCGACCGATGTGGCGGTAGCGCTTGGCGCGCTCGGCCGACACCAGGGTGGAGAGCGACCGACGGATCTTGGGCGCCTCGATCAACAACAGGACGACGAAGGAGAAGATGGCGACGAGGGCCAGGATCGCCGAGAGCGCGCCCTTGCCCAGGGCCAGCGCCGGCTTTCCGAGTCCGCTCGCGAGCGACGTGAGGTGACTGGAGTTGCGCCGCACCCACGATTCGACGTGGTACTTGCGAAAGAGTCGTCCGATCCAACCCTTGCCGTGTTGGGCCTGGCTCACGTAGCCCGGCAGGGCGTGCGCGAAGTGGGTGATGCCGTTGACCAGCGGATAGCCGAAGAGGACCGCGAGGCCCAGGAAGGCCAGCAGCGCCACGAACGTCACGATGGCCACGGCGCCGCCGCGACGCTTGACGCGCCAGTGCTGTAACGACACGACGATCGGATTCAGGATCAACGCCACGAATCCGCCGACCATCCCGAGCAGCAAGAGATCACGCAGGTGATAGATCACCTGACCGGCCAGGTAGACGCCGGCCACGGCGAACACGGCGAACAGGATCGTCAGTACCGGGACGGAGTTGACGTCGGCGATTCGTAGTATCCGTCGGCGACGACTCTCGGGCTCTTCGTCCTCTTCCGGTTCCTCCGGCGGTTCAGGCGGTCGTCTTACCGGCACAGGTTCAGCCGGGTGTTTTCGAGCGCGTCGCGCACGACGTGGTGCGCCACGGCGACGCTCGAAGGACGTGAGAACATCTCGTCATGCTAACCACTGGCTTCATTGCGCTCGATGTCCAGGGGCTCGCACCGTCCACGTTCGTCGAAAAATCGAGAGCGAGAAAACTCGTCCGTGACGCCGCGCAAACCCCGTCGCGCGAACGACACCGTGACAGACTGGAACCTGTTGGAGGGCGAATGAACGACGACTCATTTCAGTACCAGATCTACATCGACACCACGTCCAAGCGCCTGTGGCGGGCGCTCACCGACCCGACGAAGACCAGGAAGTGGTGGAACGTCTCGTTCGTCACGGATTGGAAGGTCGGTTCGACGATGGACGTGAAGATGGGACATCTCACGATTCGCGACCCCGAACAGGTCGTCCTCGAGTCGACGTCGTCGCGACTCTCCTACACGTGGCACACGTTCACGCCCGAGTGGGCCAGTGCCCACGGCTACTCGGAGGAGGATCGACTGAAGTTCGCCAATGAATCACGCTCCAAGGTGACCTTCGATATCGAGAAGGTGCACGGCGTGATCCGACTCACCGTCCTCCACGACGGCTTTGATCCCGGAAGCATCGTGCTGGAAGCGATTCGCGAAGGGTGGCCGCCGCTGCTGTCGAGTCTTAAGACGTTTCTCGAGACGGGCGAACCACTCGATTACGCGATGTAAGTACCCTTCAAGGGAGCGATCACCGGATTGTCGACGACCACGGTGACCGACGCGTTCAGGTCACGATCACTTTGAGAATCCACAGCAACGCCAGTTGGGGGCACGCGACACCCGGCCGACACGCCACGGTGCCGGTCGTGCGAATGAAGGCCTGTCCAACGGCCGCCGCGTGCAGCGTCGCCGCGTCGACGCCGATCAAGTAGCGCGAGATCGTGGTCACGACGACGGCCTTCGAGCTGCTGACGGGATCTCCCCAGCGGAACCCCGTACGGAATTTGATATGGACATTGGTGCCGACTCGAACCCGTATCACACAAGGTGATCCGCTGGACACGATGTGCACCGCGGGATTCGGTACGATCCCGCAGACGGGAAACGCACTCGGTTCGGTCGTTGACGTGGCACCGGCGGTGGAGGTCACCATCGCGAACGACGACGCGAGCAGCGCGGCCACGGCGAGCGCGTACCGAAGGTGGGTACCCAACGTTCGACTCATAGGGACAGCCTCCCACTCGACCTGGAACAAGACTTGTCGGATCGACGACGACGCGCCGTAACCCCGATTCGCTCCGTATTGGAGATCATCGCGCTCTCACCCTCGCGTGACATCAGCACTCCTCCTCTCTCGCCCATCGAAGGTCACATAGTCGCCTTCTAACTACTACCTGTCCGGCGCAGACGTAACTTTCAGCGTCACGTGAAGTCTCGTTGAACGCCCTGCCGATTCGCCTTTGAAACGTCTTAGAAACGCTCGAACGGTCGAAAATGATCCAAATGATTACCTCATTCGTAGACCCGGTGTCGGACGTTTCACCGTGAGCTGCGGGCCGAAAGGAGTTACCGTAACGATTGACGGACTCCCCTCGACTCCTTTCGGCCGACTCGCGTCTTTTCGACGACCGCTGCGCGTTGGTCTCGAGCGCGGCATTTGACCCCCGTCGAGTGTCAGCCACGTAACGTTGGGACACCGACGACAGTGAGAGAGGACGGCGATGATCTTTGGAGCGCACGTGATCGTGTTCACGCACGACGCCGAGGCCGATCGCAACTTCTTTCGAGACGTTCTGGGCATGTCGAGTGTCGACTCCGGTGGCGGTTGGCTGATCTTCGAGATGCCGCCCTCGGAGATCGCGTTCCACCCGACCGACGAGAGTCCCACGAACGAGATCTATCTCCTGTGTGACGATCTGGCCGCCGAGATGCGACTCCTGGAGAGTAAGGGCGTGGCCTTCGCCTCGGTCGACGAAGAGCGCTGGGGTACGGTAACCCGCTTCACGCTGCCCGGCGGGACGGCGATCGGGCTCTATCAGCCCAAGCACCCGACGGCGCTACGGCGCGCCTGACGACGGCCTAGGAGGCGCTCGTCGCCACTCGGCGACTCAACAACGCAGCCGACGTCAAACCGGCCAACGCGAAGAATCCGATCACCAGTTCCGTACCGTGACGGAACGCGACGAGGGGATCGGCAGCGTTCAGGCCGGTCAGGATCGCGATGAGCCCGGCCACCCCGAGCACGGTGCCGATCTGGCGGGCCATGTTGAGTACGCCGCTGCCGGTGCCGAAACGGGCCGGGGGAATCGACGCGGTGCCGGCACCGATCAGCGACGGAATGGTGAGCCCGACGCCCGCTCCACCGAGCAGTTGGACGGGCAGGAGGTGCGTGGCATACGCCGCGTGCACCTGCATCTGGGTGAGCCACAGGGACTGGGCCGCGACGTTGACGAAGCATCCGATGACCGCGACGCGTCCCGCTCCCCCGAGCGTCGCCGTGAGTCGTGGCGCCACGACGCGCGCGAAGGGCAGGACCATCAGCGGCCCCGGTGCGATGGCCAGTCCGGCCTCGATCGCCGAGAAGTGCCAGACGCCGGTCAAGAACTCGACCATGCCCAACAGGAAGGCACCGAATCCCGCGTAGTACGCGATCGACGCCAGGATCGTTCCGTTGAACGACCTCGACTCGAGCAACTTGAGGTCGACGACCGGCGCGTCGTGACGTGCCGAACGGAACACGACGCCGAGCGACGCCGCCAACGCGATGACCAGCAACCCGAAGAAGTCCTTGGAGGACCAGCCCCACGACGGCGCCTTCACCAGCGCGAGCGCCAACGACCCGGCGGCCAGGGCGACGAGCACGGCACCGAGCATGTCCGGTCGGGCGTTCGCCGTCTCGTCGCGACTCTCCGGCAACACCTTCAAAGCAAGTATCACGGTGACCACGCCGACGGGGATATTGATCCAAAAGACCCAGCGCCACGAGACCTCGACGAGGAACCCGCCGATCACCGGACCGAGCGCGGCGCCGAGGGCACCGATCGCCGACCACGTGCCGATGGCCTGCGCGCGAGCGTGTCCCGGGACGGCCGCCAACAACAGCGACAGTGACGCCGGGACCATCATGCCCGCGCCCACGGCCTGGACGAGTCGCGACGAGATCAACATCGCCACGTCGACCGACAGGCCCGAGAGGATCGAGCCGAGCGTGAAGACGACGAGCCCGGCGACGAACATCCGGCGTCGACCGATGCGATCGGCCCATCGACCGGCCGGTACGAGCACCGCGGCGAAGAGGATCGAGTAGCCGTTCAGGACCCAGCTCAACGAGTCCAGTGACGAACCGTGGAAGTCGCGGCTGATGTACGGGAATGCCAGGTTGACGATAAAGAGGTCAAGACTGGACATGAATATCGCCAGGGACAGCACGCCCACGATCACCGCCACTCGCCTCTTCGAATAGCCCTGGCCCGGCGCGTTGGCGCTCGACACGGTCTCTACGCTCATCGGTTGCTCCTAGTGAGTTCGCTTTCTGGACGTACCTTACAGGAAGATCACCTAGTCCGTCCAGTATCCGGACTTACTGGTATAATGGCCCTATGACCACGACTTCTACTGAACCCCGTGCCTGCTCGGTGGCGCGAACGCTCGACATCGTCGGCGAGAAGTGGGCCCTCCTGGCCCTGCGCGAGGTCTTCCTCGGCAACCGTCGCTTCGACGAGATGGTACGCAAGACCGGCGCGCCTCGCGACACTTTGACGGCCCGGCTCAAGTCGCTCGTCGCGGCCGGCGTCCTCGAGCGTCGGCCGGTCACGGAACACCCGCCGCGCTTCGAGTACCGCTTAACCCCGGCCGGACTCGACCTCTACCCCGTCATCGTCTCGTTGATGCAGTGGGGCGATCGCTACCTCACCAACGGCGAGGCGCCGCCCATGGTCCTGACGCACAGCTGTGGCTGCGCGCTCGGCGCCGTCACGACCTGCTCGTCGTGCGGTGAGCCGATCGTCGCCCGCGACGTGCGTCCGGCGCCCCGACGCGAAGCCATCTCGTAAGACTTTCGTCGACCACCTTCGACGACAACGTACTCAGTCGGCGAGACCGAAGACCTCAGTCTTCACTTTGCCGGCGTCCGTGTAGTGAAAGACCGCCGAAGAGAACAGTCGTCCGTACTTCTTGGTCGTGATCACCTTCGAGAGCGTGACCGTGCCGCGATAGTCGATGAACTTCCCGCCCGCACAGTTCGGCGTGCAGTCGTTCTGGCGCAGGAAACCGTGACCCGTGGCCGTCGACGCGTTCCAGACCGACCAGGTCATCTGCGTCCAGCCGGCGCCGTAGTCGGCGCACGAGAGGACGTACGTCGATGGCTTGTCGGTCAACGTCCCGGCGCACGTAAGGATGCGTGTCGGCGTCGCGGCGCCGGCACCCGGCGAAGCGCTGGCCCCGAGGACGATGATCGGGGCGATGAGAATGGCCGCCCCTAGTAGAGCGGCCCGTGAGTTCTTCGTTTTCATTCTTCCTTCGTTTCTTTTCGAGCCTCCGCTCTCGAACCTATGTCCGGCGCCCGGAGAGAGTTACCACCTTTTCGTCGAAATAATCTCGCACTGCAAGCGCTGATTCGACCACGAATCTGGCCCCGTCCGTCCGTGAGAGCGGTGTCCTCAATCTCATAACCTCGGTGGTAACGTTTTCGCGCAAGGCTTATTCCTGGCGAGGTAGGGCGTCGCGCGCAGTGATGAACCTTCGAGTAAGGGAGAGACGGTGCGCAAGGTAGTTCTGGTACTCGGAGCGGCCGTGGCGTCGCTCGGTCTTGCGGCCTGTGGCACGAGTGCGAAGGCGACGATCAATACGTCCATCGCGTCGCTTGGGGCCCAGTCCGACCTTCAGATCCACTTCACCGCCCACGTCTCGGGTAGCGGCACCGCCGAGGCCCAGGACGTCCTCAACGTGGTCTCCGTGGACGTGCACTACGTCAACCCCTCGGGCAGTCCCATCTCACAAGCGAGCACCAAGGACGACGGGGAGATCACACTCAACGTCGGCGCCAAGACACTGTTGGACGTTCGGGTCGTCGACGGCAACGCGTACCTCAACGTCGACCTGACGGCCGTCAACTCGATCCCCGGGATACCGCTGACCGCACAGGACCAGTCCGAACTGGCCGCGGCGCAACTCTTACTCGGTGGGAAGTGGTTCGAGGTTCCGGCGCAACTGATCAAGTCCGAGATACCGAAGTCCTCCTCGGTGAACCCGGCGGAGACCGCAAAGGTCAAGGGCATCGAAGTGAAGATCTTCGACGCGTTGGCCAAACTCATCGACGACGGACACGCGAAGTCGCTCGCCGGTGGCGGGTACAGCGAAAAAGGAACCCTGGAGTCAGTCGTGCAGGCCGTACTGCCGACGATCGAGGGCCTCGATCCGTCGGTCACCCCACCGTCGAACGTGAAGGGCACCTACACGTTGACCCTCACGAACTCCGGCTCAGTCGCGACCGGTGCATCGATCTCGATCACCGCGCCCCAAGGTAACGCCTCGCTGGGCAATGCCACGGTCGGGCTCACGGCCACGGTCACTCACGACAACGATCCCGTCGTCGTGCCGACCGACGTCACGGTCATCACGCCGGCCCTGATCCAACAGCTTGAAGGTTCGGCGACTTCGCTCTAGCGTCGTGGAAGCGGTTGGACGAGCGAGGAACCATTTCGCTCCTTCGCGAGCGCGACGTCACGTCAATCGGTTATTCCATCCAACCGGCAACGACGCGCGCAACGTCGTGCGGGCGATATCGACGTACGCACTAAAGTCAAACGCCGCGTCCTCGTCGTCGTCGAAGTTTGGCGGCGTCACGAAGAGAATGATCCGAGTGTCGTCGTAGGCCACGGCCTGGTCATCTTGCTCGGCGCCGGCCGCCAGTGACTCGACGTCCACACCCTCGGGTAGCTCCGCGACGAAGACCTTGAACGACGTGGTGTCGTCCGGTCCATCGGCGTAGAAGCTCAGGGCGCCCGTCGTCTCCAAGAACGCTCCCGCCACCTGTTGGGAGAACGACATAGCGGCCAACTGATCCTGGGTTATCGCACCGGTGTGCACGTGCTGGGTCGCGTCGAAGGCGTCGGCGAGGCTGGCGGCGAGCTGCGCGAGATTAGTGCCGGGCGCGAACGCGACGACGTCATCGGGCAATCGAGGCGCGCTGTAGAAGGCGCCCTTTCCCTGGGTGTCGCGGTGCACGAGAATGTCAATGAACCCGGTCCCGTAGTTCGTCGACACTTCGGCGAGGAAACATTGTGTGATCGACTCGACACGACTCATGGCCTCGAAGACCACGTCAAATCGTCGCGCGGCCTCTCTCGTCGACAGTTCGCCGAAGCGCTCGGCGATCGAGTAGATGTCGCGACCGAGCGAACGGGCCACGAAGAGGCCGGCCTTCAGCCAGGAGTCCCACGGGACGTCGCCAATGGTCGGGATGAGCGCGAAGGCGTCCATCGCATCGTCCGCGAGGTACATCGACGATCGGCGGCGAGCTTGGATCGTCCGTCGCTTGGCGTAGATGCGGAGCGTGTCGATCGTATCGACGTCGAGTTCAGATCGAAACTCACGAAGTATCGATTCGTCGCCGGCGGTCACCGACGCCACGATGCTCTTCACGGTCTCATCGAGCGGCACGTCACGAAAGCGAACGAAATCCTCGTCAACGTCTGCGTACTTTTCGGCGGCGAGTCGTAGCACCGACGTGTTCTTGGATGGTTCCACGCTCACGACGACACTGAACAATTCATCAAGAACGCGCTGTCGGACGCACTCGACTCATCGACAATGGAATGGCGCATACTTCGTACTGTAGGACATCCGTTTCATCGCACTGTTCGTGTGAATCGGATCGGAATCTTGGATTAGTTGGATGGTGCGACCGTACTTGCTCATTGACCCTCCCCTAGAGTGGGGTGGGCGTGAATCGAAGGATGAGACGTCGATTCAACGTGCGATACAGTGCCCGTCGCATGTCGAAGTAACTGATTCAACGCGGACTTTCGTATCGAGGTTCGTGACAACAGCTATTGGGAGGACGTACACGATGAGACGCTTTATGACGAGTATTGCAATCGGGGCGTTGGCCTTGGGAGGTCTCGCTTCCCTCGGTGCCGCCACCGCGACTGCCGCGGGACCCGCCATCACGGTGACGCCCAACACGGCGTTGACCGCGGGGCAAGCGGTCTCGATCATGGGCACCGGTTATACACCGGGACTCACGTTGTTCGCGATTGAATGTGTGGCTACGGCCACGAGCTCCGCGGGGTGCGACCTTTCCTCGGCAACCCCAGTGACGGAGAGCGCCACCGGCACCTTCACTCAGGCGTTTGATGTCGTCACCGGCACCGTTGGCAACGGAACGTGCGGCACGATGGCATCTGACCTCACGTGCATAATTGAGGTCGCCGACGAAGCCGAGACCAACACCGCCTTTGCACCAATCACGTTCGCGCTGCCGAGTCCAACCACGACCACGACGTCGCCTCCGGTGAAGATCGGACCGCGCCGGTTCCACGTCGCCCCGGTCAAGAATCTCAAGAACGGATCGAAAGTCCGCGTCTCGGGTACCGGATTCAAGCCGCACGACCAGGTGTACGTCGTCGAGTGCCTCGCGACCTCCAAGAGCCAGGCCGGATGCGACCTCAAGACGCTCCATCCCGTGAAGATCACGGCCACCGGTGTCTTGCCCGCGTTCAACTTCAAGGTCGTGGCCGGGAAGATCGGTACCGGCTCATGCGGCACCACGGCCGCGAACCTGAAGTCGTGTGCCATCTCGGTCGCCAACGCGACGAAGGGTGACTCGGCGCAAGTGCGTATCACCTTTAAATAGGTCCGGTAATCAGACGATGTCACGCAACCGGGTCGCCCTCACGGGCGGCCCGGTTGCCGTCTACCGCTACTGTTCAACAATGTCTCGTGACACCGCACTTCGGCGTCGTCTGAGAACCGTGCGAAGTTCACCAACGTTCCGGCTCAGCGGACTGCTCTCGGTTGCGCTTCTCGTCACGTTCGCCGCACCGATTGTGGTGTGGTCACAGGCGGCCTCTGCGACCAAGACCACCTGGGTCGATCAAAACGTCACCTTCACGTCAGGCACGATGACGATCTACGCGACGTTCCGCCATCCGAGCGACAACGAGGTGGTGCCCGGTGTCCTGTTGATCGCCGGAAGCGGACCGACCGATCGTAACGGCAACTCGACCCTCGTACCCGGTCCGGTCGACACACTCAAGACCCTGGCCGACTGGCTCTCTAAAGACGGGGTCGCGAGTCTGCGCTACGACAAACTCGGGAGTGGACAAACGGGACTCGGCCCCTACGCGACCAATCCGGATTCGATCGGCGCTTCGGTCTTCGAACAGGAAGCGCGGAGCGCGCTTGAGTTCCTCGCGAACGAGAAGGACGTCAACGATCACGAGTTAGGGGTCTTCGGACACAGCGAAGGAGCGCTCTTCTCCCTGCTCCTCGCGACCGGTCACGCCGGGACGACACCGCCCATCCACGCCCTGGGTCTCATCGAACCGCTCAGTCAGCGCTACCTCGATCTGCTCACGGACCAGGTCGACGCGGTGTTGAGCGCGGAAGTCAAGTCCGGTGCGATCAAGGCGTCGCTCGAAAAGACCGTCCAAAAGGTCCTCGCGAGCGCCGTCGCGCAGATTCGCGCCACGGGAACCGTGAAGTCCGGCCTCCCGTACGGGCTCGCGAACCTCCTCAATCCCTACGACGCCCTCTTCTACTCTCAGGCGGACAGGTTCGACCCGGCGGTCTTGGCGAGCGAGGTCGCCCGCGGGACACCGGTGCTGCTGACGTGCAGCAACGACGACATTCAGGTCACCTGTGGCGAGGTGCACCGCGTCGCGCAGGGCCTCCACTCGTCGACGACGCACGTCGACTTCGTCCATCTGGTGGGTGTCGATCACGTCCTCAAGGTCGACAACAGTCTCACCGGAGCGAACTACGCGAAGAAGCTCCCGTTCTCACCGCAGCTGAAAACCGCGCTGAAGTCCTTCGTCGCGAAGTACCTCTGAGCGGCGTCCCGTTATCCATCATCGTTCGAGACGGCGATGGCCGTTCACCACCGCCAGCGCATCGAGTTGAAGTTCGGCTGCTCACCGAGGTAGATGAGGATCGAGATGCCCCGGTAGGTCAGACTGCCGAGGTCGAGTTCGACCTTGCTCGAGGCGATCTCCTTCTGCTGGGCAATCGTCGGAGCCTTGGCCACGGCGTTGATGTCATTTTGGATGTCGATGAGGTCGGTGGTGTACAGCTTCAGGGCGCTCGTGACGCCCGACGGATAGGGCGCCAGCTTCTCCAGCGCCAACGTCGCCTGGTACAGGTGCGTGTCGCCCGTGCCCTCGACGGCCGCCGCGATGCACGACGCCTGGGTGCACGTGGAGAAGGTCTCGATCACGATGTTCAGTTCGGTGAGCGAGGCGTTGTAGGAGTTACCGACGGCTTGGAAGAGTGCACTTTCGTTCGACGACGACCTGAACGTCGGCGGCACGAAGGAGAAGTACAGCGCCGAACCGATCACACCGATGACGAGGGTGAGCGCGATGAGGCGGCGCGCGCCCACGACGATCCACCACGAACCGTCGGTCGACGAAGAAGCCCGACCGGTCTCGTCGTGGTCGTGCGCGGCAGCGGCGTCGAGGACACCGTCCCCGAACATGCCCGAGAACGGCTGGAGCGGCGTGACGAGGAACAGGTAGGCGGTGAGACGGAGCTGAAAGCGCAGGATCGTGGCGACCGCCTCGTGCAGCGAGCGTGGGACCTTCCCCGTGACGCTCCCGACGACCCACATCGTGAAGAGCAAGGGGTACACGCCGAAGGCGAAGAGAGAGCCCACGACGGCCGCGGGGATCATCAGGACCACCCGTCCCAATACCGCCAGACGGTTCAGCCGCACTTGGGTGAACTCGACGTCGACCATCGAATCGGCCTGCGGTTCGAAGTTGATGGAGGGCCACTTGTTGGTCAGCAGCGTCGAGTACGCCGCGACGTTCGCGTAGTAGCGGATATAGCCGGTGAGGAACCTGTGCAGACCGCCGGGCAAGCGACCCGTGAAGAGGGCCACGAACCAGCCACCGAGCGCCCCGCAGTAGGCGACGAAACCGATGACCTCGAGGACGAAGAAGTGTGGCAGCGCCAGCAACCATCGCCAGAAGACCGAGAGACGGTTCTGTTTCGCGGGCTCGAGCGAGAGGAGAACGTCAGCGTGCGCTGGCCCGTCGGTGGGCCCACCGTGATTCGTTGGCGTGTCGATGGTCATTCAGATCCTCGGTCAGGGATGGCAGTCGATCGCCAGAGGTCTCCAGGATCCTTATCAGGTTAGTCCGCACGCTTTCCTCGACTTCGTGACGCGCGAGGTGGACCGTTTGAATTCGAAACCGAGGCGATGTACATTTCCAGCGACAACCGCAGAGGAGGTGACCGTGGGATCTTCCGACGTGCAGGGAAAGCTGTGGGGTGCCGCGTCGAGTGACTGGCTCGAGAACGAGAGGTTCGCGATCCCGTTGTACGAGGCCGTCTTCGCGGCCGTCGACCTCGGACCCGGTCGACGGATGCTGGACGTCGGATGCGGCGCCGGACTGGCCCTGCGAATGGCGGCCGACCGGGGCGCGGTCGTCACGGGCATCGACGCCTCGGAGGCACTACTCGCCGTCGCTCGCTCCCGACTCCCGGGGGCCGACCTGCGGCAGGGGGACGTCGAGTCCTTGCCCTACGACGATCACTCCTTCGACCTCGTGACGTCGTTCAACGCGATCCAGTTCGCGACGGATCCGGCCGCCGCGCTCCGCGAGGCCAAGCGAGTCCTGGTCCCGAACGGGCAGTTCGCCATCGTCACGTGGGGCGACTACGCGAAGTGCGACATCCGCTGGGTCTTCTCCGAGATCGGTCGCCTGTTGCCGCCACCGCCGCCCGGTGCCGAGGGGCCGTTCGCGCTGAGTGCGCCGGGGAAGTTGGAGGCGATGGTGGCCGACGTCGGTTTGATCCCCGTCGCCGCGGCTGACGTCGCCGCGCCGTTCACCTTCCCCGATCTCGAGTCGGCGATCCGGATCCAGATCTCGGCGGGACCGTTGCAGCGCTGCGTGCAGATCGCCGGTGAAGAGGCGACGCGCAAAGCGCTCACCGACGCCTTCGCGTTGGCGCGTAAGGACGACGGCTCGTACCGTCTCGAGAACGAGTTCCGCTACCTCGTGGCGAGCGCGTGAGCACCGCGGTCACCGGATAACACGGACTCAGGCTTCGTCGGACTCCCCGAGGTAGACCGCGCGCACGCGCGGGTCCTTCAAGAGGTCGGCCGCGGACTCCCCGAACACGATGCGACCGTTCTCCATGACGTACCCGCGATCTGCGAGTCGTAGCGCCTGTGCGGCGTTCTGTTCGACCAGGAATATCGTCGTCCCGTTCTCGCGGATGTTCTTGATGATCGAAAAGATCTGATCGATGATCATCGGTGCCAATCCCATGGACGGCTCGTCGAGGAGGAGCAACCGGGGCTTCGACATGAGGGCTCGGCCGATGGCGAGCATCTGTTGCTCGCCCCCCGACAGGTTCGACCCCAACTGTTTGCGGCGGTCCTTCAGGATCGGGAATATCTCATAGACCTCGTCGAGGTCGTCCCCGAGCGCCCCGCGACGCGCGAAGGCGCCCATCTCCAGGTTCTCCTCCACGGTCATCACGGGGAAGATCCGACGGCCCTCGGGCACGTGACTGATCCCCATCGCCGCGAACTCGTGCGCCTTCACCTGAGTGACGTCGTGGCCCTCGAACATGACCGTGCCGCTGAAGGGCGTGCGCAGCCCCGACAGCATCCGCAGCGTCGTCGACTTGCCGGCCCCGTTCGCGCCGAGCAACGTCACGATCTCCCCCGCCTCGACGTTGAACGTGATGCCGTGCAGGGCTTCGATCGACCCGTAGCGAACGACGACGTCGTGGACCTCGAGCACTAGCCCTTCTCCTCGGTCGTCGACGTGCCCAGGTACGCCTCCACGACGGACTGGTTCGCGCGGATCTCGGCCGGCGTCCCCTCGGCGAGGACGCCACCGAAGTTCAACACGTAGATGCGTTCGGCGAGCGACATGACGAGCTTCATGTCGTGTTCGATGAGCAAGACGCTGATGGAACGCTCGTCCCGCACCCGGCGGATCAACGCGGCGAGCTCGAGCTTCTCCGACGGGTTCGTGCCCGCCGCCGGTTCGTCCAGCAAGATGACGTCGGGGTCCGTCGCGATCGCCCGGGCGATCTCCAGTCGCCGTCGTCCACCGTAGGAGAGCGCGGAGGCGATGAGGTTGGCGTCCTTGCGTAACCCCACGAAGTCGAGCAACTCTAACGTCAGGTCGTCCGAGACACGCTCACCACGTCGCGTCGCCGGTCCGCGCACGATGGCGCCCACCGCGCCGATGCCGGCGTGACTCTCGGCGCCAATCTTCACGTTCTCGAACACGGTGAGCGCGCTGAAGACGCGCGACGCCTGGAAGGTCCGCGACACGCCGGCGCGCGCGATGCGGTGCGTCTTCTTGCCGATGACCGAGATGGTCCGACCGTGTCGGTCGGTGAAGTCGATGTGTCCCTCCTGGGGCTCGTAGACCCCGGTGAGCGAATTGAAGAGCGACGTCTTGCCCGCGCCGTTGGGGCCGATGACGGCGAGGATCTCGCCGCGCTTCATGTGGAGCGAGACGTCGCGCAGTGACACCACACCACCGAAACGCAGCGTGATGTTCTTGACATCAAAGATGGTCTCGCTCTGCACGGCGGTCTCGACGCTCACGAGTCGTCCACCGTCAGTACGTCATCCAGGTGGCCCTCGCCGGTCTCCTCGAACGACTGAATCTCACGTTTGCGACGACGCGACGGCATCAGCCCGGCCGGTCGGAAGATCATCATGACGATGAGCAGGGCGCCGATGTACATGTAGAGGTCGTTGATCTGGAAGCCCCACGGTTGGTAGTTGTCCATGTAGCTCGTGATCAACTGGACGAACACCGCTCCGAGCGCCACGCCCCAGATCGAACCCATGCCCCCGAAGATGACCAGGATGAGGATGTTGATCGAGGCCTGGTATTGGAACATCGTCGGATTGATGTTGCCGATCAATCCGGCACTGAGCACCCCGGCGAATCCCCCACTCGCGGCGCCGATCGCGAAGGCCATGACCTTGTACTTGAGCGGGTTGATGCCGATCGACTCCGCGGCGACCTCGTCCTCACGTATCGCCACCCACGACCGACCGACCCGTGAGTGCTCGAGGAGTGTGAAGATCACCATGAAGAGCGCGACGAAGATCAGACAGAGGTAGTAGTAGGGCACGGGACCTATACCCCAGTGGTAGCGCCAGAAGCCAAGGTCGATCGCGAAGTGTGGGACTTGGAGACTCCCCTCGCCGCCGCCCGTGATGCCGTTCTGATTTCCCACGTAGTCATCGACGATGAGCGCAAAGCCCAGGGTCACGATGGCCAGATAGTCACCGCGCAGGCGGAGCGTCGGAATGCCGAGCATGACGCCCACGGCCATCGCCGCGAGGACCGCGATCGGAATCACCCACAGCGTGGGAATCACATGATGGAGGAACGGCGGTGCCGGCAGGACGCCGGTCATCCACGCCGTCGTGTAGGCGCCGATCGCGTAGAAGGCCACGTACCCCAGGTCGAGGAGCCCCGCGAATCCCACCACGACGTTGAGTCCTTCGGCCAGAAGAATCCAGACGCCGACCTGTTCGACGATCAGGTACATCCAGTAGGTCTGGGTCACGATATGGGGGATGGCCAGCAGTATGACGATGGCGACCGCGTACATCGCGAAACGTGACGTTCTCTTCTGCACCAGTCGCATCGGCAGGGCCGTGACCGTGCGAACCTTCCGGCGCACCGGTGGCATGTAGCGCTCGTAGAGGAAGGTGAAGCCGTAGACGAGCAGACC
>JBEKCK010000015.1:0-44141 GCA_050014915.1 Acidimicrobiales bacterium | reverse complement strand
TACACCGTTCACCGGGCGGACCATTGGATCTTTGAGGGCACCGGCGTCGGCTATGGCGACGTACTGGGTGCGAACGCGACCGTGGTCGGCTACGAATGTGACGGGTGTGCGTTCACCTATCGAGACGGACTTCCGTACCCCACGGGCGAGGATGGTACTCCGGCCACGTTCGAGATCTTGGGTACGTGTCCGACGCAGCACTTCACCCACGAAACCTCGCCGCGCCCGCCGCAACCGGATGAGCCCAGCGAGTTGCAGTACATCGCCTCGCGGGTCTTTGGGACACGCGATCCGGCGGCGGTGGAGCGGATTCGACACGGCCACGCAGTGCTCGGTGCATACACGAACGATGCGGGCGCGACGGTCCTCACGTCGGGATCCACCGATTGGGCGCACGGTCTGGGCGAGCGCGATCCGCAGATAGAACAGATCACCAGGAACGTACTGACAATGCTCGGATCGTGAAGACCCTGATTCTTGAATTCGTTGGGAAATACGAGGATCGTTTCTGGGCTTCGCGCAAGTTACAATTCGACCCATGATTGTGGCCGAGATCTTCAAGCCCGGGCAGTGGTCTGACTTCTTTCTCCTGGTCGGAACGGGCGCCGTTACGCTCACCGGCTTGGTCTTCGTCGCGATGTCACTCAACCTCAACGTTATGGCCGTCGACGCCACACATAGATTTCGGGCCATCAACACCTTGACCGGTCTCGCGCTGATATTCATGCGCTGTGCGCTGGTACTCATGGGGGACCAAGATTATCGATCCATTGGCGCCGAGCTCTTTGTAGTCGCTGGTATCTCGGCGGCCGTGTTCGTCAGGGGCTACGCCAACGCCATCAAGATGGGCAGTGGCTTGACACTCTCTCGCATCGTCGGTGGAAGCCTCGTACACGCGGCTGAGATGTTTGGTGCGGCACTCTTCATCTTTGGTCACCTCAGCGGTCTGTACATCGCGGCGATCGCAATCGTCTCCAACGCCTGTTACATGATTACGGCCGCGTGGCTCCTCGTCATGGGCGCCTCCGATCGACGGACCACATAGATAATCGAGGATCTCCGCTCCAACGTCGATTCGAAGCAGCCATTAATCTGGCATGAACGTGGCACGAGGAGGCTTGGTGAAGTACGACTTTGAATCGGACGATCGCATCGACCCCCGCATCAAGGCAGTGCTCAGATTGCTCCCAGAGATAGAAGCAGCGGACGCCGAAAGTCGTGAGGAGCTCCTCTCTTACGCCGCGTCGCCGGAAGGCGTGGCGATGACGGAAACCAGCGAGGCCTTCATGAACATGGGCGATAGCGAGGAGGTCGCGCCGTCAGTGGGACTGCGATTCGCGGTCGAGGACGTCGTTTCGTCGCCCGATGGCAATTTGATCAAAGTGCAGGTTATTCGCCCCGACGACGATGAGACCTTGGCCTGTGTGTACTACATCCACGGTGGCGCAATGATCTCGTTGTCGAGCTTCCTCGGCAACTATCGCGCGTGGGGGAGACTTATCGCTTCCAAGGGTGTGGTCGTTGTAATGGTGGAGTTCAGAAACGCGTTGACGCCGTCGGCGGTGCCTGAGGTGGCACCATACCCCGCCGGCCTGAACGACTGTGTTTCGGGACTCAAGTGGACGGTCGCGAACGCGTCTAAGTACGGAATCGACCCTTCACGAATCATCGTCGCCGGCGAGAGCGGTGGCGGTAATCTGACGCTCGCCACGGGCATGAAGTTGAAGCGCGACGATGAGATCGGTCTCGTCAAGGGCCTCTACGCGATGTGTCCGTATATCGCCGGGAGCTGGCCCGACGCGCGCTATCCATCGTCGGTCGAGAACAACGGGATTTACATAAACGTGCACGGCAATCAAGGAGCGATGGCGTACGGGATCGAAGCGTTCAAGAACAGCGACCCCCTGGCGTGGCCCGGCTTCGCCACGAAGGATGACGTGACGGGTCTCCCCCCAACGGTGATCAGCGTGAACGAGTGCGATCCTCTTCGCGACGAAGGCATCGCGTTCTTCCGGTTGTTGCTCTCGGCCGGTGTGCTCGCGCGCGGTCGCACGGTGCTGGGAACCTGTCACGGCGTCGAGGTATTTCCTCCCCTGTGTCCAGAAGTCAGCCACAGTACCGCGGCGGACATCGCGGCGTTCGCCATGGCGTAGATCGCCGTCGCGTAACGATGACCGCGCTTTCGCGGTTCCATTACATTGAGGGACATGACACCAGACCCAATTACTGAAGTCCATCCCGGAGAGAAGTGGCCCTTCCCGGCGGCCGTCGACCGAGTGACGTGGCAGGCCGAAATCGACGCGCTGCGAGATCGTGAGAAGGCCCACACCCGCGAGGGCGACGCGATCGCCGCGGCCCGGCGTCGGCTCCCGATGGTCGAAGTGGATCCGAACGTCACCGTGACGGGACCAAAGGGACCGGTGACGTTGTTGGACGTGTTCGAGGGTCGCCGCCAGCTGTCCGTGTACTTCCACATGTGGCACGACGGCATGCCCGCTGAGGACCAATGCGAAGGTTGTACGTTCTTCAACGGTCAGGTCCGCGAACTGTCGTACCTGCACTCGCGCGATGTCACGTACGCCACCTTTTGTGAGGGTCCGTACGAGGAGAGCGTGCGCTATCGGGACTTCATGGGCTGGGACGTGCCCTGGTACTCGGCACGCGACTCCGCTGAGCAGCTGCTGGCCGGGCGTTGGTTCGGCGTGAACGCGAACTACGTACGCGACGGCGACCGGGTCTTCGAGACGTACTGGACGTCGTGGCGCGGCGCGGAGAAGGTCGCGCCGACGTACACTCTGCTCGACATGACACTCTACGGTCGCCAGGAGACCTTCGAGGACTCACCGGAGGGCTGGCCCCAGTACTACGTGAACGACGGAGGTCAGTTCCGCACGAACGGTCGTCCGACGTCCCAGTGGTCCCGACTCGCCGAGGGCCGCTCTGATGACCTCACCGGCGCAGGGAAGTAGCGTCCTTTGCGCCACTGAATCGACTCGCTCATTGGATGTTAGACAGCGCGGATATGGTGACCGAATGGACGTGGAGTTCAGTGGCGAAGTATTCGAGTGGCGGGGGCCGTCTCCGTATTACTTCGTGGCGGTACCTGACGAAGAGAGCGCGCTGATCGAATCACTGTCGTCACTCGTCACGTATGGCTGGGGAATGATCCCGGTCGGGGTGATGATTGGGTCGACACGATGGACGACCTCGTTGTATCCGAAAGAGGGCCTCTACGTGGTGCCGCTCAAGAGCGCGGTCCGAAAGGCTGAGGGTCTCGATGTCGGTGAACGCGTGAGCGTGCGTCTGGACGTCTCGGCGTACTGATACTCGTCCCTCGAGAGTGACTTTTGACTCTAGTGCCGCCATCGGCGAAGAGCGATGCTGGGCATTGCAAGCAAACCGACAAATGGGAGGCCGACAGATGTCTCGAACATTCGCGGTGATGTCGATCTCCCGCGACAGGAAGATACGGTCATGAGCAAGTCGACATACGTACGGTTCTTCAAAGAATTTGGCAACGAGGACGTGGCCCTGGTGGGGGGCAAGAACGCGTCGCTCGGAGAGATGTTTCAGAAACTCTCTGACCAGGGCGTACGCGTCCCCAACGGATTCGCGACGACGTCGGACGCCTATCGCTACGTGCTCAAGGAGAGTGGCGCGGTCGACGCGCTGCACGAGGCGTTGGACGGCCTCGTCCCGAGCGATGTCAAGGATCTCGCTCGTCGCGCCAAGCGAGCTCGCGAGATCGTGTACGGCGCAGCGATCCCTAAGGACCTCGCGGCGGAGATCCTCGTTGCCTATCACCAACTCCAAGACGAGTACGGCGAATCGGTCAGCCTGGCGGTGCGTTCATCGGCGACGGCCGAGGACCTTCCGACGGCCAGTTTCGCCGGCCAGCAGGAGACTTTTTTGAACGTCCACGGTGACGAGAGTCTGCTTGACGCGTGCCGTCGCTGTTTCGCCAGTCTCTTCACCGACAGGTCGATTCACTACCGCGTCGATCAAGGCTTTGATCACTTCGACGTGGCTCTGTCGATCGGGGTGATGAAGATGGTGCGTTCCGACCTCGCCTCGTCGGGCGTGATGTTCTCGCTCGACACCGAGTCTGGGTTCCGAGACGTCGTGTTCATCACGGGCGCCTACGGCCTGGGCGAAAACGTCGTCCAGGGCGCCGTCGACCCGGACGAGTTCTACGTGCACAAGCCGACGCTCGCGTTGGGCCATCGGGCCGTCCTGCGTCGCCTGCTCGGTGACAAAGGGGTAAAGATGGTCTTCGTCGAGGGTGGGACGAAAATCAACGTTCGCAACATACCTACACCCATGGCTGATCGGGCACGCTTTTGTCTCAGTGACGAAGAGGTGCTCGAACTCGCCGACAGCGCCCGGGTGATTGAATCGCACTACGGACGACCGATGGACATGGAGTGGGCCAAGGACGGGATTGACGGCAAGCTCTACATCGTCCAGGCGCGGCCGGAAACCGTCGCCTCGCAACGACAAACGTCGCTCTTGGAGACCTACGTCCTCGATGGCGGTGGCGAGATCGTCATCGACGGTCGCTCCGTTGGCGAGAAGATCGCGTCGGGGCACGCTCGAGTGATCGAGAGCGTCGCGCACCTGTCGGAGTTCCGTCCGGGTGAGGTGCTCATCGCCGATTCGACCACTCCCGACTGGGAACCTGTTATGAAGACGGCGGCCGCCATTGTCACCAACCGCGGCGGTCGAACCTGTCACGCCGCGATCATCGCGCGAGAACTCGGTGTTCCGGCGGTCGTGGGCACGGGCGACGCAACCACCACGATCAAGAGTGGTGATGTCGTGACGGTCTCGTGCGCCGAAGGAGACGTGGGACGGGTCTATCGTGGTGAGCTCGGATTCCACGTCGACCGCAGTGACGTGGGCGACCTGGCACGACCGGCGACCAAGATCATGATCAACCTCGGCAACCCGGATCTCGCCTTCAAGACGTCATTCCTGCCCAACGACGGCGTGGGCCTCGCTCGCATGGAGTTCATCATCAGTGAATCCATACGGGCCCACCCCCTCGCGCTGCTCCACCCTGAGAAGGTGGTCGATCCGAAGGTCCGCGCCGAGCTGGCCGAGTTGACACGCAACTACCCCGACGGTGAACAGTTCTTCGTCGAACGGCTCTCCGAAGGGATTGGCACGATCGCCGCGGCATTTTGGCCCAAGCCGGTCGTCGTCCGAATGTCGGACTTCAAGTCGAACGAATACGCGAGTTTGCTCGGAGGGAGCGACTTCGAGCCGACCGAGAGCAACCCGATGATCGGCTTTCGCGGTGCGTCGCGGTACGCGCACCCCGCCTACGAGGAGGGATTCGCGCTTGAGTGCAAGGCGATGCTTCGAGTCCGCGGCGACATGGGCCTCACGAACGTCATTCTGATGCTCCCGTTCGTTCGACGGACCGCCGAGGCTGAAATGGTCCTCGGCCGAATGGCCGAACTGGGACTTCGTCGCGGCGAGAACGGCCTCTCGGTCTTCGCCATGTGCGAGATCCCGAACAACGTGATCCTCATCGACCGATTCGCGAAGTACTTTGACGGCTTCTCGATCGGATCCAACGACCTCACCCAACTCACTTTGGGCGTCGACCGAGACAGCGAGATCGTGGCGTTTGACTACGACGAGCGCGACGAGGGCGTCACCGAGATGATCCGCCTGGCGGTGGCGGGCTGTCGGCGTAACGGCATCCACTCCGGACTGTGTGGCCAGGCGCCATCGGACTACCCGGAGGTGGCAGAGTTCCTCGTAGAGATCGGCATCGACTCGATGAGCCTCAACCCCGACACGGTGTTGAAGACCACGCGACAGGTGTTGGAGGTCGAGGCGCGACTGAACGCGAAGCTGTCCGAGGGAATGACCGAGATCGAACCAGTGTCGGTGTAGGGCGCGTCAGCGCGCGGACATCATCCGAGCGACCCGCAACAGCGGTTCCGGAACTGGCCGAGGACCGCTGGCCACGACCTTGAGGGGCACGAGGTTCGCACTTTCGTCGCAGATCGAGACGAGGGTCGCGAAGTTCCCGTCGTGGACCGCTTCGACGGCGCTCACGCCGCAGCGGGTGGCGAGGAGCCGGTCTGACGCACTGGGAGGTCCTCCGCGTTGGACGTGTCCGAGGACCGTGAGCCGGGTCTCGTAGCCGGTGCGCTGAGCAAGTTCTCTCGAGACCGTAGAACCGGCCGATCCGTCGTGCGAGCCCAGGTACGCGCCGGCGAGGGCGCCTTCGGCGACGACCACCACGGACGACGTCGACCCCGAATCGTGGCGACGTCGAATACCTTGGGCCAGTTCATCGAAGTCCGTCGAGACCTCGGGTAGGCAAAACGCGTCGGCGCCCCCGGCGATGCCTGAGCACACCGCGAGCCAGCCGAATGTCCTCCCCATGACCTCAACGACCATGAGTCGGTCGTGACTCTCGCCCGTCGTCTGCAGACGATCGATGGCCTCGACGCACGTGGCGACCGCGGTGTCAAAACCGATGCAGTGATTCGTACCCTGCACGTCGTTGTCGATCGTCTTGGCAATTCCGACGATGGGTAGTCCCAACTGTGCCAGGTGATTGGCCGAGCCGAGCGTGCCGTCGCCACCGATCACGATGAGCGCGTCGAGTCGATTGAGCTCCACGTTGTCCATCACAGCGGCGACGCACCCGTGTTCTTCGGGGTGGAAACCGGCGGTGTGCAGGATCGTGCCACCGTCCGCCAAAATTCCCTTCGTGTCCTTGGGCGTCAGAACCGCGTATTCGTTCTCCACCACACCCCGCCAACCGTGATGGAAGCCGAGGATTTCGTCACCGTATGACGATCCCGCCCGGACCGCGGCGCGAATCGCGGCGTTGAGACCCGCGCAGTCGCCCCCACCAGTCAATAAGCCAATCCGCATCGCACTCCGATCCATGACTCTTCTTACAAAAGTGTCGTGGAGCGCGGCCCAAAATGCTAGAGACGAAGGTCCCACGCATCGATTCCCACGATTCGGAGTAAAGGTGAGACCTTGGACCCTAGAGCGGCTCCCCCTCGGAATGTGAGAGTGGCGTTAGGAATGAGGTCATATGAGCGAAAACCGTGCATCGTCGACAGCGCAGAACGAACAGTCGAACTATCCCGCTTCATGGGAGTTCGACGGTCTCTTGAGTGATGGCGAAGCCGTACTGGTTCGTCCAGTTCGTCCGGAGGACGCGACCGCGCTCGCGGGACTCCACTTCCACCCGTTGCCCGGTGCGCCACGTTCACGGGCCGTGGGAACGCATCCGGCCCTGGTGGCGAGCGAATTACGGCACTGCGCCACCGTCGACTATCAAGCGCGCATGGCCTTCGTCGTCTTGGCCGGCGAGCACGTGGTCGCGTTCGCGAGCTTCGACCGCGAAAGCGTCGGCGAATCCGTGGCACACGTCGCCTTCGTCGTCGACGAAACGTTCCAACACCGAGGTATCGCGACGTTGCTCTTCGAGAGCCTCGTGGCCTACGCCCACACCAAGGGGGTCACCGTGTTCGTGGCCGACGTGTTGGAGCAGAACGTCCACATGCTCGCGATCTTGACGTCGACCGGTCTGCGCACCACGAGCGTCACTCGCGAAGGGACGGTCCGAATTGAGATCGACCTTCGTCCGACGGCGAAGTATCGCGAACTCTGTGACGAACGCGAGGCCGACGCCGAAGTCGCGAGTACCACGTCCATCTTGCGGCCAAGGACCGTTGCCGTCGTGGGGGCCGGGCGCACGCCCGGGAGTGCGGGTCACGAAGTGGTGCGTTCAATACTTGCGGGCGACTACTCAGGGACCGTCTACCCGGTTAACCCCGCGGCTCATTCGATTTGCGGCGTGAAGGCCTTTCCGTCACTTGCCTTGATACCAGAACGGGTCGACCTCGCCATTATTGCCCTGCCGGCAGATCGTGTTGCGAAGGTGCTTGAAGAGGCAGCGACGATCGGCGTACGCGCCGTCACGGTCATATCGTCGGGGTTCGCCGAAACCGGACGGGCGGGAGCGCACGTCGAGACGGAGCTGCTCAACGTCGCTCGGCGCCACGGGATGCGGATAGTCGGACCGAATTGCTTAGGGCTCGTGAACACTGATCCACTCGTGCGACTGAACGCGACCTTTACCGGTCTCAACCCATTGGCGGGCCGCCTGGCCCTCGTGTCGCAGTCCGGTGCCGTGGGAATCGTGCTGGCCGAACAGGCCAGTGCGGCGGGACTCGGACTCTCCAGTTTCGTATCGGTCGGCAACAAACTCGACGTGAGCTCGAACGACCTGCTCTGCTTCTTTGAACGAGATGAGCGGACGTCGGTCATCGCGCTATACCTCGAATCACTTGGCAATCCGCGCAAATTCGCGCGAATCGCCCGTCGTGTGGGCGCGACAAAGCCCATCGTCGCACTCAAGGCGGGGCGGACGACGGCCGGTGTCCGAGGTGCCCGATCCCACACCGCCGCGGCTGCGTCCCCCGACATCACGGTGACCGCTCTGTTGCAAAGCGCCGGGGTCATCAAGGTCGATCGATTCGAGGAACTGTTGGATGTCTCCGAGATCCTGTTGGCGGGACGACTCCCGCGGGGACGACGAGTCGCGCTCGTCGGCAACTCGGGCGGTCCGCTCATTCTCGCCGCGGACGCCTGCGAAGCTGGGGGGCTCGTCGTCCCAGAGTTGGACGAGACGACGAGGACCCTGTTGAAGGAGGAACTCGTCAGCGCGGCCGCGGTCGCGAACCCCGTCGACCTCACCGCAGACGGAACGGCGGCGAGCCTGCAGAGGGCCCTCGAGATTGCGCTGGACGATTCGTCCATCGACGCCGCGATCGTCGTCGTCACGGACGTCGTCGCGATGACGACCGACGACGCGCGCACGGTGATCGCCCACGTGGCGCAGAGATACGACAAGCCGGTGGTGGCGTGTCTGCTGGGTGCGACTCCTACACCGTCTAGCGGTGGCAGCTCTCCCTTCGGTGACCTCCCATCGCCCGAGCGTGCCGCGGCGGCGTTGAATCACGTCTGTTCGTACTCCGAATGGCGACGCAACGACGGTACCCCGTCGCCCGACACCCAACAGTTGTCGAATACCGCAGCCGTGCGCTCGATCGTGTCCGCGTGCCTTGAGAAGAACCCTCAAGGTGGATGGCTCGAACTCGAGGACGCGGCCCAACTGATCGAGGCGTGCGGTGTACCGGTGCTGGCCACGCGCGCGGCGACGAGTGCCGAAGAGGCCGTCAACGTCGCCGAGACGATCGGCTACCCAGTGGTACTCAAAGCCCGATCGGGCGCACTCGTGCACAAATCGGACGTGGGTGGCGTGGCGCTCTCCCTGAGTGACGCGCCGGCCGTTCGCGACGCGTATCAGGCGATGTCACTGCGTCTCGGTGAGCGAATGGGCGGCGCCGTGCTGCAACCGATGACTCATCCGGGCGTCGAGGCGATCGTCGGACTGGCCGTCGATCCCGACTTTGGTCCGGTCGTCATGGTCGGACTAGGTGGCGTGATGACGGATCTCTTGGGTGATCATTCATTCGGAGTTCCTCCGTTCGACCCCGGAAGGGCCGAGGCCATGGTCCTCTCGCTGCAGGCCGCGCCGTTGCTGGACGGCTATCGCGGTTCGCCAAAGGTCGACCGTGGCGCGCTCGTCTCGATCGTCGACTCGATTGCCAGGGTCGCCGAGCTGGTTCCGGAGTTGGTGGAGCTGGACCTCAATCCCGTCATTGTCACGGCAGATGGCGCCCTCGTCGTCGACTGTAAAGCGAGAATCGCGCCGAACCACAGCGGACCGGGCCCGCTCTTTCGAGCGATGCGTTCACACGTACGGGGCTGACCGAAGAACTCGCTTAGCGTGCGTGAAGGTCGTCACAAGGTCGAAACTCCCTGCGCCGAAGTGTCGACTCTAGATCTCTTCGGGCACCATTTCTATGGCGCCACACGGGCATTCACTCACGCAGATGCCGCATCCCTTGCAGAAGTCGTAGTTGATCTCGTAATGACGAGGTCCATCGATCTTGAACACGGCATTATCGGGACACACGCCGAAGCAGTTGTCGCACTCGAAGCAGTTGCCACACGATAGACATCGGCGCGCTTCGAACAGGGCGTTCTCCTCTGTGAGCCCGCCCACGATCTCGGCGAAGTTGTCCTGACGTCGTGCGATCTCCAGTTCGGGCCGCCGCGTTCGTTCTGCGTCCGAGTAGTACCAGGTGTTGAGGTGTTCGAACTCGGCCAATTTATGGCGCGGCAACTCGGCCGCGTCGAGACCGGCGAGGAAGGCGTCAATGCCGCGTGCGGCGCGCTTGCCATGCCCGATGGCGATCGTCGCGGTACGTTCAGAGGGTACCGCGTCGCCACCGGCGAAGATGCCACTCTTGGTGGCCATCATCGCCGGGGAAATGCCCACCACGCCGTCGTCGATGGCAATGTCCGGGACGTGCTCCAAGAGCGAGAGGTCACTGTCCTGTCCAAGTGCGAGTACGACCGCGTCGGCGCCGAGCTCCTCGAACTCGCCCGTCGGCTCCGGGAAGCCCTTCTCGTTGAGCCGCATCTTTTCGATAACCAATCGTTCACCGTCGAAGTGGTTGATCGTCGAGAGCCATCGAACCGTGATGCCTTCTTTGAGGGCCTCCTCTAACTCTTCTTCGTGCGCCGGCATCTGTTCGCGGTTTCTTCGATAGACGATGACGGCGTCACTGGCGTCGAGTCGACGTGCCGTTCGGGCGGCGTCGAGCGCGGTGTCGCCGCCGCCGTAGACCACGACTCGCCGTCCGAGGAGCGGCGGGTTGTCGTCAGCAACTTGGTGCAGGTACGACACGGCGTCGAGTATCCGAGCGGAGTCGCCCGATGGGATCGAAACACGTCGGGCCAACTGTGCGCCGACGCCGAGGTACACGGCGTCGAATCCGCCGCTACGTCGCTCGAGTTCGATGTCGTGCACGGTGTGGTTGAGCTGCACATCCATGCCGAGGTCTACGATCCGGGCGATCTCGGCGTCCAGGATGTCTCGGGGGAGTCGGTACGCCGGAATACCGAAGCGCATCATGCCGCCCAGTTTGTCGTTCGCGTCCACGAGCTGAACCCGGTGACCAAGGCGGCGCAGGTGATAGGCGACGCTCAGCCCTGACGGCCCCGCGCCAACCACCAGAACGCGCTTGCCGGTGTCGACGCCGGGCGAGGGCAGCGACCAACCGCGCTCGATGGCGAGGTCGCCCAGGAAGCGTTCGATGGAGTTGATGCCCACGGCCTCATCGAGTTGCGCTCGGTTGCACGCGCTCTCACAGGGGCGATAACAGATACGACCCATGACGGCGGGAAAGGGATTGTCCACGACGAGTTGGCGCCACGCCGTCTCGTACGAACCGGATTCAGCGTCGTACAGCCACTGCTGGATGTTCTCACCGGCGGGACAGGCGTTGTTGCAGGGGGGCAGTCGATCGACGTAGACGGGTCGTTCGACGCGCCACGATCCCGTGTGGTTCGCGTGGCTCGACCCGACCTCGAGGGTTATCGCGAAGGGTAGCTTCGTCATACCGACACCGCCAGCGTCACGTCCCGCGACGTATCGCCGAGAAGCCCGTAGTGCGCGATGTTGTGGTCGGCGATCTGTTGGATCCGCGCGACGATGTCGGGCCGAGCGGGCGTTCCGAAGAGGTGCCCGTAACGACCCTGGATTGACAGGTACTCCTCGACGCTCGCGAGGTGGCGGATCGGCGAGACCGCGGTGACGACACCGTGTTCGGCCTCGAATACCGGGAACAGGCCGGTCTCCTTGGCGAGACGGGCAACTTTGATCGTGTCACACGACGCCGATCCCCAGCCCAGCGGGCAGGGCACGAGAATGTGCAGATAGCGCGCACCGTGAATCTCCATGGCCCGCTGCACCTTGTTCTCCAAGTCGTGTAAGTCGGCCACCGTTGCCGTGGCGACGTACGGGATGCCGTGGGCCATCGCCAGGCGTGGCATGTCCTTGCCCTGTCCGAACACGTTGCCGGGTTGGGGCCCGACCGATTCGGTGGTGGCGGTCCGCGCCGCCGGCGGCGTCGCGCCGGAGCGCTGGACGCCGGTGTTCATATACGCCTCATTGTCGTAGCAGATGAAGAGTACGTCGTCGTTGCGTTCGAACATACCCGAGAGGCACCCGAATCCGATGTCGACCGTCCCGCCGTCGCCGGCTTGGGCCACGACGCGAACGTCGCGCTGACCCTTGACCTTCAACGCCGCGGCGACACCGGTCGCCACGGCGGGTGCGTTCCCAAAGAGTGAGTGCAGCCACGCGATGCGCCACGAAGTCTCGGGGTACGGAGTGGAGAAGACCTCTAGACAGCCCGTGGCGTTGACCGCGATGAGTTGACCTTTCGTGGCCCGCATCGCCGCGTCGAGCGCGTACCGCGCACCGAGTGCCTCGCCGCAGCCCTGGCACGCCCGATGACCAGAGTCGAGTGAATCTGAACGGCGTGAATCGGACTGAACGGTTCGATCCACTTCGTCGAGCAACCGGTTGCCGACGGCGAAACTGCCGACTTGGTAAAAATGAACGGGACGTCGTGTCATGATGATCCACCGATCCTGGACGCGACGGTGCCGAGCTTCGCGAGGACATTCTCGGCCGACGGTCCGGAGCGACGAACGGAATCCATCCGCTCCCGTTCGAGATTGACGATGTCAAGGTCGAGATCTAAGAACGTCACCAGAGGCAGTCGGTCTTGCGCAGCGTCGTCGATCAGCGTCTCAATCGACCTCTGGGTGATGGCGCGACCACCGAGGCCGGCGACTACGGTGTGCAGCGAGATCGGGGCGTCGTGCGTCGCCGAGGCGACGTCGGCCGAAAGCACGCCGCCGTATCCGACGCTGAAGGCCTTCTCCACGACGACCACCTTGCGTGCGTTCGCGAGTGCGCGACGCACCTCGTCGAAGGGGAATGGTCGGAACGTAGTGATACCGACGACGCCCACCCGGTCGCCGAGTTCTCTACGACGATCGACGGCATCTTTGATGGTGCCGAGCACCGACCCTAGAGCAACGACAATGGTGGTCGCGTCCTGCGTCCGGTACGAATGGAGCAGTCCACCGTTTTCGCGGCCGAACCTCGTCTCGAACTCAACGGCGAGCGCGGGGATCAGTTCGAGCGCGTCGAGCTGGCGAAGGTGCGCGAGGTAGCGAACCTCGGTGAACGCTTCGGGGCCGACCATCGCGCCGATGGATATCGGTTCGTCGGGATCGAGGACTTGACGCGGCTCGTAGGCCGGGAGGAACGCGTCAACGTCTCCTTGCTCGGGCACGTCGATACCTTCCACGGCGTGTGTGAGGATGAATCCGTCCATGCAGACCATCACGGGAAGTGAGAGTTCCTCTGCCAACCGGAAGGCAATGATGTGCAGGTCGGCCGCCTCCTGATTGGTCTCGGCGAAGAGTTGGATCCAGCCCGTGTCGCGGGCGGCCATGGCGTCACTGTGGTCGTTCCAAATGTTGATGGGAGCACCGATTGCCCGATTGGCCAGGGTCATCACGATGGGCAGACCGAGACCGGCTGCGTTGTAGACGGCTTCCATCATGAACAAGAGTCCCTGACTGGCCGTCGCGGTATAGGCCCTCGCGCCGGCCGCCGAAGCGCCGATCGACACCGACATCGCGGCGAACTCTGACTCGACGTTGATGAACTCGCACGGCGTGAGCGTGCCCGCCTTCACCATCGCGCCAATGGCTTCGATGATGTGGGTCTGCGGTGAGATCGGATAAGCGCAGACGACCTCCGGCCGGCAGCGGGCCACAGTTTCGGCCACCGCTCGTGAACCCTCAATTTGACGTCGCACGGCTCAGTTCCTCTTCCTCATTGGCCACGAGCTGATAGGCGGCCGTGGCGGCAGCGATGTTTCGCTCCGCCGTCGCGCCTTTGAATCGCTCGTTGATGGCGACCGCGATCGATTCAAGGGAGACCTTGGACGTCAGCGCGGCGAAACCGCCGAGTAACACGGCGTTGGGTAGCGGACGACCAAGGTGCTCGAGTGCGAGTTCCGTCGCCGGACACGTGAGGAGCCGCTCACGATGGAACCTGTCCAAGTAGTCACCCAGACCGAGCTCGTCCACGCCCTTCGACGTGTTGAAAAGTACGTAGCCGTCGCTCGAGAGTCCAGCGAAGAGGTCGACCTGATGGACGAGCGTCATGTCTTGAACGATGAGCGCATCGGGTTTGATCACGGGCTCGCGACTTCGAATCGGTCGGTCGTCAATGCGACAGAACGAGACCACCGGAGCCCCGGTACGTTCCGAACCGAAACTTGGGAACGCCTGAGCGTATTTTCCTTCCGCGAAGGCAGCGACGGACAACATCTCGGCCGCCGTGACGACCCCTTGACCGCCACGTCCGTGAAAGCGAATTTGGAACACGCGTTCCTCCTCAGCTCTGCTCGGAGGATCCGACCAACGAAGCCAGGTCCGCCAACCGGCTCGAGTATCCGGTTTCGTTGTCGTACCAGCCGAGGACTTTGACCAGGTTCCCCTGAGCCATCGTGAGGCCGGAGTCGAAGACACACGAAGCGGTGGAGTTGACAACGTCGCTCGATACGAGGGGCTCTTCCGAGTATTCCAGGAGACCCGCGAGTCGACCCTTGCTCGCCGCGACGCGGTACGCGTCGTTCACCTCATCGACGCTCGGCGCCGCGCGAAGGGAAGCGACGAAGTCGGTTATCGACACGTCGGGAATCGGAACGCGGAGGGCGAGTCCGTCGAGATGTCCCGCGACGTTCGGCAATACGAGCCCGGTCGCTCGGGCGGCGCCGGTCGTCGTCGGGACGATGTTGATGGCCGCCCCTCGGGCGCGGCGCGGATCCTTGTGGAGCGCGTCCACGAGACTCTGGTCGTCGGTGTAGGCGTGGACGGTGGTCATGAGTCCGTTCTCGATGCCGAAGGCGTCGTCCAGAACCTTCACGAGTGGCGCGAGGCAGTTGGTGGTGCACGAGGCATTGGAAACGATGTAATGCTTCGACGAATCGAACTCGTGCTCGTTTATGCCGATCACGAATGTGGCGTCAGGGTCTTGGGCTGGCGCGGAGATTACGACGCGCGTGGCGCCAGCCACGAGGTGCTCGGCGGCCTTCTCACGCTTGGTGTACTTGCCCGTCGACTCGACCACGACGTCAATTCCGAGGTCGCGCCACGGCAACTCTCTCGCCTGGGCTTGGGCGAGCATCGTGATCCGCAGATCGCCGACGCTCATCACGTCTCCATCAACGCTCACCGGTAGCCCGAACTGGCCGTGAACGGAATCTCGCGCGAAGAGTCGAGCCAGCGCGTCAGGTGCGCCAAGGTCGTTGATCGCCACGATTTCGATCTCGGGATGGGCGGTGAGTGCCGCCCGCAGAAATGACCGTCCCGTTCTTCCGAACCCATTGATGGCTACACGCACCGTCATCGAAACTCCTTTATGCCACACGAGGATGACCATTCGACTCGTTTCAATCCTGCTTGCCTCACGCGCTCAGCATGTAGGGCCGAATGTCACTACCTGGGCCTTTTGGGCCCGAGACGACGTCACGGCGACTCGACCGGGAGACGACGCCGGCGTGACGGAATACTCCTCAATGAGTGTGAGGCGCGCGACCTCAGATGTCGGTGGCCGCGAACTCCGGCGGTGCGCCATCCAGTCGTCGTACCAGTTCGGCGCGCCGAAGGAGTCCGCTCTGGGCTCCGAACTGGCGTGACGCGGCGTTGGCGTTCGTGGCAGACCACCGCAGGGCCTCGTCTAACGAAAGTCCCCTGACGACGGCCGCGACCATGGTCGACGCAAACGCGTCCCCAGCGCCCGTGTAGTCCAGGGGAGTTTCCGGGTCGGGGTAGTGATCGATCTTTAGTCGTCGCGCGTCGTTGGCACAAATGGCTGTGCCACTCTCGTCGAAAACGACCACGTTCTTGGCCCCTAGCGCCAACAGATGGTCGAGCGTGCTGCCCGAGTCCTCCGACGCGATCCCGGTGATCAACGTAGACGCGGCACGGCTGCAGAGGAGCAGTTCCGCCCGTGCGTAGAGTCGAGCAAGGCGCTCGGTTCCAGCTTCCAATTGGAAGGTACCGGGTTGGAAGGCCAGACGTACGCTCGAGAAATCGTCCAACCAGTCAGCCAGTTGGTCTTGGTACGCCAGTGCATCCGGGCCGAGCGAGTTGATGTACAGCCACGTCGGAACTTCGAAGTCCCGGAAACCTTTCCACTGGTAGTTGAACTCAGCGTGTCGGACGAGGATGGTGCGCTCGCTCCCGAGCGAAAGGACGAAGTTTCTGACCGTGCGAGTTGGCGAGTCGACGTGGATGAGACTGGTGTCGACATCCTCGCCGTGCATGCCGCTCAGCATGTCAAGTCCGATCTGATCGTGAGCGACGTAACTGGCGAGACCGACCCGAAGTCCGAGGCGCGCCATCGCCACCGCCGCGTTGGCGGCGCTCCCACCGGTTGCGGGCACTGAATTGTCTTCAATTATGAGTTTTGTGCCGAGAGGGATCTCGAGCCATCGTCCGCCTTCGTCGTCGCGCACCCTTACCGATCCCTCAGGTAGGTGAATGAACTCATCGGTGACGACGTCACCCAGGCTGACCACGTCGAACTTCTGAGCTGCGGTGACGAAACTCACGCGAGACCACCGAATCGCCGGTGGGGCGATGGACCGTTTTGGTCGTCATGGAGCCGCGAGTTGCGAGGTCCATCGCCACGGAAAGGGCGATCGTCTCCGTCGGACCCTCGGGTCGGGCTAACCGGCACGGCAGGCACGTTCATGCAGCAAAGTGTAGGGCGAGCAAACGCGTGATCCCTGGGTCGAAGGTCCCAGACGCCTCGCGGAAGGCGTCCGAAGCGAGTCCAGATGAAGAAGGTTACGAGTTGACGGCGTCGCTGCGACGCGGCAGCACCCAATTCGGTCGCGGGAAGTGACAGGTGTAGCCGTTGGGGTAGCGCTCGAGGTAGTCCTGGTGTTCCGGTTCGGCCTCCCAGAACGGCCCCGCAGGGCTCACTTCGGTGACGACCGCGCCCGGCCAGAGCCCGGACGCGTTGACGTCGGCGATGACGTCATCGGCGACCTCGCGCTGTTCGTCGTTGAGGTAGAAGATCGCCGAACGATAACTGGTGCCGACGTCGTTGCCTTGTCGGTCTCGCGTGGTCGGGTCGTGGATCTGGAAGAAGAACGACAGTACGTCGCGATAAGAGATCACCGCGGGGTCGAAAACGATCTCGATCGCTTCGGCATGGCCCTCGTGGTGGCGGTAGGTCGCGTTGACGACGTCGCCTCCGGTGTAACCGACGCGGGTCGTGATGACCCCGGGGCGCTTGCGGATGAGGTCCTGCATTCCCCAGAAGCACCCGCCGGCGAGTACCGCGGTCTCGGTTTCGTTGGTCACTGTGACGCCTCCTCTTTCGGTGCCGCGTTGTCGAACAGATGCTTGTAGTCGCCGTAGCCCGAGGCCTCGAGCTCGTCGTACGGAACGAATCGTAACGCCGCGGAATTGATGCAGTATCGAAGGCCGCCTTCCTCCCTGGGGCCGTCGTTGAACACGTGACCCAGGTGACTGTCGCCGTTCGCCGAGCGCACTTCGGTCCTGGTCATGCCGAAGCTGCGGTCCTTGTGCTCGACGACGTTCTCGGACTCGACCGGAGCCGTGAAACTCGGCCACCCGCACCCGCTGTCGAACTTCTTGGTCGAGGTGAAGAGCGGCTCGCCGGAGACGATGTCGACATACAGCCCCGCTTCGTGGTGATCCCAGAACTCGTTGCGGAAGGCCGGTTCGGTGGCGCTCTCTTGCGTCACGGAGTATTGGTGGGGAGTCAATCGGGCGATCGCCTCCGGGTCCTTCGTGTACTTCTCGCTCATGGCCGCTCCTTCTCGAGAGGCTTCGACGTCTCTCATAGTGCCTCTCTAACGGTATCGGGGAGTGCGAAATTCGTTACAAGGCCCCTCCCAAGTGGAAGGGGCCTTGTCTGACCGTCGTAGAGCGACCGTCGGTGAGTTTCGGACGTGCTATTCGACCATCGCCAGAGAGACCATCTCTTCGGCCGTTTCCTCAGCGCTCGAGGTGATGGCTCGCGTCGGTCGAATGAGGAAATAGGCCACGAGGAAGGCCACGGTGATGATGCCCGCACCCGTCAGCAGCGCGTCGGAACGTCCGTGGGCGGCGGCGATGCTGGTGAGGGCTGCCACGCCGACCGCGGCGCCGGTCTGCTGCATGGTCTGGAGCATCCCCGAGGCGGCGCCGGCGTCCGCGCGCGGGACGCCCGCGAGGATCGTGACGCTGAGTGGCAAGAAGCACGAACCGGCGCCGATTCCGAAGAGTACGAGCGGTCCGAAGAGGCTCTCGAAGTAGCCCTCGGACGGCGTAGCCCGGGAGATCCAGAGTGTCGCCACGCCGAGCGTGAACAGGCCGAACAGCAAAATCGGGCGCGCACCGATACGACTCACCAGACGCGGCGTGATACGCGAACTCGTGAAGATCAGTCCCGTCATGGGCAAGAACGCGAATCCCGCTTCAATCGCGCTGAAGTGCAGGTCGCCCTCGAGGTACTGGCTGATGAAGAAGAAGACGCCGTACATTACGGAAGGCACCAGCATCATCGTGAAGTAGGCCGGTCCACGCAGGCGATCGGTCAACAGGCGCATCGGCAAGAGCGGCTGCGCGCGTCGCTTCTCAACGTGCACGAACGAAACCAAGAGCACCGCACTGAGCAAGAAGGAACTCAAGGTCACCGAACGACTGCCGTGTTCGGCGAGCCGGATGAAGCCGTAGATCAGGCTCCCGAGGCCACCCGTCACCAACGCCGCACCGGCGACGTCAAGGCGCCCGCCGTTGCGCGGCGGTTCTGGCACGAAGCGCGGCGCCAGGACGATGATGGCGACACCGATTGGAACGTTGATGAACATCACCCAGCGCCACGACACCCACGAGGTCAACGCGCCGCCGAGTATGAGGCCAAGCGAACCGCCGCCGGCCGACACCGCGGTGAAGATGCCCAACGCCTTGTTCCGCGCTGGCCCCTCTTCAAAGGTGGCACTGATCAAACTGAGTGTGCTGGGCGCGGCCAGTGCGGCACCGACACCCTGGACGGCGCGGGTCAGCAGCAGCATGGTCGAGGTCGTGGCCATGCCGCCCAGGAGCGATGCCGCGGTGAATATGGTGAGTCCGATGACGAGCATTCGTCGACGACCGAAGACATCGCCGGCCCGGCCGCCGAGGAGTAAGAGCCCGCCGAAGGCGAGGCTGTAGGCGTCGATCACCCACGAGAGCCCGGCCGAACTGAAGTGGAGGGAGTGCTTGATCGGCACGAGGGCGATGTTGACGACGGTGGCGTCGAGCACGACCATCAATTGACAGGTGACGATGATGGCTAAGGCGATCGTCGATGCTCGTTTTTGGGCGTGAGGTGTCAGAGGCACGGTGGCTCCTTTTTTGAATAGAGGCTTAAAACTCCGGAAAATCGTGGATTGGACAACCTCGCTGCCCGAAGGCGTTGCTTTCGGTCTCCGGAGGACCTAACATGAGGGTGCCTCCACATACTATACGGAGGTTGCCTCCGTTTGCAAGTACTTCTTGAGAAACTTTCGGGGCAGTCCCTTCAGAGGAGCCGCGATGAGCGAAACGGTGGTGAGGAAAGGTCCTCGCCGAGCGGACGCCCAGCACAACTACGACGTGATTTTGGCGACGGCGCGTACCGCGATAGCCCAACGCGGCGGGGACATCGTGCTCGAAGAGATCGCGCGAGACGCGGGTGTCGGGATCGGGACTCTGTATCGTCATTTCCCGACGCGCCAAGATCTCCTCGAAGCCGCGTTCCTAGATGAGGCCCTCGAGCTTCGTCGGTGCGCCGAGGATCTGCAAACGGCACCGGAGCCACTCGACGCCTTGATCGTGTGGCTCCGCCTCCAAATGGACTTTGGTGCCCACGGTCGAAGCATGGGTGCCGCCGTCATGAACGCGAAGCACACCGAAGGTACCGAGATTCAGATCGCCTGTGTCAGCATGCGTGAGGCGGCGGCGGTGTTGCTGCGTCGTGCCCAAGACGCCGGGCAAGTGCGACCGGACGTCGAGATCGTCGACCTGCTTCGATTGATGCAGAGCATCGTCATCGCCAATGAGCAGGCGCCCGATCAGTCGCGCGTGAATCCAATGTTCGACGTCGTCATCGCGGGCATCCGCACCTGATCTAAGCGGTCCGCGGCGTCGGGACGAGTTCGACGAAGCAGATCGTACGATTGGTCAGTTTCTGATAGGCGCCCCAGCCGCCATAGTGTCGTACGAGTTCGCTCCAGCGTTGCGGGTCATCCGTCGAGGGAACGACCCGGGCGACGGCCTCGAACCTCCGGGCGCCGACCTGCAAGGTCACGGCGGGGTTCTGGCGCACGTTGGACAGCCATTCGGGGTGCTCCGGCCGGCCACCGTTGGACGCCACGACGTAGTAGACGCCGTCCTCCTCGTAGTAGAGAAGCGTCACCGAAAGCGTGAGTCCGCTTTTTCGACCGCGGACCTCCATGAGCAGCATCGGCCCGAGCGGGCTCTTATGACCGATGGCGCCTCGCGTGAGTCGATAGAGGTGCACGTGCCACCGGTAGATCGTTCGTCCGACGGTGCGATCGATCGCCACGGTCCAATTCAAAGTCGTATATCTCTCTCTCTTTGAGAATCCCTTGTGAAGTCTCTCACGGTTGTCGCAAAACGTTGATGGGACCGCCATTGGCGGTCGCGTTCACTGATTCTCGAGCGACGGGCTCCGTTTAAATTGGGCGAGAAGGTCACGACGTAGTGTCCAGGGGGAGTAGCGCCATGGAGATCGTACGAAACGCCGACGGTAGTTTGTTGGTTCCCATTCCTGAAGGTCGACACCATGAGGACGACGAGGAGACACCGAGGGGCGCCGGCGCCGAAGACGGCGAGGTGCCGACGACGCGGTTATTGCATCCCGGCGAAGGTGGGTACAACGAGGCGCTGGCCGAGTGGGACCTCCAGCAAAACCCCGATCGCGCGCCAGCCGTTTCGACCGCGAGCGGCCGAGAAGAGGCGATGAACGTGGTGCACGCCGTCGCGGAGTCACCGGACCACGACGTCGCGAGTGCGTTAAAGGACGTCAACGACGCTGAGGCGAGTGGCGAAGCGCTGCGACACGTGCTCGTCGGCGGGACGCACTCGGTCGAGGCGTTCTCCGAAGAGGTCGCGCAGGCCGAAGGCGGTGAACCGCTACCGGCGCACAAGATGACCAAGATCATCGGAGAAGTACTGGCTGAACTGGACAAGTAACCGGTTCGCTCGCGGTGCCGTTCGGCGCCTACATTCGAAGTGATGGCCGAAGTGACAAAAGGACAGGTGCGAGGTGGACGTTCAAGAACTGTTGGGTAAAGTGGCGCAACATCTCTCGGTGAGCCGAGCCTTTGGCACGGCGTACGAGAAGGACGGCTCGTTGGTCATCCCCGTCGCGCTCGTGGCGGGGGGCGGCGGGGGAGGCGAGGGAACGTCGGGATCGCCGACGAGTGAGGTCCTGGACGTCGAGGACTCCGGGGCCGAGGTCCCAGCAGACGGCGAAGCGTCGAGCGGTTCCGGCGGCGGATTCGGCGGCGTCGTGATGCCGGTCGGCGTCTACGTCGTCAAGGATGAACAGGTGCGTTGGGTCCCGGCGGTGAACGCCAACTTGGTGATAATCGTCGCCTTCTTGACCCTCCGGATGGTCGCGCGCGCCCGTCGGCGCGCCCGTCGACACGCGTCGTGACCGGGTTACGCTATCGATCGATCGCTGACCGTCACCCCCGGGCTCTTATGATTGGCTAATGGCGCTGACCGTCGGATCACTCGCGTCACGACGCACCCGTGGCTAGTCGCCAGTGGTTCATCCGACGTCGCTTCGGCTTCGGCTTTCGACCGCGAACGTGGCAGGGCTGGCTCATTACGGCGATTGCCGTCGGGGCGGCGATCGGCGGATTCACCGGTCTGCGGAAGTCGGGCGGCGAGATTCTGACGGTGGGCGTGGTCGGTCTCTATCTCGCGGTCGGGTACAGCTTCGGCGGCATGACGAAGCAGCTCAAAACCGAAGCGTTGGAGAACTCTGCCGGAGATCTCGCCGTCGAGTACGCCGTCGCGAAAGTCACGGTGCCACCGGAGGTCTACGGATCACAGACCCCGCGTGAGATTGCGGAGGCCATCGTCTCGCGATCGGGACAGTTCGCCGATACGTCCGAGAAGGACACGATGAAAGATTCGGTCATCGTGGTTGAACACCTCACGAAACAGTTCGGTTCGCGCGTGGCCTTCGAGGACGTGTCCTTCAACGTCCGTCGAGGTGAGGTCTTCGGGTTTCTCGGTCCCAACGGTGCGGGAAAGACCTCCACGGTACGAACGCTCAGCACACTCGTCACACCGACGTCGGGAACCGCCAGCGTCGCCGGCATCGCCATTGACAGTGGTCACGACGTCGAAATTCGAAAACGGATCGCGGTGATGACCGAGGTTCCCGGTCTGTACTTACGCTTGAGCGTCACGGAGAATCTCGCCTTCTTCGCCGGACTCTACGGTTTCAGCGACGCCCAACCTCGGATCGATCGAGCTCTGGAGGCCGTCAATCTCTCGTCCCGTGCGAACGACCTTTGCGGCGGCCTCTCCAAGGGCCTCCGTCAACGTGTCGGGTTGGCTCGAGCGCTGCTGAACGACCCGGAGATCATCTTCTTGGACGAGCCGACCTCCGGTTTGGACCCCGTGGCCTCGCTCGACGTTCAGAACCTGATCATCGGCCTTCGCGACAAGGGCGTCACTGTGTTCCTGACGACCCATCGCCTCGATGAAGCCGAGAAGCTGTGTGATCGAGTGGCCATATTGAACACGACCCTGCGCACGGTGGGACGTATCGACGACCTGCGACAGAGGATGTTTCAAGAATCGATTCTCGTGTCGACGGTGAGCCCATTGATTGACCCCGCCAGACTCTTCTCCGCGATTGACAGCGTGACGGGTTGGTCGAATGACGACGCCGGCGGGTACGTCATCACGGTGAGCGATGTACGAGTCGCCGCTCCGGCAATCGCCAGGGCACTGGTGGCGGCGGGCGCCGACGTCCTCTCACTCGCCGAGGGTCACCACTCGCTAGAAGAGGTCTACTTGGAGTTGGTCGGAGCCGCGGGCAAGGTTGGTACGAAGTGAGCGAAAGCGCGATCAGAGTTCGAGCGGTGATCCGCAAGGAGTTCCGCGAGTACCGTCGGAATCGATTCATCATTTATACGATGGGTACGCTGCCCTTGATCTTTACGGCCCTGCCGGTCATAACGCTCTTCAGTATCTCGAACTCGGAGGATCCGACCACCGTGCGCACGCAGGTGGCGATCACCCTGCTTCTCTTGCTCGTGATCCCCGTCGTGTTGCCGGCGACGATCGCGGCCTATTCCGTCATCGGTGAGCGTGATCAGGGCACCCTGGAACCGCTTCTCACTACGCCAGTGACTCGCGAAGAGTTCCTGCTCGGCAAGTCCCTGGCGGCGACGATTCCGACCGTGGGAGTCGCGTACGTCTTCTTCATCGTGCTCGTCGTGGCGATTCGACTCGGCGCGGCGAGCATCGTGTCGCACGCCGTCTGGCAGCCCTCGTGGTTCTTGGCGGAGTTACTCTTCGCGCCGCTCCTGGCGGCGTGGTCCGTGTGGGTCGGTACGGCGATCTCCGCTCGGTCCTCGGACGTACGCGTCGCCCAGCAACTCGGCACCCTGGCGAGCCTGCCCGCACTCGTACTGCCGCTCCTGATGTCGCTCCAAGTCTTCAAACCAACCGCCACGACCGCCGTGGTGATCGCCGTGGCGCTGGCCATCATCGACGTCGCGGCATGGCGGATCGTGTCGAAGATGTTCGACCGCGAGCGGTTGATCACCGGTGCGTCTGCCGTGACGATGCGCGCCGAAGCGGGTACCTAGGCGCAACCGTTTGATCCACCAGGGATGGCGAACGTTCCCCGGGCAAGTCTCGGTCAATCTTGTTAGATTTGTCGAACTCTGCCGACGCAGAGAGGGGCGGGTCCAGTCACTGCGCCCGTGGGGATGGATTAAATGCAAGGGCGATTGTCACATCATGCGGTTGAATCAACGGGGACCCTTCGAGGTCTCTTCGTGTGCGTGCGGACGGCCTTGTGTGCCCTAACAGTGAGCGTCCTGATCGTCGTGGCCATGCCGGCGCTTTCTTCGAACGCGACCGTGCGATCGAGTGGCACTGCGGAGAACGTCACTTCGTCGCGAAACTGTAACGCGCGCCGCGCGAGTGTCGCCTCCGCCCATAACAACGGCGGATCCCAAGCGACCGATCCGGGATGCTGTCCAACGACGACAACGACGACTACCACAACGACGACGACCACGACGACCACGACGACGGTTCCGCCTACGACCACGACGACCGCTTCGCCGCCGCCTGCCTTGACTCCGACCACCACGACGACGACCACCACGACGACCACCACAACGACGCTCCCGCCTCCGACTACGACCACCACCCTCGCACCGGTCCACATCGTGTCGAGCCCGCCTCCAGCCCCACCGCCACCCTTAACGCTCACCATTGAACCCTTCGGCGAAGGCTCCTACGCACTGTCGGCGGTACTGAAGTCAGAGATTCAACGGATGGCTCAGACGATTCAGAAGAGTCACTATAAGACGGTCGGTCTGACGGGCTACACCGACAATGTCTTCACGGCGGCGTTCAACGTCACGCTGAATCAAAACCGTGCGCAGGCGGTCGCCGCCCGATTGACACTCGACCTCCAGGCCCTGAGAGACCCGGGCGTCACTATCACCATTGTCCCCGGTTACGGCGTGGTCCTCGTCGCCACGAACACCACCGCGAAAGGTCGTGCCGAGAACCGTCGCGTCGTGGCGACGCTCAAGGCGAGCTGACCGCGATCAAGATGAAGATACCGGTTGCCTCGGTTGGTCGACGCCGAATTCGACGGGCGTTGTGGGGTCCGGCGCTCGTCCTCCTCGTTGGCCCGCTCCCGATGGTTCTCTCGAGCACCGCGAGTGCTTCGCCATCGAGTGTGTCCAATGCCACCGTGTACGTGACGAACCTGACCCTCAACTCCGTTACCGCCATCGACAGCGCGACGTCGCACACGATGCTCGTCCACGGTGGACCTCCCAAAATGAACGGACCACTCGGCATCGCGATCGCGCCGGATGGCAATACCGCTTACGTCACTAACTCCAACGGGAGTACCGTGACGCCGATCGATCTAAAGTCCAACCCGCTCACTCTCGAGACACCGATTCACGTGGGCAGCGGTCCCGCCGCCATCGCCATCGTGCCCGATGGCGCCACCGCCTACGTGAGCAACTTCAACTCCAACACCGTGACGCCGATCGACCTGGCGACGAGTCCAGCGACTCCGGGACGTCCCATCGCCGTGGGCGATGGACCGTGGAGCATCGCGGTGAGTCCTGACGGTAGGTGGGTCTGCGTCTCCGACTCCGAGGGTCAGTCCGTCAGCGTGATCAACACCGTCTCGCGCGCGGTGACGCTGTTGTCGCTGACGAACGCTCCCCAAGCGATTGCGATCGCCCCGAACGGTCGGACGGCGTACGTCGCCAACGGTAAAGAGGTGACGCCGATCGACTTGGCGTCGGGAACGCCCAGGCTCGAGCCGGCCATCGCCGTGGCGAACGGGCCCCTCGGCATTGCGATCACGCCCAGCGGATCCATGGCCTACACGGCAAATAACGACGACACCGTCACGCCGATCAACCTGGCCCGCACTCCCGCGACGCCGGCCGCCGCTTTCTCCGTCGGCAGCATTACCCAGCCCGACGGGATCGCCATCGCGCCCAACGGTGAGACGGCGTACGTCGCCAACGCGAGCAACTCGGTGACGCCGATCGACATCGCCTCGGCGACGCCCCATCCCGAGGCGCCGGTACAGGTGGGTTCTGCCAGCTTCGGTATCGCCATCGCGCCGGGCCAGGCTCCGTCCGCGCACCTCTCGGTCGTCCAAGCGCCGGCGGGACAACCGACACAGTTTGACGCGTCCGGCTCGTCGTCAACGGGTAACCCCATCTCCCACTACGACTGGACGTTCGGTGACGACACGTCCGCGATCACGACGACCGCGACGACAACGCACGTGTACGCCAAACCCGGCACGTACGCGGCGTCGGTGACCGCGGTCGGTGAGGACGGCACCTCGACGTCTCAGACGTTCACCGGACAGACCGTCAGCAACAACGGAAGTCCTTCAGCCCGGGCCCGGCTCTCGCTGGACGTCGTCTCAGCGTTGCGCTCCACGCCGTCGTCGGGACCACCGGGAATCGCGATCACGCTCCGAGATCCGACGTTTCTCGCCCCCTGCAAATCCGTGAACGTGTTCTATGACGACCAACTCATCGACTCGGTGGCGAGCAGCGCCTCGGGATTTTCGGTGACGCACCTGGTCATTCCGGGTGACGCCACCCTGGGCACGCATCACCTCGCGCTTTCGTGCACGACCGCACGTCCGTTCCTCTTGTCGACGCCGTTCGACGTCACCGCCACGAGGAATCATCTGTCGGAGTTCAGTGTCGCCATGCCGAGCCCGACGCAGTTAGGGAACCACATCGTCGCCTCGGGCGGGATCAGCATTGGCTTCTTGCTCGTGAGTCGGCTCCTCGCTGCCGGGTTCCCGAGCGAGTGGTTGGACTCGACCTACGCCGAAAATCGAGACCGAATCCAGGCTCGCGCGCGCCGACGCTTCCCGCGCCTATTCATCGATCGCGAAAAGGAGAAGTCGATGAGTCGCCGGGTGGCGATCGGCACGGCGCTCTTCATCGGCTTCATCGGCTTCGCCGGACTCATCAATTCGTTCCTCGACAAGGGGTTCGGATTCAATCGAACAACGCTCTGGCTGTACCTCGGCGAATGCATCGGTGTGGGGATCGTCACGTTGACCTCGCAACTCCCGATCCTCTTTGGCGGACTCCGCGAACACCGCATGATCCACATGCACGTGCTGGTGGGCGGCATGATCATCGCCATCATCTGCGTGAGCGCTTCGCGCGCCATCGGGCTCTCTCCCGGGTACTGCTACGGCCTCATCGCGGTGTTCGTGCTTCGCCCGCACACCGATGAGAAGGACTGGGGACGGCTCCACGCCATCGCCTCGATCTGCGTCCTCGTCGTGAGCACGGTGGCGTTCTTTCTCACCGTGCCGGTCTTTCACCTGGCGACGCAGAGCTCGCCGTCACCGCTTTGGCTGATCTTGGACCCGGCGCTCAACGTCGCGTTCCTCGGGGGTTTCGCCAGTCTCGCCTTCGGGATGTTGCCGCTGCCGTTCCTACCGGGTCGACACGTTCGCCACTGGAACAAGTTGGCCTGGATGGTGATCACGACGGTCGGTCTGATCGGTTTCGTCGCCGTGCTTCTCACACCGGGTAGCGGCAGTCCGAGCGAGCTTCACCACGTGGCACTGGTTCCACTTTTCGTGGCGTTTGCCCTCTTCGCGCTTGGCTCACTCGCCTTCATGGCGTACTTCCATCTGCGGCCGGCGCCGCCACCGAGCCCGAGTGTGACGAGGGCTTCAGCCGACTGAACGTCCTCGACACCTCACTGTCGAGGTCGACGATTTAGGGCAGGTTGGGTAAGACGTCATTGGCCCACGTGTAGGTCATCGGGGGAGCCGTGCCCTTCGGGATCTCGATGAGGTCGACGTAGGACGCGTCGCCGTTCACCATGGCGAAGCCGGTGCCCATCTCGCAGTTCGTGCAGCCGAGGCCGACGCCGGGGTTGTAACCGGGGTCCGAGCCGAGGAGTTCGTCGCGGTGGGCCCAGCAGCCCGCGGCGCCAGCTGAGGTGCACGCGATGTTGGACGTCTTGGCCGCGCTCCCGCCCCAGGTGTCGTCGTACATCCAGATGTAGTCCGCGGCGAGAACGGTATAGCCACCCGACCAGGCGCCACCAAAGCCCTCGGACCCTTGGGCGTCATCGGCCATCGGAAATCCGGGGGCCACGGAGGGGTCACTTCTGGTCGCCGCGGCGTGTTGGGCGTCCGCGGTCAGCGCGGTGTTGATCCCCACGTACGGGGGGAGTCCGCGCGCGGTGCGTTCGAGGTCAGCGATGACGAAGAGCTGCTCCGGAACCGAGAGGCTGAACCAGTTGTTGGGAAGGACCATCGGTCGCACGCCCTCGATCGCGCGGGCGTTGTTGATCGCGGCCAGGACGTAATCGGTGCAGGCCACGCCGTTGGTGTAGCCAGGCCACGACAGTGCGCTCGCCGACCCCACGACGCACGGGTTCGCGCAGCTCCAGACACCGGCCCCGAACGTGCACGTCCCGGGAGCCAGGAAGTTTGGACTCGGTGCGATGTTGGCTGACGGGTTAGAGATCGACGGCGCCGGGGCCTTGGTGACGGGCGGGCTCTTCACCGTCGTGGTGGTCGTGGGGGCGACCGTCGTGGGGGTTACGACGGTCGTTGGAGGTGGCGTCGTGGTCGTCGGGCTGTTGGTGCCGTTCGAGTTCGTGCGCGAGACCTGAGTGGAGGTGTTGGCGACGACATGTGAGCGCAGGGTGTCGGTGGACTTGACGGCACGATGGGCCCGTCGCGGGGCAATCGTCGTGGTGGTGGTCGCGACGGTCGTCGTGGTCGTCTCGACGGTCGTGGTCGTCCCGTACCCGAGCTCCGCCGTCGGTGAGATGACCGTCGCCATGGCGGGCAGCGCCGTGGTGCTGAGGACGATTCCGACGACGAGAGAGCCGATCGATCCGATCAGGACCGAACGACGTGGACCTCGACGTGATGTCGTGGAGCGTCCTTTGGGGTCCCCGGAGAGATTTCGCCCCTGCGTGACGTTGGTCATGGATCAATTGTCGAAAATCAATTCCAAAGCGCTCCCTACGACTCCTCAACATCTCCCCAAATCAGATGCGGGCTCTCGAAGAGCGTTGGTCGACGATATGTGCGTCGAGTTCTCGACTGTCGATGGAGAGCGCGAGCGGTTCGTGAAGGAGCTTCGCGTGATCGGATGAGCGAACGCCGAGTGGTTCTCGTCGACGATCTACGAGTGCCTGATTACTCGTAGAACGTCGCAACGAGGTTCAGCGAGAAACAGTGTCGCAGTAGTTACCAGTTTGTGTCACTCGCGCGTTTCTCGTGCACGTCGAAGTAATCTTGTGTGTCTACGTACGTCGTGAATTACTCGGGTTCATCAGGAGGTTTAGCGAATAAAGGGGGTCCGCGGAAGATGTCCCGGATTTCATTCGGGACGTGGACCATCACGCAAGGGCATGCTGGTGGTCCACCTCAGAGAGTTCTGAGAAGTGCCCTCGCGTGATGCGAGGCAACATGAGTGTGTCATCCGAAAGTGCGATTTCTCTTGACTTGATGGTGATTTGATTGGAGTTTGTCGACGCGTTGTCGCAGTGAGACGTTGTTCACTGAATCTTCCACCAACGGCAGACCGGCAGCCATCGATCGCTTTCGTTGCTCCCGCGGCAACGTGCGACGAAGTACTCGTCGATTGAACCCATGCGAGCACTGGGGTGACGGTCTAGGACTTGATGAGTGCTGTGAAGACCACGATGTTGGAGAGGTAGTGGCCGGTGGCGGGATCGAAGATCCCTCCGCACGTGACCAGTTGGAGAGCGGGATACGTTCGTGCGCCGTAGACGAGTTTGTCGGGAAAGTTCGTCTTCTTGTACATGCGCTCTCCGATGACCGCGAAGACGAGCTTTCGTCCGTCCGCCAGCGTCACGTACACCCTGTTCCCGAGGTTCAATTTATCCAAGTTGAAGAAGACCGCGGGACCGTGATAGTTGTCGACGTGGCCCAGGATGACCGCGGATCCCTTTTGGCCCGGCGCCGCGTCGCCGTTGTACCAACCGGGCTCGGCGAAGCTCGTCGGGACATTCACGGTTCCGTTTTTGTTGAGCGTCAACACGGAGAGTGGCACCGAGACACCAATGATCGGTATGGAAAGATGCACGGGTCGCGACCGCTTGATCGGTTTGGCGACGTAGGTCGGGGGCGGAGACTTCGTGTGGGCCATCAATCGCGAAGATAGTTCCGTGACGGAGGTTGACGGCGACACCGCTGCCAGGCTCGATGCCAACTTGATCGTCGTGCTCGTTGACGTTGTCGGCGCTGACACCGCGGGCGTCACGGGGATCGTGGTCGTGGTGGTCGACGACGTGGGTGAAGGAATGACGACCCCGGATGGGGGTAGGGAGACGACCCCGATCGATGATGTGAGCGTTGGACCTTTGGGCTGGCTACGAGGGACGAATACTATTCCCAATATTCCAGCGACGATTAAAGCAAGAGAAACGGCCCACCACATCAACTGTGAGGGCCGTTTCCCTTTTCGCGACTTCACATCGCCAATCTAGTTTGGCTTAGCTATAAAACTCTTTCAGGTTAAACCTGTTGACGTCGACGTCGGGCAATGAGAACCAATCCGGCGAGACCCGCAAAGAGTGCCATACCGCTACCTGTCAACAGCACTCCATTGTCCGAAGACGTGGCCGCACCGCCAACACCGGTACCAGGAGCTCCCGACGGAACGGTCGCTGGTGGAATGTTTGGCGCCGTCGTTGGAGCTCCCGAGGAGATGGTCGTTGGCGTTACCGACGGGGCTGTCGTCGTCGTTGCGATGGTCGTCGTCGTTGCGAGAGTCGTCGATGACTCCGTAGGTGCCGTTGTCGTCGTCGCGCCGCTTGACGGTGGCGGTGGCGGCGGTGGCGGTGGCGGTGGGCAATCGGTCGTCGTCGTCGTCGGAGCAACGGTGGTGGTTGTCGTGCACACGGTGGTGGTCGTCGTCGGAGCGACGGTCGTCGTCGTAGAGCTTGTGGTCGGAGATGTCGTCGCCACTGTCGTCGAGGTCGTTGAACTCGTGGTCGGAGACGTCGTCGCCACGGTCGACGTCGTCGTCGAGGTCGACGTCGTCGTGGTCGTCGTGGGCACCGTGAAGCTCACCGCTGTCAAATCGCTCTCAAGACTGAAGTACGTCGTTGAGCCACTCGCCAGGCCACCGCTGAAAAGGACGAGGCCGGACTCTTTGTTGGCCGCGATGCCGCTGTACGAGACGGTGGGGCCTTCATACCCGGTCGACCCATACGGGCAGCCTAATGAGCCGGTGCCCGTGAGCCCGGTACCCGTCCAGGTGTAGACGAGGTGAGGGTGCGAACCTGTCGTCATTGCACAGATGCCATCGCCATCGAAGCCGAAGATGTCGGTCGTGGCGCTCAACCCAATCTGTGAGACCGTGGCGTTGCTGTCGTTGTAGACACCGACGAGCGTGTCGTCGCGACCGTCGAACGGTGTGTCACTGCCGGCCGTGGAGCTTTGAGAGATTGTCGTGGTCCCGTCGGCGTTCAATACGATGAGGAATTGACAGCCACCGGTGTCTTGACCGATTCCTGGGCACTCGTTGCCGGGTGCGGTCGAGGAAGGTGTGGGAGTCACCGCTCCCGAGGACCCTGCGTAGATGCTGAAGATCGAGCCCGCGAGAGCGATGGAGCCAAAGACGACCATCGTCCGTCGCAGCGCGCCTCCGATGAATCCGGACTTTCGCGTACGCGTTGGACTGGTACGCCCGAAGCCGGCGTTCGCAGACCCTGATGGGATCCGATTCATTAGTTTTCTCCTCTGCCCTTGCGAGGCAAAGTATGACAAAACCCAGTCGTTTTGTCAACCGCGGGTGCTGGCGTAGTGAATCCATTGATTTTCCGACGACTCGGGGCGTCGACGACGTCAACCGTTCGACACCTGTGTAGGGCCGATCGTTGCCGACTCTAAAGGAGAACGGCCCTCACTTTGGAAGTGAGGGCCGTTCTCTCTTGGGCGACGTGGTCACCCAATGATGTTGGGGTTACTGCTGATTGCTCCTAGGCCTGGCGACGGCGTCGGAGAGCTAGTGCCAAACCAGCCAGTCCGGCGAACATCACCAAACCGCTGGCCGTTAGGACGACACCGTTGTCCGATGACTGGGCCGATCCACCGACACCTGTTTCAGGTGCACCGGAAGGAACGGTGGCCGTCGAGAGCGAAGGTGCCGTTGTCGGAGCCGTCGGCGGCGACGAGCTGGGTTGCGTCGTGACGACGACGGGCCCTGTCGTGGTTGTCGCAGGCATCGACGTCGTGGTCGACGGCGCCGTGGTCGTCACCGCATTTCCCGGCGGCGGTGGCGGCGGCGGCGGTGGCGGCGGACTCATCGTGGTCGTCGTCGTGGCCTCGGTGGTCGTGGTCGCCGGTACCGTGGTCGTCGTCGTAGCCTCAGTGGTCGTCGTCGTCGCCTCAGTGGTCGTCGTCGTGGCCTCAGTGGTCGTCGTCGTGGCCTCAGTGGTCGTGGTCGCCGGTACCGTGGTCGTCGTGGTCGGGCAAGGATGCTTCGTCCACGTCGTGGTAGTGGTCGGGTGGCAACAGGGAACTGTCGACGTCGTATTCCAGGACGTCGTTGGCCCCCAGTTCCACGTCGGCGGCGCCCATCCATCGCCGTGTGAATGCAGAATCAACTGAGGTGTTTCCGTCGTTGTCGTCTGACAGTCGCCCGAACCAGAATTTGAACCATTGTGGCTCGTCGAAGCATTCGACGTAAGTGCCGGAAGCGCGACAAGACTCAAGGTCACCACAGCCACAACGGCAAGTGCTGATCTAGAGCTTCGGAGCAACCGGATAGAAGTTGCACGCCACATTCCGACAATCTGTCGCAAGGTGAACGTCTGGCCGTCGCCGCGAATTATGCGGACGTTCTTTTGCATGGTGGTTAATCCAATCCGCCCCTGCGATAGTCAAAATAGTCGATTTGCACCAAATTTGTCAAGTGGTAGTCATTGCATAGCGTCGGCGTTGCTTGGAAACGGAACCGCGTACGGGTCTACACGAATGAAAATGCCTACGTTTAAAGGGATTTGGTCATTTTCGGACGGCCCACGACGACAATACGGGCAGTTTTGGTGGAGTTGTTTTTTCTTCTATTACTCCTTGAACACCCGAGGCGAGAAAGAAACGCACGAAGTAGATCTCCGGAAAGAATCGGTCACTGCGCGGCGGAGCTCGGGACGGACCTCGTCCAACGAAGTGGTCAAGTCTCGAAAGAGGATCGTCCGAACGTTCGTTCAAGCGACTCACACCATCGGGAACCATGATTTCCAAAAGATTCGTCGCCGTCACTGACCGCTGTTTTTGGGACCACCTAGTAACCTCAGCACCGAAGAACTAGTGACGACGCCTACTTTTCTGGGCTCCAATAAAAGTGACGGGTAATGGCCAACGAATCTGAATCGTCCCGAGGGTCCGGCGAACGAGGCAATCTGACCGAAGAACTCGAAAAGGCCCTGGAGAATCAAGAGTTTTTTCTGGTGTACCTGCCGGAGATCGACCTGCGATCCAACGCGTTCGTCGGCGTCGAGGCGCTGATCCGTTGGCGCCATCCGCGGCGAGGCGTCCTAGGTCCCGATGATTTCGTCCCCGAGCTCGAAAGTAGCGGCCTGATCCTGGCGGTTGGACGTTGGGCGCTGTTCACGGCCTGCGCGCAGGGCGCCGAGTGGCACGACAAGGGCTATCGCTTCACCGTCTCGGTCAATATCTCGGCCCTGCAGTTCGCGTGGAGCGGCTTCATCGGAGAGGTTGATGAGGCCCTGTCGTCGAGTCGGTTCCCTTCCGGATTGCTCGTCCTGGAGTTCGCACAGGGCACTTTGGCCGGCGAGTCGGCCGATCACCTCGACGATCTGATGGCGTTGGGGGTGCGTTTAGCGGTCGACGACTTCGAGCCCGGCCAGTCCCTCCTGAGCGATCTGGAGAACCTGCCTATCGCGGTCGTGAAGCTCGATCGGCACTTCGTGTCGGCGCTCTCAAAGAGACCGCAGGGGGCTGAACTCGTGCACGCGCTCGTCGAATTGGCGAAGAAGAGCAAAGTGCAGATCGTCGCTTCGGGGATCGAGGACGCCGACCAGCGTCAACGACTGCAGCTCGAAGACGTCGGCGTGGGTCAGGGTTTCTTGTTCTCGAAGCCTCATGAAGCCGCCGAGATCGATCGATACTTGGAAGACTTCTCCATCTTCTCCGGGAAGCCTCTTTGATTCGGCCTCTCCGTCGCGCCGCGTCGACGCAACGTCGCCCTGACCCGAGCAACGCCGGCCGGACACCGAGTCGCGACAGGGCACGGCGATGAACGCGAAAAAAGCGACCACCAGTACCGGGCTCTCTGGCCCGGTCGAACAAGACAACGAGAGCGCCACCCGCAACGCCGTTCGCCAGTCCCAACGCATCGCGAGCCAGCTCCATCAGTTGATCGCCGCGTCAATCACGGTCGCGACGTTGCGGAACGAGCAAGAAATCTTGAGGAGCCTCGCCGGGAGCGCTCGCGTCGTGTTCGGCGCAGACGAGGCCGTCGTGACGCTGGAGACCGGTTCGCTGGCGCCGCTTCGGGGCGTCGCGCGCCGGGGAAAGCCGATGATCTGTGAGGTACCTGTCGAATCGGAGTCGACCGCATATCCGTCCGCGTCAGAAGTCGGCAACGTCACTCGGTTCGAGCACGGGTGGCTCGTGGCTCCGATGCTGGAACGGCGAGATCACGCTCGCGGTGTGATCGCCGTTCGCCGGGGAACTGCGTTCGATGACGAGGACCGGGAGGTCCTCGAACTGCTCGCCCAGATGGCGTCGAGTGCCCTGGGGGCCGAGGAACTCGGACGAAGCGTGCAGTCGAGTGAGGCCCGCCTGCGAATCCTGATCGAGACCGCTCCCGTCGGTATCGTCGAAGCGGACGCCGACGGTCGCGTGCGGTGGTGGAATCGCGCCGCGAGCGCTATCTTCGCCTGGCCGGCGTTCGGCGAGGGACCGGCCGGTCAAGAGTCGAGCTTTCCCGAAGCGACGTTGCCCGAGTTGCGTGAACTCTGGTCCGAAGTGTTGCGCGGTGGATCGATCGACGGCCGTGACTTCGTCGACGTCGAGATCGCCGGCAAGCTTCGCGTCTTGAGCGCGTCGGCCGCGCTCCTTCCGCCGACGGGAACCGAGACGCCGGGCATTCTGACATTGATCGACGACGTCACGAACCATCGCGAATTGAAGGCCGAGTTGCGTCACGCCTACACCATGGAGATCCGCGGCCAGGTCGCGAGTCGCATCGCGCACGACTTCAACAACCTCCTCACGCTTATCTCCGGTTACGCGGAGATCCTCTCGAGTGATTTGGACGACAACGAACGCGCTCGGCAGATGGTGCGCGAGATCCAGTCGACCGCGTCACGCGCATCGATGTTGACCACGCAGCTCCAGACGATCGGGCGTACTCGTGAGCCGGAGCTGGCGGTGTTCAATCCCGTCACCATCATCCAGTCGAACGCCGAAGTGCTCGAACGAATCCTCGGAACGAACATCGACGTTCGATTCGCGCTCGACGTCCACGCCGGGAACGTGCGTGTGGACGCCGATCAGTTCGAGCAGATGATTCTCAACCTCGCCATCAACGCACGTGACGCGATGCCGATCGAGGGAGAGTTGACCATCGCGGTCGATCCGCTGATCGTGGACAGCCTCAACGCCGATGAACTCGGTCTCGCCGAAGGTGAGTACGTCACCGTGACCTTCACCGATAGCGGCGTCGGCATGGACGATGAAACGCGCCAACGCTGCTTCGAGCCGCTCTTCACCACGAAGGGACCGTTTAAAGGAACCGGCATGGGATTGGCCGCGGCGAGACGACTCGCCGAGGAGAGCCACGGTTCGATCGCGTGTCGGTCCCAACTCGGCTCGGGCACGACGTTTGTGATCACCTTTCCCACGGTGGATGACGAGGTCGATGAACGACCGCCACTCGTGCTACCGGAACGACCGCGCGGGTCGGCGACGATACTGATCGTGGACGATGACGAAGAGCTACGCCGCTTCATGAGTCGGATCCTGGAGAGGAACGGCTACCGGATCGCCGAGGCCGATTCGGCCGAACACGCTCTGCGAGTGGTCGACGAATTCGATGGAACGTTCGATCTCCTCGTCAGCGACGTCGTGATGGGCGAGATGTCTGGTCGAGACCTTGCGTCCGAGTTGCAGTCGAGAGTCGCCGGACTCCTCGTGCTACTGGTGTCCGGTACCGCCAACCGAAAGATCCTGGAGGACCTGAAATCCGGAACCAGTGACTTCCTCGCGAAGCCGTTCAAGCCGAGCGACCTGGTCGATCGAGTGCACGACCTCCTCGCTCATCGCCCGTAGGCGGGGTCAGGTCGTTATCGATTCCGGTTCGAAACGGTAGCCCACTCCGCGCACGGTGGTGATCCAGCGAGGGTGATCGGGGTCGACCTCGAGCTTGGCCCGGAGTCGACGGATGTGTTCGGTCACGGTGGCCTCGTTCTGCCATTCGCTCGAGGACTCCCACACGTGTTCGAGCAACTGTTCACGCGAGAAGACCTGACGCGGTGAGCGAGCGAGGAAGGCCAGGAGCGCGAACTCCTTCGAAGTGAGTTCGAGGAGCGTTCCACGCAGGTGCACCTCGTGCGTGTTCTCGTTGATGAGGAGGTCGCCGAAGTGCAGGGTCGGTGCGTCGATGTGCAACTGCGCGAGGTTGGCGCCGGAACGTCGCAGCACCGACTCGATGCGTGCCGAGACCTCACCCAGGGAGAACGGCTTCACGATGTAGTCATCCGCGCCCAACTTGAGTCCGGCAATTCGTTCAGATTCGAGTCCGCGCCCGGTGAGGAAGATCACGGGCACGTCACTTATCAGTCGAAGTTCGCGCAAGACGTCGCGACCGTCCTCGATTCCCAGCACGATGTCCAACAGGACGAGGTCGGGCTCCATCGAGGAGGTGGCCCGAACGGCGGCACCGCCGTCGGCGGCCACCAGGACTTCGTGACCCTCTCCGGTCAAGAAGGTGTCCAGAAGCTTGGTCATTTCGGAGTCGTCATCTACGACCAGGATCTTGGTCAACTCTCTCCATCCGTGCTTGCAGCCAAAATTGTGACAAAACCATGACAATGAGAACTTCGCACTTCGTTACGGCGATTGTGAATGCCCTCGTCGAAACGACGAGTGGTCGACACGTTGACCATTCTATGGACGCGGCGTGTGAATTCCAGTTGTCCCGAAAGGAATTCTGACACGAACGAGCGTCGCCTCACGCGCACATCGCAACGAGACGAATCGCGCTTTTGGTCCGTGGAATGAGGAAAGTCGAACCGGAGCGGTCCACCAAAGTCGGGGGTCGATTCACTATAGTTTCAAGGGAAATGGCGGCAAATTGACGGCTGTCGGCCTTCGCGCGCGGAACGGAAATGGTGGTCAGTGGGTAACTCAATCGGTCGTCGATATCGGTACGGCTCGAGTTTCGTGGACCAAGAATCGGGAGTGCGCTTCGAAGGACATCACCCCTTGGAGCGGCCCGATCTCTGGAAGGTCTACCTCAACGAGGCCGAAGGGATATTCCGCAGTCGCGGATTTGAGGGTACGTTGCGACGCCTGGAACTCGAAGAGGGCAGCGACGTCCCGTTGTTCATTCTCGGATTTGACCTCGAGGGCGCACCGGTCGCCGGCGTACGGTTCCACGGCCCACTCGAGGGCAGCTACCAGGCGGCGATCATCGAAGAGATGGCATCGTCGCCCGAGATCGGCATCATCCACGACCTGATCGAGCGCGAGATTCGACGTGGCGCGCTGGAAGTGAAAGGCGCGTGGTCCAAGGGCGCGACGGTGGTCGGCGCGCGGCTACTGGCGGCGATCTCGCGATCGGTCACTCACGGTATGAACTGGCTCGGCGCCGAGTTCGCGATCGCCGCGGTGTCGGACACGTTGATGCCCGTCGGCGACGTGACGGGCGCGCTCCAGGTCGGGACCCAGTGGGTGCCGTTCCCGGACGAGCGCTATCACACCGTCGCGGTCTCGTGGCATCGCGGGCGGACCTACGAACTCGCCAACGCCGTGAATCAACAGGCCTACCGGCGTGAGGCCGAACAGCTCCTTCGGGGACCATCGCGCGGCGAGGGTCCCGTTGAGCCGGCGTCGACGCGCAACCGGGCCAGCCGTCCGCTCGTCTTGGACGTCGGACAGCGAGCACACCGCGAAGTCCTTCGAATACTTCGAGAAGACTCGGCCCTGCAGATAATGGATCGATACGACGAACAACGTGAACAGCTCGGCGAGATCATCCCTCCGATCTCCAAGCCCTTGCTCAACGAAGGTTCGCGCTGGGTCTACTACCCGTGGCGACGCGCCGTGGTGCGGCTGCTCGCCCCCCGGTCGTTCTCGACGCTCCGACTCGACCGCAACCGCAACAAACTGACCCGCGCCGAACAGGCCCGTCAGCGCACGCTGCGCATCGGCGTCGTCGGCCTCAGCGCCGGCCACACCATCGCGCACGTGATCGCGATGGAGGGTCTGGCGGGCGAGATCCGCCTGGCCGACTTTGACACCGTCGAACTCTCGAATCTGAACCGGATCCCCGCGAGCGTGTTGGATCTGGGCGTTAACAAGGCCATCGTCGCCGCTCGACGGATCGCCGAAATCGATCCCTATCTTCGCGTCGTCGTCGAACCGACCGGCGTTCGACCCGAGAACCTCGCGGAGTTCATCGACGGACTCGACCTCGTGATCGAAGAGTGCGATTCACTGGACATGAAGTTTCTGGTGCGTGAGGCGGCGCGCGATCGACGGATACCCGTGATCATGGAGACGAGCGATCGAGGCGTCTTGGACGTCGAACGCTTCGACCTTGAACCCGATCGCCCGATCTTTCACGGACTGCTGGGCGACATGGACTCCTCGAAGTTGGCGAACCTGACGACGGCTCAGAAGGGCCCGTACGTCATCCGCTTGATTGGCGCCCGAGAGGCGTCCTCACGCGGCGCGGCATCACTGTTAGAAGTCGGACAGACGATTACCGGCTGGCCGCAACTTGGGAGCGAGATCACCCTCGGAGCGGCGACGGTCGCCGCGGCGGTGCGACGGATCGGGTTAAACGGCGAACTACCCTCGGGCCGGGTGCGCTTCGACGTCGAAGAGATCCTCGAGAGCCTGGGCCCGGTCGAGGTCAACATCGAAGCGGAAGCCGATCTCTTCACACCGCCGCCGGAGGACCCGCCGCTCCAGAGCGACGACCCCATCGAGATGATCGCCGACGCCGCGCGCCGCGCGCCCTCGGGCGGCAACGTGCAGCCGTGGCGATTCGAGGCCGACGACGAGGAGATCAGGTTCTTCATCGTTCCCGAACGAACCTCCACGATGGACGTGGCCTATCGCGCGACGTACGTGGGGATCGGCGCGGCGCTGTTCAACGCGCGCGTGCAGGCGGCGGCTCTCAAGAGGCTGGGACCGGTGAAACTGTTCCCCGAAGGCCGCACCTCGCACCACGTGGCTTCGATACGACTGGGGAACTCGGACGACGTGGCGATCACGCCGCTGCGGCCGCATCTGCACAGTCGTTCGTCGAACCGCCGAATCGGTCAGCCGACGTCGATTGACGACGAAACCATGTCGTCGTTGATGCGCGGCGTCGAGCGCGAAGGTGCCCAACTGCACGTCATGACGGAGCGCGAACTCCTCAAGACGGGTGCCGAACTGCTAGCCGCGTCGGACCGTCTTCGTTTCTTGCTGCCGACCGTGCACCAGGAGTTAATGTCGGAGATCCGTTGGCCCGGTCGCGACGCGTTGGATGAAGGACTCGACGTTCGCACGCTGGAACTGGACCCGGGTGGCTACGCCGCCCTCGACATCCTCAGCCGAAGTGACGTGATGGACCATCTCTCGGACTGGCGGGCCGGCTCGGCGCTGGGACTTCGCATGCAGGCCTCGGTCGTGACCAGCTCGGCGCTCGCCATGATCACGGTCCCGCGCGCTGACCCGACCTGGTACGTGCGCGGGGGGTCGGCCATGGAGCGATTCTGGCTGAGCGCGGAGATGCACGGTCTGGCGGTTCAACCGGCGTCACCGGTTTTTCTCTACGCCGTTGACGAAACCGACATGCGGGTATTGGCGGGCGAGCGATACCTCGATGAGATGCACGCGCTCTCGGAGCGATTCGACCAGTTCTGGGGACTAAGTGACGGTGAAACGGCGGTCATGGTCTTTCGAATCTTCCAGGCACCGCCACCATCGGTCCACAGCGTTCGACTCCCGCTGAACCACGTTTTGAGCCGCGACACGGAATCGATCTCTCCGATCGAGCCGTATTCCGTTGAAAAAAGGTGAAAAGTGGTGCGAATATTGGGGTTTACTTCTTAGATAGCCTGTGCAATAATCTTTAACTGGTAACGAATCCAGATGAACAGGGGTTGGGCCGTAAGGTTCAGCACCTGATCCAAGCCTTTATCTGTCGGCGAAGGTAGATCCCCCATGAGAAGTCTCAACCACTCGTATCTGGACCGTGCCGGAGAAGAGACGCGCCTGGTCGTCGAAACGCTCCTCCAGGTTGTCCCCGGTACACAAATCGTCGCGGTAGTGACGAATCTCACGAAGCCGATCCCCGGTTTCGAACTCGAACCTCTGGTCGGCACCGACGCCGAGCGCGCCTTCGACAGCATCAGCGAGCGCGTCCGACAACAGTTGACCGGTGAGGTGCCCTTCGGATCGTTCTCCTGCGTGGTACTCGGTGTCGAGTGGGGCGTCCTGGTCGATTCCATCGCCGTCCAAGACGGCGACGTCGTCGGTGCCCTGGTCGTCGCGCGTCAAGGTCGCACGTGGTCTGGTCGGGAGCGATCGCTGACCAAGGCCTTCAGCAGTCTGCTCAGCCACGTCGCGACGCTGGCGACGCGCGAGGGACTCCTGTTGCACCAGCGCCGACTCGACGAATTGGTCGCTCAGGTTGCTGAAAAACTCATGTCGGCGTCGGCGACGAACCGACGCGAGGTCCTCGACTGGGTCTGTCAGGTTCTTGCCGAATTCCTCAATGCCGACGTGGCCTTCATCCGACGAAACGACCTCGCGCGCGGAGTCACGATCCTCGAGTCGGAGTGGCCCCCGCGCGACGAGATTCCCGACCCGGACCCCCTGGGTGAGATCTCCTTCGACGCCGACCCGATCTTCATGGCGCTGCGCGACCTTCGTTCGCCCTATCTGACGGGAACCGAGGACATCACCGACGACTACCGCGAGCGAACAATGGAGGGTGCGGGCGTAAGTCCGGCCGCCGGCGCGTGCGTTCCGTTGTTGCTCGGCGACTCCACGTGGGGCACGCTCGGCTTCCTTCACTTCAACCTTCACAACTGGAACCCGCCCGAGATCAACGCGCTCCAGGCGGTCGCCTCAATGCTCGTTCAACTCCAGGGCCGGATCGAGGCCGAAGAGCGCACGCGCTACAACGCGAACCACGATGAGCTCACGGGACTCCCCAACCGCAGAGCCCTCATCCAAGAGCTGAAGGTGCGCCTGGACGCGAAGCGCCAGACCGCGGTCATGGTCATCGACCTCGACAGGTTCAAGATCATGAACGACTACCTGGGTCACGGCAGCGGCGACCGGCTCCTCGTCACGATCGCCGACCGAATCCGCACCAGTATCCGTACGAACGACTTCGCCGCACGCCTCGGCGGCGACGAATTCGTCTTCATCGTGGACAAAGCCAAGAGCGAGATGGAGATCCTCGCGACCGCCTACCGCATGCTCGACGTGATCGCCCAGCCGGTCGCGATCGCCGGCCAAGAGGTCACCCACACCGCGAGTATCGGCATCGCCATGGCCGAGCCTGGCGAACAGAGCGGGCTCGACCTGCTCGGGTGGGCCGACGTGGCGATGTACGCCGCCAAGGCCCGGGGCCGCAACCAGGCCGTGGTCTTCGACCGCGATCTCCGCGAGGAGGTGAACGACCGTTCCCGCACCGAATTGATGCTGCGTGAGGCCATCGAAATGGGCGGACTGCGCCTGCACTTCCAGCCCGAGGTCGACCTTCGCACCGGTCGAGTGCTGGCCGCCGAGGCGCTCGTTCGTTGGGAGCACCCGACGAGGGGACTTCTGGCCGCCCAGGAGTTCATCACGGTCGCCGAGGAGACCGGACTGGTCACCGAACTGGGCCGGTGGGTCTTTTCCGAGGCCTGTCGACAACTGTCGATCTGGCAGAAGGAGTACCCGAACCTGCCCTTCATCGTGCGCATCAACATGTCGCCGGCCGACTTCAAGATGGGCGACCTGGTTGAGTTCGTCGAGCGCTGTCTCTTGGAGAACAACGTACCGGGTAACCGTCTGTGCATTGAGGTCACCGAATACGTGGTCGTCGACGAGCCCGATCGGATCGCGAAGATCCTGAAGAGCTTCCAGGCGCTCGGTGTCGAGATCGCCCTGGACGACTTCGGTACCGGATTCGCCTCGATGACCGGTCTGAAGAACCTCCCGGTCGATCTCTTGAAGCTCGACATGAGCTTCGTGCGTGGTATTGCCTCGGACAACATGGACGGTCGTTTCGACCGGGCCATCGTCGAGTCGATCATCCGTCTGGGTGCGGCGCTCAACCTGGGCGTCATCGCCGAAGGTATCGAGTCCGATTCGATCATCCGAAAGCTCCTCGAGCTGGGCTGTTACCGCGGTCAGGGGTACCTCATCTCGCGGCCCGTTCCGGCCTCGGAACTCTCCGAGATGCTCCGAGAGGGAGCCGTTGCCGCTTCGATCCTGAGGTCCGTTGAGCAGACCCCGGTCGAACTGGCAGACTTGCAGCTGTGAGCTCCAAGAACGGTTCGGCGGCCGAGTCCATGCGCCACGAGAGCGACGATGATGCGGAGTCCCAGGCAACGCTGACGTCGATCCACGCGGGTGAGTCGATAGCTACTTTCTCGAGCGAAGGCTACGAGCCGTGGCTGTTCCAGACGATGCTGAACGAACTCTCGGAGCGAGAGTTGGGTGTCGGTTTCATCTATTCGATCCTGGAACTGTTCGCCACCCGCCACGGACTCAGCGACGTGGCGGTCGTGCTGGTCAACGATTCCTTCGGCACGCAGATGTTCCGACTCGGTGGCGAGGCGGTGACCCCTGACATGGCGGCGCATCTCAACGCGTCACCCGGTGTGTACTGCGAGCCGGACACCGTGCCGGCGGCGGAGTGTGACGCCATTCGCACGGCGTGTCAGTTGGCGATGTCCCTGCACCTCGCGCGCTTCAGCGCCGCGCACGACCCCCTGACGAACATCTCGAACCGACGCAGTTTCGACGAGGCCCTCGAAGTGGCCGCCGCGCGCAGCGCCCGTTACGGCTGGGCCTTCACGCTGGTGTTGGTGGACCTCAACAACTTCAAGGCCGTCAACGACAAGTCCGGACACGAGTTCGGCAATCACCTGTTACGCCAGTTCGGTTTCGCGTTGCGCCAGGCCGTGCGCCAGGGCGACACCGCGGCGCGCATCGGTGGTGACGAATTCGCGGTGATCCTCTCGAACGCCGAGGGACACGAGTCCTCCGGTTTCACCGAACGCTTGCGGGGCCACCTCGTTGCGCTCGGTAACCCCGTTGAGTTCACCATCGGGACCGCGACCTCTCCGCGTGATTCGACCGATCCGGGCGAGCTCCTGCGGATGGCCGACGGACGTCTCTATGAGAAGAAGGGTATTCGAATCTCATGATGTCGAGAACTGAAGAAGACTTTGAACTCGAGTTGCGTTCGCTGCCCGGCGTGCTCAACGTCGGCATCACGAAGCACACCAATGGCGACGTCAACGTCGTCACGTTGGTGGCGAACTCCAAGGATCCGCTCGCGACCCGCAGCGCCGCCACTCAGATCGCGAGCCTCTACTACCCCGAGGCGGCCGTCGTGGTCGAAGACGCCAATCGCGCACTGGTCGACAGTCGACAGGGTGAAGCGAGGGTCGCGTTGATTCGCGCCGACTACGACACGTCGGATGGCTTCTGCGAGGTGCAGCTGTCGGTCGACGGTCGCACCGGCATCGGACGCGCGGGCAGCGGCCCACTCATCGGTGGTGCCGAAGCGACGCTCGCGGCGTTGCGCGACCTCGGCTACGAACTTCCCTATTCGCTGATGACGGTGACCAACGTCACGAACGGGCGCGACTGGCCCGTTATCGTGACGCTTCGTTCGCTAGCCAACGACGCCGATCGATTCGGTATCGCGAGGTCCGAAGACGACCTCGTCTCGGCGGTGAAGGCCACGTTGGATTCGCTCAACCGTTTCCTGTCGAACCTTGAAGGTCACGCCTGACCGTTCTCGTCGTCGACGCACGATCGTGCGTCGCGCGAACGACTCTTACGGACGACCGATACTCCTGGACTACGCCGTGACGGCGTCGTAGGTGCGACC
>JBEKCK010000014.1:0-46114 GCA_050014915.1 Acidimicrobiales bacterium | reverse complement strand
AGTGGTGCTGGCGACCCAAAAGACGGTCAAGCCCGCGAGCTACGACTACATGTTGGCGACCTCCGCGGCGTTGAAGAACAAGGCGAAGGCCGCAGCGATCAGTGACCTCACGGTGCGACTGATCAAGGCCGAAAACTGGGTGAAGAAGCATGAGAGCACCTACGTGAACGACTACTACGTCAACCTCTTCCATCTGACCACGACCGAGGCGCAGCTGATCTTGAAGGCCGGCGGCACCTACGAATACGTCCCACTGAACGGTTCGGAGAAGAACGCGCTGCAGAACGTTGTGGACCTCCTGGGCAATGCCGGAGCCATTCCGAACAGCTTCAACGTGGCACCGCTGTTCTCGGCGGCCGTGTCAGAGAACTACAACGCCATCTTGAAGACCCATCCTCAACTTGGCTCGTGACCGGCAGATTCGAACATTCCACCGTGCTGCGCGTTGCTCGTCGAGCGAACAACGCGCAGCGAGAACCGGAAAGGTAGCCGATGTCAGTCGTCAAACTTGAATCGTCCGACCTCGCGCAGATCGCGCGGCCGCTCGAGAATATCGTCCTGACCTCACCGGTTCCCACTCACCGACGCCGGTCACGCGTGCACGTCCCGCGCACCGTGCGCCGGATCGTCGGACCACAGGGAGTCCTGTTACCGAACCTGCTGATCTCACTGCGCCGCGTGCTCGAGGGACTCGGACTCGGGGTCGGCATCGGTGTCACGTTGGCCGTGCTCTCCGGGCTCTTTCGAGCGGGCGAAGACCTCCTCGACCCGGTCGTCCAAGCGGCCCGCGCGGTCCCGATCCTCGGGTTGGTGCCGCTCGCCATCATCTGGTTCGGCGTCGGCGAGATGCCCAAGATATTCCTCATCGCGCTGGGGTCGACCTTCGCGATCTACATCAACACCTTCGCTGGGATACGCAGCGTCGACCAGAAGCTGGTGGAGGCCGGAGAGACGTTCGGTCTCTCGCGTTGGGGACTCGTGCGGCGCGTCATCCTGCCCGGTGCGCTCCCCAACTTCCTCGTCGGACTGCGACTCGCCCTCGTGGGGAGCTGGCTCATCGTCATCGTGGCCGAGGAGATAAACGCGCAGAGCGGCATTGGGTACCTCATCATGCAGGCTCAGACGACCGACCGAACCGACATCATGATGATGGGTCTCGCCATCTACGCGATCCTCGGTCTACTCGCCGACGCGCTGGTCCGGCTGCTCGAACGTCGACTCCTCTCGTGGCGTCGCGGGTTCGCGGGGTCGTGATGACCGATCTACGTCGCGTGACCCCCTTCGCCTCGATGAACGGCGCGGCCGTCGTGGCACAGAACGTGCAACGCAGTTTCAACGGCCGCGACGTGTTGCGGAACGTGAACTTGACGATCGAGGGTGACCAGTTCGTGGCCCTCCTGGGCCGTAGCGGCTCCGGCAAGAGCACGCTGCTACGCATCCTCGGTGGGCTCGATCCCGACTACCAGGGCGACGTGCTGGTGCCGGAGCGTCGGGCGGTCGTCTTCCAAGAGGCGCGGCTCATCCCGTGGTTGCGTGTGCTGGCCAACGTCGTCTTGGGTCTCAACCCCCGCCCCGAGGGCCATCCGGCGCTGCGCGAGCGCGGACTCGAGGCCCTGCGCGAAGTGGTACTCGAAGAGCACGCGCACGACTGGCCGCTGACACTGTCGGGCGGTGAGGCGCAACGGGTCGCGCTGGCGCGGGCCCTCGTGCGTGAGCCGCAGCTGATGCTGCTCGATGAGCCCTTCGGCGCATTGGACGCGCTCACGCGGATCAAGATGCAGTCGCTGCTTCAGCGCCTGTGCGCACGACACCGACCGGCGGTCCTGCTCGTCACGCACGACGTGGACGAAGCGATCCTGTTGGCTGACCGGGTCGCGGTGTTGGTGAACGGGACGATCTCACTAGACGTCACCGTCGACATCGAGAAGCCGCGAAACCGCGGCGACGCGCACTTCATCGAACTGCGCGAACGGCTCCTACGCGAACTGGGCGTGGAAGAGGCTCCGGCACCCTCACCCCTGGCGTCACTGTTGCACGCGCGACCGCGACCCGAGCACGAGGGCGCACGATGACGACCGTTCAACCGGACTCGCCCGAGAACGGGTCGGTACGAGAAGCACCAACCAAGGAGACACAACGATGACGAGGCAATTACACTTGAACGCGTTCTTGATGGGGACGGGCCACCACGAAGCGTCGTGGCGCTTTGCCGAGAGCGACCCCGTCGCGACGACCAGCGTGGCGCACTTCCAGCGTCTCGCGCAGATCGCCGAACGCGGGACGTTCGATTCGCTCTTCCTGGCCGACGGACCGGTCATGTTCGGCAACGTCGCCCAGCGTCCCTCGGGCGTGATCGAGCCGTTGACGCTGCTGACGGCCCTGGCGCTGGTCACCGAGCACGTGGGCCTCATCGCCACGGCGTCGACGTCCTACAACTCGCCGTACAACCTGGCGCGGCGATTCTCCGCGCTCGACCACGTGAGCAACGGACGCGCCGGCTGGAACATCGTCACGACCGCCGGCGTGGAAGCGGCGCGCAATTTCGGCGTCGACGAACAACCCCTCCACGCCGAGCGCTACGCCCGGGCGGCCGAGTTCATCGACGTGACGCTCAAACTTTGGGATAGCTGGGAGGACGACGTCGTCATCGCCGACAAGCAGGCTGGCGTGTGGGGCGACAACGCGAAGATCCATCCGGCCGATCACCACGGCAAGTACTTCTCGGTGGCGGGAGCGCTCAACAGCCCGCGCTCGCCCCAGGCCTATCCCCTCTTGGTCCAGGCCGGTTCGTCGGACGACGGCAAGGACCTCGCGGCGCGCTACGCCGAGGCGGTCTTCACCGCCCAACAGACCCTGGGCGACGCGCAGGCCTTCTACGGCGACCTGAAGTCGCGAACCCATCGCCAAGGTCGAGACCCGAACACGATCAAGATCCTCCCGGGTATCGTTCCCGTACTGGGCAGCACCGAGCGCGAGGCGAAAGAACGCGAGGCCGAGCTCGAAGCGAACATCGTGCACGAGCACGCCCAGCGCATGCTGTCGGGTCTGCTGCGGGTGCCGATCGACCAGCTCGACCTCGACAGTCAGCTGCCGGACAACCTGCCCGACGAGAGCGAGATCGAGGACTTCAAGAGCCGATACTCGCTCATCGTGGACATGGGCCGTCGTGAGAAGTTGACGATTCGACAGATCATCGCCCGACTGGGCGGCGGTCGAGGTCACTTCACCCTCACCGGTACGCCCGAACAGGTCACCGACACGATCGAGGAGTGGTTCACCAACGGAGCAGCCGACGGCTTCAACATCATGCCGCCGTTGCTGCCCTCGGGTCTCGAACTGTTCGTCGAGCACGTGGTGCCGATCCTTCGCGCTCGCGGGCTCTATCGCCACGAGTACACCGGTCAGACCTTGCGCGACCACTACGGGTTGCCGCGACCGACCAATCAGCACCTCGCGCGACTCAGCGACAGCGTCGCCATATGAGACCGCGCGAGGTCGGGTTCGACGGAAGTCCCGCGTTGTGGATCGCGGGTTGTCGCGTAGCGACGCAGCAGGTTGCTGGGTCGAGGAGAGGAGCAGGACATGACACTCATTGATGAGGACGTGAAGTTGGATGTGCAGCAGCTTTCGGGGTCGATCGGCGCGGTGATTCACGGCGTGAACATTCGTGACCTCGACGACGCGACGGTGGCGGCGATTCGTCAGGTGTGGCTGAGGCGCAAGGTGGTGTTCTTCCCCGAACAACACCTGGATCCAGACGCGCACCTCGCCTTCGCCGCTCGATTTGGGGTGTCGACCGAGGGGCATCCCGTGATCCCCGGAATCCCCGGGTACCCCAACATCTTCGAGATCGATTACACGAAGGCCCGCGAGCTCTACGCCACGTACGGTGACGTCGTGTCACGCCGCCAAGGGATCGACTGGCACACCGACGTCACCTTCGTCAAGCGCCCGCCGCTCGGTTCGATCCTCAACGCGAAGGTGATCCCCCCGTCCGGCGGCGACACGATGTGGTCCGACCAAGGGGCCGCGTTGGCCGACCTCAGTCCGTCGCTCCAGACCTACCTCTCGACGCTGAACGCCGTCCACGACGGACGCGAAGCCTTCAAGAACATCTTGGAGCGAGTGGGCAAGGGTAGCTGGGACGGCAAGGAGTTCGCGGAACTAGAGCCCGTCGTCCACCCGGTGGTGCGCACGCACCCCGAAACGGGCGAGAGGGTCCTCTTCGTCAACCCCGGTTTCACCTCGCACATCGTCGAACTCGATCGGCGCGAAAGCGACGTCCTGTTGAGCTACCTCTACCAGCACTCGGTGCGCCCGGAGTTCGTCGTGCGCTACCACTGGACCGAGGGCGACGTCGGATTCTGGGATAACCGCTCGACCCAGCACGCCGTTGTCGGCGATTTCGGCACGCAGCATCGAGTCATTCAGCGCGTGACCCTTAAGGGCGACGAGCCGGTCTGACCAGATCGCGGGTGGGTCCCGAGTAGAGATCGTAACGGGACCCACCTGCCCCCACCACGCCTAACCGCAATCGTCGCGAACAACCACTCGCTATGGTGACCACCGTGGCGAAGTTGGTGTACTCGGCAATCACGTCGCTCGACGGCTACTCGGCCGACGAGAACGGCAACTTCGATTGGGGCCGGCCGAACGAGGAGTTGTTCGCCTTCATCAACGACCTCGAGCGCGACGTCGGGACGTACCTCTACGGTCGTCGGATGTACGAGACGATGGTCTATTGGGAGACGTTCGAAGCGGAGATGAACGAACCGGCGTGCGTGCACGACTTCGTCGAGATTTGGAAGAGCGCCGACAAGGTCGTGTACTCGACGACACTCGAGACCGTTGCCAGTGCGCGTACGACAATCGAGCGGGTAATCGACGCGGATATCGTGCGGCAGATGAAACAGACCGCGGCCCATGACATCACGATCGCCGGCGCGAACCTCGCGAATCAGGCGATGGTGGCCGACCTGATCGACGAGGTGCACCTGTTCCTTATGCCCGTCACCGTTCGCGGCGGCACACCGGCGCTTCCCCATCCCTTTCTCCCCGAACCCGAACTGCTCGCCGTCGACCGATTCTCAGACGGGGTCGTCCATCTCCACTACCGCGCGAACAGATGACCAGGAGTTCACCGCAGTGAGTTGAACGAAACCGAGGTCGTCGAACGTCGGGCTTCTACGCGACGGTGGTCCAGTCACGATCAAACCATCGCTTCGCTCGGCTGGCGCCGAACTCGCCCTTCTCGGCGGCCACGGCCGCCGACGGCGACTCGTAGTGCCCGGTCGGTGCCTGACCACTCATGAAGGTGACTTCGACACGAGCGACCTCATCGTTGCCGAACTCTAGGTAGCACAGTCCGTAACCGTCGTACTCGGCCGAGGCCGAATCGCCGCGCAGGATCGAGATGATCCTCTGGGCGGCCACCACCCCTTGGCGCTCCGAAAAGACCCCGGCCTTCGGCGTACCCACGCTGGTGACGTCGCCGACGGCGAAGACGCCCGGGTAGGCGGTCTCGAGCGTCAGGGGATTGACGGGAATCCATCCGTCGACCGTCATACCGGACTCGGCGACGACCTTCGGTACGTGATGCTTCGGAACTCCGAGGAACAGATCGAACGGCATCTCCGTCCCATCGGTGAATCGGGCGACGCTGGATGTGGGGTCGAGTTCGCGTATGAGTTGATTGGGGAACCATCCGATCCCGCGTTGGGCGAAGGCTCCGAGCAGCGCACTCGACGCCTCGGGCGAGGGCGGAATGGGTGACGGTAACGGCGAGACGAGGGAGATCTGCGATCGATCGCGCAACCCGCGGGTCTCGAGGAAGTCGTGCATCAACAGAACAGTTTCACTCGGCGCGGGTGGGCACTTGTAGGGCGTCGACGTGACCCCAACGATCACGTGCCCGCCCTCGAAGTTCTCAAGAACGTCGCGCAGTGCGAAGGCGCCCTCCACGGTGTAGAACTCGTGTCCCGCTTCGACCAACCCTGGCGTCGCCCCAGGGTCAAGGTCCGCGCCGAGAGCGACGACCAGCACGTCAGCGTCGAAGTGGCCGACGTCGGTCTCGACGGCTCGCGTGACCGGATCGATCGAGATGATCGTCGCTCGCACGAAACGGACCCCGGGCTTCTTGAGGTCCCGATACGGATGACGAACCGATTCGGCGGCGGTTCGTCCGAACATGACGTCGAGCTTGGAGAATCCGAACACGAAGTCATCGGCGTGGTCAATCAGAACGACTTCGGCGTCGTCGCCGAACTCCGCCGACAGCTGCGACACCAGTTCGAGTCCGCCAAAGCCGGCACCCAAAACCAACACTCTCTTCATCGATACCCCCTTCGAACGGTCAAGAAGGATGGCAACTTCAGACTCTCGCCACGCGCACACTCGCCCCGACGTCGTGTGGCGTCGGGGCGAGTGTGCGTTAGGACTGCGGCTTTTTACTTGGGCTGTGGAACGATTCTCATGTAGGGAACAGGTTCCTCCCACGTACCGAAAATCTCCTTGGCCTCGTCATTCGAGACACTGCCCGCGATGACGACGTCCTCTCCTTGCTTCCAGTTGACCGGCGTGGCCACCCGGTGGCCGGCCGTCAGTTGCAGTGAGTCAATTACTCGAAGCACTTCATCGAAGTTACGACCGGTGGTCATCGGGTACACGATTACGAGCTTCACCTTCTTGTCGGGACCGATTACGAACACATTTCGGACGGTCTGATTCTCGGCGGGCGTTCGCTCTTCGAAGGTGCCAGCCGCGCTGGCGGGCAACATTCCGTAGAGCTTGGAGACGTTGAAGTCCGTGTCGGCGATCATCGGAAAGTTTGGCCGCGCGCCCTGGGTCTTCTCGATGTCGTCAGCCCACTTCTCGTGGCGCTCACTCGAGTCGACGGAGAGTCCGATCACTTTGACGCCTCGGCGATCGAACTCCGGCTTGATCTTGGCCACGTACCCGAGCTCGGTGGTGCAGATCGGCGTGAAGTCCTTAGGGTGCGAGAACAGCACCGCCCATGAGTCGCCAAGCCAGTCGTGGAATTCGATTTTCCCCTCGGATGTCTCCGCGGTGAAGTCTGGTGCGACATCTCCCAGTTGCAGTGTCATGGTGCTGGTCCTCTCTGATCGACGGAATCTTCCCGCCAGACTAGGGGCGACCGTAACATGTGCGACCGTATTTTTCAATGCTCGTCGTCGGGGGTCGAGTTCCGAACGCCAGCGGCCATGCCGCCACCTCGCACGCCGCTCGCGTGCCGAAGTGCGTTCGTTCACCGTGACGTCACCCAGGACAATGGGGCCAAATCCACGACGACGAGTCGTCGTGGCGTTACCCTCCGCCACGGCGACTCGTCGCCTAATCAAGACAATCTAGTGAATGAGGACCTTGAGCGCGTCGTGCTGTGCCGCGTTGCCGAAGACGTCGTACGCCTGGAGAATCTGGTCGAAGGAGAATTCGTGGGTGACGAAGCTCTCCGCCGGCAGCTTCTTCTCGGTGACGAGCTTCAACAGCATGGCGAGCGTGTTCGTGTTCACGAGTCCCATCGAGATATTGATGTTCTTGATCCAGAGCTCGTTGAGGGCGAGCTCCACCGGCTTCCCGTGCACGCCGATGTTGGCCACACTGCCGCCAGGACGGACGATCTCGGTGGCCATGGTGAACGTCTGGGGGACGCCGACCGCCTCTATTGCGACGTCGACACCCTGGCCGTCCGTGAGCGCAAAGACCTGCTCTTTCCAGTCTGCGTCACCGGAGTTGACCGTGTCGGTCGCTCCGAAGTCGGACGCCCTCTTCAGGCGACTGTCATCGAGGTCGATCGCGATGATCTTCGATGGACCGTAGAGACGAGCGGTCATGACCGATGAAAGGCCGACCGGCCCAGCCCCGATGACGGCGACGACGTCGCCCGGATTCACGTCACCGTACTGCACGCCCATTTCGAATCCCGTCGGCAAGATGTCGGACAAGAGAATCCCTTCGGAGTCCGACAGGCTCTCGGGCATCTTGTAAACGGACGTTTCGGCGAACGGGACACGAACCAATTCGGCCTGCGTACCGTCGATCATGTATCCGAAGATCCAGCCGATCCCGGCGATGCCTTCGGGATCGAGGCAGTGACCGAAGAGTCCGATTCGACAGTTCGAACAGCGACCGCACGAGCTCACGCACGCCAGGATCACCTTGTCGCCGACGGCGAGTTGGGTGACGCTTGCGCCAATCTCGGTTATGACGCCGACTCCTTCGTGGCCCAGGATTCGACCGATCTCCACTTCCGGCACGTCACCCTTCAGAATGTGAAGGTCGGTGCCGCAAATGGTGGTCGCGACCATCTTCACGATGACGTCCGTCGGCTTTTGAATCACTGGATCGGGGACCTCTTCCCAACTCTTCTTGCCGGGGCCCTTGTAGACGAGTGCCTTCATGATTCATCCTCCTTGTTGTCGGTGAAAATTATCTGGGGCGATATGTCTCGGACAAGAATCGACGCTGCGCCCAAGTCGTTGGTCTGGCTCAGGCGATCGAAGGTCTGACAGGAAGCACATCGGTGTAGCGCCAAGAAGTCCCAACGACGGTGCGAACTGCGCTTCACCGGAGGGCTGGACTGGGTGATGGTGGACACGTTTCAACCGTAGAGGGCTGTTTTTCGTCGGGGTCAGGGGAATAAGTCCCGATTTACGGTCCTTCTCTAGCGATCTCACGGCGGATTAGACGTGATGTGACCATTGTCCCTAAGGGAACCGGCGCCGCAGCGAAGAAAATATATACATGGCATCGACACAAACAGAGACACAAATTGGCCCGACGGGCCCCCACCGCGCGCGAACCCTCATTCATTCACCCGGACTAACGGCGCGCGACCATTTTCTACGTGGACGCGTCCCCGAAGAGTTGAGCACCGAATTCACGGTGGCGTCGGGCGCGACGTTCCGTCTGCGCCCGATCCGCCCGGACGACGCGGAGAAGTTGGTGGCCTTTCACGCGTGCCTCTCCTTTGACTCCATCTATCGTCGCTATTTCTCGTTGCACCCGACGCTCTCCGCCGACGAGGTGCGACACTTCACTCAGGTCGACTACGTCGACCGACTGGCCCTCGTGATTGAAGACGGTGATCAGCTCGTCGCGGTGGGACGGTACGACCGCTATCCGAATGCCACCACCGCCGAAGTCGCGTTCGTGGTGCGCGACGATCACCAACACCTTGGTCTCGGACGCCGACTGTTCGACGCTCTCGCCGAAGCCGCCTGGGAACGAGGTATCACAACACTGTGCGCCGAGACCCTCTTCACCAATCACGACATGATGTCGGTATTTCGCCACTCCGGGTTCCCGATCACGACCACCTCGGAGTTCGGCGCGATCAGCGTTCGCCTCTCAATCGAACCCTCGTCGAGGGAGCGACTCCCACGCGACCTCGTCGCGCCTACGGCTTAGCGTTCGCCGGTCTCGATTCTCGATCATGGTGGTACGCTGCGCTCAGGACGTCAAGACCCTGCATCCTTCTCACCTGATATTCAGGCAAGCAGACGAAGGAGTGAAATGGGTCTTCCAGGAATGGTGCTCAGTGCAATCGCCGCCGCGGCGGGAGCAATTATGTACTGGGCCATCACCTATCAAGGAACAGGTTTTCGACTCTCAACCGTCGGTGTAATTCTGATGATTGCCGGGGCGTTTGGTTTTGTCGTCTCGGCCATCGTCTTCGGCATCTCGAGGGGGCCCGAGCGAACCCCTCACCACTCTTTGGACCGTCAGGTCGTCGACGCGGGCGGCAACACGAGTTCGGTCCACGAGGACACGAAGTAGCGACGCCCGCTTCACCCTCGACGGACGCTGCATAGTTCTCGTCGACAAGGATCAAGCCCCCCTTGATCCTTGTCGACGACGTTAGGACGAAGTAAGTGACGAGCTCCAACGCATGCGCCAGAGTAGTGCGAGCAACGTACTTCCAATCGATACTCCTCGTCACTCCGATCCGCGAACACCGCGCGGTGAAGGTTGCGTCAACGTGAACGCTCATCGTCTGCTCGACATTTTCTCGTTGATGGAACGCTTCGATCGAGACAGCCCGGACGGGTTCGCGCTCTGTTCGGTGGCGGCTGAGTTCATGGCGCTGGACGGCGCCATCATCGCCCTGACGAACAAAGGTGATGCCTTGACGTCGCTGTGTACGAGCAACGTTGCCGCGGGCGCTTTGATGGACCTGGAAAATACCCTCGGTGAAGGACCGACGATGGACGCCAGCCGGGGTGACGCCATTGAGGACTTCGATCTGCTGCGCACGACCACGACCAACTGGAGTACCTATCGACCCGAGGCCGCCGCCTTAGGCGCTCGAGCAGTCTTCGGCTATCCCGTTCGACTCGGAGCGATTCGTTTCGGAGCACTGACTCTCTTCCGTTACGTTCCTGGACCGCTGAGTGCGAATCAGTCATTGGACGCGTACCTCATGGCGTCGGTGATCGGCCGAGCGATATTGACGATTCAAGCGGGTGGCTCACCCAACCGCCTCGTCGGTGAGTTGAGCAGCGAATCGCCGCTCAATTTCCGAGTCCACCAAGCCGCGGGCATGTTGGCAGTCCAGGCGTCCATGTCGGTGAAGGACGCACTCGTCTTTTTGCAGGCGCACGCCTTTGGAACCGGATGTCAGCTCACAGACCTCGCGCAACGCGTCGTGTCGCGGTCGACGTGTTTTGCGCCCGAAACCCAAGAGTGGGTTGACCAGTCGGCGGAAGGAGGGAAGTGAACGGTAGAATTTACTGGTCAATCGCCGCAACAACGTGGTGCGATTACATGACTGCGCATCGTGAAATAGACAGGTGGGACCGATGAACAGGGAATCACTCTTGATAGCGACGCTGGTGGAGTTGGCGGACAACCTGGTCGACGACTACGACGTCATTGACGTGCTCACCGTACTGAGCCTGCGCTGCGTGGAGGCGATCGACGTCGACGCCGCCGGCGTCATGCTCGCGTCGCCAGTTGGAGAACTGCAGTTCGTGGCCTCATCGAGTGAGTCGATGACCGTGCTCGAACTCTTTCAGATTCAGGCGAACGAAGGACCATGCGTTGACTGCTACCGCGACGGGCTCGCCATCACCAATCAATCGCTGAGCGAGTCCGATGGTCGCTGGCCACAGTTCACGCCCCTGGCCCTCGCCCAAGGTTTCCGCGCCGTCCACAGTCTGCCGATGCGACTGCGCGGTAGGACGATCGGCGCGCTGAACCTCTTTCGGACGCATCAGGGGGCGCTCAGCGACGATGACGTGATCGTGGCCCAGGGACTCGCCGACGTCGCCACGATTGCCATCCTGCAACACCGATCGTCAATCGACGCGAACACCCTGAACGCCCAGTTGAGCAACGCCCTCAACAGTCGGGTGATCATTGAGCAGGCGAAAGGGATGATCTGCCAGTCGACGGGCTGCGACATGAACGACGCGTTCAATCGACTGCGGGCGCACGCCAGGAACCACAATGAGGGCCTGACCTATCTCGCCACTCGTGTCGTTGGCAAGGTGATCTTGCCGAACGATCTCGACGATTGGGCGGCGCCGACGCCGGCCTAGGGACCGGAAGATCACGATGGTTATCGCGCGTGACGCCTTCAACACGGGCCGCCCCGGACGTCGGAACCGAACTCAGCGGCCATTCTGGGGCGATTCGAGGACGATTCTGGTACCCTCCATCTAGGACGTCTAGATCCCGCTTCCTACTGACCCGGTATTTCGCTGGGCCCGTTTGTAGGAGGAACGCATTATGGGAGGAACTGGACTGTTCCAAGCGTCGCGGCCGAAAGTACTTCGCTTGGCCGCGAACGAGGTCCCTCCCCGCTCGTCATCGCGAATTTCAACTCTTGTATTTCGAGATGACCCCCATTGCTCATGTGGTCACAGATCTGTCGGTGCGTATACACCGTGTGACCACATGTTCTATCGAAGAACCAGCGGCGGACAACGTGTGCGCCGACACGCGTCTCGTGAGAGAGATTGAAGAAGACGATGAATTTTATGAATCGGGCGAAGAACATGTTTCAAATCTCCAAGGGTCGGACGAAGGAGGTCACGGGACAGGTCACGGGAAACCGGGATCTCGAGAGTGACGGTGCGAACGATCAACACAAGGGTCACCTCAAGCAGGTGGGAGAAAAGGTGAAGGATGCTATCGAGGAGCTCTGAATCGCCGGATGACGAAGGAGACTTCCTCCACGAATTCTCTGAGGGTTCGCCATCAACAGTGAGCAGGAGTATCCAAGACGACGTCGAGCGACTCATCGAGATTGCACTACAGCTTTTCTCAGCGATTGAGCGCCAGATTCACGAGATGGAAGAAGAGTTGTTGATCGCCCGCGGCGAACAGTTCCGGCCCCACGCTCAGACGGTGTTCAAGGAGCGGCTCATCAGTTGCGCCCGCAGTCTTGACGCCTCAATCAAGGAGATCGCCGTCAATCTCGAACGATCCGGGATCCAGCAGACCGCTTCGCAGTAACCTCACGACCCCCGCACCTCCAGCCCTGGATCAGGCACTGGTGGTGACGTTGCATCGCCTCAGTCCAGTCGGGTCTTGGCGCGGGCGAGGGACCGAACGGTCTCGGTACTGAACGCATTCAAATGGGTGGCAAGCGCGACGAAGACCTGCGCCGTCGTGAGCGCATCGCCGAGCGCGTGATGGGGACGATGAATTGGAAGCCCCAGGCTCACAGCGAGCGCTCCGAGTGACGTCGGAGGGGAAGGCTCCCTTCGAGCGAGGGCCAACAACCGACCGAGTTCGTACGTATCGAGCACGGGTTCGCGAAGTCGTATTCCGAGAGGTGCGAATGCCCGACCCAGGAACGAGCGCTCCACCCACGCCACGTGTACCACGGTCACCCTGCCCGCCATCGCGCTTAACAGTGGCTGTATCGCTTCGTCGAGTGTCGGAGCTTCCTCGAGATCGACCGTGCGAAGTCCGTGAACGAGCACGGACCGTTCCGGCACGGGACGGGTTGGTCGGCACAATCCGTACAGCGCCTGGCCGGCCATGACGCGGCCGTCATCGATCGGAACCGCGGCGAAGGAGAGGATCTCGTCGGTGCGGGGATCAAGCCCGCTCAGCTCCAGGTCCACGACGCAGTAGTGGGCCTCGCGCCACGGAGTCCGGCCCCCGTCGACCGGTGACTGGGCGTACGACAGCGCGCCCGGTGACATCGTGCGTCGAGGTCGCCGCACGTCAACCGCTCCAGGAGACGGCGTTCTCGACGCGACGCTGCACAGAGACCACGGCCCGAAAGGCCTCTTTCAGATAGCTGCGACTCAGAGGGCTCAGTTCGTCGAGACCGATGACGTCGTTGGGCTCAAGTCCGTGTTCGATCTGGGCAATTTGGTGTTCCATTCGCAACTGACAAGTCAATTCGAAGGCATCGTGCAACGTGAGGGCATCGGACTCTGAGAGCGTTCCTCCCTGACCCGCCGCCCTCAGGCGTTCGGTCGTCGAGGCACACGCCACGCCGGCGGCCATCCCCGCCCATCGTGCGAGATCGGTGATCGGGACCACGGCGCCGCTCTTCAGATCCAACTGACTTCGACCCACGCCGCCGACATCGATGGCATGGCCCCGAAAGAAGCCAACCGGTGGTCGGTGCGAGAGCGCGAACTGCGCCAGCAGTCGTAGCAACTGCGGATAGGCCCGGGCCGCCCGAAACGTTTCGGCGATGAGGGGCTCCGATTCGACACCCCACACGGGACGGCTGTCGACGAGTACCGATACCAATACGAGGGCTTTCTTTTGCGTGGGGTTGTCGAGGAACGATTGGGCCTCGTGCTGCCATGACGAAAGGGACCGAACGAAAAGTGGATCGGAAGCGTTTACCCGGTGTTCATCCGGACGTATTCCGCACTCCGTAAGGGTGTCGGACGCAATCGTCGCTACCTCACTGAAGTAGCTCTCAACCGAAGGGTCGTCATCTTCCCCGTCGCCGAACCAGGCAATCGCACTGTCGAGATCCGAGCTCGGCATCGCCTCACGTCGAGCCTGGCTGCCGAGCGCCAGCCAGGTGAAGCGAGTGGGCGGGACGCCCACGCGCGCTACGGCGAAATCGAGCGATCGACGAGTAAGCGCATCGACCACGATCGAGAAGACCGACATGACGTCGAGGGCGGTCATCCCTCCACGGTGAAGGCTCACGATCGTGGGCCGCAGTTTCAGCGACGCCGCAAGAAGCTCCTCCACCGAATTGGCGCGGGTGATCGCGTGTCGAAGTTGGAATGACGTCGTGCTCTCAATCGCGATGAGGTCGTGATCCTCGACGATTCCGATGATGCGACCGGTCGCGGAGACAACTGGAAAGTGGGTGATACCACGGTCCAACATGTCCAATAACACTTCGCTTCCGGGCCGATCGTCGGTCACGGTGAACGCGGGGGTGGACATCACCGCCGACACGGGCGAGTCAACGGATACGTCTCCCGCAACCACCCTGGATCGCAGGTCGCCATCGGTCACTATTCCGACCGAACCGCCGAGATCGACGACGAGCGCGCTCGCGCCGGCCACCGTCATCTTTCGCGCCGCTTCGCGAATTGACGTATCAGGTGTACAGATGAGGGGAGCATTTCGGATTATGTCTCGCACCGGCTGGCGGAGGTGATCCCTCGTCAATTCGCGTGACGTCCCGGAACGAATATGGTGACGGTCCTCGAGTATCAATCGGGTCACGTAGCTCAGTGTCTCCGGTCCCGAGAGGACCTGGGACGCCACGTGCGCTGGAATGCGGTAGGTGAGCGTGTCCTCGGCCGCCCGTGCTTCGAATCCGGTCGGGAGTCCCGACAACATCGACGCGTGACCGAACATCTCTCCGACGTCCATGTGGTCAAGAACCTGGCCATCGTTCACGACCTCGACGGCTCCAGAGCGAATCACGCGAAGTGCATCGACGGGACCGGCACCTTTGGAGAATATGACCTGCCCCGCGGGATGGAATTCGACTTCCACCACGCTGGCGAGTATTTCGAGTCCCTTCGCGTCGAGTCCGGCGAAGGGTGGGTACTTCTGAAGAAACTCAATGACGTCGGGTGGGGCCGCCAACGGCTAGGTGTTCCCGCGAAACACGACGACCGGACACGCCGCGTTCGCGACGCAGTGCTCACTCGTTGAGCCAATGAGCATACCGACGAACTCACCGTGACCTCGACTGCCGACGACCAGCAAGTCGGCCCCCTTCGATTCGCGAATAAGTACCGGTGCCGGGTGGCCCTCAAGAATCTTCGCCTCCACCGCGACACTCGGATGGTCCGTTCGAAGTCCGTCCAGAAGTGGTTGAACCATCGTCATCATGTCCGACGCGGGGTCGTACCCTTCGGGGATCATCGACCATCCGAAACCGGTGGGCCACTCCCAGGTCGCGATGACTTCTAGGTCCGCGTGCGTCAGTTCAGCTTGACGCACTGACCAGTCGAGAGCGGCGAGGGAGGCCGCTGAACCATCAATTCCGACAACGATCCGGTGGCCGCCAGCGACACTGGCGTTTGATTCGTCTGTTGCGTGGTGACGTGCACTCACTTTTCTCCTTCGCACTCCGCGATACTCATTGCAACTACACGTGAAACGATAGTGCTGGCGTGCACGAAATCTTCCGAATGGTGTCACGGTACGACGACGAAGCCTTCGGCCAGTTTGGTCACCTCGGTATAACTAAAACCTTCCCGAAATTCGTTGTCGGCAGGGATATTCATGACGTTCTCGAGCGACTCCCGCGGTTGACGCGGTCTGAGAAGACGGCGAGGCGAGGAAACTCTCGCCCCAAAAGAGGACCATTGACCCTAGGGAGAGGGGCGACGGCATTCGTTGATACGAGCCAGTGTCAATACGACGGTGTGGTCCCTGTCCTTCGCCGCGCCCACGCCCGCACGCAAATGAATGCAACGATGGATTTGGCGCAATGAGCGATCCCGAGGAGTGTGCATGACGACACCGGCAATTGAAACCTTCGACCTCCGCAAGGACTTTGGTTCAACGCGTGCGCTCCGTGGTCTAGACCTGCGGGTCGAAGCGGGTGAGATCGTCGGCTGCCTCGGTCCCAATGGGGCGGGCAAGACGACCCTCATTCGCCTACTCCTCGGACTGCTGATTCCCACGGCGGGTCGGGCCGAAATCTTTGGTATGGACTCTCAGCGTCAAACGGTCGAGGCTCATCGCCGACTCTCCTACGTCCCCGGTGAAGCGAGTCTGTGGCCGTCGTTAAGTGGCGCCGAGACACTACGGCTCTTGGGAAGGGTGCACGGTCACGTTGATGAGTCCTATCGAGTTGAACTCATCGATCGATTCGGACTGGACACAACGAAAAGGGTTCGCGCGCTCTCGAAGGGCAACCGACAGAAACTCATACTCGTCGCCGCACTCATGACCCGAGCGGACCTGCTCATCTTGGACGAGCCGACCAGTGGCCTCGACCCCCTGATGGAGCAGGCCTTCCGACTCTGCGTTCACGAAGCGAAGGACCGCGGACAGAGCGTGCTGTTGTCGTCGCACATACTGAGCGAAGTCGAAGCGCTCTGTGACCGTATCGGCATTCTGAGATCGGGCGAACTCGTCGAGATGGGGACCATGGCAGAGATGCGCCATCTGTCAGCCCTCACGGTCGAAGCGACGTTCGCAGGAGCCGCCCCTGATGTCACGAACGTGGCGGGGGTTTCGATGGTCGAAGTGCAGGGATCGAGAGTGCGCTGCCAGGTTCGGGGCTCCATCGAACCCTTGCTCGCGATGTTCTCACGTTCCGGGGTCATTGAAATGCTCAGTCGAGAGCCGTCTCTCGAGGAACTGTTCTTGTCACACTACGGTTCGCCGACGGATGAGGGTTCGCGTGCTGTTGCACAGCCCTGAGCAAACGCCCCGACGAGAGTCCTCCGCCGAGCGTCCGTCGCGCTACGTCGTAGCTCGCGTGACGGCGCGAAGGGCGGTCCGAGCAGGAGTTGGATGGGGCGTTGGCTTCGGACTGTACGTCGCGACGCAGGCCCTCACCTACGCCACGAGTTATAAGACTCGTGCCGCGCGACAGATCCTGGTGCAGGAGTTCGCCCACAACTCCGGCATCAGTGCCCTCGTCGGTCCGGCCAATCAGATTGGGACCGTACCGGGCTTCACCGCGTGGAAGTGTCTAACGGTTCTCGCGATCATCGGCGCCGTTTGGGGCGTCCTTACGAGCACCAAGATGACACGTGGCGAGGAAGACGCCGGACGGTGGGAACTTCTCCTGGCCGGTCACGTCACGCGCCGAGGCGCCGCCCGGGAAGCGTTGCTCGGTCTTGGTGCCGGTGCCGTCGCGCTCTTCACGTCGGCGGCGATCGTGACCGTGGCGGTCGGTCGGTCGTCCAAGGTGGGTATTGACGCAGGCGGGGCGATCTACTTCGCTTTGGCGTTCGTGAGTGGCGCCGTCATGTTCCTCGCGATAGGAGCGTTCTGCAGCCAACTCTCGACATCGCGTCGACAGGCGGCTGGATTTGCCTCGGCCATTCTCGGTGCCAGCTACGCACTCCGGATGGTCGCCGATTCGGGCTCCGATCTGACCTGGCTCCGTTGGCTCACGCCGCTCGGCTGGATCGAGGAGCTCCAGCCCCTGACCGGTCCTCGGCCGTTCGCGCTTGTCCCGATCGCCTGTCTCGTCGTCGTCATGGCGACGGTAACGGTCTTTCTCGCGGGACGCCGAGACCTCGGCGCGGGCACGCTCGCGGATCGCTCGAGCATCTCGTCGATCCGGCGACTTCCGTCGAGCCCCCTCGGACTCGCCCTGTACCTGTCTCGTTCGACCCTGATCGCGTGGGCCGCCTCCATCGTCGCGTACGGTCTTCTGCTCGGCAGCATCGCGAAGTCGGGGGGCAAGATAATCACCAGTTCACCGAGTCTGCGGTCGGTGTTCGCGCGTCTCGGCGTCTCGGGGGCGGAGGCGTACTTGAGTGTGGCGCTCTTGATCATGTCGGTCGCCCTGACCTTCGTCGCCGTGAGCCAGGTCAGTGGTGCACGTAAGGAGGAATCGAGTGGACAGCTCGACAATCTCCTCGTCCGACCTCTTTCGAGGTCGACCTGGCTGGGTCAACGAATCGCCCTCGGGGTCGTCGTGATCATCGTGGGTGGGGTACTCGCTGGCCTCTCGACTTGGGTCGGCGCCGTCAGCGATCACGCACGAGTGCATTTTGGGTCGATGCTGGGCGCCGGTCTCAATCTCGCCGTTCCCGCACTCGTCGTATTCGGAATCGGCGTCCTCGCGCTGGCCGTCACTCCGAGGTTCGTCAGCGCAATCTCTTACGGACTGCTGTTGTGGTTCTTCCTCATCGAGATCGTCGGCGGTGCCGTCAACATCAATCATTGGCTCTTGGACCTCTCTGCATTCCATCAGATGTCCGCGGCACCCGCTTCCTCTATTGACTGGACCACCAACGTCATAATGATGGCAATCGCGCTTTTGGCTGCCGGTGTCGGACTCGAGCTCTTCACGCTTCGCGACCTCAAAGGCGAGTGACCCGACTTAGTCCCGAGACCTCTGACGTCCGAGGCGACGCTCGAGTCGAGCAGGTGGCACAATCGGCAAGTGACCTACGCCCCTATTGGCAGGCTGCGATGAGCAGCGACCATAGAACTATGTCGTTCGGGCGCACCAACAATGCCGGGGAGTGTGACGACCTCGAGACCGCAGTCGTAGCGAGATTTGCTCTCTTGCGTCATGCACGGTATGTATCCGAAGCACCAGGTTGACGGCGTGAACGACACCCTTCATCCGGGGCCCCGAGAGCCAATGGGCGATCCCACGCCGCGAGTGTCCGTTGCGGGTCGATACCCGGTCGAATTGGAGGCCGACATTCTGGTTCGCACGGGCGCCCGGTTGCATCTTCGCCCAATTCGGAGCGACGACGCGACCAGACTCGTTACGTTTCATCACAACCTGTCGTTCGACTCCATCTATCGTCGATACTTTTCGATGCACCCCGAACTCTCACCGGACGAGGTCGCACATCTCACCGAGGTTGACTACGTTGAGCGCATGGCGTTCGTCGTTGAAGATGGCGAGGTTCTGGTGGCGGTCGGGCGTTACGACCGAGTGCCCCACAGTTCTACCGCCGAGGTCGCCTTCGTCGTCCGAGATGACTACCAACATCTGGGGCTGGGGCATCAACTACTCGAAGCTCTCGCCGACGCAGCGCGAGAGAGGGGTATCACGGTCTTCACCGCCGAAACCCTGCTCGAGAATCGCGACATGATGTCAGTCTTTCGACACTCGAAGTTCCCGGTCACGTCGACAATTTCGGACGGTCAGATTAGTGTTCGCTTTTCGATTACTTCGGACGATCAACCACGCGCCGCGCGCGGTGACCAATCGGGCGAAGGGAGATAGCCCATGGCGTTGGTGATCAACGGGCCCTACAGCGACTCGGGCCACGAGGACGAAGGACACCCGGAACGACCGCAACGAGTGGTGGCCGCGATGGCGGCCGTCGCGGACCTCCAACTGGGGAGCGATCTCGTCGTGGCGCCGAGTTACTCCGCCTCTCGAGCCGAGCTCGTACGCGTGCACAACGGCAACTACCTCGACGAGTTGGGCGCGTTTTGCTACGCCGGTGGCGGCAACATCGATCCGGACACCTACGCCACGTTGGACTCATGGACGATCGCTCAATATGCGGCCGGTGCTGGACTCAAGGTCATCGAGGAACTCCAGCGTCGTAAGGACGGCGTGGGCTTCGTCGCGGCGCGCCCACCAGGACATCACGCCCTCGCCGATCGGGCGATGGGATTCTGTCTCTTGAATAACGTGGCGATCGCCGCGGCCGCACTGCTGAGTCAGGGCGAACGTGTTCTGGTCCTGGACTGGGACGTTCATCATGGCAACGGGACCCAACAGATCTTTTGGGACGAACCCAACGTCCTCTACGTCTCGACGCATCAGTGGCCGCTGTTCCCGGGAAGCGGTTCCGTAATCGAGATCGGTGGTCGACACGCGACTGACCGGACGGTCAACATTCCCTTGCCACCCGGCGCCACCGGGGACGTCATGCGCCGAGCGATCGACGAGATCGCTCACCCGGTCATCGACTCGTTCAAACCGACGTGGGTGCTGGTCTCTGCGGGCTTTGACGCTCATCGTGACGATCCGATGGCTGACCTGCGACTCACCAGTGGGGACTTCGCCATGATGTCTGAATTTGTGACGACGTTGGTCGAGGGTCCTGGTCGCGTCGTCTTCTTCCTCGAGGGGGGCTACGACCTCCGAGCACTGCGCTCGTCGATCCTCGCGACATTGAGCGCGGCCTTGGGACAAGCACACGAAGCCGAGACACCCTCGAACGGAGGACCGGGAAACGATCAGGTCGAGAGACTGCACGCGGCCCGCCAATCGGCGATCGAGACGCGGTGGTCCGCGGAAGATACGGAGACGACACAATGAAGCCATTTCAAAGCATCGCGGTGGGCTATGACGGTTCGCCCGATTCGACCATCGCCGTGCGCTGGGCGTTACGCGCGGCGCAAGAAGCGGACGCTTCGGTAACGATCGTGCACGCCACGGGCTTGCTCGAGCACCTTCGAACACGATATTCGCCGGACGAACTCCCACCGGAACTGCTCAGTCTCGCCCAGCAGTACGACTTCGACGAGAGTCGTCTCCGATGGCTCGTCACCAACGGCGACGCGTGTTCGGTGCTCTTGCGCATGGCCTCGGCACCCGTCAACGCCGACACGCTGGTCGTCGGTTCGCGCGGCGACGGAAAGCGTGAAGGACTACTCCTGGGCAGTACGAGTCTCGAAGTCGCCGAACACGCCACGATCCCGGTCGTCGTCGTTCCGTCGACCTACAAAGACGGGGCCGCCTGACGAGAGCGAAAATGACGTTCGGCCCTATTGCGTTCGGTGGGTCACGCGAGAAAATTCTTTCGTAACTTGCAGATTGAGGCATTGAACCACGACGGACGCCACGCGCCCGTGGGAGGAATTCATGAGTCGAGAGAGCCTCATTCGAAAGAGGTGGCCGGTCCGGACATTGCTCGGTTCGCTCGGTCGCGACCACCGTGACGGCGAAACCGCGACGCCCGCACCACTCCCCGCCCGGTTTCACGACCAGGGCCATTTGAGGCGATTCTGGGCACACTATCTGCGCATCGGAATCTTCGTGTTCACCGGCGAAGCTCTCGCCGTGCTCGTGTATCTCGTCTTGACTCTCGGCGAACCGAACCGAGGATTGCTCGTCGCCCTCACGTCGATCGCGATCCTCGCGTCGGTTGCCAGTATGCCGTTCACCGGTCACCTCGCCACGATGTCGTGGCGAACGCGGTACTCGTTCGCGTGGACTCTCTTCGCCGGATTCGTCTTAGCGGTGTCCGTACACCTCGACAGTGGCATTGACAGTCCTCTGATCTTTCTGCTGGCGTTGCCAATCGTGAGCGCCGCTCTCGCGCTCGAGGTGCGACAGGTCATCGTCTGCGGCGCGGCGACACTGGGAGAGTTCACTTACATCTGGATGTACGACGGCGACGTCCATCGATCGGCCTCGGTGGTCGTGATGTTCGCTATGGCGCTGGTCGGTCTGGTGGTGATCGCGGTAGGCGTCTCAACGGCTCGTTCTCGGTTACTGGAGGACGAAGTCGAGTTGCGGACCGAACTCTCGAACCTCGCGACGATTGACACGTTGACCGGATGTCTCAATCACGGGGCGTTCTACGAACGACTCGAGATCGAGATCAATCGGGCCCTTCGCCAGAACGAACCGTTGAGCCTCTTGATGATCGACCTGGACTTCTTCAAGGCGTTCAACGACACCTACGGTCACCTCGCTGGCGATGACGCACTGCGCAACGTGGGGCGCACTCTCATGAATACCAGTCGAGGATTCGACGCCGTCGGGCGTATCGGAGGCGACGAGTTCGCCGTCATCTTGCCGACGTCGTCGTTCGACGACGCGTCGCGGATTGCCGCTCGAATGAGCGTCGCGGCGGCGACCGCCGGGCGGCCCACCGTGAGTGTGGGTTACGCCGCACTCGATCCGGCGCATCCCAGCGCGACCGAGTTGGTACGGGCCGCCGACGAGAGTCTCTACGACGTGAAGTTCAACGGTAGTGGGAGGACCCCCACTTCGCAGCCCGCTGTCCGATCGGTTCGAGGTGAGGCCCCTAGCGCCGGCAAGGATGCCCGCCGCAGATTGGTTGAAGAGCGCGTGCGCGCCGCCGATCGCGCCACCCACGATGCCCTCACGATCCTGGAGCGGTACCAGTCAACGTCGATCGTCGGAATGGGATTCGTCGATCGCGACTTTCGCTTCGTGCGGGTCAACCCGATGCTGGCCAGCGTCCATGGTGGAGTCGCCTCGGAGCAGATAGGGCGAACGATCGCGGAGGTCGTCCCCAAGTTGTGGCCCCAGCTCGAGCCAATGTATCGATTCGTCGTCGACACCAATTCGCCGATTGCCAATCGAGAAGTCACGGGGCAGAGCCCCGCCGAACCGGGTATCACGCATCGATGGCTTACCAATCTGTATCCCGTCACGATCGAGAACGAAGTCATCGGAGTTGGGATTGTCTTGGTTGACGTCACGAACTGGGATCGAACATTTGTCGGTCAAGAACTAGTGGATCACTCAATTCACCTCTGACACCACGACGGTCAGAGCTCAGTGCGGACCTCCGTGCGCGTCAGCGACGAACGTCGAGGTCACGGCCAACGACCCCAAAAGAGCCGGTCGGAACTGATTTTCTCGGGCGAGCACGTCGTTGGTTCTTGTAATACCTAGTATTTCACTAGAAATCATAGTATATTCGAAACGGCGGAGCAAGGAGGCCCACATGTCACTCAACATTTCAACTGCCCCGAGCGAGGCGCCGGAGTCGCGCGTGCGCGAACGACGCGAGTTCTTCGAGTCACTGCAGCTACCCACAGGCCGTCTCGATGGCGACACACTCGAGAGACTCACCAACGCCGTCGCGGCACGCCCCGACCTCTACGAGGACCTATTGGTCGATGATGAAGTCAATCGATGGTGGCTCCAGTTCTACGTCGCGGAGAACTTCGAAGTCCGATTGCTCACCTGGGAGCGCGAACAGTCATCCGATTGGCACGATCACGGAGGGTCGTCGGGTGCGTGGACCGTCACTGGCGGCGCTCTCTACGAGACCTATCGTGCCGAAGACCACGTGAGCGTCCGAGATCGTCACTACGTGGCTGGCGACAGCGGTTCCTTCGGCCCCGAGCACGTCCACGACGTGATCTACGAAGCTGGCAAACCTGCGGCGAGTATCCACGCCTACTCGCCACCCCTCAGCGGTCTCACTGTCTACGACCGCACTCGATTCGGGTTCGTGGCCCGTGAGTTCATTGAAGAGGAACGACGCTGAAGCGCAGCAGACCCGCTGAACGAAGTACGCTCGTCCGTCGAACCTTCTCGCCCCTGAGGCTGTGGGGGCCAACCCATACGAACTCAGACCATATTCCATCCTCGATTTTGGCCTAAATCAATGGTTTAAGAGTTAGTTCTCGATAGATATCTCTCGATAGAGTACGCTCAATGCATGACCACCGAGAATCCCAAGACCGATATCACAGAAACACCCGCCCAAGATCCGCGCAGCGCCATGCGCGAAGTCAATGACCCTAAGACCCTTCGCGCGCTCACTCATCCCGTTCGGCTCGCTCTCCTCGAGGCCTTAGCCCTTGAGGGACCCCTGACCGCGACCGCGGCCGGCGAACTGATCGGTGAGTCCCCGACAACGTGTTCGTTTCACTTTCGACAGTTGGCGAAATACGGCTTCGTCGAAGAGGCCGAGAGCGGACCTGGACGAAATCGTCCGTGGAAGATCGCCAACGCCGGCATGCGTTTCAGCGATGTCACGGAAGACCCTGAAACGAGTGTGGCGGCGAAGAGCCTCGAGCGCATGGTCTTCGATCGAGCTCTGGGTCGGCTCTCGGGCTTCATCAACGCCAAAGCCAGTTTCCCCAAGATCTGGCAGGAGGCGTCACAGAACATGGAGACGATCCTTTGGGTGACGCCCGCGGAACTCGAAGCGGTGACCTTAGAGGTCATGTCAACCTTTAACAGATTTCACGATCGGATCTCCCATGCGTCGGAACGACCCGACGGCTCGCTGCCCGTCGAAGCCCTCGTATTCATGTACCCAGTGCGATTGCCCGGGAGCTCGCTATGACAATGCGCGACCTCGCTAAGTCCCGCGACGCCCGCGTCTACCTCATCGGTCAAAGCTTCTCGCTCTTCGGCGACACGGCCATGTTCCTCGCTCTCGGGATCTGGGTGAAGGAGTTGACGCACTCCAACGCCGACGCCGGACTGACCTTCCTGTTCTTTCCCTTGGCGTCGTTGTTCGCACCGCTGGCCGGCATGGTGGTCGATCGGGTGCGACGCCGTCCCACCCTCATTTGCGTGAACTTCGTCAGCGCAGCGCTCGTGATGCTGCTGCTCTTCGTGCACAACGCGTCGGGCGTCTGGATCATCTACTTGACGATGTTCCTCTACGCCTTCGCCGGGAACTTCATCGGATCGGCGCAGTCCGCCTTCTTGACCACGTTGTTGCCACCGGAGCAGCTCGGCGACGCCAACGGATTCTTGCGCACCGTTCGCGAAGGTCTGCGGCTCGTCGCGCCACTCGTCGGCGCCGGCCTCTTCGTCGTGGTCGGGGGTCACTGGATCGCCGTATTGGACTCGGCCACGTTCGTGATCGCCGGTCTCTCGGTCCTTGCGCTTCACGTGCGCGAAGACAAGCCCCTTCGCGCACCCCAACACTTCCGCACCGAGATCTCGGCCGGGTTCCGCCACGTGTCGCGAACACCAATTCTGCGACGCATGGCCATTTCACTGGCGGTGGCGCTCAGCGTCGTCGGCTTCATCGAGACGGCGATCTTCGCGATCACGGCGAACGAACTGCACCGGAGCCCGAGCTTCATCGGTGTGATCATGGCGGTCCAGGGCATCGGGGCGCTCATCGGTGGTCCCTCGTCGGCCCCGGCCATGCGGCGCGTCGGCGAACGCTGGCTCTGCGGCATCGGCCTCCTCGGCATCGTCGTTGGATCTCTTTTACTTGAAGGCGGTTCTCTCGTCTTCGTCCTGATGGGCGGCGTGGTCTTCGGCGTCGCATTGCCGCCGCTCCTAGTCGGCGCCTACACGCTCTTGCAGCTGCGAACGCCGGGAGAGCTACAGGGACGGGCGTTCTCGGCCTTCGACCTCATCGCGTCACTCCCGCAGACGATGTCGATCGCCCTCGGCGCGATCCTCATCACCGTGCTCGGTTATCAGGGCGAGTTGACGATCATCGCAGTGGTCGTCTCACTCGCCACGCTCATCATGTTGCTCCCGATCAAGGGGGAACCGAACTTCGGGCCGCTACCCGCGATTGCAGAACTCGAAGTCGCCGCGGCCGATTAGCCACGTTCTCAATCGCAAGAGTTCCTTCAGCCGTCCTGGTTGTCGCCGCAGACCTGACTACCTGACTTGGTCCCGTTCGCGACTCCCGGGGCGAAGAAGGAGTCAACGACGTGCCAGAAGGCGCACGAGCGGTTGTACAGGTTCAGAGTCGTCTTTCCCGACGTGATTGTGAGCACACCTGGGCACTCGTCGGCCGTGGCACTCCACACCGACGTGCCGTCCTTCACGATGTTGATCTTGAGGAGCTCAGAGTCTTCCATGCACATGCCACCGCCGAAGTCCTTCAGTTCGGCGACCACCGTTCGCAAGGTCAGCGCCTGGTGGTGCGTCAAGACGACGGACGTGAGATCGCTCGAGCGGTCCATCAACGAGATCTTTCCGTACCCCGTGACGGTCACGACGCCATCGGTCGGCATCTCGGCGCGGATGATCGGCAAATAGACCAAGGACACGTCGACGCGCAGTTCCTGCTGCCCGTCTTTCGCCTCGGTCGTCGTGTACCAGACGCCGCAGGAGGTGATGTGAGGACTGACGCAGGTGAGCGAAAGACCGAGGTAGTACACCGGGTTGCTACTGGGCGCGTTACCGTTGCCGGTCTCCGTGACCGTCTCGCCGCTTGGCAGATGGGCGCGCACGAACTGTTCCACTGAGACCGACATGGGAAGCACGTAGAGCGCCCACGCGTGGCTGATGTTTCCTCCGGAGCTCACGCCGCCACCGGCCTCCAATGCCGTGGGTAGAGTCCTCACCTTGCGGGCCGTCGACGGCACCGGTTGACGCGCCAACAGATGCCTCGCGTACACGTTGCCCGCCACGACGATCGCCGGCGGCAGCGTCGTCGTTGTCGTGGGGGCCGCGAGGGCGTTCATCGTAGGAAGACCGAGGCACCCGACAGCGAGGGCGACGAAGAGCAGCACGAGCCGGCTCGCCGTCACCCTCGAGAATCGCCTCATACCCAATACTGTCCGGCGGGCCGCCATACTTTCGTTCAGCCGCTTCGCCCGAGAGCCGGTTCCACTGGCGCAGCGCCGAACCTTTCGATCGGCCCACGACTCGGGCATCTACCTCTCGTTTAGGGTGGTACAGGGTCGAACGACATCAACGACGCCGACGGCCAACCGAGCGCCCCGAACCGGGAGGAACACCATCAAGAAGCTCTTCGTCTTCGACCTCGACGGCACACTCGCCCCGAGTAAGTCGCCCCTGGGCTCCGACGTCGCCGCACTCTTGCACGACCTCTTGGGCGTCATGAAGGTCGCCGTCATCTCCGGCGGCGACTGGTCGCAGTTCCAAAAGCAACTCCTCGCGAATCTCCCCGACGACGAACGGTTGAAGGACCTGTACCTACTGCCCACCTGCGGCACCCAGCTCTACGAGTACGTCGGTCATTGGTCGAAGGTCTACTCCGAGGACCTCAGCGACGAGGAGCGAGCGAGGATCATCAAGGCGCTCGAGGACGCCTACGAGCAGTCGGGCACGAAAGTCGACAAGATCTGGGGCGAGGCCATCGAGGACCGCGGCAGTCAGATCACGCTCTCGGTACTGGGTCAGGAGGCGCCGCTGGAGGAGAAGGCGAAGTGGGACCCCGACTTCGCCAAGCGCACCAAAATCATCGCGATCCTCCAGCCGATGTTGCCGGAGTTCGCGATCCACATGGGCGGTACGACCTCGATCGACGTGACCAAGCCGGGTATCGACAAGGCCTACGGCATCGCCAAGTTGCGTGACCAGCTGTCTATCCCCGTCAAGGAGATGCTCTTCGCCGGTGACGCCATCTTTCCGGGTGGCAACGACTACCCGGCCCAAGAGGCCGGCGTGGACAGCATCATGGTGCGAGATCCCTGGGAGACGGCGCGCGTGATCCAAACGGTCATCGCCTGCCTCGGTGATGACGCCGTGCAGATCACGTCACCCGGAAAGCCGTCGTGAGCGCCTTCGCCATGCGTCCGTTGGACCTGGTGATCGAGCCAGAGCCAGGTAACCCCAACGAGGTCGGTGGCATCTTGAACCCGGCGGCCGCGAGGGGACCAGACGGGCATCTCTACCTCTTTCCGAGACTGGTCGCGTCCGGTAATTACTCTCGGATCGGCGTCGCGCGGGTGCAGTTCGACGCCAGCGGCGAGCCGTGCGGGATCGAACGCCTCGGCATCGCGCTCGAGCCCGAGATGCCCTATGAGCTGCGCCCGGATGGCGGTGGGTGCGAGGACCCTCGCGTCACCTTCGTCGAACCGCTCAAGAGCTACGTCATGACGTACACGGCGTTCTCGCCCAACGGGCCGCGAATCGCGTTGGCGATCTCCAAGGACATCATGCACTGGGAGCGACTCGGTCTCGCGACGTTCCAACCCTTCGAGGGCATCCACTTCGACGGCGTGGACAACAAGGACGCCGCGATGTTCCCCTTCGCCATCCCCAATCCCACGGGTCACCACGAACTCGCCATCCTGCATCGCCCGCTCTTCCCCGGCACGTTGCCCGAAGACTTGATGCTGGAGGAACTGGACCGCGAGGTCGACCTGCACAAGGAGAGCATCTGGATGTCGTTCAGTCCCCAGGGCGCGGGCGACGGACCCTATCAACTCAGCCAGTTCACGTCGCACCAACGCCTGGCGTCGCCGGTCTCGGAGTGGGAGTCGCTCAAGATCGGGAGCGGCGCGCCGCCGATCTTGACGAAACATGGATGGCTGTTCGTCTACCACGGCGTAACCGACATGGCCTCGCCCGACAGCGACACCCACCAGATCACGTACTCGGCCGGCGTGATGGTCCTTTCCCGAGATCACCCCGAGCAGTTGCTCTATCGATCGACCCATCCCGTGCTCTCACCGACCCCCTCGACGGGGCCTCGAGGGACGCCCTCGAACGTCGTCTTCCCAACGGGCATCGACCGTCGCGACGACATTGGTCAACCCGACCGACTGGACGTCTACTACGGGATCAACGACTTCCGGATCGCCGTGGCCCGACTCGACATACCGCCGACACTTCCGCTCACCGGCGCGGCCGACCCACCCGCGAGTCACGCGAGTTGAGCGTGGTTCACGGGTTCGTCAGGTCGACTCTCGGATTCGTCTCCTTTACGCAGATTTGTCAGACTGGCGTATTGGAGAGCCAACGCCAGGCTCCCGGACGAACGCCAAGGACACTCCCATGAACGCACTCCCTCTTCGCCAACGAAGCGCTTGGCTGACCCTCGAGTCCCACTTCAAGACTCTTGAGGAGATGGATCTGCGACGCCTCTTCGCCCAGGACCCGCAGCGCGGCGAGCGACTGCGCGTCGACGCCGAGGGCATCCACCTCGACTATTCGAAGCAGCGTGTCACCGACGAGACGATGCGCCTCCTCATCGAACTGGCGAACGAATCCGGTGTGGGTGAGCGCCGAGATCAGATGTTCCGAGGCGAGCACATCAACGTCTCGGAGGACCGGGCGGTCCTCCACGTCGCCCTGCGGATGCCGAAGAGCGCCACGCTCGCCGTCGACGGCGTCGACGTGGTCGCGGAGGTCCACGCCGTACTCGACCAGATGAGCGCTTTCGCCACGCGCGTGCGCTCTGGTGAGTGGAAGGGTCACACCGGCAAGGCGATCAAGAACGTTGTCAACATCGGTATCGGTGGCTCAGACCTCGGTCCAGTGATGGCCTACGAAGCGCTGCGCTACTACTCGCGACGCGATCTCACCTTCCACTTCGTGTCCAACGTCGATTCGACCGACCTGGTCGAGGCGGTGCGCGACCTCGAAGCCGACGAGACGCTTTTCATCATCTCTTCGAAGACCTTCGGGACCTTAGAGACGCTCACCAACGCGACGTCGGCGCGCAACTGGATCGTCGAGAAACTGGGCGACGAGTCGGCCGTCGCGAAGCACTTCGTCGCCGTGTCGACCAACGCCGAAAAGGTCGCGGCCTTCGGCATCGACACCGAGAACATGTTCGTGTTCTGGGACTGGGTCGGGGGTCGCTACTCCATGGAGTCGGCCATCGGACTCTCGACGATGCTCGCCATCGGTCCGGAGCGCTACCGCGAACTCCTCGAAGGCTTCCACGCCATGGACGAACACTTCCGGACGGCGCCCTTCGAGGCGAACCTCCCGGTCCTGATGGGACTGCTCGCCGTTTGGAATCGTGACTTCCTCGGGTGCGCCAGCGTCGGTGTGATGCCCTACGAGCAGTACTTGAAACGACTGCCGGCCTACTTACAGCAACTCACGATGGAGTCCAACGGCAAGCACGTCACGCTGGGGGGCTCGAACGTCGACTACGACACCGGCGCGATCTACTGGGGCGAGCCGGGCACGAACGGACAGCACAGTTTCTACCAACTCATCCACCAGGGCACTTCCATCATCCCGGTAGACCTGATCGGATTCGCGAAGAGCCTCAATCCACTCGGCGCGCATCACGACATCCTGTCCTCGAACGTCTTCGCGCAAGCGCAGGCGCTCGCCTTCGGCAAGACCGCCGACGAGGTTCGCGCGGAAGGCACACCCGAACACGTCGTGGCCCATCGCGTGATGGAAGGGAACCGTCCGACCAACGTCCTCTTGGCCGAGATCCTCACGCCACGACTGCTCGGCTCGCTCATCGCGCTCTACGAGCACTCGGTCTTCACGCAGGGAACGATCTGGGGCATCGACTCCTTCGACCAGTGGGGCGTGGAGCTGGGCAAGGTGCTGGCGGTCGCCATCATCCCCGAACTGGAGTCGGACGCCGAACCGACGCTCGCTCACGACTCATCGACCAATGAACTGATCACGCTGTATCGACGACTGAAGAGGAGTGACGACACCCATGGCCACTGAGAATCCAATGCAACTAGGGATGGTGGGACTCGGACGCATGGGGGCCAACCTCGTCCAACGGCTCGTGCGCGACGGACATCGCTGCGTTGTCTACGACGTCAACGTCGCCGCGGTCGAAAGACTCGTGGGCGACGCCGTGCTCGGCGCGACGTCCCTGGAGGACCTGGTCTCGAAGCTCGACGGACCGCGCGCCGTGTGGCTCATGTTGCCGGCCGCGATCACCCAGGACACGCTGGACGAGCTCGTGCAGTACCTCGACCGCGACGACGTGGTCATCGACGGCGGCAACTCCTACTACCGCGACGACATGGCGCGCGCCACGCAGCTCGAAGAGCGTGGTCTGCACTACGTCGACTGCGGCACGAGCGGCGGGGTGTGGGGCCTGGAGCGCGGCTACAGCCTCATGATCGGCGGCGAGGACGACGTCGTCTCGCGCCTCGATCCGATCTTTCGCACCATCGCACCGGGCGAGGACGGTACCGCGAAGACACCCGGGCGCACGCGCACCGACGGCACCGCCCCGCTGGGCTACCTGCACTGCGGTCCCAACGGCGCCGGCCACTTCGTCAAGATGGTGCACAACGGCATCGAGTACGGGATGATGGCGGCGATCGCCGAGGGGCTCAGCATCTTGAAGCACGCCAACGTCGGCACGACGAAGGTCGAGGCCGACGCCGAGACGACGCCGCTGCGCGACCCGGAGTACTACGCCTTCGACTTTGACCTGCCCGAGGTCGCCGAGGTCTGGCGCCACGGCTCGGTCGTCGGTTCGTGGCTGGTTGACCTCACGGCCGACGCCCTGGCCCGTTCGCCCGAACTCGCCGAGTTCTCCGGACGGGTGTCGGACTCCGGCGAGGGCCGCTGGACCGTCGAGGCCGCGATCGACGAGTCCGTGCCGACGCCGGTAATCAGCGCCGCCCTGTGGCAGCGATTCGAGTCACGCGGTCAGGGCGAGTTCACCGCCAAGGTACTCTCGGCGATGCGCGCGGAGTTCGGCGGACACGTCGAGAAGAGCGCGTAGTGCACCACGAGTTGCGCGACTTTCGCGACGCCGCCGCCGTCGCGAGCGCGGCAGCAGACTTCGTGGCGCATCACGCGCGACGGGCCATCGAAGGAAAGGGACAGTTCAGCTTCGCCGTGAGTGGGGGCCGCACCCCGTGGACGATGTTCGAGACGCTGGCGCAGATGGACGTCGCGTGGTCGAAGGTCGTGCTCTATCAGGTCGACGAGCGGATCGCCCCAGTCGGTGACGAGACGCGCAACCTCACGCATCTCGAACGCAGTCTCGGCGGTTCCCGACCGACGATCGTGGCGATGCCGGTCAACGAGGACGACCCCAACGCGGCGGCGGCGGCCTACGCCGCGCTGTTGCCGACGCGCTTCGACCTCGTGCACCTCGGTCTGGGACCCGACGGCCACACGGCCTCCCTCGTCCCCGGTGACCCCGTCCTGGCGGTGCGTGACCGCCTCGTGGCGGTCACGGGGGTCTATCAGGGTGAGCAGCGCATGACGCTCACCTACGAGGCGCTCGCCCGAGCCGACCAGTTGCTCTGGCTCGTCACCGGCGAGGACAAGCGAACGGCGCTCGCGGCGCTGCTACGGGGCGATCCTTCGATTCCGGCGTCGGGCGTGGAGGCCGCGTCCTCACTCGTGATGGCCGATGACGCGGCGCTGGGACCATGAGCCTCGAAGAGGAGAAACGCCTCGCCGCCGAGACCGCCGCCGAACGAATCGAGCCGGGCTCTCGCGTGGGACTGGGCACCGGCACGACCGTCGCGTACCTGCTCGACGCCATCGCGCGTCGCGCGATCAAGGCGCGATACTGGGCGACGTCGCCACAGACGATGGACGCCGCCGTTTCACTCGGGATCACCATCGAGCCGTTTGACGCACTCGATGAACTGGACCTCGCGATTGACGGAGCCGATCAGATCGCGCCCGATGGGTGGCTCGTCAAGGGGCGCGGTGGCGCCCACCTGCGAGAGAAGATCGTCGCGGCCAGCGCACGTACGTTCGTGGTCATCGCCGACTCGTCGAAGCCGGTCCCGGCGCTGCACGCCCCGGTGCCCCTCGAGCTTCATCGATTCGGACTCCGGGCCACGCTGCGCGAACTCGGTTCGGTCACAGTGCGCGACGGTGCACCCAGCCCCGACGGCGGGGTCCTGGCCGACTATCACGGCGACGTCGGGGACCCGAGCGACCTCTCGACGCGATTGTCGTCGGTCCCCGGGGTCAGTGCGCACGGTCTCTTCGCGCCCGCGTTGGTGAGTGACATCGTCGTCGCCACCGGTAAAACGGTGACTAGAACTATCCTGGGAGGTCCACGATGACGAAGACGCACTCCGGAATGCGCACCAAGACGCCGCCGGACCACATATTCGTCATGTTCGGCGCCACCGGCGACCTCGCCCGGCGCAAGGTGCTGCCGGGTCTGTTCCATCTCGCGGTCGCCGGACTCCTACCCAGGAACTACCGGATCATCGGTTGCTCGCGAAAGGCTTCGGCCCTCTCGGACGAGGAGTTTCGAAAGCGCGCCTACGACGCGGTGTGCCAATTCGGATCGAACGAGCCCGAGGGCACGGACTGGGAGAAGTTCGAGAAGAACCTCTCCTTCGCGGACGCCGAAGAAGACGGCACCGGCGAACTCGTCGGCGCCGTCGAACGGGCCGAGAAGGAGATCGGCGGCTCCGTGCAGCGACTCTTCCACCTCGCCGTCCCACCGGGCGCGCTGCTCGGCATCATCGAAATGCTGGGTCGGACCGGACTCAACGAGAACACCAAGATCATCTGCGAGAAGCCCTTCGGCGTCGACCTGGCGTCCGCGCGACGCCTCAACGCCGCGATCGCCACGTACTTCGACGAGTCACACGTGTTCCGAATCGACCACTTCCTGGGTAAGGAGTCGATTGACAACATCCTGGCGCTGCGCTTCGCGAACGGGCTCTACGAGCCGATCTGGAATCGCCACTACGTCAGCTACGTCCAAATCGACGTGCCCGAGTCGATCTCAATCGAAGGTCGCGGCGCATTCTTCGAAGAGACCGGAACGTTTCGCGACATGGTCGTCACCCATCTCTTGCAGGTGCTGGCCTTCGTCGCCATGGAACAACCGATCTCCCTCGACGCCAAACCGCTTCGCGACGAGATCAGCAAGGTCTTCGACTCGACTGCACCGCTCAACCCCGACCACGTGATTCGAGGACAGTACGACGGGTACCTGAAGGAACCCGGCGTCGCGCCGAACTCCCAGACCGAGACCTTCGTGGCGTTGCGCGCCGACGTCGAGAACACCCGTTGGAAGGGCGTGCCCTTCTTCTTGCGAACGGGCAAGTCCATGGCCCAGAGCCGTCAGGTCGTCACCATCGGATTCAAGGAACCGGTCATGCGCATGTTCCCCGTTGACCATATGGAGGGCCAGCGCCACGGCAACGAACTGGTCGCGGACTTCGCGGACCCCGGGTCCATCCAGACCCATTTCCTGGCCAAGCAACCCGGTCCCCAGATGCGCCTGGCGCCGGCCGTCATGACCTTTCGCTACGCGGACTCGTTCCAGACCGCGAACAACCTCGAGGCCTACGAGTACTTGATCCTTGAAGCGATGCTCGGCAATCAGGCCTTCTTCACCCGCTCGGACGGAATCGAGCGACAGTGGGAGATCGCCGCGCCGGTGTTGGCCAATCCGCCGGAGGTGGAACTCTACGAGCCGGGATCGTGGGGTCCGGTCTCCATTGACCGGATCGTCGCGCCCGATCGGTGGTCGTTGCCACGATGAGCTCGAGCATTCGACTCGTGCTGTCCGACATCGACGGCACGTTGGTGCCGCCGGACAAGATCCTCACGGAACGGACGATTCAAGCCGTCAACAGACTCCGCGACGCCGGCATCCTCTTCGCCATCACGAGCAGTCGACCACCCCGGGGTCTCAGCATGTATATCGAACCGCTCAAACTGGAGACGCCGATCTCGGGTTTCAACGGCGGCATGATCGTCAACCCCGATAACGGCATCCTCAAGGAGTGGACCATCGACGACGATCTCGTCGCGACGACGATCGGCTTCCTCGATGAGCACGACGTGGCGGCCTGGGTCTACCGCGGTCAGGAATGGTACGTCCGCGACCCGAACGGTCCGTACGTGCACCATGAAGCCGAGGTCTGCCAATTTCGGCCCGTGCCGATCGAGGATTTCGAGACGGTGAGCGACTGCGTCGCCAAGATCGTGGGCGCGAGTGATGACACCGATGCCCTCACCCGAGCTCGAAGGGACCTCCAGGCCACGATCGGCGGCGAAGTCTCGGCGACGAACTCACAGTCGTACTACTTGGACGTGACCAGTCCTCAAGCGACGAAGGGAAGTGTGGTCGAGTTCCTCTCTTCGACGTTCGACATACCCACCAGTGAGATAGCCACAATCGGGGACGGACAGAACGATATCTCGATGTTCGAACGTTCCGGATTCTCCATCGCGATGGGTAATGCCGCACCAGATGTGAAATCTTCGGCCAGTACGGTCACCTCCTCCAACCAAGACGAAGGATTCGCTCGCGCCGTCGAGCGGTTCATCCTCTCCTAGCGTCTGTCGACGTATCGATCGTCTATTCACACAAGATTTGATGTCGTGGAATATCAACGCGCCGAGTCAATCAACGGGCGTTGGGTTGTTCCATCTCGACGACCATCCACCCACTTCGATTCGAATCACGGGACAATTGACTGTCGAACTCGTCATCGTGTCGGACTTCTTCGAAGGAGGATGGATGAGATTCATCAGGAAACTTCTTGGTCTGTCGACGCCGAAAGCGCAAAACGTCAGCATCTTGGAGCCCACCTCCCTGGCCGCCTTCGGCCAGTTGAGCGGTTCGCAGCAGTCAATGCTCGCCGAAGCACTGGTCGCCGCGGCCAACGAGCGCCGCAAGCTGGACAAGGCCTCGTAACCGCGCCGCGGTTCCAATCAGTTCGCTTCCGTCGACGGCGTCCTCCGTCGTCGATTCGGCGGTACCGTCGACGGCACCGTTCGCCGTGGCGGCAGGGACCCTAACAGCCGTGTCGTCGCCGCGGCGATCTGATCGACGGCGTCAGTGAACGCGATCGAGCTCAGCAGCGGTCCCGAAGTGACCGCCGCGACCTTCCGGGCGTACTGCAACGCGGCGGCGCGGATCTCCTCCTCGGTGGCGGGTGGCTCAAGTCCTCGCAGAATGGTGATGTTTCGACACATCGCCCCACCGTAGGTCCCATCGCGTCGCCTCTCCAAACCGAATCATGTGCGTGGCCGCCTCCCGTAGTGTGAGCCAATGACCGTTGACCGAATTGAAGTGCAGCGCACGATTCCGGCGTCCCCGTCGGCGATCTTTCGGATCCTTAGCGATCCGCACGGTCACGTCACGATCGACAGCTCGGGAATGCTGATGAGCGCCGAGGGCGAGCGCGTCACCGGCGTCGGTGACACCTTCGTCGTGCACATGGATCGCGAGGCGCTGAACGACTATCCCCTCGGCCTCTACGACGTGCAGATCACGATCACGACGTTCGTCCCGGACCGCGAGATCGCCTGGACCGTGGCCGGACTCGTTCGCCCGTCGATCGGCCACGTCTACGGATACCGCCTCGAACCGGTCGACGACGTCACGCTGGTGACGTCGTACTACGACTGGTCCGATATCAGTCAGGAGTGGCGCGACGCCGGCATCTTCCCCGTGATCTCCGAAGCGGCGCTGCGCGCGACGCTCGGCATCCTCGCTCGACACGCCACCCGAGGTGACGGTTCAGCCCCCTGACGTGACGTCAGTTACGAATCGCCGCCCGTCGTGGAGAACGTCAGGCCGTTGTGGCGAATCGTGTTGGCATACCAGGAGAAGCTCGCCTTGGGCAGGCGGTTGCCGGTCGGGAAGTCGACCCACACGATGCCGAAACGCCGCGAGTAGCCGTAGGCCCACTCGAAGTTGTCGAGCAGACTCCAGACGAAGTAGCCCTGCACGTTCACGTCGTCCGCGATCGCGTCGTGCACCGCCGAGATGTGCTCTTCGAGGTATGAGACGCGGTCGTGATCGAGGACGTGACCGTTGGGATCGACGTAGTCGTCGAAGGCCGCACCGTTCTCCGTGATGTAGATGGGTAGCTCGGTGTAGTCGTTCTTCACGCGCACGAGTAGTTCCGAGAGTCCCGACGCGTCGACCTCCCAGCCCATCGACGTCGTGTCCGTGCCCGGTGTCTCCAAGGAGAGCACCCGAAGGTCGGGGAACTGCTCTCCGAGCGGCACGCCGTAGCCCGCGGCGCGGGCCTCTTTGGCGCGCGACGAGTCCATGATCGTGCCCGGGAAGTAGTAGTTCACCCCCAAGAAGTCGAGCGGCTGGGAGATGACCTCCATGTCGCCGTCCTGCACGACCGTGAAACCGGGCAGGAAGTCCCGGTAGTGGTCGAGCATGTCCTCGGGGTAGTGGCCCTGAAAGACCGGATCCAGGAAGAGCCGATTGAGGTTGCCGTCGGCGCGGCGCGCCGCCGCCAGGTCGAGTTCGTGGGTCGTGCCCGGTCGCGAGACACCCAGGTTCAACGTGATGCCGACCTTGGCGTCTGTAATTGCCGAGCGCAGGATCGGCACCGCGGTGCCGTGCGCCACCAGGAGGTGGTGCGTCGCCGCGATCGCCTTGCCGATGTCCTTCACGCCGGGGGCGTGGCGTCCGGCACCGTAGCCGAGCCAGGCCGAGCACCAGGGCTCGTTCAGCGTGATCCAACGTTCGACGGAGTCGCCCAGAGCGCGCGCCACGATGTCCACATATTCGCCGAATCGCTCGGTGGTATCGCGCACGCACCAGCCGCCCTCGTCTTCGATCGGCTGCGGGAGGTCCCAGTGATAGAGGGTCAATGTGGGTTCGATGTCGCGGGACTTGAGCCCGTCGACCAGTCGACGGTAGAAGTCCAGACCGGGCTGATTGGCCGGGCCCTTGCCGTCGGGCTGGACGCGCGGCCACGCGACCGAGAACCGGTACGAACCGACGCCGAGCTCTTTCATGAGGTCGAGGTCTTCTTCCATGCGGTGGTAGTGGTCGCAGGCGATGTCCCCGGTGTCGCCGTTCCATACCTCTCCGGGACGGTGACTGAAGGTGTCCCAGATGGAGGGTCCGCGGCCGTCAACGTCGACGGCGCCTTCGATTTGATACGAGGCGGTGGCCGTTCCCCAGAGAAAATCAGGGGGGAACGAGCGTGGTGGGCTCTCGTTGTGGGGGCTGGTCGTACTCATGATGTGGATGTCTCCTGACAGTAATTGGGCGAGTTTCAGCGATAGGTGACTCGCGCGACCGCGCCGACAGAAATCTCGGCGCGGTCGCGCGTAATCTGGTGGTCCCTCCGCGCGCGGGCTAGCAGGGTTGGAGAACTCCTAGCTCGCACGCGGAGGTGATCAATTACGACGCCTTGAGTTGCATCAAGATGTACGGCAATTCAGGGTCGCTCGGCGACGGGTCCGCGTACGGGTTGGCCGCAGTCACGAATCCGGTGAAGCTCGCCGTGCTGTACTCGTCCCAGTCAGCGCCATAGAGCAGCGGCACGACGGGCAACGTGGTTGCCTCGATCTTCTCGAGGGGCAACGTGGCGGCCTTTACGGCAGCCGTGTCCGACGGGTCGGTCGTGGACAACTTCGCCAGCAAGGACTGCACCTGACCGTTGTGGTAACGGCCGTAGTCGGCGTTCGCGTTCTTGCCGATCGCTGCCGAGTTGTTGTAGTCCAGCCAGTTGTCGAACTGCGTGTACGGGTCGGTCCCACCATTGCCCCAGTGCTCAATCGAGTCAAAGTTGCCGTCGGCGGAGTCGGTGTACCACTGCGACGCCTCGACACCATCAACCGTGGCGTCGATGCCTTCGGACTTCAGTTCCGACGACATCAGCTGGATGTCCGCGTAGTAGTCAGAGTACGAGGTCGGGTCCTCCATCGAGAACTTGACGACCTTGCCCTTCAACGCGTAGTAACCCTGGTGGTTCTTCTTGAACCCCGCCTTCTTCATGATCGACGCGACGGTCTTGGGCTGGTTCGTCGACTTGATGTCGTTCTTGTAGATCGAATCGAGGTACGACGCCTGGCTCGGCAAGATGAGTGCACTCAGCGACGTCGCCGGCGCTTCGTAACCAGTCTCACCCTTGACGCTGAGCGCTTCGCGGTTGACACCGGCCGAGATGGCCTGACGAACAGCCACGTTGGTGAATGGCCACTTGGTCATGTTGAACTCCAGTGTCACCGTAGAACCCGGCGCAAAGTAGATGTGGTTGGTCGACTTGTTCACGTCCACGAAGATCTTGTTGACGTTTTCGATGTCGTTACCAGCCCAGTCCAACTGCCCACTCGCTAGCGCGGTCGCGGCGTCCGTGTTGGACGCGTACGAGGGAACGTTGATCGCACTCGCCGCCGGCGTACCACCCCAGTAGTTCGGGTTGGCCTTGTAACTCACCAGTGTCGAGGTGTAGTTGTTCAGCTCGTACGGGCCGGTACCGACCGGGTTCGTCACCGTTGCCGAGTTCGCGGGCGAATTAACCGTCCCGAAGTTGGCAGGCAGCATCAACTGCGTACCGGCGATGGCCACGATATTGGCGTACTCCGGTTGCGCGTAGGTGAGCACTACCGTGTCACCCGAGACCGTCGCCGGACTCGCCAACGCCGGTAGTCCGAAGATGTTCGCGGCCGGAACGGTGTTGACCAGGTTGAACGTCGCGGCCACGTCGGCGGGACCGAAGGCCGTTCCGTCATTCCACTTCACACCGGTGCGGATCGTGAACGTCAGGGTCTTACCACCGTTGGACCACTCATACTTCGTCGCGAGCCACGGGTACTGAACACCCGCTTTGAGCGAGTCGAACTCGAACAGTGGCTCGTAGATAAGTGAACTCACGCTCATCTCGTGTGCGAACGAGGTCGAGTCCAGTGGATTGAAGTTATCGGTGAAGGTAACACCGGTGTTGTTCTCCAACGTCAACGTGGTACTCGCCCCCGAGGCGGCCTGAAGACCCGCGCTCATGACAATGCCTAGTGTCAAACACGACATCGCCGTGCAGATCACGAAAGCTCTTTTAAACATATTTTTCCTTTATATTGATAGTGTCCAGCCGGCTTGCGCCGACGTTTTGTGTGAACCGTGTGGGTCCCTACTTAACAAACGCGAGGCCGGTTGGACCTTCGCGATTTTTCCGACCACCAGGACGAGTTCGTCCTCGCGGCCCTCTATTCGAAGTGGTTCATGTCGTCGCGCTCTCCCCCTCCTTCCGGCGCGTTGAAAGCGCCACTTCGACTGCGGTCTGGTGATCGGCGTAGAGCCAACATTTCGACGTATGACTCTCGCCCACGATGAACTGCGGTGGCTCTTCGACGCGGCACCGGTCCATCACGTGTGGGCATCGGGGGCTGAAACGACAGCCCACGTCCGCGACCTGGGTCTGGGCGTGCTCACCCGTCGTCGGGACGTCGCGCGTCGGGTCCGACGGGTCCGGGACCGAGGCGATGAGCAGCTGGGTGTAGGGGTGGGTCGGTTCATCGACGAGCGCCGTGCCGCGCGACTGCTCGACGACCTGTCCGGCGTACATGACGATGATCGAGTCGGCGATGTAACGCGCGGAGGCGATGTCGTGCGTGATGTAGAGGATGGCCAGTTGGTCGTTGTCGCACAGTCCGCGAAGGAGGTTCAGCACGCCCAAGCGAACCGAGACGTCGAGCATTGAGATTGGCTCATCGGCCAGCAGCACCTTGGGCTCCACGCAGAGCGCTCGAGCGATGGAGACGCGTTGCAACTGACCACCCGAGAGCTCGTGCGGATAACTCTCGAGGAACCGGCCGGGCGGTTCGAGCGAGACGCGCCGTAACGCCGCCTCGGCGAGTTGCGGCGCGTCGGCCTTCGACGCACCGTGGATCCGTAGCGGGCGTATCAGATTGTGACTCATCCGGTGTACGGGATTCATCGACGCGAACGGGTCCTGCAAGACCAACTGAACCTGAGCGGTGTAGTCCAGCGTTCGCTTGGACTTGATCGCGATCGGCGTACCCTGCAACACGAGCTCCCCTGAGGTCGGCGTGATGATGCGCGCCAGCATTCGCGCCAGCACCGATTTACCCGAACCACTCTCGCCCACGACCCCCACGACCTTGCCCGCATCGAGATCGAGGCTGACGTCATCGACGGCGCGCACGATCCGCTTGGCGTTTCGCAACTGCCCGGGCGTTCGCACGGTGAAGTGGCGAGTGAGGTGGCGTGCCGCCAGCTGCGCCGAGCTCATGGTTTCGTCGCTCATGACACTTCTCCGGGTTCGGCGATCATTGCGTCGGGATTCGCGCGACGCAGCTCGACCGGGACCACGACACCGGCGTCGCCAGAGTGGAGCCAGCAGGCCACCGACCGACCGGACTCGCCGACGTCGACGAGCGGTGGCGTCTCGTTCGAGCACCGAGCCATCGCATAGGGACACCGCGGATGAAAGCTGCAGCCGGTGGGCAGATGAGCGAGGTCGGGCGGTGACCCGGGAATACCCGAGAGGAGGTTTCGCTCGCCGTGCATGGGAGGAAAGGAGTTCAAAAGGCCCAACGTGTAGGGGTGACGAGGCGCCTCGTAGAGTTCCCGCGACGTGGCCCGTTCGACCAAGGCGCCGGCGTACATGACCACAATCTCGTCCGCGAGCTCCGTAAGCAAAGAGAGGTCGTGCGTGATGAAGATCATCGCGAATCCGAAGCGCGAACGCAGTTCGAACAGTTCGCTGATGATCTCGCGCTGCGTGACCACGTCGAGCGCCGTCGTCGGCTCGTCCATGATGACGAGCTCCGGGTCGAGGGTGAGCGCGAGCGCGATCATGATCCGCTGGCGCTGTCCGCCGGAGAGTTCGTGTGGGTACCGGTCGAGGCGGTCCTCCGAGAGGCCGACGAGGGCCAAAAGTTCGGCGGCGCGCCTGCGACGTTCGTGCTTCGACATCTCTCGTCGATGGCTCTTGAGAACCTGCTCGAACTGCGCGCCGACCCGAATGACCGGATTGAGCGCGCTCAGGGCGCTCTGCAAGACGATGGAGATATTGGACCAACGAATCATCCGGAGTTCTTGCTCACTCGCGTTCACGAGATCGACGATCCGTTCGGTTCCGTCCTCGTTGACGACGTTGAAGCGAGCCTCGCCCCCGGTGATCACGCCGGGGGCCCGGAGGAGTCGGGTGATGGCGTAGACCAGCGTGGACTTGCCGCTCCCACTCTCGCCCGCGATGCCCAGCACCTTCGAACGCTCGAGGTGAAGGTCCACGTTGTCGACGGCGCGCACCGCGCTCTCGCCCCATCCGTAGTCGACGCTGAAGTTGCGAACGTCAAGGATGCGCTCGTCGGCTGCGCCGTTCACCATCGCCCGACTCTTCGTCGCCGTCGCGATCGTGGGCGTCCGGACGACGTCAGTCGTCACGTCACGGTCGATACCCATGGACTCGGTCGTCATGGCGTCACCGCATTCGTCGTCGGCGCGAGACGGGGAACGTTCGCGGGCCTGCGGTTGACGGGTGTGAGTCCTAGACGCTGTCGACGGGGCATGCCCAAACGCCGTCGCTGTCGACCGCTCAGACCACCCGCACGCAAGCGCGGGTTGATGAATTCGTCGATGCCGAAGTTCAACAGGGCGAGGCTCGTGCCGACCAAGGCGATACAGATACCCGGCGGCACGAACCAGTACCACTCGCCCGACAGTGGTGCGTTGTTCGCCTGGGCCCAGAAGAGCATCGTGCCCCAGTTCCACACCGAACTACTCGTGAGTCCGATGTAGGCCAGGGTGACGTACGCGCCAATCGAATAGAGGATCGTGAAGAGCAACGATGACGCCAGAATCGGCAACAGATTCGGCGCGACTTCGGAGAACATGATCCGCAGTTTTCGCTCGCCGATGATCCTCGAGGACTCGACGAAGTCTCGGTTGCGCAGTGACATGGTTTGCGCTCGTAGTACTCGAGCTCCCCACGCCCAGCCGGTCAATGAGATGATCAGACCGATGACGACCGAGTTCGAGCGACTGTTCACCGGCAGGTAACTGTCAATCACGATCAAGAGCGGGAGCCCCGGAAGGGCGAGGAACACGTTGGACATCAACGTCAGCCCGTCATCGGTGTACCCGCCGAGGTAACCGGCGGACACGCCGATGACGATAGACAGCGTGGTGGCCACGAGGCCCGCGATCAACGCGACGACCATCGTGGCTCGCGCGCCCACGAGCGTCTGGGAGAAGATGTCCTGCCCGAGGCTGGTGGTGCCGAACCAGTGGTGCGCCGACGGCGTCAGGAGTGGTGCGAACGAGGTGTTGTCGGGGCTGTACGGCGCGAGGTACGGCCCGAAGACCATGAGCAACAGGAAGAAGCCGAGGATGACGAGCCCGACGATGACCTTGGGCGAGCGAGGAAAGCGTAGTTTCTTCATGGCGCCGCTACCGTCCTCGTCCGAGGATCGAGCCAGAGGTAGACGAGGTCGGCCAAGAAGTTCGCCGCCAGAACGCCCAACGTGATGCAGAGGAAGATCCCTTCGATCAAGGGATAGTCCTGACTCTGGACCGCGTTCAACAGAAGGTCACCGACACCCGGGTAGTTGAAGACCAGTTCGACGATCAACGCGCCCGAGACGACCAGTCCGATCGCCAATGAGAGGTTCGCGATGCTCGGCAGCACGGCGTTGCGCGCCGCGGCCCAGATCACCTTGCGCTTCGGCAGTCCCATGGCGATCGACATGAGCACGAAGTCCTCGGCGACCATCGTGATCATCATGTTGCGCATGCCGAGCATCCATCCGGCGACCGAGCTGAGCACGATCGAAATCACCGGGAGTTCCGCGTAGCGCAGGACACTCGCGATGTACGCCCAGTCCCATCCCGGTCGAAGAACAAGTTCGTTGTAGGGACCGAGCACCGGGAACAAGTGCAGATTGAGGCCGAACACGAGGAGCATCACGGTCGCGAAGAAGAAGTACGGCACCGCCTGAAAGAACGTGGCGAGTGGAATCAGAGAGTCGGTGCGGGAACCGCGCGTCCAACCGAGCAGGGCCCCGCACACCGTACCGAGCAAGAAACTGAGAATCGTCGAGATGCCGATCAAGCCGATGGTCCAGAGCACCGAGGACTTGAGGATGGAACTGACTGACGCACCCATGGTGAGCGAGTAACCAAGATTGCCGTGCGCGAGTTGTTCAAGGTAGGTGACGTACTGCGCGAGCAGCGGTCGATTCAAGCCCCCGCCGAAGGCCTTGCGGATCGCGTTGATCTCTTGTGGCGTCACCGTGCCCGTGATCTTGCCGATCATCGTCTGAATCGGATTGCCCGGCATGAAGTGGGGCAACATGAAATTGACCGTGATCGCGACCCACGCGGTGAGCGCGTACAGCCCGAGTTTTCGGCCGATCAGTCGCATCTAGCTCACCGCCATGGTCGGCGCCACGACCGTCTTGTAGATCTCGGTCGGCGACTCAGACACCGGCGCACAACCGCAGCTCTCACGCACCACTAACTCGGTCGGCAGCACGATCGTGCGACGCGCCAGCTCCGCGTTATCGAGTGTCGCGAGCAGGGCATCCACGGCCACCTCACCAAGGAGACTCCCGGACTGGCGGATCGTGGTGAGCGGCGGCTTGAAGTATCGCGTCAGGGTGATGTCGTCGAAGCCCGTCACCAACACGTCTTCGGGTACGCGAAGCCCGGCGGCGTGCAACGCGTAGATAACCCCGACGGCGGTCTGGTCGTTCGCGCACGCGATTGCCTGCGGCAAGGGCTCGTCCAGCGCCAAGCGTGCACGCATCGCACTCTCGCCGCCCGCGGATGTCCAATCGGACTTGAGGACGTCGACGTCGGCGAGCGTCACACCGCCTTCTCTCACGGCGATCTTGAACGACGCCTCGCGCGCCACGCTGTCCGGGCTGCCCTCGTGACCCGAGACGAAGCCGACGCGCTTCACGTGGTGCGCGTCGATGAAGTGTTGGGCCAGGCTGCGCATCGCCTGTTCGTTATCGACGCGCACCGTGATCGCCGACGAAGACTCTCCGGCGCCAGCGAGCAGGACCACGGGAATACGACGAGAGAGGTCCGCGACGTCGTCGTCGTTCATGACGCGATCGAGCATGATCAGTCCGTCGACGGTGCCGGTCAGGTTGAGTAGTGGCGTCATGCCGGCTGGATTGTTCTCGCCCGCGCCACAGAGGAGGAGTGAATAGCCGTGCGCGGCGGCACGTGCCTCGGCGCCACGGATGACGATGTCGGTATAGAGGAGACTGGCCTCTTCGACCGCGAGGACGTTGTTGTCCACCGCGGTCTGCATGAAGACCAGTCCGAGGATCCAGTGCTTCCCGCTCGAAAGACCTCGCGCGACCGAGTTCGGTACGAACTCCAGCTCACGCATCGCCGCTAGGACCTTGTCGCGCGTCGCGGGACGCACGGATGAGAGGGAGTTGAGGGCCCGGCTGACCGTCGCGATCGAAACGCCAGCCCTCTGGGCGACGTCGTAAATCGTTGGCTGCGAATCAACCACGTAGTCCCCTTGGTCCCCCAACATCGACAACGCACTGTTGTCTCTGTAACCGCTTACAAAATACACAGGGGGGTCCTCTCTGTCAAGTCAGTAAAACCCTTATATTGCAAGGAAAGTCATCGAAATTACTCGAAAAGTAAGCGTTTACAATACTTTTGCCGGCGCCACATTTTTGACAATTTTTTCTGGGCGAATTGCGATCGCGCTCGCGAGTTGTCGACCGATTCCCTTCACGCGCCGATCACCTTCCCCGCTCGTTTAACCAACATATGCGAGTGCGTTTCGATTTAACGGTCGCCCCGGACACGCCGCCTCGTCGTCGTTTGTCCAGGTCGCGCCGGCCATCGATTGAACGCTATTGGATTAGATTGGAGCAACAGTTCAGTGCATTTCCACGTTGCCTGCTTCACCGGGCGCCGTCACCCGTGATCAGTTTCCTTGGTTCCGACGGCCCCGTGGTGAAGCCGTATGCGACGCGCTGTCCTATGAAAGGTTCGGCGTTGACGAGATGAGTACGACCGGCGAACTTCTAGACGGACGATATCGACTCGGCACACTGCTCGGCCGCGGCGGGATGTCGGACGTCTTTCGCGCCGTCGACGAGGTGAACAGCACCAACGTTGCGATCAAGATCGTTCGTTCGCCCGACCGCGAGTACGCCCAACGCCTGGCTCAGGAGGCGCAGGCCCTACGACGATTCTCGCACCCTGGATTGGTGCAGCTCTTCGAGACCGGCGTCAACGGGGACATGGCTTATCTGGTGATGGAGTTCGTCGACGGTCAGAGCCTCGATCAATTGCTTCGTCAAGGTCCCCTCACTACAGCCGAGACGGCCTCCGTGGGATCGTCACTCGCCGACGCGCTCGCCTACGCGCACGCTCAGGGAGTGGTGCACCGCGACGTCAAACCGGCGAACATTCTGATCGGCGCCGACGGACTTGCTCGCCTCACCGACTTCGGCATCGCCCGACTGGTCGACACCTCGACCCTGACGCTCACTGGGACAATGCTCGGGACCGCCACGTACATGGCGCCGGAGCAGTTGGAGAACCACGCCGTGGGCCCGAGCGCCGACGTCTGGTCGCTCGGCATCGTCCTACTCGAATGCCTCACCGGTGAGCGGGTCTACGCCGGCACGCCCAGCGAGGTGCTGGCCCGACGCCTGGCCGGGCCGGTCTCGCTGCCCGACGATCTCCCCGTGCCGTGGCGCCTGCTCCTCACCGGGATGCTCGCGAGCGCACCCGAGGACCGCCTCAGTGCCCTCGATGTCTCGACGATGTTGGCCGCACCCGCGTTTCGCTCACCGTGGACTCGCTCGACGCCGTCGAGCGACATCACCACGATCGTCGGTGACGTCGGGAGACTCAGAGGCGGTCAGGACGGCGCGACGTCCATCACGCCGCCGCGCGTCGCTCCCAGTGCGACTCGCGCAGCGCCGACCGATCCGAAT
>JBEKCK010000013.1:0-49111 GCA_050014915.1 Acidimicrobiales bacterium | reverse complement strand
CCCTTTTGCGCTGGTTGGGCTGATAGGTACGCTTCACAAAATCCTCTTCTCAAATGTCTCGATACGCTTCGCGGTACCCCCTGGGGGTCGCTGGCGCGCTACTGGGAACAATCTTACCTGACGGGACCGGGCCCCCCGGCAGGACCTTTCAAATAGGTGTATGGTGACTGTCCCGACGGGCACGACGCGAGCTCTGCGGAGCTGTGGCCTGTGGATAATGTGAAGTTCGACCTGTGGAGGAAGCGCGTGCAAGGTGGCGAGGAGATCTGGGTTGCTCTTCGCGAGTCCTTACGTGGCAACGCTTCTGACGCCGTGTGGGCCGCGGGACTTAACACACTGCGCCTTGTGGATTACCATGACAACGAAATTGTGATTGGCGCGCCGAACCAGATTCAATTGCTGCGCGTCCAACAGCGCTACCTACCGTTCATCACCGAACAGGCGCAGATGTTGGTCGGTCCCGAAGTGCAAGTTTCGCTCACGATCACCGATCCGACGAACGAATCAGATGCACTCACCACACCCGACGAGGAGCCCGACAGCGCGACGAACGCGGTGGCCTTCGCGCCGAGCGTCGATCGGCCGGCCCGGCTCGATCCACGCATGACGTTCGACTCCTTCGTTCCGGGTTCCTCCAACCGCCTGGCCTTCGCGGCCGCCCAGTCGGTCGCCGAAACGCCTGGTCGTGCGTACAATCCGCTGATGATTTATGGGAACTCCGGCCTCGGCAAGACCCACCTGCTCCACGCCATCGGTAACTACGTGCAGGAGAACTACCCGGGCCGCAAAGTGCTCTACGTCTCCACGGAGACCTTCCTGAACGACTTCATTCGCGCCATCCAGACGAGAACACAACTCGCGCTGCACGAGCGCTACCGCGAGAACGACGTGCTCTTGATCGACGACATCCAATTCATGGAGACGCGCGGTGAGACCTTCCACGAAGAGATCTTTCACACCTACAACGCGCTGCACGGCGAAGGAAAACAGATCGTGCTCACTTCGGACCGCTCACCGCGCGACCTCGCCGGTCTCCAGGAGCGATTCCGAAGTCGTCTGCTTCAGGGCCTCGTCACCGAGATCGACCAGCCCGACCTGGAGACGAGGATCGCAATCCTGCGCTCGAAGTCCGAGCGCGAGGGCATCGCGTTACCCAACGACGTCGCCGAGTGGATCGCGCATCGCGTCCGCGACAACATCCGTGAACTCGAGGGCTCGATCACGATGCTGCGCGCCTTCGCCAACCTGCGCCAAGAGCCCATCTCCCTCGAGCTCGCCAAGGCGCACCTGACCAACCTCGGCCAGGAGCAGGTCGTCCTCAAGCCGGAGACGATTCTTTCGGTCGTCGCTGACTTCTACGGGCTGTCGGTAGAGGACGTTCGTGGTTCCAAACGTCTACGCCCCCTGGTGCACGCGCGACACATCGCGATGTACCTGATTCGCGACCTCTTGAACAACTACTCCTATCCGATGATCGCCCGAATCTTCGACGGTCGGAATCACACGACCGTCATCAGTGGTGTGGAGAAGATCAAAGAACAGATCACGGTCAATCCCGAGGTGCTCGCGCAGGTCAACCAACTCAAGCGTCGACTCCAGGGGGAGAGTCGGGAGTAGTTTGTGCGCAACACTGGGTTCTCCCTGTTGATTTCACGTTGACAACAGACTCGTCGTGCACATCACTTCAGGGTTGAGTGCGCAAGGTTGAGACAGTTTGGCACAGAGGTGTGTGTAGATCGGCATCGTAAAAGAACAGTTTGACCAGGGTTCTTGTAGGGTAATCCACATATCCACAGACCTACTACTACTAAGACTTCTACACATATAAAAAACACACCGTAATCTCAGTAGCAACGAAAGGCAGCCGTAATGAAGTTCAAGTCTGAGCGCGACATTCTCGTCGAAGCACTGAGTGCCGCGAGTCGTGTCGTGGCCACACGTCTCATCGGGGCTTCGTCGGGCGTCCTACTCTCACTCACCGGTAATCAACTCGTGGTGACCGGTACCGATCTCGACATCACCGTGCGCACGAAGGTCGACGTCATCGGCATCGAAGACGGATCATCGGTCGTCCCCGCCCGACTGATCGTGGACGCCGTGCGTTCCCTCGAAGCCGGTGCAGTCACCATCTCGAGCACTGAAGAGACGGTGGAGGTGTCCCTGGCTCGTGCGAAGTTCTCACTACGCACGTTCTCGGTCGTCGACTACCCGAAGCTCCCGCCGGTCAGCGGACAGCTGACATCCATCGCGGCGTCGGATCTCATCGCCGGTCTCAACCAGGTCGTGCGCGCCGCCGCGAACGACGACGCCCGTCCTCTCCTGACTGGCGTGCTGTTCACGACGGACAATGGTGTGCTGCGCCTCATAGCGACCGACTCCTATCGCCTCGCGGTGCGCGACGTGCCCGAGGTGGAGGGTATCGGCGGATCACACGATCTCTTAGTCCCGGCGCGGGCACTCCAGGAGCTCCAGCGCGCGGCCGCGTCGCTCGATAGCGACGCGACCATCGGCGTGACCCTGACCGACGCCGAGATCTGCTTCGTCGTGGGCGGTACCAGTATCGCCTCACGTCTCATCGACGGCAACTACCCGTCGGTGCTGCAACTCATCCCGGCCAGCTACCCGAACCAGTTGCGCGTCGCCAAGGACACCCTGTTGACCTCGTTGAAGAGGGCCAAGTTACTCGCGAAGGACTCCACGTCCTCGGTCCGGCTCACGATGAAGGACCGCTCGGTCGAGATCCGCACGCAGAGCCACGACGCCGGCGACGTTGAGGACAACGTCGACGCCGACTACGGCGGCGAAGAGATGACCATCGCCTTCAACCCGAGTTTCCTCATCGACGGTATTGAAGCCGTGCCTGGTGACGAGGTCGTGCTGGAGATGTCGGACTCGGTGCGACCCGCGATGGTGCACGGCGTTGAGGACACGCGATTCCGCTACCTTCTCATGCCGGTGCGCGTTCAGTAGCTCCGGTCGAGCGTCGTGGGCCTCCACGAGTTGCGTCTGGCGAACTTCCGGCTCTTCCGAGAGCTCTCATTCAAACCCGACGTCGAGGCGATCACCGTCCTCTTATCACCCAACGGCACCGGCAAGACCACCGTCCTCGAGGCCGTCTACGCCCTCGCGACCGCCACATCGTTTCGCACCGGTGCGGCGAGCGACCTCATCCGAACCGGCGAGAGCGCGAGTGAGGTGCACGGTGTGCTCTTCCAACGTGAACGACGCGTCCAGGTCGACCTGACGCTCACGCGCGGCGTGCGCAACACGACGAAGAGGATGCTCGTGAACGGTCAGCGCCCGAAATCACGCGCCGACGTGGCCGACGTGCTTCCCCTCACGGTGTTCACGCCCGAAGGTGTCGACATCGTTCGCCAGGGAGCCGAACATCGCCGCACCTTCTTGACGAATCTGCTCACCGACGTCGACCTGACGACCGGCGACGTGATCGAGCGCTTCACGCGGATTCTCAGCCAACGAAACGCACTCCTGCGCCAGTTGCAAGGCGAACGCCCCACGTCGTTGCAACAGGGTGAGCTCGACGTCTGGACGATCGATTTCTGCCGCGTCAGTGAAGAGCTCGTCGCGCTGCGAAAGAAACTCCTGGACGACGTCGCGCCACTGATCTCGAACTACTACCACGAGCTCGCCGAGGACGACTCGATCATCACCGCGACGTACGAACAGTCCTGGAGTGGCGACCTCGAACAGGCACTTCGTGATTCGTTCGACGACGATCGCTTTCGCGGTCACACGACGATCGGACCGCAGCGTGACGACGTCGCGTTGACGTTGGACGGACGCGACACGCGACGTCAAGCGTCACAGGGGGAGCAGCGATCACTCGCGTTGGCGATCCGACTCGCCGGTCACGAACTGGTTCAGAATCGACGCGGCGTCGATCCACTCCTACTGCTCGACGACGTCTTCAGCGAACTCGATCCTCACCGGAGCGATCGACTCCTAAATCTCCTCCCAACAGGTCAAACACTGGTGACGACGGCGTCACCACTGCCGGCCGGGATGCACCCGGGCGCGGTCATCGATCTGACGACGCTGGTCCTATGAGATCGCGTGATGAACCACCGGCGAAGCTCGGTGAACTGCTCAACACGCTCGCTGGTCGACTGCGCAAGGTCGACCTTCGTGACATCGACGAGATACGAAACCTGTGGCCGAGCATCGTCGAACCGGTGATCGCCGAGCACTGTCGACCGGAGTTCGTGAAGGACGGGGTGCTGCTCGTGAGCGTCCCGTCGGGTGCGTTCGCGCAGCGCGTCATGAGTGACGCCACGACGATTCTGGAGGGTTTTTCATCACTTGGCGCACGTGCTCCAAAGTCTCTTCGAACGGTGCTCGCAAAGCCATAGAAACGAGGCAAAGAAGCGCTCGATTGCGGCCCCGTTTGGGCCGAGAGTTACAGCTTCTCGGGTAGGATAGAACAGTCGAAAAATTGTCTTCGACTGCGCGATTCGCGCCATGATCTGATCACCGAAAGGAAGCCTTCGTGGCCCAGAAGACCAAGGAACCCGACAGCTACGAAGCTGTCGACATCACCGTTCTCGAAGGTCTAGAACCAGTCAGGGTCCGACCAGGCATGTACATCGGTTCGACCGGTCCCTCGGGTCTGCACCACCTGATCCGCGAGCTGGTCGACAACTCGGTCGACGAGGCGATGGCCGGTGTTTGCACGAGAATCGACGTCACCATCCTCGCCAACGGCAGCTGTCGCGTGAGCGATGACGGACGCGGAATCCCCGTCGAAGATCACCCCCAGTACCCCGGTCAGTCGGCCGCGGAGATCGTGTACACGACGTTGCACGCCGGCGGGAAATTCGGCGGCGGGGGTTACAAGGTCTCGGGGGGTCTCCACGGCGTGGGCGCCTCGATCGTGAACGCCCTCTCGACGGAGCTGCTCCTCGAGGTCGACCGCAACGGCAACCACTATCAGATGACGTTCAAGAACGGCGGCAAGCCGCAAGGCAAGTTGAAGGTCACCGGTCCGGCGCCGCGCGGACGCACCGGCACCTCGGTCACCTTCACGCCCGATCCGACGATCTTCGACGACGTGGACTTTCGCGCGCAGACCATCACGGAACGACTCCAGATAATGGCGTTCTTGAATCGCGGACTCGAGATTCGTTTCGTCGACGAGCGCGCCGGTCGTCAGTCGAAAGAGACGTACAAGTACAACGGCGGCATCGTGGACTACGTGCGTCATCTGAACAACACCAAGGAGTCGCTCTTCCGCAAGGTCGGATTCTACGAACAGTCCGAACCGGCCCAGGAGGTGGAGGTCGCCTTCCAGTGGAACACCGGTTACTACGAGAGCATCCACTCCTTCGCCAACGGCATCGCCACGATCGAAGGCGGCATGCACGAAGAGGGATTCCGCAAGGCGATCACCAACGTCGTCAACCGCTACGCGCGAAAGCGCAACCTCCTGAAGGAGAAGGACGAGAACCTCGCCGGCGAGGACATACGCGAGGGCCTCACCGCCATCGTCTCGGTGCGTTTGGCGGAGCCGCAGTTCGAGGGCCAGACGAAGGGCAAGCTCGGCAACGTGTCCATCCGTTCGTTGGTGGAGCGAGCGACGAACGAGAAGTTGGCCGACTGGCTCGAGGAGAATCCGAAAGAAGGCGGACAGATCGTCGCCAAATCAGTGCAGGCGGCCCGGGCGCGTCAGGCGGCGCGTCACGCGCGCGACCTCACGCGACGCAAGAGCGCCCTCGACGGGGCCGGACTTCCCGGCAAGCTCGTCGACTGTTCGTCGAGCGAACCGCGTGAGTGCGAGCTGTTCATCGTCGAAGGCAACTCGGCGGGCGGGTCGGCGAAGGACGCGCGCAACCCACGCATCCAAGCGATCCTGCCCATTCGCGGCAAGATCCTCAACGTCGAGAAGGCGCGGAGCGACAAAATCCTGAGGAACACCGAGATCCAGGCGTTGATCTCGGCGATCGGCGCCGGCGTCGAGGCCGACTTCGACGTGACGAAGATTCGTTACGACAAGATCATCCTGCTCGCCGACGCCGACGTCGACGGGAGCCACATCCGCACGCTGTTGCTCACGTTCTTCTTTCGTCAGATGACCGAGTTGGTGAACAACGGCCACGTGTACGTCGGTCAGCCCCCCCTGTACTCCACGCTGGTCGGCAAGGAGAAGGTGTACCTGCACGACGACGCGGCCAAGGCGACGTTCATGGCCGAGCACCCCGACCACAAGAACGACTTCCAGCGCCTGAAGGGACTCGGCGAGATGGACTTCGACGAGTTGCGCGACACCACGATGGACCCGACCAAGCGCGCGCTCCTCCAGATCACGGTCGAACAGGCCGCGCTCGCCGACGAGGTCTGCTCGATCCTCATGGGCGATGACGTCCCGCAGCGCCGGCACTTCATTCAGACCAACGCGAAAGACGTTCGCTTCCTAGACATCTAGGCGGAGAGGCACATGGCACGCACCACCGACAGTTCAGGCGCGGGGACGCCACCACCGGAGGACGAGGTCGTCGGCTACGTCGAACCGATCGAGATCAACCTCGAGATGGAGCGGTCGTTCCTCGAGTACTCGATGTCGGTCATCGTCTCTCGAGCCCTGCCCGACGTGCGCGACGGCCTCAAGCCGGTGCACCGACGGATCCTCTACTCGATGTTCGACCAGGGCCTTCGTCCCGACCGCCCGCACGCGAAGTGCGCCAAGGTCGTCGGCGAGGTCATGGGCACCTATCACCCGCACGGCGACTCCGCTATCTACGACGCGCTGGTGCGGATGGTCCAGGACTTCGCGATGCGTCACCCGCTCGTCAGCGGCCACGGCAACTTCGGGGGCACCGGTCCCGACGAGGGCGCCGCGGCGATGCGCTACACCGAGTGCCGGCTCGCGCCGTTGGCGCTCGAACTGCTCGACTCGATCGACGAAGAGACGGTCGACTTCGAGCCGAACTACGACAACTCGACCCAGCAGCCGACGGTGTTGCCGTCGCGCTTCCCGAACCTCCTCGTCAACGGCTCCCAAGGCATCGCGGTGGGCATGGCGACGAAGATCCCGCCCCACAACCTCGGCGAGGTCATCGACGCCACGCTGCACCTGCTCGCCAACCCCGACGCCACCCCCGATGACCTGATGGCCTTCGTGAAGGGTCCGGACTTCCCGACCGGCGCGCAGATCCTCGGTCGACAGGGGATCCTCGACGCCTACCGCAGTGGCCGCGGCTCGATCAAGATGCGCGCCGTCGCCGAGATCGAAGAGACCGCGAGGGATATCCGCATCGTGGTCACCGAGTTCCCGTACGAGGTGTCGGTGGAGTCGATCGAGGAGAAGATCTACGACCTCGTGAAGAACGGTGACGTCGACGGCATCTCGGCGGTGCAGAACGACTCGGCCGGACGCAAGGCGCGCCTCGTCGTGAAGTTGAAGCGTGACGCCAACGCGAACGTCGTGCTGAACAAGCTCTACAAGAACACGTCGCTGCAGACGACGTTCGCGGTCAACATGCTGGCGCTGGTCGACGGCGTGCCGCGCACGTTGAACCTCGCCCAGGCGTTGACGCACTACATCGCGCACCAGGTCGAGGTGCTCACGCGCCGGACACAGTTCCGCCTGCGCAAGGCCGAGGCCCGCGCCCACATCGTCGAGGGCCTCTTGAAGGCGATCGACATGCTCGACCTCGTCATCGCGGCGATCCGTGGATCCGATGACCGCGCCGCCGCGCGAATCGCCTTGATGGCCGCGCCGTTCGACTTCTCCGAGGAACAGGCGAATCACATCCTCGACATGACTCTCGGCCGTCTCACGCGACTCGGTCGCAGCGAACTCGAAGAGGAGATGACGAAGTTGCGCGAGACGATCGCCGAACTCCAGTCGATCCTCGCGAGCGACGTGAAGCTTCGTGGGGTGATCGCCACGGAGATTACGGCCATCCGCGACAAGTACGCCAACGACCGTCTCACGCAGGTCGTGAACGACCCGGGCGAGCTCGGAATGGAAGACCTCATCGACGACGAGGACATCGTGATCACGATGACCCAGGCCGGGTACGTGAAGTCGGTCGCCGCCGACGCGTTCCGCGTCCAGGGCCGCGGCGGGCGCGGCGTCCAGGGAGCGAAGTTGCGCGACGAGGACTTCGTCCAACAGATCGTGCACACGACGACGCACGCGTACCTCCTGTTGTTCTCCAACCGCGGACGGGTCTTCCGTCTGCGAGGTCACGAGATCCCGATGAAGGAGCGCACGGCCAAGGGCACCGCGATCGTCAATCTCTTGAACCTGCAGCCGAATGAGTCGATCCAGGCGATCGTGACGACCGACGACTTCCCGAAGGACAAGTTCCTCGTCTTCGCGACCGCGAACGGCACCGTGAAGAAGACGGCCTTCAGCGAGTACGACAAGTCGCGGCGTGAGGGATGGATCGCCATCAACCTGCGCGACGGCGACGAAGTGGTGCGCGTCGTGGCGACGAGTGGCGACGAGGACCTCATGGTCGTGACGTACCGCGGCATGGCGATCCGTTTCCCGGAGGCCGAGGTGCGCGAAGTGGGCCGCGACTCGATGGGCGTGCGCGGCATCAAGTTGCGCGGCGACGACAAGGCGATCTCACTCGACGTGGTGCGTGACGACGCCGACCTCTTCGTGGTCACCGATACCGGTTTCGGCAAGCGCGTGAAGGTCGAGCGTTTCAATCGCCAGGGTCGCGGCGGGCAGGGTGTTCGCGCGATCAAACTGACCGCGGCGCGTGGATTTCTGGTCGCCGCGTTCATGACGCGGCTCGATGACGAAGTGATGCTGGCCTCAACCGGCGGCGTGCTCATTCGAACGCCGGTGCGCGAAGTCTCCTCCCAGGGACGCGACGCGACGGGCGTGCGCGTGATGAACCTCGACGAGGGTCACTCCGTCGCGACGGCGGCCGTCGTGCCGACCGAAGACGTCGACTAGGCCGCCCGGCGGGCCCAGGCCCGCCGCAACACGTCGAGGATCTGATCCTTGCCCTGGGCGCCCATCACCATGAACCTCGAGTCCAGGAGGAAACACGGGACGCCGGAGATGCCGAGTTCCTGCGCCGCGGCCTCGTCGGCGCGCACCACCTCGGTGAACGCATCGCCGTCCCACAAGGCGTCCGCGCCCTCGACGCCGACCTCGAGGGCCAAGGCACTCAGACGTCCGTGGTCGCTCACGAGCTCACCTTCTGAGAAATAGGCACGGAACAGTCGATCGTTCATCGCGTCACCCAGTCCCTGGGTGGCGGCGAGGGCGATGACGCGATGCGCGTCGAGCGTGTCGGTCGGTCTCGCCGTCGCGAAGGACCACGTCATGCCGAGGGCACGTGCCTCGCGCTCGAGGCGTTCGTGCGACGCGTGTACCTGCGAGACCGGCACGCCGTACTTCGCGGCGACCACGTCGGCGAGCGGCCGTTCGTGCGTGAGCCTGGCGCGCGGGTCGAGTTCGTAGGCGCGGTGGCGAATCGAGACCAGATCGCGCTGCTCGAAGTCGACGAGTGCCGCGGCGAGTTGACGGCGGCCCAGGTAGCAGTACGGGCAGACCACGTCGCTCCAGAGGTCGATGGTGAACGTATCGCTCATCTCTAAATCGTGGCACAGCCGGTGTGGTCGTGCAGAATGTATCGATGAGTGCGCGTGAGTTGACCGTCGAGGAGGCCGCCGCGCTCGTTCGTCCGCGCGACACCATCGGCTTCGGTATCATCACCGGCACGCCGGTCGCGCTCTTTCGCGCGCTCGGCGCGCGCGATGACTGGGAGGACCTCACGTTCAGTGGCGGCCTCTCGCTCGGCTCGCCGGAGGTGTTCCTCCATCCCAACGTGCACTACCGCGTCAACTTCTTCGGCGGGAACGAACGCTCGCTGGTCGCCAAGGGCGCCGACGTCCAGCACGTGCCGTCGTTCTTCCGCCACTACGGACTGCTGATCCAGCACCTGAGTCCCCGGGTGATGATGGCGCCGGTGTCGATGCCCGACGCCCAGGGGCGCGTCAGTCTCTCGCTCTATAACGGCGCCACCCTCGAGGAGTTGGTCCGTGCCGGTCGCGACCCCGAGCGACTGTTGATCGTCGAGGCCTCGCCGCACTTCCCGTACACGCACGCGCTGGTCGGTCACGAGAACCACCTCGACCTCGCCGACGTCGACGTCATCGTCTACACCGACGAGCAACCGACGGTGTTCGCGAACGAGTCCGGCGCACCCGAGGACCTACGCATCGCCGAGATCGCGGCCACCCTGATACCCGACGGCGCGACGCTGCAGACGGGCATCGGCGCCGTGCCGAACCTGGTCGCGCGGATGTTGGCCCAGGGCGACGGCGGCGAGTACGGCGTGCACTCCGAGATGTTCACCGACGGACTCTTCGAACTCATGGCGGCTGGCAAGGCGACGAACACGAAGAAGACGATCAACCGCGGGACCGCGGTCATCACGTTCGCGGCCGGCACCCGCGCGATGTATGACTTCATCGACGACAACCCCGACATCGGCGTCGCGCCGGTCTTCTACACCAACGACCCGCACGTCATCGCGCAGAACCACCGGATGGTCTCGATCAACTCGGCCCTGGAGGTCGACCTGCACGGACAGATCATCGCCGACACGATCGGGCCGCGGCAGTTCTCGGGCGTCGGCGGTCACATGGACTTCACCGAGGGCACGAGCCTGTCGCTCGAGCACGCGTCACTCATCTGTCTCCAGTCGACCGCGACGGTCGACGGCGTTCTGAAGAGCCGTATCATTGGAGACATGACCGCGCATTCGACCGTGACTTCGCCACGCCAGTTGGCCGGAATCATCGTCACCGAGTACGGATCGGCCGACCTGCGGGGACGAACGGTGCGCGAGCGCGCCGCCCTCCTCAGCGAGATCGCCCATCCGCAGTTCCGCGACGAACTGACTGCAGCGGCTGGGTCGCTAGGGCGCTAAATGCTCATAGTTCGAGATTTAGGCATAGAGATCGGCGCTCGGCGTATCCTCAACCCCGTCTCGTTCACGGTGGGCAACGCCGAGAAGGTGGGCATCGTCGGACGCAACGGCGCCGGCAAGTCGACGCTGTTGTCGATCCTGCTGGGCGAGCACCCCGAGCACCTGCGCGTCGAGGGCTCGGTGACGCACCAGGGGACCATGAGCCACCTGCCCCAGGAGCCGGTCGCGGGCGGACTCGGCGTCGAGCCGATCGGGCTCTCGCACGTGCTGTCGGCGCGCGGACTGGATCAACTCGATGCCGACATGCAACACGCCCGTCACGAACTCGCCGCCCACCCGACCGACGAGACGATCCAGCGGTTCACGACGCTCGAGGAGAAGTTCCGCGAACTCGGCGGCTACGAGGCCGAGTCCGAGGTGTCGCGACTCGCCGCCGGACTGGGGCTCAAGGAGGACCTCCTCCTGGAGGACCTCGACTCGCTCTCGGGTGGCCAGCGCCGTCGCGTCGACCTGATGCGCGTGCTCTACGAAGAGCCGACGACGATGGTGCTGGACGAACCGACGAACCACCTCGACAAGGCGGCCAAGCGCTGGCTCTTCGAAGAGCTCGACCGCTTCCACGGCACGGTCCTGGTCATCAGTCACGACCTGCCCCTGCTGGACAAGTCGATCGACCGCGTGCTGGCGCTTCGTGAAGGTCAACTGCGCGAGTACAAGGGGAACTACTCGAAGTTCCTGCAGCTCGAAGAGGAGCGGCGACTCAGCGAAGAGAAGCTGGCGTCCCACCAGGACGAGCAGATCGACCGACTCTCGAAACTGGCCGACTCGATGCGCGGACAGACCGAGAAGCGCGCGCGCCTGGCCAAGGTCCTCGACCGCAAGGTCGAGAAGCTGCAGGACAATCGCGTCGAGGTGACGAAGAAGGAGCGCAAGGTCACGTTCAAGCTGCCGATCCCTCCACGCAGCGGCGACGTACCGATGACGGTGGAACACGTAGCCGTCAGCTACGGGTCGCTGAAGGTCCTGAAGGACGTGAACTTCATCACGCGTCGAGGGGACCGCATCGTGATCGTCGGACGCAACGGCGCCGGTAAGTCCTCGATGTTGCGATGTCTCGCCGGCACGCAGAAGTCCTCGAAGGGGGTCGTGAAGTTCGGCGCCAACGTGACGGTGGGCTACTTCGCGCAGGAGAACGAACAGTTGGACTTCACCAAGACGGTGCTCGACAACCTCGAGAACGCGACGGTCGTGACCGAAGTGCAGCGCCGGTCGCTCCTCGGCGCGTTCGGCATCAAGGGATCGGCCGCCCACCAGATGCCCGCCACGCTGTCGGGCGGCGAGCGCGCGAAGTTGGCCCTGGCGATACTGGCGTCCTCGGACGCGAATCTTCTACTGCTCGACGAACCGACGAACAACCTGGACCCCGCGAGCGTGGTCGCGTTGGGCGACATGATGCACAGGTGGAAGGGCACCATCGTCGCGGTCAGTCACGAACGGGGATTCGTCGAGACGCTCGAGCCGACGCACGCCGTGCTGTTGCCCGAGGAGTACTTCAACCTGTGGAACGACGACTATATGGACCTCATCGAACAGCGCTAGTGGCGTTGTTCGATCTCACCTCGGCCGATTGACTGCGCGCCTGATGGGCGGAGTCATCGGTCGCGAGCGCGGGCGCTGAGGTTATGGTGCCGTATGCGTGACGTCGTAACACCTCGAGCTCGCCGAATCATTCGTCGAGAGTACGTGAACGACCATGTGTTTCTCGCCTGAGGGGGACCTGGTCGGCGGCCTCGTGGTGACCGTGATCGGTCTCGACGCCTGTCGACACCTCAAGGGTCGTCCGGAGTACCGGCTGATCGCACCGTTTCCAATCCTCCTGGGCCTGCACCAGATCGATGAGACGTTCGTGTGGTGGCAACTGCAGCATCACGTCCCGCACTCCGTCGGCATCGTCGCCATGTGGATCTATCTGTTGTTCGCCTTCGCCGTCCTACCGACCCTGGTGCCGACGATGGTGCTCCTACTCGAACCGCGGAGTCGCCGACGGGTGATCGCCCCGTTCGTGGCGTTGGGCGTCGTCACGTCGGCGGTGTTGACCGAGACGATGCTGAGTCATCACCCCAGCGCCCAACTCGGCTCGTACCACATCGCCTACACGGTGGGCCTCCAACACGGCGTGGTGGTCATCGGTCTCTACATCCTCGCGACGTGCGGATCGATGCTCGTCTCGGGACTGCGCAACGTGCGGTGGTTCGGACTGGTGAACCTCGTCGCCGTCATCGTGTTGGCGCGTCTGTGCGCGAACGGTTTCACGTCGCTGTGGTGCTTCTACGCGGCCCTCGCGAGTGGCGCCATCGCGCTCCACCTTCGCCTCACTCAGACTCGCGCAGAAAGAGAAATGGTCGCGGTCTAGACGCGAAGACGCTCCTCGAGACGCGCCCGCACGCCCGGCCACTCCGACGGCAAGATCGAGTACATCGCGGCGTTTCGAGTCAGGCCTTCCTCACCTTGGACTTGCGCGGCCTGCCAGTTGCGCAGGATGCCTTCGAGCTGACCACCGATGCGTTCGATCGCGCGTCGCGATCGCTCGTTGCGCTCGTCGGTCTTGAGGTCGAGCCGACGAACGTCCCAGACGTCGAAGGCGTGGGTCATCATGAGAAGTTTCGCCTCGGTGTTGACGGCGGTGCGTTGGAGCGCGGCCGTCACGAACGTGCCGCCGATCTCCGCCGCGTCGGGATACTCGCGCCCGAAGTACCAGCGCAGCGTGAGGAACCTCGTCATGCCAATGATCTCGCCCGTGTCGCGACGTCGAGTGGCGAACGGTACACCCGTGCGTTGGTCACGTTCGGCGAGTTGACGACGGACCACGACCTCCATCTCGTCGATCGTGGCCGGGACGATCGACCAGCCGTAGGTCGAGCGGTCGCCCGAGGCCGCGAGGACGAGACCGGGCACGTCCTCGAGGGAGAGCGGCGTCAGCGTGACGTGTCGCCCGGCGAGCGTGACCGACAACGATGAACTCATCGTCCAACTGTATGAGTCGGGGCGGAACGGCGCCTCGGCTATCTAAGATTCGTCGGAGTCGCATCGAATACCTGGTTAGACGAGAGGAGGTCGCATGTACGTCGTCGAATTCATTCTCGGGCTCCTCATCGTTCTCGTGACGATCCTCAGCGTCCTCTTCATCCTCGTCCTGCCGCGACAGCCCCAGGGTCTCGAAAAACTGACCGTGATCGTGAACAAGAGCGTGCACTACTCGTTCGTCGCGCTGTCGCGTTTCGCGAACAGCTACGAGACCAAGGACTCGATCCTGGCCCCGACGGCACCGGTCGCGCTGCTCGCCCAGCTGCTGTGGTGGGCCGTGTGTCTGGCGCTCGGCTTCGCGCTCATGCTGATGCGCACGACGCACTCGTTCGTGCACGGGCTCACGCAGGCCACCACGTCGCTCTTCACCGTCGGGTCGATCCACAGTGGTGGCGCGCCCAACACGGTGCTCGACATCGCCGCCGGCGCGACGTGGGTCGTGATCGTGGCCCTCCAGATCGCGTACCTGCCCTCGCTCTACAACTCGTTCAGCCGTCGCGAGGCGCTGGTCACGATGCTCGAGAGTCGCGCCGGTTCGCCGGCGTGGGGACCGGAGCTGCTCGCGCGCCACCAACTGGTCGGCATCAACGACGCGCTGCCCCAGCTCTACGCCGACTGGGAGGAGTGGGCGGCCGAGGTGACCGAGAGCCACACGACCTACCCGGTGCTGCTGCTCTTTCGCTCACCCGAGCCGTGGCTCAACTGGATCGTGGGCCTGCTGGCCGTGCTCGACGCCGGGGCCATGCAGCTCGCGCTCAATCCCTCCACGGCGCCGAGCCAGTCGCGCCTGTGCTTGCGCATGGGTTTCACCCTCTTCAACCGACTGGCCGCCTCTCTGGGCTATCCGGTCGACCCCGACCCCGACCCCGACGCGATGATCACCCTGACCTACGAGGAGTTCGCCAGCGCCGTCGAGAACCTGCGGCAGTACGGGTTTCCCATGGAGCGAACCCCCGAGGACGCCTGGCCGCACTTCAAGGGTTGGCGCATCAACTACGAGAGCTCGGCCTACCTCCTCGCCGACGCCTTCACCGCACCCCCGGCCCCGTGGTCGGGCACGCGTCGCCACCTCCGCGCCGGCGTCGTCGAACCGAAGCGACCGCCGCACCGCGCGCCGGCCGTCGCCGCCGTGGCCGCCAAGTTCTCCGACGCCCGACCGGAGGTCGTGAACCCCCCACGAACCCACCAGACCCGCACCTGGAAGCCGTCGCGACACCGGCCCACATGAACCGAGACCCGCACCGTAGGGTGCGGGTCTCGGTTGTGTGCTGACGTCTGTGCGGGTTGAGACTGCGTCGGCCTCACCGACAGACATTTCAGATGTGGTTAGTAGAGGATGGGTCCGCCGGGATTGATACCTCCTGATGATGAGGTGGATACTTGGATATAGGTCGGGTCAACGGCGATGGTGGACCAGGTCCCGGTGTAGGAGGTCCCGTCGGCGTTGGTGGCGAGGCCGGTGTAGTTGTAGATCGGCAACATCCACACCGAGCCGTCGGTCAGTTGGTACGTCTGATACGAGATCGTCTCGGCGTCCAGGGTGACGTCGACGATCGGGGGACCGGACGGCGTCGTGGTCGTCGTCGTGTCATTGGTCGCCGGTGTCGGTGACGGCGGCGTGGTCGACGAGTTCGCTCCCGGCAGCGGCGCGCCGGAACCGCTCGACTGACCCGAGGCACCGCCGGAACCCGTGGCGCAGGTGTCGCAGTTGGAGAACTCGGACTGCTGGGCGGCCTCGAGGACGGTGACGCCGGCGGCCGGGCTCTGCAACGGGTAGTTGACGCCGGGCATCACGCTGAAGGCCGGCCCGCTCGCCGAGACGAGGTTGTTGTTCTGGTCGACCGTGAACTGAAGTGACTGATCGGTGAGGACCCCATCGGCGGTGACGCTGTAGGTGGCCTGCTCCTCATTGGTCGTGACCGTCGGCTGACCGGGGGAGGTCACGACGTTGTTCGATTCCGAGAACTGGGGATCGGTCACCTGGTACCCGTAGCCCATCTGGGTGAGGTAGCCCTGCACGTCGCTGTTGACGGTCGCCTGGCTGGGCATCGGGACCGTCGTGCCGTCGGACGTGGTCGACGAGCTGTTCGGCGCGGAAGGGATCGCGATCGAGTACGTCCACTGGGGGACCGTGTCGTAGGTCTCGTAGTCCACGTAGTTGCCGTTCGAGTCGGTGACCGTGAAGTCCTGACCGTCGTTGTTCGTGTCGACCGGCGTGCCGGAGACGCCGAAGATCGCCGCGAGGCGGGCGTCTTCGGCCGAGGCGTTTGCCGGGAGCGTCAGTTCGTAGGCCGCGCCCGTGCCGGCGTTGGCACTGAGGTCCGGTCCGGCCGTGAAGTCGAACTCCTCGTAGATGCGCATCGGCAGCGCCGTGTGGAGATTCGAGGCGCCGAACTTGGTACCGGCGGGCGCCTTGGCGTGGTTGGGGGCCGCCAGTGCGAACACGGCGAGAGAGGGCGCGGCACCCTCGAGCGCGGCGATGCCACCGACGGTCAGCGCCGCGGCGAGGGCGACCGAGCCGGCCATGCGCAACTGGAAGCTCCGCAGCACGTGACGCCGAGCGCGCGGGGCGCGCGCCATGATGCGCGAGATCATCGCGTCGGTATCGGGGTGTTGATAGCTGCTGGCCGCGGCCGGGTCGGCCGCGCGTAAGCGATCTTCAAAGTCACTCATGAAACCTCCTCCGCCTTCATACCCAGTACCTGTCGCGAGGCGCCGAGAACTTTCAGATCACTTGGGCCGACGCGAATCGCTCGCGGAAACGGGCCTGGGCCCGGGTCAGTCGCACTGCCGCGGCGTTGGTCGTGATCGAGAGCGCGATGCCCAGTGCGTGGGTGTCCAACCCGTCCCAGGCGTTCAGCATCAGCACCTCTCGGTCGTCGTCGTTCAACGCCAGGAGCGCGTCGCGCACGCTGGCGTCGGCGACGACCAGGTCCTCGGCCGAGGGGTCATCGGGGGCCCTTGGGAGCGAGGACTCGAAATTGCTGCGCCGGTACTGACTACGACGGGCGTTTCGCAAGACGTTGCGCGCGACACCGATCATCCAGGGCAGTTCGGCCTCTTCGGGCACGCTGTCGATCCGACGCCACACGACGAGCAGCGTCTCTTCGACGAGGTCGTCGAGGTCGGCCAAGGTCAGTGGGTAGAGGCGCCGCCGCAGGTAGTTGCCGATGGCCGGAGTGTGCTCGTGGGCGAGCCGGCGAAAACGATCATCTTCAGGTGAGCCCATTGAACGCTTCTGTCCGATCGAATGCGAAACTTACCGACCAGGGTAAATCTTCTCGCAAATGTCGGAGGTCACGGGTTCGTGCGCACGAGCATGGCCTCTTGCTCTCGCGTGAGCCACCACGACGGCGGCACTCGGTCGTCCCACCACGCGAGGACGTCATCCACGCTCTCGGAGAGATCCCGCAAGCGGAGACCGGCGGCGAGGGCTTTGGCGGGATCGACGGCGAGGGCGGTCTCACTCGTCGATCCGGACCATAGGGGGAACCTGGTTTCGAGATGGTGGCTCTTGATGTGACGGGGCGAGATCTCGACCAGGCGGGTCTCGGGCGGCGAGACCTGGTCGCGGATCGCCTCGATGACCTCGACGAACCGGGCGGCGGGAAACGGTCCGGCGACGTGGAAGGCGCCCAGTGCGGAGTTGGTCGCGAGCGTGACGACGAACTCGCCGAGGTCGCGCGCGTCGACGTACTGCAGCGCGTTGTCGCGAGGTCCCGGAACCGCGACGTTGCCCCCGATGCGAAGCCGGTCGACCCAGTACGGGAAGCGCAGCGTCGCGTCGTGGCTGCCGATCACGAAGGTCGGTCGCACGATGGTCAGTTGGTCGCCGAAGTGTTCGGTCGCGGCGCGCTCGCTGGCCGCCTTCAGCGGCCCGTAGGTTTCGCCGGTCACCTCGGCGTCGCGCGCCAGCGTCGCGTCGTCCCACAGGGTGGCCGTCTCTTCGGTCGCGCCTTCACCGGGCGGGTCCTCGTAGGCCGACACCGAGGAGATCTGGATATGGTGGCCGCCTCGTTTCCCCAAGGCGGCAACGAGTACGTCGACGTCGGCCGGCCGATAGGCGTTGGCGTCGACGGTGACGTCAAAGGAGACGTCGGCCAGCGCCGACATGTCGCCGTGACGATCGCCGATGAGTCGCGTGACGGTATCCGGGAGATCGCTGGGCGTTTGACCTCGATTGATGACCGTGACGTCGTGCCCGGCGTTCAACGCGGCCCAGGCGACCGCTCGTCCGACGAAAGACGTTCCACCGACGATGAGTATTCGCATGCGTGTTCCTCCCCTGCGTTACTCGTCATGCTACGAGAGAGCGTCACGCGTCGTATGAGGGACGCCGCGATGGGCTAGTTCAGGTGACGTTCGCTCGCCCAGTGCGACAGTTGGTAGCGACTGGAGAGCTGGAGCTTGCGAAGGACCGACGAGACGTGGCTCTCGACGGTCTTGGTCGAGATGGTCAGCTCCCGGGCGATGTCCTTGTAGGAATACCCTCGCGCGATGAGCCGGAGTACCTGACGTTCGCGCGCCGTGAGTTGGTCGAGGTCGGGATCGACCGTCACGACCGGCTGTTCGTCCGAACCGGTACTGAAGGCGTCGAGGACGAAACCGGCCAGACGAGGTGAGAAGACGACGTCCCCGGCGGCGATCCGGTAGATCGCGTCGATCAAATCTGGTCCGGAGATGTTCTTCGTGACGTAGCCCCGGGCGCCCGCGCGAATGACGCTGATGACGTCGACCGAAGAGTCCGACACCGAGAGTGCAAGGAACCGGGTGGTCGTGTTCTGCTCGACGACGGCGCGCAGCACCGCCTGGCCCCCGCCATCGGGCATGTGCACGTCCAGCAGGACGACGTCGGGCGTTCGCTCCAGGATGATCTCGATGGCGGCCTCGACCTCATCGGCCTCGCCGACGATGTCGACCGAGCCGGCGATCTCCGCGCGGATGCCGGCGCGAATGAGCTCGTGGTCGTCGACCAGGAACACGCGGGGTCGGGTCGAGTCGATCACTTGGACCGGGGCATCACGAGCTGCACCTCGGTGCCTTCGCCCTCGGAGGTGCTGATGAACGCTTCGCCGCCGAACTGGCTCATGCGCTGTCGGATCGAGAGCGCGATGCCCTGGCGGTCGGCCGGGATCGCGTCGAGGTCGAACCCCACCCCGCGGTCGCGTACGAAGAGGGAGATCGACGTCGGCTCGACTTCGGTGAAGATCGACACGCTCGTGGCCTGGGACCACTTGGCCGCGTTGATCGCGGCCTCGCGGCCGGCGGCGATGAGGGCGGCGACTCGTTCGTCCGGCACGCAGTCGCCGACCGTCACGAGTTCCACGCGAACGCCGTAGTCGTTCTCGACGTCGTGCTCGATCGCGCCCACGAGTCCCACGAACGAGGTCGACGAGGAGGTCACCGTCTCGGGACTGAACAGCCACTGTCGGAGTTCGCGTTCCTGGTTGCGCGCGAGTCGTACGACGTCAGCTTCGTTGGCCGCGGCGCGTTCGATGAGGGTGAGCGTCTGGAGTACGGAGTCGTGGAGGTGGGCCACCATGGTGGCGCGTTCCTCGGCGCGCACGCGCTCGCGGCGCTCACTGGTCAGCTCGCGCACGTTCTGCAGCCACCACGGGGCGAAGAGGACCAGCACCCCACCAACCAGCACCGCCGTGCCGAGGAGCGCCGAACCGGCCGAGCCCCACACACCGCCGAGGTGGTTGAGTTGGTCGAGACCGAACCACACGAGGGCCGCGCCGACGAGGACGCGCAACACGACACCCTTGCGACTCTTGGAGAATGCCCCGCCGATGACCGGGGCGGTGTTGAAGAAATCGGTGAGACGAAGTCGTTCGTCGACCGACGCGCCTCGCCATACCGCGAAGGCGGCGAAGCCGCTCAAGAGTAGTGGCCATCCGAAGCCGTCCGAGACGTGCGTACCGGTCGTTTGCAGAGTGATGATCAAGATCAGCGTGGCGATGAAGGCGACCAGCACGATCTGCGCCTCTCGGCGGTTCATGAAGATCTGTTGGATGATCGAGTGCTCCTCGCCCGAACGGGTCAACACGAGCCAGAAGGTCATGTAGAGCACGATGCCGAGCCCGAAGACCAGGGTGAGGAGCGCGAAGATCACGCGGATGTTGCGTTCCTTGATGCCGAGGCGCGTGGCGAAGCCGCCGCACACGCCGCCGAGGATGCAGTTGTCGCGACCGCGTCGGAGCGGACGGAGGGGCGTGCCGACGACGGCGTGACTCGATGTGGTGATCGACATGCGCTCCTCCTCTCGACAACATTGTTCTACCGCGGGCCGATGTAATTCTGGCACGGAGAAATTCCTTTGTATCTAAGGGGAAACCCTTAGGGTGGCCGCACGGCGATGCCACCGGTGAGGGTTCATCCCCATAGTTCTTGCACGGCCGGGACCGTACATTTGAAGCATGGATGAACACGAGCAGGTTGACGAAAGCGCCCCGACGCCGGAGCCGGTGAAAGAGACGCGTCTGCGTCGTAGCACGAAGCGGCGCATGGTCGGGGGCGTCGCCGGCGGCATCGCGGAGCGTTTCGACATCGACGCCAACATCGTGCGCGTCGTCTTCGTCGTCCTCACCGTCCTCTACGGACTGGGCGCGGCAATCTATCTGGCGATGTGGGTGCTGATCCCCCAGTCGGGTAGTGGCGCCGATGACTTCGAGGAGAGCGGCGTCGAACCGCCGACATCGAACCTGCGACTCCTTCGCTACGTGGTCCTGGCCGCGATCGTGGTGATCGCGGTGATCGCGATCTCGACCTTGGGCGGTGCCCCGAGAGTCGGCAATGGATTCGCGGTTCTCTGGCTGGCCTTCCTCTTCGTCCTCGCGGTGCTGTCACTGCGCTCCAGCGCGCGCCAGCACATGCTCCGGCGCTTCATCGCGTTGGTCTTCGTGTCGTTCGTGACGGTCATCATCTTGTTGTCGGGCGCGGTCCTGGGTTTTCTCGCGTCGACCGGGGTTCCGATGACGGGCGGGAGCGGCGCGCGAACCATTCAGCCGACCTCCCTGGGCCAGGTCCAGCGAACGTACCGCACCGAGTTCGGCGCGCTGACCGTTGACCTTCGACAGGTCCACTTCACGTCGACACCGACGTCGGTGACGGCGAGCGTGGCCGTCGGGTTATTGACGGTCGACGTGCCGGCGAACGCCATCGTCTACCTGAAGACCCATATCGGCCTTGGACCGGTCGACGACAACGGACCGGTCGAGTACAACGGCCAGTTCTATCAAGAGGAGCCCTGGACGTCGGTTCCTTCGTCCTTGAAGACGCTCGCGAGTCAGCAGGCGGCTCCGCACCTGATCTTGAACGCCCAGGTCGGCGTCGGCAGGATCGACGTGCAGCGCGGTACCCCCGGCCAATCCCGATAGCCTCGGCCCACACCTCCAGCAGTGGTCGCTCGACTCTGAACGGTACCTCCGACATTCCGGCAAGGATGTGCTGATGAGTGTGGATCCTCCGAACATCGATACGGCCACCATCGGCGAAGCGTGGATAGCCGTCGCGCGACTGATCACCGAAGACGGCGTCGCCAGCACCTACGACGGTCTGGCCATACGCGAAGTACTGATGACGACGATCATCGTGCGCTCACCGGATACCGCCGATGACATCATCGAACGCTTCGCCGATCCCGAGCGCCTGGCGTGGATGCACGCGAACTTCGACGACTTCCGTGAAGTGCCCGAGCTCGGTAACGCTGACAGTTACGCCACGAGACTGCACAACTACGCCGGCACCGGTCTCGATCAGTTGCGGTGGGTGAGCGAGCGACTGCGACACGATCCGCGCAGTCGCTCGGCGACGATCACGACCCTCCAGCCGTTGAGCGACACCTCCTACATCCCGTGCGTCAGCCTGTTGGACTTTTACCTGGACGACGACGCACTCGAACTCGTCGTCTACGCCCACAGCATCGACTTCGGATCGAAGGGTTACGCCAATCTTCTCGAAATAGCGGCGATTCAACACCAAGTCGCGCGCGAACTGGTTCGAGGAGTTGGTTCACTCACCGTGGTCGTGAAGTCGGCCCACGTCTATGACAGTGACGCCGAGTACGTGTCGTCGGTCCTGGCGAACTTCGTCGACTGACGTCGCAGGATCGACTGACTAGTCGGCGTCGCGCGCCGTCTTCAGCGCGTTGGTCCACCACAGAAGTTCGTTGACCATCATGACGAGGCGTTCATCCAACGACTCGAAGAGCGCGGGTGTGAACGTCTCTGCGGTCATCGCCGGACGCATCACCTCGGGGAAGATGTGCACGGCGCGCCGCAGAGGTGCCATCTCGAACTCGATGGTGACGAGACGAAGTTGTTCGATGGCGCGGGCTCCGCCCGCGTTGCCGTAGCCAACAAAGGTCATCGGCTTTTTGTTGAACTCGGGGAAGACGTAGTCCATCGCGTTCTTGAGCGACGCCGGATAGCCGTGGTTGTACTCACTGGTGAGAGTGATGTACCCATCGGCCGAGTCGATGCGCCGTCCGAGCGTCGCCACCTCCTCGTTGGGGTAGTCACGCAGGGTCCGGGCCGGCGACATCGGGCTGTCGAAGAGCGGGAGAGGGTGGTCGCGAAGGTCCAAGACGTCGAGTTCGAAGTCGTCGCGACCCGAGAGTCGGTCCACGAGCCACGCGAGCGGCTTGTCGGCGAAGCGGCCCGGGCGGGTCGAGCCGACGATGATCTGGATGCGCAGCACCCCGCTACATTCCCGGGAAGACGCGACGAAGTTCGTCGAGGTGCGTCGAGTCGACACCGACGGGCGTGCGCTGCTCATCCAGGCGGCCGTAGGCGAGTCGCACGAAGGCCTCGGCCGGGATCTCTAGATCGAAGGCATCGAGGCCCTCGACGGCGTTCAGCGTCACACCGTCACCGCTTTGGGTCAGCGTCAGTTGTCGCTCGGGCGTGGTCGTTCGGATGTGCAACTCGTGCTCGGCCGCCGGCTTCGCCGTGAATCGGACGACCAGTTCGAGATTGTCGATCAAGAACGGGACGGCGTCGGGCTGCAGCGTCGCCTGGGCGTCCAACGACTCCTCGATGTCCCAGGTGTGTACGACGTGCTCGCCGAGACGGAGGCGAACGGCGCCTTCGAAATCGAAGTTCATCGGGCCGAGGTTGAAGTTGTAGCGCGCACGTTCTTCGGGCGTCATCTCCTGGAGCCGGGTGAGCAGTGCCCGGTCGGCGTCGAGGGCGTCGGTGACCTTGGCGTGGGGCGTCTTCGCGTTCCACACGTCCCACACGGACTGGTTGAACTCTGACGGCGTCTCGCGCTCTTCGAGCGAATCGTCGATCCGCCGCTTCGAGATGATCGCTCCGGAGCCGAGATGGCTCATGACGTCCGCGACCGTCCACTCCGTCGGGTAGGCCGACGCGACGAACTGACTCTCGTCCATCGACTCGGTGAGGGCACGCAAATGGTCGACAGACGTTTCGAGGGCGTCGAGGGGGCTAGGCATGGGACTCTGCTTTCGTGATGTCGGGCGGACCCGGGGCTTACTCTTCCACCACGACTGTACGGTCGAGGTCGCGCACGTCGTTCACCCCGGTCAGTCCGAGGGTGACCGACATCTCGGCCTGGAGGATCCGCAGGACGTGGTCGACGCCGCGTTCGCCGCGCGCGGCCACGGCGTAGGCCCACGGCCGACCGATCAGGCAGGCCCGCGCCCCCATGGAGAGCGCCTTCACCACGTCAAGGCCGCTGCGGATGCCGCCGTCCATCAGTACTTCGCAGTTCGAACCGACCGCCTCGGCGACCGCTGGCAGTGATCGGATGGTCGAAGGGACGTCATCGAGTTGGCGGCCACCGTGGTTCGAGACGATCACGGCGTCGGCGCCGCGCTGGACCGCTTCGCGGGCGTCGTCGGGGTCGAGGATGCCCTTCAACGCGATCTTGCCGTGCCAGTGTTCGCGCAGCCAAGCGAGGTCATCCCAGGTGACGCTGGGGTCGAACTGACTGGCGACCCACGCCTGGAAGTCTCCCGGGACGCTCGCGTCGGGCAGCGCCTTCTCGAGATTGCCGAAGGTGAGGGGTCGTCCGCCGAGGGCAACGTCGCGGACCCATCGGGTGTGGCTGACGAGGTCGGTGCCCCGGCGCAGCTGCTTCGAACGGGGGATCTTCCCGCTGATGCCGTTGCGACCGTCGCGGTAACGCTGACCGACGACCGCGAGGTCGACGGTCAGGATCAACGTGGTGCACCCGACGGCCTGGGCCCGGACCATCAGGTCCTCGGCGTAACTACGGTCCTTCATCACGTAGAGCTGGAACCAGACCGGTCGCTTGATCGCGGCCGCGACCTCCTCGATCCCGCAGATCGAGAGCGTGGACTCACAAAACGGGACCCCGGCCCGCTCGGCCGCCTTCGCCGCCTGCACCTCGGCCCGGCGCGCGAGCATCCCGCCGAAGCCGACCGGCGCGAGGATGACCGGCAGGGAGATCTCTTCACCGAGAACGGTCGTAGAGAGAGAACGGGTCGAGACGTCTCGAAGGACCCGTTGTCGGAACTGGATCCGGTGGAGGTCGTCACGATTCGCGGCCAGCGTCGATTCGCCGAAGGCGCCGCCGTCGACGTAGTCGAAGATCTGACGCGGCAGTCGACGCCGGGCCAGTTCGCGGTAGTCGTCAATCGAGGCCGGGGCGAGATTGAGGCTGTGGTCGCGTCTGTTCTGGGGCACAACTCATTATGCAGCACTGGTCAGTACGTCCCGGCGCCCAGTTGACGCGTGACGCGACGTGCGCCATGCTCTTTTGATGTTCGAGACCCCGAGCGAGCTCACGACACTCGACGCATTGTTGGACACCTCCTTCGAGCGAGCGGGTTCGCACCTCACGAGCATCATCTCGCCGGACCGTCGGCTCTCGGCCGCCGATCTCGCCCGCTATCTCGTCGGCGTGCGTCACCTGGTCCTGGCCACGGTCAACGCTGAGGGCGAGCCGCGGGTCTCGGCCGTCGACGGACTGTTCATCCACGGTCGATTCTGGTTCTCGACGAGCGCGGAGTCGGTCAAGGCGCGGCACTTGGAACGTCGTCCGGCGCTGAGCGCCGCGCACGTCGTCGGTGATGACGTCGGTGTCTTCGTCCACGGCGAGGCGCACATCGTGCACGGTGGTCCGGGAGAGGCCGACGAGCTGCGCCCCTACTGGACGGACGTCTACGAGTCCTCGCCGGAGGACTGGGTTGACTCACCGGACGACGCTCGCTATGTCGAGATCGTGCCGAGTTCGATGTACTCCTACGCCTTCTCGCGAGAACGTTTCGACGAGTTGTGCAAGCGTGGTGCCTCCGAGGACACCCTGATTTGACGTCGCCGCCCGGATAGCCTGAGGCGAGACTATCTAGGGGGTTGAGCATGGCTCGAAAGTTCGCAGCGGAGTTACTCGGGACCGCACTCCTCGTCTTCTTCGCCGTCGGTGTCGCGACCCTCACCTTCGGTTTCAAGGCCGACGGCAGCAGTTTCATCGCCGGCGTCGTCGCAACGGCGCTGGCGTTTGGGCTGACGTTGCTCGCCCTCGCCTACGTGCTCGGACCGATCTCGGGCTGTCACGTGAATCCGGCGGTCACGCTGGGTGCGCTGCTCGCCGGACGGCTGTCACCGCGCGACGCCGCGAGCTACTGGGTGGCCCAGTTCATCGGTGGGTTCCTCGGCGCGCTGGCGCTCTGGGGCGTGTTCTCGACGTCGCCGCTCTATCACCGCACGACCACGGGACTGGGGACCGACGGCTGGGGCCCGGCCAGCTTCATCCACGTGGGCGCAGGCGGCGCCTTCATCGCCGAAGTCGTCCTGACGGCGCTCTTCGTCTTCGTGATCCTCGGCGTGACGAGCAAGACGGCGAACCCGTCGACCGCGGGCCTCGTCATCGGATTGACACTCACCGTCGTTCACCTCATCGGCATTCCGATTACCGGGACCTCCGTGAACCCGGCGCGCGCCCTCGGGCCGGCGCTGATCGTCGGGGGCACGGCGCTGCACCAGGTGTGGCTCTTCATCCTGGCGCCCCTCGTGGGCGGCGCCCTGGCGGCTTTGGCGCACCGAGCGCTCTTCCCCACGAAAGAGCCGTCGCCGATCGGCTTCGCGCCGGCGTCGGACTGACGAATCCCTAGAAGACCCGTCGCGCGCGGTTCCCGACTGACAAAATGGCCAGGCGATGCGACTACTCATCTGTTCCACGGGCTTGGCCGGGCACTTCAATCCCCTGTTGCCCTTCATCGATGCCGCGCGAGAACGTGGCGACGAGCTCTTCGTCGTCGTCCCGCCCGGTCTCGCCAGTGAGGTCGACGCACTCGGCGTCGCGCACTATCTGAGCGATCCACCAGACCCGACCAAGTCGAAGGAACTATGGCGGCGCGCGGCGAGACTGCCGCACGCGTCGGCGGCGCGGCTGCTCGACGGCGAGTTCTTCGGACGTCTGTCGACCGAAGCGATGCTCGACACGGTCGAATCGGCCTGCGACACATTTCATCCGGACCTGATCCTTCGTGAGCCCTGCGCGTACGCCGGGGCCGTGGTGGCGAAGCGCCGCGGAATTGCGCACGCCCAAGTCGCCATCTCCACGGCGAGGACCGAGTGGAGCGTCATCGGACTGGTCGGTTCGATCCTGGAGGATATCGAGGACGGGATGGAACAGTTCCTTCGCGAGACCCGCTACCTCTCGCGCCTGCCCACGAGCCTCGACCCGTCGCCCTTCCCGAGAACACTGCGCTACCGCGAGGACGAGGTGCCCGAGGTCGCCGAACCCGGTCGCTGGGCCCGGGGGAGCGGACCGTTGATTTACTTGACGTTTGGCTCGGTGGCCGGGGGTCTGGGGACCGCCCGGCTGGCCTTTCAATTCACGATCGAGGCCGTGGCGGGCCTCGACGCCCGGGTACTGGTGACCACGGGGCGCAGTTTCGACCGGCGACTGCTGGGTGAGCTGCCGTCGAACGTGTTCGTGGAGTCGTGGGTCCCGCAAGAGACCGTCTTCCCCTTCGCCTCCGTGGTCCTGTGTCACGGAGGGTCGGGTACGACCTACGGCGCACTCGCGGCCGGTCTGCCGATCGTCTTCGTGCCGATGTTCGCCGATCAGCGAACGAACGCGCGTCTGATCACCGTCGCCGGTGCCGGCGTCATCGTTGACGTCGGCGCGAAGTCCGAGCCGGGCTTTCGTGAGATCGCGGCCGGCGACGTCCCGCGCATCCGCGCTGCCGTGCTTGACGTGCTCGCGAACAGCTCGTACGCGCTCGCGGCCCAAGTGATCGCTGAAGAGATCGCGTCGACGGGTTCGGCGCGCGACTGTTTGGAGACTCTTCTCGCTCGTTGAGCGCTATGTCGATACCCGAGTGACCCACAAACCCAAAATGGTGAGTAGGCCCAAAAAGTAGAGAGTTTTCGGTTCTCTTTTAACAACTTTTTCGCCGAGAAGCCTTTGAATCAGGGAAAAATCACGCGACCGCGCACTTCCCCGGGGTTTTTCAGGGTTCCGAGCCCTAAAATGGAGAATCCTCCGCTTAAGCGGTCATGAGGCAGCCCGTTGTGCCATACCTCGGCGGTAGGTGAACCGTGGACCGTGAGTCCTGAGCGGTTCGAAGGTGCGTTCGAGGGCGCGCACGACACAAATTAGGCGGAGGATTGAAGATGTTACAAGCACGCGATCGATGGAAACGCGTCCAAACGCATTCGCGCGGCCTCGTCTGGACGGGCGTACTGGCGCTCGTCCTCTCTGTATGCGTTGCACCCACGACGTCGCCGGCCGCGACGACGATTTCTCACCCAATCGGTGGCGTCGCCACGACGATCTCACACCCGATGCGTGGCGTCCCCGCCGAGACGATCGTTTCGTCGCCGAGTCGTGTCGCCGCGCTGCATCGTCGACCGGTCGCGATCACGGCCGAGCTCGCGGACTTCACGGCCGACCCCACGCCGGCCGACGACCACGTGGTCACCCTTATTCATCAGGACTTTCCGCGCCAGGCCTGGCACGACGCCGAGGCCGTGGCGTGGTGTGAGTCGAAGTTCCGAACGACCGACATCGGCTTCGACAGCAACGGAACGCACGACCGGGGCGTGTTCCAGTTGAACGACGGTGGCACCGAGGAGTACCTCATGGCGATGATCGGACAGAACCCGAAGGACTTGAACCTGGCCTTCAATCCGGTGCTGAACGTGCGCGCGGCCGCGCTCTTGTACCGGCGCGACGGCTGGAGTCAGTGGTCCTGCGCGACGGCGATCTAGGACGTCAATCGAGAAAGTTTTGACTCTCACAAGATCGCAACGTGACTACGGACGCCGCCGAACGTGGCGCCGTGCCAACGGCTGCGGCGTGGTGAGGTCGCGCAAGTGTATGTAGCCCGTCGGTTCCGTGAAGGGTGCCCACTCATTCGAGGTGTAGCCCTGGCTGTTCGCGGCGTAGTTGTCCGAGACCAGGAAAACCGTGTGATTTAGCCAATTCACGCGTTCGACGTAGGCGACATGACCCATCGTCCCCCCGTCGTACCAGGCGATCGCGCCGACGGCCGGCGTGTGGTTCGTGTCGGCCGCAAGTGTCACGCCCCACTGATCGCCGTAGCCCCAGGAGCGACCGGGGTCAGGCAGTCCGTTTCGCGCCAGCATCCACGCCGCGAACAGCGTGCAGTTGTGCGGGGGTGACCCGATGCCGCCCTTGGTGTCACTGCCGTAGTACTTGGCGGCCCAGTTGTTGGTCATCGTTGTGGCGCTGTAGCCATCAATCGTGCAGGCGTAGCCGCTGCTCTTACAGAGGTACGACGCGCTCGCGGTGCCGGCTTCGGTGACGACGACGCCGAGTACGAACGTGACGGCGAGGGCGAGGCGAAGGATCGTCCCCGGATTCTTGGCGCGAGGCGCTCGGGTACGCAACCGTTCGGTGATCGCCATGAGCCCCCCTCAGCGCCTCCGGCGACCGTAGCACCGCCCACTTTTTGGCTTCAAGTGGCCAGGAAAACGACCAAAAACAGGGGAAAGGCGACAGGTAATGCCTCCGACAACTGGGTGAAGGCCCCTAGGGACGGTGGCGAGCACGAGGAGTCACTCTCGCAACTCCGCGCCGTCGAATAACGACCCCCGATCCTTCGACACCGATCTGGGTTCGACGAGATTCCGTCACACCGCGGTCGCCGTCTCGATGCGCGTAGCGCGTCGGAGCGTCGATGCGACTCGTTACGCTGAGGCATAATTCATGCGACCAAACACTGGAGAGAACATGAGTAACGAAAACGAATGCCCGGTCTCGGACCGATTCGACGCCACGCCGTCGGGTCGACGACCTCACCAAGATTGGTGGCCCGATCAGCTCAAGTTGAAGGTGCTCGAAGGAAACTCACCGGCCGGTAATCCGATGGACTCGACGTTCAACTACGCCGAGGAGTTCGCCACGCTCGACCTCGAGGCGCTGAAGAAGGACCTCATGGCGTTGATGACGTCGTCCCAGGAGTGGTGGCCGGCCGACTACGGGCACTACGGCCCGTTCTTCATCCGGATGGCCTGGCACAGCGCCGGGACGTACCGGATCCACGACGGTCGCGGCGGTGGCGGGTCGGGCACCCAACGTTTCGCCCCTCTCAACAGCTGGCCCGACAACGTGAACCTCGACAAGGCCCGCATGCTGCTGTGGCCGATCAAGCAGAAGTACGGCCGCAAGATCTCGTGGGGTGACCTGATGATCCTCGCCGGTACCCTGGCGCTCGAGTCGATGGGCATGAAGACCTACGGCTTCGCCGGCGGGCGTGAGGACGTCTTCGAACCGGACGAGAGCATCTACTGGGGTCCGGAGGACGTCTGGCTCGGCGACGAGCGATACAGCGGCGACCGCGAACTGCAGAGTCCACTCGGCGCCGTCCAGATGGGTCTCATCTACGTGAACCCCGAAGGTCCCAACGGAACACCCGACCCGCTCGCGGCCGCGCGCGACATTCGCGAGACCTTCGGTCGCATGGCGATGAACGATGAAGAGACCGTGGCGCTCATCGCCGGGGGCCACACCTTCGGCAAGGCGCACGGTGCTGCCGACCCGACCGAACTCGTCGGCGCTGAGCCGGAGGGTGCCGGTCTCGCCGAACAGGGACTGGGTTGGAAGAACAGTTTCGGCACGGGCAACGCCGACGACACGATCTCGAGCGGACTCGAAGGAGCGTGGACCCCCAGTCCGATCACGTGGGACAACAGCTACTTCGACACCCTCTTCGGACACGAGTGGGAGCAGTCCAAGAGCCCCGCCGGGGCGACCCAGTGGATCCCGAAGAACGGCGGCGGCGCGGGCACGGTGCCCGACGCCCACGATCCGTCGAAGAGCCACGCCCCGATCATGTTCACGACGGACCTGGCGCTACGGATGGACCCGATCTACGAACCGATCTCCAAACGCTTCCACGAACACCCCGAGGAGTTCGAGTTGGCCTTCGCCAAGGCCTGGTACAAACTGACGCACCGGGACATGGGACCGCGTTCGCGCAGCCTCGGTCCGTGGGTCCCGGCGGAGCCCCAGTTGTGGCAGGACCCGGTCCCGGACGCGACACAACCGTTGGTCGGTGCGTCGGAGATCGCGCAGCTAAAGGAGCGGATCCTCGGCTCGGGGCTTTCCGTGTCGCAGCTCGTCGCGACGGCGTGGGCCTCGGCGGCGACCTTCCGCGGCACCGACAAGCGCGGTGGCGCCAACGGCGCGCGTATTCGCCTGGCGCCCCAGAAGGATTGGGAGGTCAACGACTCAGCCGAAGTCGCGATGGTGCTGCGCACGCTCGAAGGAATCCAGAGTGACTTCAACGCTGCCCACGCCGGCGGCGCCCAGGTCTCACTGGCCGACCTCATCGTGCTCGGGGGATGTGCCGCCGTGGAGCGAGCGGCGGCCAACGCCGGATACGAAGTGCAGGTTCCCTTCACCCCCGGTCGAACCGACGCACTCCAAGAGGACACCGACGAGGAGTCCTTCGCCGTGCTGGAGCCGACGTTCGACGGGTTCCGCAACTACCTGCGCGATGGTCACCGTCGTTCGGCCGAAGAGTTGCTCGTGGAGCGTGCCCAGCGCTTGACGTTGAGCGCACCGGAGATGACGGTGCTCGTGGGCGGACTGCGGGTCCTGAACGCGAACTTCCGCGGCTCCGACTTCGGGGTCTTCACCAAGCGTCCCGAGGTGCTGACGACCGACTACTTCGTGAACCTGCTCGACATGGGCACGAAGTGGGAGGCGACGTCGGCGGCCGAGGCGACGTTCGAGGGCCGCGATCGCCGGACGAACGAACTCCGCTGGACCGGAACGCGGGTCGACATCGTGTTCGGCTCGAACTCCCAACTGCGCGCGCTCGCCGAGGTCTACGCGAGCGACGACGCGCAGGAGAAGTTCGTGAAGGACTTCGTCGCCGCATGGAACAAGGTGATGAACCTCGATCGCTTCGACGTGAACTGACTCGCGAAGGTTCGATTAAAGATCGAAGCGTTTGTTGGGGCGCACGACGATCTCGGTCACGTCGACCGAGCTCGGCACGCTCAGCAGGTACATCACGGCGTCGGCGATGTCGTCGGGCTTGATGATGAAGTCACTCAGCACCTCGCGCCCCTTTTCGAGGATGTCGTCGGGCAGACGCTCACCCTTCTTGATCTCGTGCTCGATCCCCGACATCGCGACGATGCCGACCAGGATCTCGGGATTCTCGCGTCCCAGGTTCGTCGCGACGAGCCCCGGCATGACCGAGGAGATCTGAATCGGGTCGTCGTCGAGTTCCGCGCGAAGCGAGTTCGTGATGACATTGACGGCGTGCTTCGTCGCGCCGTAGACCCCGGAATCGGGACTCAGCGCCGCGATCGAGGAGGTGTTGATGATGTGTCCGGGATTGCCGGTGGTGCGCATGGCCCTCACCGCCGCTTGGCAGCCGACCAGGAGCGCGAGCACGTTGGTCTCCAACATGGCGCGCCAGGCGTCGACGTCGCCATCGAGGACCGTTCCGAGCACGCTGTATCCGGCGTTGTTCACGAAGACGTCGAGACGACCGTCGGCGGCCACGGCGCGATCCACGAGGCCCCGAACCGTGTCGGGGTCGCGAACGTCGCCGACGTCGACGGTGGCGCGTCCCCCCGCGGCGACGATCTTCGCCGCGCTCTCTTCCATCGGCGACGCGGTGCGACCGCTTAGGAACACGTGCGCACCGCTCGCTCCGATGCGTTCGGCGATCGCACGTCCGATTCCGCTGGAGGCGCCGGTGACGACGGCCGTCTGACCCGATAGGTCCACTTGCACTGGCATTGATGACCTCATCTCGTTCGTGGTCGCGAAGCCTAACTGGGTGACTTGGCGGCGTTGCGCTACTACGTGGGACGTAGTAGTCTGACGCCATTATGAAGGACACCCAATACCTGCGCCGCCCCAACGATCCACCGCTCCTGATACTGACCAGCCTCGCCTCGGGACCGAAACACGGGTACGCGCTATTGAAGGATGTCGAGGAGTTCGCCGATGTCACTCTGAGCCCGGGAACGCTGTACGGCGCAATCACCCGACTCGAGGAGCTGGGACTGATCGAACCGCTCGAGGGCGTCGATCGTCGGCGCCCGTATCGGCTCACGACGAACGGTGCCCAGGTCCTGCGCGACGTGACGAGCCAGATGCGCCGCCTCGCTGACGTCGGCGCCGCGAGGCTTCGCCTCGCAACGGACGGCGCGCGGTGAGACGCTCTCGCGACCTTCGTCGCTTGCTCCGCTGGTATCCGCCGAGTTGGCGGGCGCGCTACGGCGACGAGTTCCTCGCCCTCTTAGAGGATCGACTTGGTGACGCTCCGTTCACCGTTCGATTCCGGGCATCGGTGGCCCTGGCGGGTCTACGTGAACGCTGTTACGGATCGGGGGTCGTCGGATCACACAGCTCGGCCACGGCGCAACGCCGGACAGGCACGCTGATGGTGTTGGTCGCCTGGTCGATCATGATCGTCGCCGGGGCGGTACTGGTGAAGAGCGCCGAGCACTTCCCGGCTGCACTCCCCGTGAGGTCGCGCTTCGCGGCCGAGTTCGCCTACAACGCGACTGCCGCCGCCGGAATAGTGGGGACGCTCCTCGTTGCGGCCGGCGCGGTCGTGGCGCTCCCGGGATTCGTGCGATTTCTTCGGGCGGGGAAGTGGTCGCAGGTTCGAAGGAAGTTCGGGCGGTCCCTGGTTGCCTCCACCACACTGATCACCGCGACCGTCGGTTTGGTCATCTGGGCGCACCAATTGACGTCGGCCCAGCGCAACGGTGCCGACACTTTGTACTCTGCCTGCTTCCTCGTTTGGGCGCTGTTGGTGGTGCTCACCATCGGCCTATGGACCACGACGTGCGTCGCCGTGGCGTCGCGTCTGGACTTCACCTCGCGCGAACTGCGCTGGGAGTCGGGCCTCGCCGTGGGCGTCGGACTGTCCTCCATCGGCGTCGTCACCGGCACCACGCTCTGGTGGGTTCAGATCGGGCTCCACGCCCCGTGGTTCCTTCAGGGAACGTTGGCCGGTGTCGCGACCTCGCCGTGGTCAACGCAGACCGTCTTCATCACGACCCCCATGGTGCTCGGCACCGTCATCGCGCTTTGGGGTGCAACGCGAATTGCACTGACGTATCGACCGGCGCGGGATCACGCGAGCTGACGGACTAGTGCCGTGACTCGAAGTCTGTTCGGTCGACCACGTCGCCGCGCAGGTGTGCGATGACGTCACTGGCGTGGTAGCTCTCTCGAGCGACGAGCAGTTGCCGGATGTCATTGATGTCGTCGCCGCTCGTGACAATTGGCGGTTCGCGGCGACCGTCGGCGCGGTACTGACCGAGTCCGCACGTCGACATCAGCCCGTTGCAGAGGCACGTCGAACCGTCGGTGACGTCAATCGAGCCGCCCTTGCGGATGTAGGCGTCGACCGGTTCGGCGGTGCAGCGATATCCGGTAGCGCCGTTGGGTGTGACGTAGGCCTCGCGCAGGTATCCCAGGTCACACTTTCGAACGCGCTCGGCGTAGACGGTGGGTTCGGAGATCGTGTCCTCTACGGCGGCGACCTTGAACGGATAGCCCGTCGATGACGCGCGAAGCGACGTCTTCACGCTGACCGATCCGTGCTTCACCTCGTGGAGAACGCGCTGTCGCAGTTCGGGGTCCATGCCGGACTCGTCACAGTAGGCGAACAGGGTGCCGACCTGGACGCCGGTCGCGCCGAGGTCCAGGGCGTCGCGCACGTCGAAGGCCGACGTGACGCCGCCCCCGATCCAGAACGGCTTGCCGAGGTCGGCGAGCACGGCGTAATTCACGACGTCGCGCTCTCCGTAACGCGGGTTGCCCTCGTCATCGACGGCGAAGGCGCCGCGCGGCGGAGCGTTGTGGCCGCCGGCCGACGGCCGCTCGACGACGAATCCGTCGACGGGTCCGTTGCTGCGCTTGGCGAGGGCTGCCGCGAGCACGTGTGAGGAGACGATGCCGATGAAGCGAGGTCGGCGAAGGGCATTCGATCCAAGGTACGGAGTGGGATCGAAGGGGAGTGACGCGTCCGCGCTGTCACTCGACGCCCCGGTCACGCTGAGCGGCAGGACGACCGGCTCGCCGTGGGTGAGTTGTTCGAGGACGCCGGGTATGTGCGTGGGGACACCAGCCCCCATCAAGACGTAGTCGACGCCGGCGAGGATGGCGCCACAGAGCGCCGCCGCGGTCGGGAGCTGGACCTTGGTGAGGAGGTTGATGCCGACCGGGCCAGGGTGTCCCATCTTCGCGAGCGAGACTTCCACGAACGAGGCCAGCACGACCGCGTCGATGGAGCGGCCGGTGCTCGTACGCGTCAGCGCGGGAAGGCTGCGGTACGGCGTCGAACCGGTTCGTCGCACGGAGCCGTATTTCTGCACGATGTCCTTGACGACGTGTTGCGCGGGGAAGCTGTCGAGGGCCGTCTGTAACTCGTCGTCGATCCCGTGGTCTTGGAGTCGGCGCACGAAGACGTTGTCGATGGCCGTACCGGACACGACGCCCAACTGTCCCAGACTCGAGACCGCTCGGGCGAGGGGCCAACCGGAGATGGCGATACCCATTCCGCCCTGGATCAGCCAGGGGAGTTTTTCATTTGGAGATTTGGCGTCGGTCATGGGCCACCTCAGACAGCCGTGGGACGGACGTCACGACGTGTACGAAATCAGCCTAGGTGGTAACCAATGGGGCCAAAGTCCCGAATTCGACTCACTCGCCGCGCAGCACCCGGGCCGTTGACGTGTGGGCGGCGTTCTTACCGGGAACGGCTGCCATGACGTTCACGAGCACCATGGTCACCAGCGCCACGACGACGATGGAGAGTGCGGGGACGGTTGGCTCAGGAACGGCGTCGATGGCTCGCGCGAACAACGTCCACAGCCAGCGACCGAGCACGATGCCCAGTGGCACTCCCACCACCACGCCGACGACACCGTTCACCGAGGCCTGGTACGCGACGGCGGCTCGGAGTTGTCGGCTCTTGAATCCGAGCGCGCGCAACATCGCCAGGTCGCGACGTCTCCGTTTCACCGATGCACTGAGCGTGATGCCGAGCGCCGCCACTGCTCCGGCAGCGAGTGCGAGCGCCAATGCCGCGGGCGTCGCCCCGATGGAGCGGTAGTTCTCGATCTCCGCGGGGTACTGGACGCCGAGCAGTTCGATGCTGTCGCCCACGGCAACTGAGTTCGGCACCGCGTTAAAGGCCCGGTTGCCGACGGCGACGATCTTCTCCAACGACGCCTTGCCCGCGGCCATCGAGACACCACGGCGTAAGCGCACCAGGACGATCTTGGGTCCGTTCAACGTGGCGTACGGCGCAGAGAGAAACCTCTTCATCGCCTGCGATTCAATTCCTTGGGGGATGATGGCGCCGACGCCCATCGAAGGATGCAGTGACAGAGCCGGACCGACGGCCGGGAACGTGGCCGTGCCGACGATCACCAGCGGCGTCGGTGGCACGTAGACCGGCGCGTCCTGCGGCGCGCCATAACTTCCCGTGACCGTGTCGCCGACGTGCTTGTGCAGCTCGGCCATCGTCTGGGCTCCGAGGACTATCTGATTCGTCGCGTCGAGTTCGTGGCCTGAGAGCAGCGGCGGGGCGACCTTCGCGTGCGGCTTCGCGATAAGAGCGGGGACCGTGACGCCATCGATCTGGACGTTGGCGAAGCTCTCGCCCGACCACGACGCCACCAGTGGATCGCGGTTCAAGAGACTCGTCGACTGCGGTGGCACGTCTTGATCGCCGGTGATCGCGTAGCTCCAGTTCCATCCGTAGAGCGGGGGGTGCGAAATGAGGGTGGAGAGGCCGCTGCCGAATGTCAGTGTGGCCACGACGATGGTCACGGCCAGCGCCGCGCCGACGAGCGCTGAACGAACCGGCACAGCGTCGCGGTCTCGCCCGGGCTCCAGCGCGAAGCGCACGCCGACGACGGCCGTGAGAGCGAGACCGGCTCTCGAAAGGACGGTCGCCACCCGTGAGCCCACCGGCACGATGAATGGCCTCTTTCGCTGTGCGAACCGACGTGACTGGCGCGAGGCCAAGAAAACGGCGACCCCGCCGGAGGCGAGTACGAAGAACGCGAACGAGATGCCCAGCACGGTCCAATCGAACCCGATGCCGCCGTGTGGGTAGACCGACCGGACCGGTCCAATCGGACCGAGGGGCGACAGCAAGACGCCGACGACAACCGCGAGGACCGCGCCGGAAATGACGGCGCCCAACGTGCCGATCAGACCCGCGGCGGCGACCGTTCGCGGACTGCCCCCGAGTGCGCGCAGGACCGCGAAGTCACCTTCGTCGCTCGACAGCGTGCGCGCGAGGAGGCCCCCGGCGATCACCAGCGCCGCTATCGCCGCGATGAGGCCAAAGATTGCCAACGCAATCGCCTCGGGCTCGATGGAACGGTTCACCTGCTCGGTCGCGATCGAGGTGACGTGGAAGTTGTACGTCGTCCCTTTGGGGAGTGCACGGATGATCTCGCGTTCGACCTTCGACACGGAACTGGCCCCGTGGTCCAACTGGAGGTAGTACTCCATGTAGTTTCCGTTCGACGCCACGAGGGGATCGGTGATCGCCGGGGTGAAGATCATCAACGTGGGGTATCGGTCGACCTCGTCGAGCACGACCTGGCCGTTGAGCACCACCGTGCCAACGAGATGTTCGGTGATTCGGAGCTTGGGCTTCACCTTGGCGAGGCCGAGGTTGCCGCTCGCTTGGGCGATGGAGTAGAAGTACATCGGTATCGATTGGCCGACATGCCAACCCATGAGTCTTTCCGCGGCCGCGGTACTGACGAATTCGTCGGCCTTGCGTGGATTGGCCATCCGACCCTGGACGACGGCTACTTTGTCCTGGCGGAAGTACTCCGCCCCGAGGCTGCCGACGGTGGCCACGTCTCCGGTGTCGATCGGACCGTTGAACCGGGGCGCCCCGTTGGACCCGACGGGGAATGTCACGAGATAGAACTGCACGGCCGCCACGTGGCGCACCTCGGGAAGTCGCGATAGGTCTGAGGTGAGATTTGGCCCCGGCAACAGAACGCTCATGTCCGACGGATTGGTACTCGCGAGAAAGTCGTTGAAGGAGGAATCGGTCCGACGCGCTGCGGTGAGCGAGCCGATCGCGACGCCTCCGACCAGTCCGATGAGCAGCGTGATCACCAAGAAGTTCGACCAGCGGCGCGCGAAGTTCGCGCGTAGCCAGTACCACGCGATTGTGAAGGACTTGCTCCTCATCGTCGTGCGCCCATTGGCCCGAGATTCGTCATGTGGTGGCGATCCCCCCGCGACTCACTTGCGTCCAGGCGCCAAGTCTTGCGGACCTGGACGGAAAGTGAAAGGAAGACAGCACCCGATTTGCCGTGGTAGCAACACCACGAGTCCAGATGGATCTGCCTGTGCCCGAGGGTGCGGATATCGTCCAGTGGGGCGAAGGAGCGGACGTGGACCATCAACTGGACGCCGTATCGGCAGAACTCGAAGCGTGCGGGGCGGGCTTCGTGAAGAAACACCGACTGCCCGGAGCCTCAGTAGGTGTCGTCCTGTCCGACGGACTCGCGTGGTCCGGGCAGATTGGCTTTTCGAACCTGCAGCGCCGGGAGTCGCCGCGGACTTCCACGTTGTACGCCATCGCGTCGATCACCAAGACCTTCACGGGCACCGCGATAATGCAGCTCGTAGCGCGAGGCCTCGTGGCGCTCGACGAACCAGTGATGACGTACCTGCCGGAACTGAAGGACGCGGACGTTTCCGTGGGTCCAATCGAGGCCGTGACGATACGTCGGATGCTGTCACACGAGTCGGGACTCGCCGAGGAGCCGCCCGGTACCGACTGGGCCACGTACGTTCGAGAAGGTGTCCCCGGCGAGGTTCTGCGACGGGCGAGCGAGATCGGCACCAAGGTCCCTCCGAACACCCAGGTGAAGTACTCGAACCTCGCCTACCTCTTGTTGGGAGAGGTCGTGACCCGGGTCAGCGGCACGCCGTACGCGGACTACGTCCGCCAAGAGATCCTCGGACCACTGGCGATGACCTCGACGGAGTGGAGTCCGCTGCCGCCCGAACTCGATGCGCGGCGCGCTACGGGATATAACCCGCGCACGTTCTCGGACGAACTCGATCTCGCCTACGACGGAATGCTCGCGTGGTCCGAAGCGGGCCTCTGGTCGAGCGTCGAGGACCTCGCGCGTTGGCTCGTCTTCCAACTGGGTGCGTACGCCGCGCCAGAGGTGGACTCTCCGATTCTGTCGTCGGCCACGTTGCGAACGATGCACAAACCCCGCTACCTGGTGGACGAACTCTGGAACCGTGCGTGGGGCATCACCTGGTACGGCGTTCGGCGCGACGACGGGATCTGGATCCAGCACTCGGGGGGATGGCAAGGTTTCATCACCGACGTCTGCTTCGACCCGGTCGCCAAAGTCGGGGCGATCGCACTACTGAATGGCGTCGGTGATGCCCCGTCCTTGGCCATGGATCTCGGCGCGATAGCGCGCAAATCGCTGGCGTCGCGAGCACCGGAGATCGAGCCCGGCGAACCGACCCCCGACGCCTATAGGTCACTGCTCGGCGTCTATTTCGATTCGGAGTACGGCGAACTGGTCCAGGTCGAGTGGCGCGACGCCGCGCTCATGGTCTTGATGCCGACCGACCCGGCGTACAAGGTGACGCTGCTCAAGGGCGACGCGCCCGACACGTTCATCGTCGCGCCGGGGGTGCGGCCGTCGGGCGAGACGTGCCGGTTCGAGCGACGCGCCGACGGTCGGGTCGCCTCGATGTACCTGGCGGTCGGGACGTTCCAACGGCTCGACACGATCGAGTGAAGGGTGACGTAGTCCGGATCCGGAATACGCCATCATCACACGATTCGAAGGTGTGAGATGGCGCTGCGTCGAAGTTAGATCGACCTCGCCAGGGCCACCGCTTCTCGAATCGAGAGCCGTCGCCCAACCTCGGCTGCCCGCGCCGCCTCTTCGACGGAGAGCGCGGCGCGCGCACCCTCAATGAACTCGCGACCTGAAGTCTCTTCCGAGTAGACGTTCACGATTCCCTCTTCCATCGCGTACACCTCGGCGGCACTCGCGAGCTGAATGGCCTGCTCGAATTTGCGCTCGGCTGCCGCGGCCGCGGCAAGCCCGGTGAGCGCGATACCGACGCCACGGACACTGCCCACGTCCGTGTACGCGTCGACGGAGGCGAGAAAGTACTCTCGCGCCCGTCCGATGCTTCCCTGCCGCAGCTGCGACCACGCGAGTTCAGCGACCACTCTCGCCTCCTCGGCTCTGTCGCCACAAGCCGCGAACGCCTCGGACGATTGACGGTAGAGGTCGAGCGCGACGTCGAAGGCGTCGCGCCCGGCGGCCAATGCCGCGAGGCCCCCTAGTGCGAGACCCTTCCCTTCTTCGTCACCGAGGCGCTCGAAAATCAGGAGTGCGGACGCGAACCGTTCCTCCGCTGAATTGGATTCTCCGGCGACCGAGAGGAACATTCCCTCAGTCGACAGGGCGTAGCCCTCCCCCCAGGGAAAGCCAGCTTCCCGACACAGCTCGACGGCCTCCGTGGCGAATCGACGCCCGGATTCGTCGCCCAAGCCGAGGAACCCGAGTCCCAAGATGAGCAAGGACATGCATTGCCATCGCGGGGCGTTCAGATCGTTCGCGATTTGATTCGCTTCGGCACACTCGTTGATCGCCCCATCGAAGTCTCCCGTTATCCACAGCGCGAGTCCGGCTGTGATGAGGGCGCTACTGCGACCGACGGTCACTTTCTTTTCACGATCCTCGACCAAGAACCTCATGGTCTGCTCCCGGGCACTCACGTTCTTCCCTCGGATATGCCAATACATGCCAAGATTGCCGCAGGCTTGGAGACCGAGCTCGAGGGCGGCCGGGTCGCCCGCCCTGGTCGACGTCAGCAACGTCTCCAGGGCGACCATGATGTTTCCCTCCTCCAAGCCACCGCGTTCGAGCGCCGGAATCAATCTGTTTCCCTGCATGTCATCGCGAAGCTCTTCGGTGACCGCGACGTATCGTTGCGCGTGTCGAAAGTTGATGTCTCCTTCTTCGTCCGAAGAAGTGAGTCGTTCGGCCGCAAACTCCGAAACCGTTTGGAGCATCGTGTATCGATCGACGGTCGCATTCACCTGTACGAGCGCGTGGTCCACCAAGGACTGGAGATCGTTGAGCAAGGACGTTCCGGACTCAGACGCCACCGCTTCGAGGTCCGTGATGGTGCAGCCGCCACTGAACACGGACATTCGACGGAACAGTCTCTGTTCGGACTCTTCGAGGAGTGAATAACTCCAACCGATCGTGGCTCGGAGCGTGCGATGTCGCTCGGGCGAGTCACGTGTGCCCGACTCGAGCGTGTCGAGAGCGTGGCCGAGCCGCTCGTACAGCACCTGTGCAGAAAGGAGTCGGAGTCGCGGTGCCGCGAGTTCGAGCGCCAAAGGCAGGCCATCGAGCCGTTGGCAGATCTTGACGACCGTCTCGACGTTCTCGTTCGTCAACACGAAGTCGGACTTGGCTGAGCGAACGCGATCGATGAAAAACGTCACCGCCGAGTACTCGAGAACTGAAGTCGCGGACACTGGGGTACCGGGGGCGGGGAGCGACAACGTGGACAACGGATACACCTGTTCCGCACTGATCCGCAGGGGCGTACGACTCGTGGCCACGATCCGCAGTCCGGAGCAGCGAGCGACCAGTGTCGTCAGATCGGGCGCGGCGGTCACCAGTTGCTCCAAGTTGTCGAGCAGCAAGAGTGCGCGCTTATCACCGATGAGATCTGCGACGCCTTGTGCGAGGGTGCGTTCGTCGGTCTCTTTCACGTCGAGCGATGCGGCGATCGAGGGCATGAACTCCGTCGGGTCACGAACGTCGGCCATCGCGACGAACGAGACTCCGTCGAGAAACTGGGGGGCGAGTCGTCGGCCGAGTTCGACGGCCAGGCGTGTCTTTCCCGTCCCACCCGGACCGATGATCGTAACGACACGATTGTCGCGAATATGCTTTTCGAGTTCCAGGAGCTCGTCTTCTCGTCCGACGAGCGGCGTGCTCGGACTTGGCAAATTACTCGGCAGACTCGCGAAGTGCTCACCCTTGCCCTCGAGGGCTCCGGGATCGGGTACGACGACGCCGGCCGCCGCCACGGCGAGCAATTCGAATGGTCGACCGACGTTCTTGAGACGGAACCGTCCCATCGACACGACGTCAATATCGGACCGATTCCGCAAATTTTCGTACACGGTGTCTGAGATCATCACCCCGCCGGCGACCGCGAAGGACTCGATTCGTGACGCGATGTTTACTGCGTCGCCAATCAAGTCGTTCTCGTCGACCACGACTTCTCCGACGTGAACACCTACGCGGACTAATACGCCTTCAGAGACGAGCTCGCGCTGTATCCCAACGCCGGCGAGCACCGCGTTCAGCGAGCTCGCGAACCTGCTCATGGTTCCATCCCCCAGGCGTTGGACTATTACTCCGGTGAAGTCCTCATGGTTTCGCTCGACTGCTCGCATGTACTTCTCGCGCCGTTCACGAGCGAGGAGTTCGTCGGACTGCATGAGCGCCGTGAATCCAACCATGTCAGTGAACATGACGGCACAGAGCTGACGCTCGGACCGCTCAGGCACGTTGATGATTCGATGCAGAACGGGCGACCAACGCGAACATCGGCTCACGATAACACCGGTCTCGCGTACTTCTCCGGGGTACCGACAGTCGCGTATCGAACCGACACGCACGACCCGTCGTAGTCACTCGACTACTCGGCGCAAGCAGAACGAGCACCTTCGCTAAGTTGTCCTCCATGGACTTGAAACTCTCCGGACAGGTTGCGGTTGTTACCGGCGCGAGTACCGGCATCGGTCGCGCGACGGCCGTGGCGCTGGCCGCGGAGGGAGTGTCCGTCGTTGGCGTCTCGCGACGCGAACCCGATGCATTGGTCGATGGCGTCTCGCACTTCATCGCCGACCTCTCTCAACGAGACGCCCCGGCCCGCGTGATCGATCACGTCATTGGACTCCACGGTCGCCTCGACATCGTCGTGAACAACGCGGCATCCGGTCGGGTATTCCAAGGGTTCCTCTCCGAAGGTCCCGACGAGTGGTCCGCGGCGTTCGAACTTAACCTCATGGCGGCGGTGCGGACGATGCACGCGGCGCTGCCGTATCTTGTCGAACGCGGAGGGGTCGTCGTGAACGTGACTTCCGTCAACAGTCGGTTACCCGCCGACGACGCGGCCGCCTACAGCGCTTCGAAGGCCGCCCTGTTGAACGTCGGCAAGGCCGTGGCGACGGAGTACGCAGCCAGGGCGGTCCGGGTAGTCACGGTGTCCCCGGGCCTAACGGCGACACCAATGTGGCTGGGCTCGGACGGGATTGCGAGTCAAATTGCTGCGCTGAGTGGTTCGACCGCTGACGAGGTCGCCGCGGCCACTGCGGCCAGTACGCCACTTCGCCGGTTCATAACCCCAGAGGAGATCGCGAACTGCATTTGCTTCATCGCGTCGCCGCGTGCGTCGGCCGTTACGGGAGCCGAACTGGTCGTCGACGGCGGGTTGACGCCGACGATCTAGGAACCGCGCCACAGTGTGGGCGAGTTGAGGTCGAAGTTCATAGCCGCGCGACGTCTTCGTGAGGCGAAGCGGATGTGAGCCTCCTGGGGTGATGTGTAGTCCTTCAACGATCAATCGGTCGATCCGCGATCAGCCAGGACGTCACAGTGCGGGACCGTAGTATGAGGCGAGCCGCGCCGGGTCGCGGCGCGGAAGGAGACGTGATGCGCGCGTCCAACGAGGGTGTCGAAGTCCACTACGAGACCACGGGCGAAGGCCGTCCGGTTGTGCTGTTGCACGGATTCCCTGATACCGGAGATCTATGGCGCCACCAGGTTGCGGCACTCAGCACCAATGGCTTTCGAGTGATCGTCCCGGATCTGCGCGGCTTCGGACTCTCCGACAAACCTACCGATGTCGCCGCCTACAACTTGCTGAACCTGGCCGGCGACGTCGTCGCGGTACTCGACGACGCGGGGGTCGAACGGGTCCACGTCGTGGGACACGACTGGGGGGCGGCGCTGTCCTGGGCTCTGGCGTCATTCTTGCCCGACCGGGTCGACCACCTCGCCGTGCTCTCGGTCGGCCACCCCACGACCTTCCGTGGCGAGGGGTACGACCAGCTCGAGAAGTCCTGGTACATGCTCCTGTTCCAGTTCGCGGGAGTCGCCGAGCAATGGCTGTCCGACGACGACTGGCGCAACTTCCGTCGATGGTCACGCCACCCCGAGGCCGACGCGGTCATCGCGTTACTGAACGCGAACGGGTCGCTCACCCCGGCGCTCAACTACTACCGCGCCAACCTCTCGCCGGAGTCGTACGTCGCACCGCGAATTGAGTTCCCGCCCGTGACGGCCCCGACCATGGGCGTATGGAGCACCAATGACATCGCGTTGACCGAGGGGCAGATGACACGATCGGCGTCGCAGGTCAGCGGACCTTGGCGCTACGAGCGTCTGGAGGGACCCGGTCACTGGATGCAGCTCGAGGCCCCCGAAGCGGTCAACGAACTGCTGCTTGATTTCCTGCCCCGTTGATCGGCGTTCAGACTGCAACTCGTGGGGCGGGGAACTTGACATCCCTCCGAGTTCCCATCGACCGCAGTCAACTAAGAGTCACTTGGTGACCCGGCGAAGTGTGGCCGCCCCGACAACGAGTGCGACGAATATGTATGCGAGCATGATGGCAAATTGGCCAACGTAGTACGAGTTCGACTGCAAGGGGACTATGGCGCGCACGGCGGCCGTCATCGGCAGCACATCGGCGACGGAGCGCAGCACGGACGGCAGTTGACTGACGGGAATTACGAGACCGCATAGAAGCAGTTGGGGCAGGATGAACGCCGGCATGAACTGCACGGCTTGGAACTCTGTGTGGGCCACGGCGCTCAACGCCAATCCGAACGCCGTGCCGAGCAAACCGGCGCAGAGCGCCACGAGGCTGATTCGCCACGGCACGCCCTGATGGGCCAGTCCATACCATGTGTAGGAGAGTACGGAGACCAGCACGCTTTGGACGATGGCGAGGGATCCGAAAGCGATTGCGTAGCCGACCACGAAGTCGGCCTTTGTCAGGGGAAGCGTGAACAGACGCTCGAGCGTTCCGACGCTCCGCTCTCGAAGCGTAATGACCGACGTGACGAGAAACATGACGATGAGGGGAAAGACGCCGAGCAGTCTTGGGCCAATCGAGTCGAACGAACCGGGATGGTTGGTGAGCGACCACGACAGCAGACCAACTAACGCCGTGGGGATGAGCAACAGGAGCGCGAGCGTTCGAGGATCATGACGAAGCTGTTCGAGAATGCGTCTCGAGGTGAGCAGTGACCTTCGGAGGCTCATCAGTCGCCTTCGATCAGGCGCTCAAAGGCGATGTCATAGCTGGTTGCTCTAGACGCGGCCAACAGCGATGCCGGTGTGCCGTCGAAGAGGAGCGTTCCGCCGCGCAATAACAGCAGCCGGGCACAACGAGCCGCTTCGTCCATCACGTGGCTCGACACGATGACGGTCACGCCGGTCTTGGCGAGTTCGTCAAACGTGCCCCAAAGATCACGACGCAAGATCGGGTCCAGGCCGACGGTTGGTTCGTCCAGGATCAAGACCGGGGGAGAGTCCAAGAGGGCGACACCAAGCGATACGCGCGTCCGTTCACCTCCGGACAGCGATGAAACGAGTCGGTCCGAGAAGGAAGCGAGCGCGACGAGGTCCATCACCCGCGCGATCTCAGCACGAGGCTGCACGAGGATCCCGGCGAAGTAGCGGATGTTCTCCTCGACAGTGAGGTCGAGGTAAACGGCCGAGCTTTGGGCCATGTAGCCAAGTCGGCCACGTAATGTCGACGACCCCGCGGCCGATTCCATGATCTGCGCCGTTCCACTGGTGATCGCCTGGACACCGAGGAGTGAACGCATCAGGGTGCTCTTGCCACTACCGCTTGGCCCGAGAAGTCCAATCAGCTCGCCGGGTGCTGCTTGAAACGAGATCGATTTGAGAATCTCGTTGCCCTTGCGCACGACTCGAAGATTTGACACCTTGAGTGTCGATTGGTCGGAATTAAACATCTAACGCGACCCTATCGTCGGCCAATGAACCGAAGGTCCTAGTAAGGCCCCGCCCGTGATGCGCAGGCCCGCTGGGGTCGCCGGGATCGGCCTCGTACTTTGGCGCAGTCTCCGTGATTGCTTGGTCCGGGGTTTGAGAAAGGTCGACCATGCGACTAAGGCTAAGGACGTCACTAACATCTCGTGAGTGGCGACGATCGAGACCGACTACCTCGTCATTGGAGCCGGTGCCTCGGCGATGGCGTTCACCGACGCGCTGATAACGGAATCGGACGTCGACGTGGTGATGGTCGATCGACGACACGCGCCCGGCGGTCACTGGAACAGTGCCTATCCCTTTGTCCGCCTCCATCAACCGGCCGCGTTCTACGGCGTCAATTCCCGCGTGCTCGGCACCGCCGCCATCGACAGTGATGGACCAAATGCGGGATGGTACGAACGGGTGAGTGCCGCCGAGATCGTCGACTACTTCCAGCGGGTGCTCGATGAAGTACTCCTGGCTTCGGGACGGGTGCGATTCTTCGCGATGAGTGACTACGAGCTGTCGTCGACGGGCGAGCACCGATTCACGTCGCGGCTCACCGGCGAGACGACGACCGTGGCGGTGCGTCGCAAGGTCGTCGACGCCACGTACCTCGAGGCGTCGGTGCCGTCAACCCATAGTCCATCGTTCAGCCTGGATCCGTCGGCGCGATTCGTCGCCGTCAACGGTCTCGTAGCGTCGTTCGGGCCGAACAGCGGCTACACGGTGATTGGGGCCGGTAAGACGGCGATGGACGCGTGCACGTGGCTCCTCGACAACGGGGTGTCGCCCGCGGCGATCACGTGGATACGGCCGCGCGAGGCGTGGCTCTACAATCGCCAATTCTTTCAGCCACTCGAACTAGTCGGCTGGTTGATGGAAGGCGTGTCCCTCTCACTCGAAGCCGCCGCCACCGCAAAGGACGTGGGAGATCTCTTCGCTCGCCTGGAAGCGTGTGGTTTCTTGATGCGACTCGACGCAACGATTGCACCGACGATGTTCCGTTGCGCCACGGTGAGCCAATCCGAGCTCGAGAACCTCCGGAGGATTGAGAACGTGGTTCGTCACGGTCGGGTGACGCACATCGGCGCCGAACGCATCGAGTTGGAGCACGGTTCGATTCCGACCGATGCGCAACAGATTCACGTCGATTGCACGGGGGACGGTCTTCCGCGCGGGCCCGCTCGGCCGATTTTCCAGTCGGACCGAATAACACTGCAACCGATGCGGACGTGCCAGCCAACGTTCAACGCGGCACTCATCGGATTCGTGGAATCGAGCCGGGATGACGACGCGGAGAAGAACCGGCTCTGTCCGCCGAATCCCTATCCCGAGCGAGCGGTCGACTGGATACGCGCGACGAACACCTCGCAACGTGCCGAGACCATGTGGGGCGCGACACCGGATATCGCTTCGTGGATGGATCGCTCGCGACTCAACGTGGCTCGGGGCCTCTTCGACCACCTTGACGATCCCTTGATGCAATCGGCTCTCGGGCGATATCTGGAGTTCAACGAGCTGGCCCTAGAACACCTCGCGGAGTTAGCGCTAGCGAACGAGTAATCGCCCGCGATCCTCGTTCGGTCATCTCTCATCTCAGAACCTCGACGTCGCACGGCGCTGAGTCCGGGCGTCGGGCCCTCACGCATCGGCCGGGCCATACTGGGCCGCGCAGTGATGGGCGAGGGGGGACTTGGAATCCCGGTGAGGTCCGATTGGACCACTCGGTCACCACGGTGTCGTGGCGCTTTGCGTTATGTTCAGGACACCGTGGTCGATTAGCGTTCACGTGATCAAAATGGAGGGACGCTATGGCGGTCGATCCACAAGCGCAGATGATTCTCGACGCGATGGCCGCGCTACCGCAACGGCCACTGTCCGAGGAGACACCCGAACAGTTTCGCGACCTGTTGATTGGTCTGGCGTCGATCAAGGGGCCGGTTACCAACGCAGCGCGGACCGAGGATCATGTGATACCCAGTTCGGGTGGGGAGATTCCGGTCCGGGTTTACCGACCCGAGAGCGACGAATTGTTGCCGGTCATCGTCTACTTCCACGGCGGCGGATTCGTGGGCGGAAACATCGAGACCCACGACGCCGTGTGCCACGGTCTCTCCGTCGGCGTGCCCGCCGTCGTCGTCAGCGTTGACTATCGGCTTGCGCCTGAGGCCCCCTTTCCCGCGGCCGTTGATGACAGCGAGGCCGCGGTCAGATGGGTGTGCGATCACGCCGAGGACTTCGGCGCGGACCGATCGAGATTGGCCGTCGCCGGCGACAGTGCGGGAGGGAATCTGGCCGCCGTGATTGCACGCCGAGCCCGTGACAGCGGCGGACCCTCGATCTCGTTCCAGCTCTTGATCTATCCCTGCACGGACATGACGTGCTCGATGCCTTCGCACGTGGAGAATGGCGAAGGCTATCTACTCACCGCCGATCGCGTGAAGTGGTTCTACGATCACTACCTTGGCGGGTGCGATCCGAAACACCCGGATCTATCACCATGGCTGGTCGATGATCTCCGGGAACTTCCTCCGGCCCTCGTCATCACCGCGGAGTTCGATCCCCTCCGCGACGAGGGCGAGGCCTACGCCGAGCGACTCGCGGAAGCGGGCGTTCCGGTAACTTCAACGCGCTACGACGGGATGATCCATGCGTTCTTCGGGATGAGTGGCACAGTCGACGCTGCCGATCAGGCGATGGCCGAGGCGGTTCTTGCTCTTCGTTATGCGCTCGGTTGATCGGTCCCAACGTCGTCGTGCGCGAGCACTTTGGCCCGGGCTCGTTGTCTCACAGTGGTGGGCGAGGGGGGACTTGAAGTCCTCGCGAGGTCCTTTCGGACTGACGACGAATCTGCACTACGTTCGCTTTGTATGAAGCGATCGGCCCTAAAAATCGTCGTTTCGGTCGGGATTGTGGTCACGGTAATCAATGGAGTGAACCGTCATGCGGAGTCTTCGGCTGCCCCGCGGGAAGTCTCTCACTTCATCGACGCTACGGCCGGCGACTTGGCGAGCGTCAAGGCGGCGTTCCTACATTTCAAGATTCGACACAAGGAGATGCTGGGTACCGACCGGATCACCTGGGACTCGGTCAACTCGCCCAACGGTTGGAGGAAGGTAGATATTGCCTACGACGCCGTCGATCATCGCGAGTGGGCCATCGCGTCATTCAGTTTGGTGCATCCGGCGAGTCTCAAGGCCGAGATCTCGTTTCAAGACGGTGGCAGTTTCGGCGTCTTCAACAAGATTGGGACGGGCAGGTGGTTCATGATCTGGTCGCCGGCGTTACCGCTCTGCGCCACAGATTTTCCGTCCGTCGTGGCCCATCTGTGGGGATCCAAGATGTTCGCGGACTGCGTCTAGTTCCCGCTCGAAGCCGTGAGGCGTTGAGTCCTTTTGGATCTCAACTCGTGGGCGAGGGGGTCTGAGGTCTCACAGTTTCTGGGACAGCATCTAACACAGTTTCTGGGACACTTCCCTATCGGAGGTGCCCATGGATTTGGCCAAGTACGCGGTGACAGCAGTACTCGTG
>JBEKCK010000012.1:0-51919 GCA_050014915.1 Acidimicrobiales bacterium | reverse complement strand
CTCCCATTAGCGTGGTGGAGGCGTTGCGCGGCGACCGGTCCACGCGTCCCCTGATCGACATCGCCAGTGCCGGTGGTCTTCGCTCGCTCCTCGAAGACGGTATCTTCGAGGTCATCGGTGCGGCGAAACTCGAGACGCCGCTCGTGGTGAGAACGTCGTCACTCCAACAGCACGTGGCCACCACCGACGTCGCCTCCTCGACGCGCGGACGAATCCGTGGGATGCTGCTCGGCCAGTTGCTGCGACTCTTGAGCGTGGGCATGTCGATCGATCACGCCTTCGACGACGCCGTCACGGCCTGGCGCGCAGAGGTCGGCACCAACGAATTGATCCGACACCTCGACGCCTACGATGACGACGAACGTGCTCGGCTCGCGACCGACCTCGAGGCGCACTGCGTCACCCTGACGCGCGCGCTGGGGGAGATCCCGGCCCGGTGGATGCCGCGGAGCCGCGTTCGCGCGACCCAACGACTCGCGGGTGGCAACGTCGTGCTGCGCGACGTCGTCGACCTGATGATCGGCACCTCGACGAGTGACGTGGCGTCAATCGCCCTGTTCGACGTCACCACCTCCCCACTCGGCGATGGTGCCGAACGATCGATGCGCTTTCACGCACTGATGCAAACGTTGCGGACGTCGGTGACGCCACTTCGTACCTGCACGTTCTCGAGCGCCACGGGCGAGATCTGGATACGTGACGTCGACTACGAACTCCTCGCCCGAAGCGTCGAGGACGTGCTCGCGAGCGTGCGCGACCAGTGGGGAACGAAGTGACGTTGTTGCATCGCCGGCTCACCAAGTCCGATCTCAATGAGCTGGTCAACGACGCGCCCCTCGCACCGGTGCAGTTGACCGACGCGCACCGCGCCTCGCTGTCGACACGATTTCGCGCCGTGAGCGTGCCGGGCCATCGTCGACTCGACGCGTGGAGCGTCGAGCGAGCGGGACGAAGTGGCGACGCCTTTCGTTGGTCGCCCGCAACGGCCCGTCGAGTCCTCGGTAACGCGTCGCTGCGTCGGATGACGACGCAACCCGCTTCCGTGCGCGACGCCGTGCGCGACGAGTTGGGCGATCAGATGTTGCGCGCCGCGTCGGGGTACTCCCGGTGCGGTTCGCTCTCGCACTGGCTGGCCTCGGCACCGCATCCGGTCATCGGACTCGTGAGCGCCGAGGCGGTGAACTGGGCGACGCAACTCCAAGAGATCGCCGAGTGGCTCGAGACACCCTGGGTCGTCGCGGCCAGCGACGCCTACTACGACGTCGCTTCGGCGCGCACGACCCTCCGTGCTCGACGCGACCTCATCGTGCACGCCGGCGAATCTCGGACCGTCGTTCGCGTGCGCAACGGCTCACCCGGCAAGAGCGCCGGGCCGGGGTTGCGCGCCGACCTCACGATCGAGGCGTTGGCCGATCACGACGGCGTCGCGCCGGTGCGTTTCATCGGGCTCTGGCCAGACGCCGGGGTCTGTCTCTCGGTTGACGGCACGATGAGCGACCTGCGCAGCGGTGCCAAAGATCTCGTGCGCACCGCCGTCGTCCAGCGTCGTCGGCCGACGCCGTTGGCCGCGTAGGTATTACTTCAAGGGGTACCCGAGTAGCCTTGATGGGTCATGCCATTGAGAACTTCCCTTAGAAATATCGCCATTATCGCCCACGTGGACCACGGAAAGACCACGCTCGTCGACAAGATGCTGCGCCAGACCGGGTCGTTCACGGCCCACGAGGAGTTGACCGACCGGGTCATGGACTCCGGCGACCTCGAGCGCGAAAAGGGCATCACCATCCTCGCGAAGAACACGGCCGTCAAGTGGCACGACCTCACCATCAACATCATCGACACGCCAGGTCACGCCGACTTTGGCGGCGAGGTCGAACGGGGACTCGCCATGGTCGACGCGGTCATCTTGTTAGTCGACGCCGCCGAGGGTCCCCTCCCGCAGACTCGGTTCGTGCTGCGAAAGACGCTCGAGAAGCGTCTGCCGGTCGTCCTCGTCATCAACAAGGTCGACCGTCCCGACGCCCGTATCAAGGAGGTCGTCGAAGAAGTGGAGAACCTCTTCCTCGACTTAGACGCCGACGAACACCAGATCTCCTTCCCGATCCTCTACGCGAGCGCGCGCCAGGGCTGGGCCTCGCTCGACGTGAACGACACGTCCGGTGACCTCACGCCGCTCTTCCAGACGATCGCCGACTTCGTGCCGGCGCCCGAATACGAAGAGGGCCACGGGCTCCAGGCCCTGGTCTGCAACCTCGACGCCTCCCCGTACCTCGGACGCCTGGCGCTGTGTCGAGTGATCAACGGCAATCTCGAACGCGGCCAACGCGTGGCGTGGTGTCGAATCGACGGCACGATAGAGCACGCCAAGATCACCGAACTCTTCATCACCGAAGCGCTCGAGCGCATCCCGGCCCAGAGCGCCGGACCCGGTGACATCGTCGCGGTCGCCGGTTTCGAGGACATCACCATCGGCGAGACGTTGGCCGACCCCGAGAACCCCATCGCCCTCGAACCGCTCCACGTGGACGAGCCGAGCCTCTCGATGACGATCGGCATCAACACCTCGCCGCTCGCGGGCACCGAAGGCAGACTGCTCACCGCGCGAATGGTGAAGGACCGCCTGGACCGCGAACTGGTGGGTAACGTCGCGCTGCGTGTCCTTAACACCGAGCGTCCCGACGCCTGGGAGGTTCAGGGTCGTGGTGAGCTGCAACTGGCCGTCCTCATCGAGACCATGCGTCGAGAGGGGTTCGAACTCACCGTGGGCAAGCCACAGGTCGTCACTAAGACCGTCAACGGGAAACTCCACGAGCCGGTCGAACACGTCACCATCGACGTCCCCGAGGAGTTCGTGGGCAACGTGACCACGTTGCTCGCCACGCGCAGGGGAACGATGACCGACATGGTCAACCACGGCACCGGTTGGGTCCGCCTCGAATGGCGGATCCCGGCGCGCGGTCTGGTCGGGATTCGCACTGAGTTCATGACCGAGACGCGCGGCGCGGGCATCATGCACTCCAACTTCGATGGGTACGCGCCGTGGTTCGGCGACATCCGGCTCCGTCAGAACGGCGTGCTGGTGGCCGACCGGCGCGGGGACACGACGGGCAACGCCCTGCTCGACCTCGAACAGCGCGGCGTACTCTTCGTCGGGCCCGGTGTCGAGGTCTACGAGGGCATGATCGTGGGCGAGAACTCACGCTCGGACGAGATGAACGTGAACCCGACGAAGGAGAAGAAACTCACCAACATGCGCGCGTCGGGCAGCGACAACACCGAACGGATCGCGCCACCGACGATCTTCTCCTTGGAGCAGGCGCTCGAGTTCATCGCCGACGACGAAGCGGTCGAGGTCACGCCGCAGTCGGTGCGACTACGCAAGGCCGTGCTCGACGTCGCGGCGCGTCACCGCCTCCATAAGAAGAAATAGTCGTCAACTAAGGTCTCCTTCGGAGGGATGACAGAGCGGACGAATGTACCGGTCTTGAAAACCGGCGTGGGCTTGCCCACCGTGGGTTCAAATCCCACTCCCTCCGCCAAAGAGCTCATACCCGACGATGCCCCGGCCCTTATCGGCCGGGGCATCGTCTCTCCTGAACTGACCTGTAACGCGAATGCGCGACGTGGGACTGCTTATTGGCACTGATGCCCAACCAAGGAGAAAACCCATGAATCTACGCAATCCACTTCGTGCAGCGAGTGCGGGCGTCCTAGCGCTCGGACTGGGCGTTGCAGTTAGCGCCAACGCCGGTGCGTCGACACCGCATTTCTTCGGCCAGAACGGACCTCGCAGCGCGCTCTTCGTCGAAACGGACGCGACCGCGGGCAATAGCGTGCTCAGCTATCGTCAGTCGAGCGACGGCACCATCTCGTACGCCGGTAGCTACGCCACCGGCGGACTCGGCGCCACGGCGGCCGGCGCGACGGCCGATCCCCTCGCGAGCCAGGACGGCCTCGTGCTCGCGAACCACGGCGCCAACCTCATCGCGACGAACCCCGGCAGCGACACGGTGACGGTCTTCGCTGTCCAAGGTACGCACCTCTACTTCGAGCAGCAGCTCCCGAGTGGCGGTCTCTTTCCCGACTCGATCGCGACCAGCGGCAATCTCGTCGCCGTGTTGAACGCCGGCGGCGCCGGCTCGGTCGCCGAGTTCGCGTGGTTCGGCGGACGCCTCGTGCCGCTCGCCGGTCAGGTGCGCTCGCTCGGACTCTCGAACGCGACACCCCCGGACTTCCACCACGGTCCCGGTCAAGTGAGCTACACCCCGAACGGCCAGCACCTCATCGTCACGACCAAGCTGTCGACCAACGCGTACGACGTGTTCTCGGTGGGCGCCAATGGCGCACTCGGAACGGCGCCCGTGGTCACGGCATCGGTCAACGGCCTCCCGTTCTCCTTCGTCTTCGACGCGGCCGGTAACGTGGTCGCGACCGAAGCGGCAGGTAGCTGGGTGACGACCTACAGCGTGAACGCCAACGGCACGCTCACCTCGCTCGGCACCGTCAGCGACAGCGCCGCGGCGCTGTGCTGGATCTCGGGAGCGAACGGCTACTACTACGGCTCGAACGCCGGGAGCGGCACCGTCAGTTCCTTCACGGAGAACTCGTCCGGGGCTCCGGTGCTCGTCAACGCGTTGGCGGCGACGGCCCACGCCGGAACGACCGACTCGGTGATCTCACCTGACGGGAAGTTCTTCTACGTCGAAAGCGGTGGCGCTCACACGATTGACGCCTTCGCCATCGGCTCCGGTGGAACGCTGACCCAGATCGAGACGATCTTCAACCTTCCCCCCGCCCCCGAAGGGCTCGCCATTAGCTGAGTAACCGCGAAGTAGATGTCACGTCGACCGCGGGGCCGTAAGCCCCGCGGTCGCCGCGTTGTGGCGCGTCGAGCGACATCGAATGACAAGGAGAATCGTTGCCGGGTACTGTTCTTCACGTGGACGACGCCGAGCTCTTGGGACGCCTGCTCGGCGGCGACGAGTCCGCCTTCACGGAACTGGTTCGGCGCTACCACGTGACGCTCGTGAAGATCGCGCGCTACTACGTGGCGAGTGCCGCCACCGCCGAAGACGTCGCGCAGGACACCTGGATCGCCGTGCTCAAGGGCATCGAGAGGTTCGAGGGGCGCAGCTCCTTCAAGACCTGGCTTTTGCGGATCTGCGTCAACCGGGCCCGCACGTCCGGCGTGAAAGAGCATCGGACGATTCCCTTCGACCCGAACGAATCCGGACCGAGCGTGTCGTCGCAGCGTTTCGATCAGGCCGGCATGTGGAGTGAACCACCTGTTCCCTTTACCGAAGCCATCGACTCGCGACTCGACAACTCAGCGCTCTTGAACGCGGTGCGCAAGGCGATCGACGAACTGGGTGAACCCCAGCAGGCCGTCGTAACGCTTCGCGACGTCGAAGGACTATCTACACAGGAGGTGGCCACACTTCTCGGACTCAGCGAGGCGAACGTGCGGGTGATACTGCACCGGGGCCGAGCTCGAGTGCGAGAGATCGTCGAAGAGGCCGTGAAGGGATCGAAGATATGAAGCTGCTGCCGTCACCCCTCGTCTGTCGCGACGCCGTCGAACTGGTGAGCGACTACCTCGACGGCACCCTGTCGCGACGTCAGCGCCGTCGCCTCGAGAAGCACCTGGCCGGGTGCGACGCCTGCACGGCCTACCTGGAGCAGATGCGTGCGACCATCGCCGCGAGCGGCAAGGTTGGTCCCGAGGACCTCCCGAGCGATGTCGTGGAGGGTCTCGTCGACCTGTTCCGACGGTACCGAGACGACGACGGAGGCCAATCATGACGTCAACTGATGCACCGATCACCGTCTACGGCGCGAGCTGGTGCCCAGACTGTCGCCGCGCCAAGCAGTTCCTGGCGTCACACCGCGTGGCCTACAACTGGATCGACCTCGAAGAGTTCCCCGAGAAGACCGCCGAGGTCGAAGCGCGCAACGACGGCAAGCGGATCATCCCGACGATCGTCTTTCCCGACGGCACGTTCCTCGCCGAACCGTCGAACGACGAGCTGGCCGATCGAATCGGGCTCTCGCGCGTCGCGTCGGAGAAGGAGTACGACATCGTCATCGTGGGCGGCGGACCGACGGGACTGACGACGTCGATCTACGGCGCACGAGAGAACGCGAAGGTGTTGATCGTCGAGAAGTCCGCGCCGGGCGGTCAGGCCGGCGTCACCGAGCGCTTTGACAACTACCCCGGTTTCCCCGACGGCGTCGGCGGCGCCGAACTGGCCGAACGCATGACCCAGCAAGCGCAGCGCTACGGCGTCGAGATCCTCCAGGCCGTCGGCGCGACGCACATCGAACGCGACGGACCGATGATGCGCGTCGACCTCTCCACCGGCGACTCCGTCCTCGCGCCGGCCGTGCTCATCGCGAGCGGTTCGACCTACCGACGCACCGACGCCGACGGTGAGGCCGACCTCATTGGCGCCGGCATCCACTTCTGTGCGACGTGTGACGGACCGTTCTACCGGGGCGCCAAGGACCTCACCGTGGTCGGCGGCGGCAACAGTGGTCTCGAAGAGGGTCTCTTCCTGACCCAGTTCGCCGAGCACGTCACCGTGATCCAGTCCATGTCGAAGCTGACGGCCAACAAGCTCCTGCAGGACAAGGTCATGAACCACCCGAAGATGTCGGTCCTGCTCGACACGTCCGTCAAGTCCTTCAACGCGAACGCCTCCGGCAAATTGGAGTCGATCACGGTGTCCTGCGACGGCGCCGAAGCGACGCACGTGACGGCGGGAGCCTTCATCTTCATCGGACTCGATCCCAATACGAGTTTCCTCGACAACGCACTCAAGGTCGACGAACGAGGCTTCATCGTGACCGACGCGATGTTTCGCACCAGCGTCGACGGCGTGTTCGCCGCCGGCGACGTGCGATCCGGTTCCACGAAGCAGATCGCGTCGGCGGTCGGCGAGGGCGCGGCGGTCGCGATCCAGATTCGCTACTACCTCGACTCGCTCGATCGAGTGAAGGTCAACGTTTGAGTTTTGACGTGTTCGTTCTCTCACGCGCAACACATCGAGGTCGCATTCGCAATTCGACATCAACCGAGCAACTTTTTTCTGACGTGACGTGATCACTTCGTTGCGTTTGTCCGTATTCACAGCGGATACTAAAGAAGTAATTCCGAATACGCCAGTATGGTTTTTAGAGGCGCCGGACGTTTTCGGACGTTGTCGATAGGCGCCGCCTTTTTTGCTGCACGGTCCTCACATGCTTACCGAACGGAGCGTTGTACATGTCCAGGGAGAGTTACGACACCTCAGTGCTCGGCGAGTTCTTTTGGAACTCGACCGACCTGCTGTCGGTCCTGGGCGCCGACGGCACGTGGCAGGTCGTCAACGCGGCCTGGCCCGAACAGATGGGCTGGTCCCTCGAGGACCTGCAGAGCGGACCGTTCATCGATCTCATCCACCCCGACGACGTCGTGGCGACCGTGCGCGAGTTCGACCGCCTGGTCGCCGCGCCCGACGCTACTCTGATCGAGTTCCGCAACCGACAGCGCCGTCGTGACGGAACGTACCGATGGATCGAGTGGAGCTGTCAGGGGCGCAACGGACTGGTCTTCTCCGCCGGACGCGACATCACGAGTCAGGTGGAGGCGCAGCTCGACCTGGCCGGCAGCCTCGAAACCAAGCGCGCGATCCTGGACGCGGTCGTGGACTCGATCATCACCATCGACGAGCAGTTCCAAGTGCTCGACGTCAGTCCCGGCACCGATCGGATCTACGGCGTCTCTCACACCGAACGGCGCGGGAAGAACTCGCTCAACATCGTCTGGCCCGAGGACCGCGATCACGTCGCCACCGAACTGCGCCGACTCTTCCGAGGCGAGGACGGGGCGCTCACCAACTACCGCTTTCGCGCCCAACACGTCGACGGCCGAATGCTGTCGATCGAGACGCGCGGACGTCTCATCGTCGACGAGGGGGGGCACGAGAAGCGAGCGGTCCTGGTCTCACGAGACGTCACCGAAGCCGTGGCCGACGAGTTCGTGCTGAAAGAGGCGAAGGAGGCGGCCGAACGCGCCAACACCGCCAAGAGCGAGTTCATGTCGCGCATGAGCCACGAGCTGCGCACACCACTCAACTCCGTGCTCGGCTTCGCCCAGATTCTCGAAATGGAACTGAAGGAACCCGACGAGCTCGAGATGGTCGGCTACATCCACAACTCGGGTAAGTACCTCCTCGAACTGATCAACGAGGTCCTCGACATCTCGCGCATCGAGTCGGGCCACATCAGCGTCCTCATCGAGCCGATCGTGTTGCAGGACCTCGAAAAGGAGTGCGTCGAACTGGTGAAGCCACAGGCCAACGATCTCGGCGTGACGATCTTCTCCCAGTCCGACTACGACTTCCAGGTACTCGGCGACCAGCAGCGGCTGAAGCAGGTCCTGCTCAACCTCCTGTCCAACGCCATCAAGTACAACCGACCCAATGGCACGGTGACCATCTCGTGCGGTCCACGACCGCGCAGCCGGGTACGACTCTCGGTGAGTGACACCGGACCGGGCATCAGCCCCGACCTCATCGACCGACTGTTCACGCCCTTTGACCGATTGGACGCCGAGACGTCGGGCATCGAGGGAACGGGACTCGGATTGGCGCTCTCCAAGGGTCTCATCGAAGCCATCGGCGGCACCCTGGGTGTCGACAGCCAGGTCGGCCGGGGTTCGACCTTCTGGATCGAACTACCGAACGTCTTGAGCCCAAAGCTGTCCGTGACGCGCTCCACGCCGACGCTCGAACTCCGCGCCGCCAACCCCGCCGAGTCGACGGTGCTCTACATCGAAGACGACGTCGCGAACGTCCAACTGGTCGAACGGCTCTTGATGCAGCGACCGAACATCAATCTCATCACGTCGCTCCTGGGCGGCATGGGCGTGGAACTGGCGCAGCAGCACCGCCCGGACCTCATCTTGCTCGACGTCCACCTGACCGACATCCACGGCTTCGAGGTGTTGGAGCGGCTCCAGGGTGATTCGCGGACCGTCGACATCCCGGTCGTGGTCCTCTCGGCCGACGCGACGACGTGGCAGCGACGTCGGTTCCGCAACGCCGGCGTCCACGAGTACCTGTCGAAGCCGCTCGACCTGCAACAGCTCCTGGACGTCATCGACCAGCATCTCGGCGCGAAGGCCGCGTCCCAGGTGATCGCGAACGCACTGGAGCGCATCACGACTCCCTGAGTTCGGCCGACCTCACGTGGTGATGCGAGAGCGAATTCCCTTGATCCACGCGTCGGCCGAGCGCCGAGCCGCGGCGACCTCTTCGCGGCGGTCGGTGGCCTCCAGTCCGGTCACCGGGTACGAACCCAGGAACTTCACGCGCGCCAGGTGGGCCTGGAGATCGGCCAGGCAGTCGGCGACGACGTCGTCGGCGACGTGACCCTCGAACTCGATCACGAAGCAGTAGTCGCCCAGACCGCGCTTCGTCGGGCGGCTCTCGAGCTTCGTGAGGTTGATGTCGCGGGCGGCGAAGCGACCGAGGATGCCGTAGAGCGAACCGGGCCGGTCGGCGTCCTGGAAGCACACGATGGTGGTCCGGTCGTGACCGGTGGGCGCGGCGACGTGCTCGCGACCGACGACGACGAAGCGGGTCGCGTTATCGGGGTGATCCTCGATGTCCGTGGCGAGCGCGACCAGATCGAAGAGCTCGCCGGCCAGCGCCGACGCGACCGCGGCCCACGGTTCGCTCGACTCGGCGACCTCGCGCGCCGCCTGCGACGTCGACGTCGAGGGTTCGATCTCGACACCCAGACCGTGAAGGTATCCCCGACACTGCGCCAACGCGTGCACGTAACTGCGCACGCTCGTCACGTCCTCGATCGTCACGCCGGCGCGCGCGAGCAGATGGAGGCGGATCGGGAGCACGATCTCTTCGACGATCACCAGTTCGTGGTCGAAGACCAGGCCGTCGATCGTGGCCGACACCGTGCCCTCGATGGCGTTCTCGAGTGGCGCCAAGCCCAGGTCGAGCGTTCCATCGGCCACCGACGAGAGCAGATCGGCCAGTGATTCGCACGCGACGGGGGCGACGTCTTGCAGCGTGGAGACGGCCTCGTGCGAGAACGAGCCCTCGGGCCCGAGGTAGCCGATCCGCTGCGTCGCCATCACGAGAGGTTACAAGCAGCGTCGTGCACCTCCGTCCGCTGGGCCGGAGAAGGTCGTTTGAGGTCGTACGATATACCGGGATCAATTTCGAAAGGCCGTGCAATGGGGCACCCGATGTTTGAGTACGACGCCACGCTGGCGAACGAAGTTTTTGACTACTGTCGAGACCGCCTTTCGATGGACCCGGTGCCGCTCGACTTCGGAAGTCTCTACGAAGGAACCCCGGGCGACATGAAGGGCTTCATCAGTGCCGAGGGCCACGACGCCGACGAGATCCTGGAGTTCTTCAAGAACGACCTGGCTCCGTCGGTCGTCTCGATCGACTCGCCCGGCTTCCTCGCCTTCATCCCGAACGCCCCGACCAAGAACTCGCTGCTCTTCGACATGGTCGTCGCCTGCTCCGGCCTCAACGGCACGAGCTGGTTGGAGTCCAGTGGTGTGGTGCGAGCCGAGAACCTGGCGCTCGAGTTCCTCGCGGAACTCGCCGGCATGCCCGAGGGCTCGGGCGGCGCCTTCGTCTCCGGGGGTTCGTTGGGGAACCTCTCGAGTCTCACCGTGGGACGCGACGTCGGACGCGCCAAGCGTCCGAACCTCTTGCCGCACGAGGTGCGCTACGCCATCTCCTCGGACGCGCACTCGAGCGTGGGCAAGGCGTTGCACGTGCTCGGCGTCGAGCCGCTCATCGTGACGACCGTCGACCACCGCTTCACGCGCGCCAGTCTCGAAGAGGCGTTGGCGAACGACCCGAACCCCGAGAGCGTGATCGGGATCGTGGCGACGTCGGGGACGACGAACGCCGGTATCGTGGACGACCTCGAGGGACTCGGCAGCTACGCGCGCGAACACGACCTGTGGTTCCACGTCGACGGCGCCTACGGTGGGGCCGCGCTGTTCTCCCCGAGCGAGCGACACCTGCTCGGGGGCGTGCGACACGCCGACAGTTTCATCGTCGACCCGCACAAGTGGCTGTTCGGACCGCTCGACTGTTGCGCGCTGATCTACCGCGACCCGACCGTCGCGCGTAAGGTCCTCGCCCAGCAGGCCGGCTACCTCGACATCCTGCACTCGAGCGACGACGAGCACTACGAGTGGAACCCCTCGGACTTCGCGATCCACCTGTCGCGCCGGGCCCGCGGTCTCCCCTTCTGGTTCTCACTGGTCACCAACGGCACCGCGGCCTACGAGAGCGCGGTCCAGTGCGCCGTCGATCTCGCGCACCGCACGCAGAAGAAGATCGAAGAGCGCGACTACCTCGAGATGGTCCGGCCGATCAGCCTTTCGATCGTCCTCTACCGACGTAAGGGCTGGACGAGTGAGCGCTACACCGAGTGGAGCCACCAGCTGCTGCGCGACCAGGTCGCCTTCGTGACACCCACCAAGTGGGAGGGCGAGACGGTCGGTCGACTCGCGTTCTTGCACCCCAACACGACGGACGAACTCGTGGACGAGATCCTCGAGTCGATGCGGGACTAGCGCCCCTCTAACAACGGGTCGTTCGGCGAGCGCGTCGCCTCGCCGCGCTGGGACCTCTGACGCCAGGCGATGCCGCCGAGGGCCTCGAGGACGATGCGGTTTCCGAGGTACGCCGTGATCTCGGCGTGGTCGTACGGCGGGGAGACCTCGACCACGTCGACGCCCCCGACGGGTACTTCCATCGCGAGACGGCGCACCGCGTCGAGGAGTTGTCGACTCGTGAGGCCACCCGGTTCGGGCGTGCCGGTGCCGGGCGCCGAACCGGGGTCGACGACGTCGACGTCGACCGAGAGGAAGACCGCGTCGCAGTCGCTCATCGCGATGGAGATCGCCTCGTCGAGGACCTCGTCGAGCCCGCGCGACACGATCTCGGACATCTCGAACGAGCGCATCCCCTGCTCGGCCATCCACGCCAGCGTGGCCGGTTCCGGCCAGTAGCCGCGCAGTCCGATCTGCAAGAAGCGGTCCCCGCGACAGGCGCCCGACTCGATGAGTCGGCGCATCGGCGTGCCGTGTCCGTACAGCGATCCCATCTGCGTCTCACCGGTGTCGGCGTGAGCGTCGAAGTGGATCACCGAGACGCGTCCCCAGCCGACGTGGTGGGCGACGCCGGTCACGTCGGGTAGGGCAATCGTGTGATCGCCACCGAGCACGATCGGGATGACCCCAGTCGACGCGACGGCCGCGACGCGCGCTTCGAGACGTTGGAGCGACGTCTCCGTGTCGCCCGAGGGCATCTCCACGTCACCGAGGTCGACGACCGCGAGAGTGGTCAGTGGATCGATCCCGAGGGCGAGACTGGGGCGCATGCCGTCGTGGGGCAGGTAGTCGGTGACGCGAATCGCCTGAGGACCGAAGCGACATCCCGGTCGGTGCGACGTGCCCCCGTCGAAGGGCGCGCCGATGATCGCCGCGCCCGACGATGACCACTGCGAGAGCACCTCGGGATCGGCTCCGGGCACGCCCAGGAACGTGGCGTCCGGACCGTAGAGGTTGCCTATGCGCATGACGGTTCTGCGTACGTCGCGAGACTCGACCACGGTCTAGACATAGGTCTCGTTGATCGCCGCTGCCAGTTCGTCGAAGTGATTCGCCCACAGAGAGAAATGGCCCTCGCCGTGGTAATAGTGTTCACTCGCCGTCGGGAGGTTCTTGATTAACCACTCGCCGTGCGTCCGCGGGACCGACAGGTCCCGATCGCCAAACCACACCGCGATCGGCACCCCAATCGTCGTGGGGTCGAATCCCCACTCCTTCATCAGAACCCCGTTGTCATCGAAGAACCCGCGCCAGCCGGTCTCGAAGGCTTTGCGCATCGAGGCCGCGAAACTCTCTCGCAGGGTGTCGGATTCCAAGACCGCCTTGTCTGGTTCGGAGAGCAACCCGCCGAACGTCTCGACGATGTCGTCTCCGCTCACCGCGCCGAGCACGTCACCCATCAACTCCATCACGGATTCATACTCCGGTCCGCCTCTTTTGGCGAGCGCGTACTCCTCGACGTTCTCGGGCCCCATTCCTTCGGTCCAGTCAAAGTCGAGCGTCGCCGGCACCACACCCGCGAGAGACCAGGCCGCACGACATCGCGTCGCGTCGAGGGCCGCGCACGCGAGCGCGTGCGGCCCCCCGCCCGACCATCCGACGGCGACGTAGTCGTCTCGACCAAGGGAATCCAGTGCCGCGCGAGCGTCACTGACCACTGATGCGACGTCGTGGCCCTCGAGGCGCGAGGACCGGCCGTAGCCGGCGCGCGACGTGGTGACCATGTAGAGGCTCCCGTCTTCGACCAGAGGCGCGAACAACCTCATCTGGTTCACCGCTCCCGGCGTGCCGTGGTGAAAGAGGACGGTGTGACCGGTCGGTTCACCGACCGTCGCCACTTCGAGGGTCCTCCCATCAGGGGTGTCAATCAAGAATTCGCGGTAGTTCAAAACGCTCCCATCGCCGTACCCAATTCACCACCCTACGATGAAACGATGTCGTCGTCACGCTCGATTTCCGTCTCGCGACTGATCCACGCGCCCGCGTCACGTATCTTCGATCTGCTCGCCGACCCCCGTCAACACGTGCTCCTTGACGGCTCCGGTTCGGTCTCCTCGGTGAAGAGCGCCCCCGAACGATTGGCGCTCGGCTCGACGTTCTCGATGCGCATGAAGATAGGACTGGGCTACGTCACGCGGAACCGGGTCGTCGTCTTCGAAGAGAACCGGGCCATCGCGTGGCACCACTTCGCCCTCTTTATCTGGCGCTACGACCTCGAAGAGGTCGATGGTGGCACCTTGGTCACCGAGACGTTCGACTACGAGCGACCGTGGGCCTTCGCGATCATCGCCCTCGGATTCCCCGAGCGCAATCGCCGGGGGATGGAAGGTACGCTCGAGCGACTCTCGGCCGCCGTCACCGCGTGACTGAGAGCGTCGCCCCGACGTTCAAGAGTTCGACCCAGGTCTGACCAGGTGTCATCAACGCCGACTGACCGTTCGCCGTCTTGTACTGGACGATGTCGGCCTTGGACGGGCCTCGCGACCACGTCCCCATCGTCTCCTTGCCGTCGACGAAGAACGCCGCGGTCCCCGAACCCTGCAGGTCGGCGTAGGAGTTCTCGGTGCCGATGCCGTTCACGTAGTTCACCCACATCACGATGACGTTCCTCGGCGACTCTCGCACCCCGGTGCCGGTCACGTCGGCCATGCCGAAGAGGGTTCGGTCCCACGACGACGAGGCCGCATCCCAGGTCCAGGTCACCGGATAGATGCTCGGGAAGGGCACGGTGAATCGGACGACCGCGAGGCCGGGCGCCTTCTCGCTGGCCGTTCGATACGAGAAGAGTCGCGGTGGCGGCACCGGAGTGCCCCCGAACGCGAAGAGCTTGGGCGCGATGGCGAAGAGGTTATGGGGCGCGTAGAGGTCGGGATCGCGGAACATCGCGGTTCCGGCGCTGGATTCATCGATGAGCTTGACCGGCGCCGTCGAGATGCTCGCCACGGCGTAGGGCGCGCCGCCGGAGTAGGCGAAGATCCCACCGATGGGCCACACGACCTGGGTGTCGGTCGGACGCACGGAACGCACCGGTCCGACCTTTATCGGGGCGTGCGAATTGAAGATCGCGGCGAGTCGAGTGATGCCCCCGTTCACGATCTCTTCGTAGACCACGTCGGCCTGATCGATGCCCCACTGGGGAAGGGCCTGCGGGGTGTTCTCGATCTTCACCGTCAGGGCGGGGCGCTTCACCGAGAGGCCCGTCGGATCGGGCAGACCGGTCAGCGGCGCGACCGGGTAGGTGGGCAGTGTCGTCGTCGTTGTGGTGCTCGTCGACGCGGCGGGAGTGTTGTTGCGAAAGTGATAGACCGCTAAGCCTCCGATCGCGCCGAGAACGACGACGACCACGACCACGGAGAGTGTCTTTCGCACGCCCCAAACTTAGTTACGCCTGAAGCGAGGACCGCGCCAGGTCCTAATTGCTGGATAAGGATTTGAAGATCACGGTGTGGGGCAACTGCGTCTCGGGACTGAGATGTTCGGAGCCCTCGAGTCGAAGCCACCCAACCGATTCATAGAAGCCCAACGCGGTGTCGCGACCGTTCGCCCAGATCTGCTCAACGCCCATCGATCGCAAGTCCTCTTCGGCGAAGGCGAGCACGCGCGCGCCGTACCCTCGTCCTTGGACGTCGAAGTCGGTCGCCATGTAGCGCAGTTGAAACGTGACCAGCGCGGCGTTGATCGGCGGTGCCGACGGGAAGAATGACGCGCTCACGATGAGGCGCGGGCCGAGGAAACCGCCGTAGTGGAGCGACGTCTCGTTAGAGTCGCGCGGATCCGGGTGATAGATCGCGGGGTCGTCGTCACGTAGGACCCGACGGCGGAGTTCATGCAACTGCTCGGCCGAGACGCGCGAGACCGTCAGGTCGAACTCAGTCAATGCGCTTCACCATGGTGACCAACGTCAACGACTTATCGCGTTCCATTTCTAAGCTCTCCCCGGTGGAGCGAAAGCCAATCTTTTCGTAGAAGGCCCGGGCGCGCGGCACGGAGGTCGTCACGTGCAGATAGATCTCGTCAACGCCGTGTTTCCTCGCCCACTCCTCGATCGAGCGCACCAATCGATTCGCCGTGCCGGTGCCGCGTTCACTCGGCGTCACGTACATGCCGTACAGCCACCGGGTTCCGGGGTAGCCGTCGTTGAAGCCGCCCGAGACCATCCCAACCACGCGACCGTCCCGGTCGGCCAGGTAGTACAGCCTCGTCGACGCGGCGTTCTTCCACTGTGCGTCGGACCAGCGACTCGACTCCTCGTAGGTCGAGCCGTACGCGTCGGGGGTGTCGGCGAGCGCCTCGAGCCGGATCGCGCGCAGGTCCTCCCAGTCGTCGAGCCCGCAGAGGCGGATGGTCAGTGTCGACTCATCGGTCATCGGTCATGTGCGCCGCGACGTTGCGTTCGGCCGGAGTGCCGTGGGCCAGGTTGTCGCGCACCGCGTCGTGGTCGATCTCGGGTCGGTTCTGCGAGAGCTTGGCCTTGCCCTGGATCGCGACGACGTCGATCTCGACGCCGACGATCGCTGTGACCTGGCGCTCCACGTACTCATTCGGCGCGTCGTCGACGCTCCACACCGGCGATCGTCCGGCCTCGAACTGGTCGGTCAGGCGGCGCACCTGGCGTTGGAGCCACTCGGGATCGTCGTGCACGGTCACGGTGCCCCGGACCTCGGCCGCGACGTAGTTCCAGGTCGGCACGACACCGGGCGCCTCGAAGCGGCTCGGGTAGTTCGACGGTGACACGTACGCGCTCGCCACCAGGAACAGTCCAAGCACCTCGTCGCCGTCAGACAGCGATCGCCACCACCTGTTGGCCCGGGCGACGTGGGTCAGGATTTTCGTGTGATCATCACTGACGACCACGGGCACGAAGACGCTCTGGAGACCGTCGGGGGCCTGGGCGACGAGCATGCCGGCGCCGGCCTCTCGGACGATCTCCCACGCGGCCGCTTCGTCAACGGCGTGCTTCGGAGGGACGTACACGTCAACAGTCTTTCATGCTGAGCGACACCGGTTCCGAGAACTCGGTCTCACGTGCCTTCGGGAGTGGCCAGTGCCCCGTGGTCCTCGCGCCGTGGTAGACGGGCCGAGTAGATGCTGTATCCGTCGATCTGGCGAACCAAGAACGTCGCGATCGCGGTGGCCGCCATCATCGGCACGGCCAACGAAAAGGCGCTGTGCGTCAGTTCGAGCACGAGGACCAGGCCCGCGAGCGGCGCCTGCATCGAGGCGCCAATCATCGCCGCCGCGCCCACGACGGCGAACGCTCCGACGGGCGTGCCGGGCCATAGGTGGATCCACAACGCTCCGAAGAGGGCCCCGAACAGCGCTCCGGTCGCCAGGAATGGCGTGAAGACGCCGCCCGCGGCGCCACTACCCAGCATCATCGCGGTCACGAGCGGCTTGAGCGCGAAGAGCGCGAACAAGAGGCCGATCCCTCCGATCCCGAGGAACGCCTCGTGCGCCATGTCTTTGCCGTTGCCGAAGAGCTGCGGGTACCAGATCCCGATGACGCCGAGGACCGCGAAGGCGAGCGGCATCACCCACAAGATGTGAGGACCCTTCGCGCGAAAGTGCGACGCCCAACCGATCAATCGGACGTAGAAGACCGCGAGGAGTCCGATGACGACTCCGGCCAACAGCGACCAGACCATGAGCGAACCGCTGAAGTGGTAACTCGGGATGTCGGCGTAGGTGGCGCTGGTGGGGAGATACAGCCAGGCGACCATGGTCGCGATGAGTGACGTTACGAGCGCGGGCATCACGACGGGCAGCGCGAAGCTGCCGTAGAGGACCTCGGCGGTGAAGATCGCCCCGCCGAGCGGGACGTTGTACACGCAGGCCAGTCCCGCGCCGCCACCGCACGCCACGAGCAGTCGCTTCTGCGCCGGGCTGAGGTCGAACCAGTGTGAGATCATGCTGCCCGACGCGCCACCCATCAACTTGGGTGCGGCCTCTCGTCCAATCGAGGCACCGAGTCCGATCACGACTTCCGAGGTCACCGACGTGAGCATGCTTCGTCGAAGCGAGAGCTCTCCGTCGCCGTTCCAGATCGCGTCATCGATGTCCGACCTCTCTCGATTGAGAGAACGCCTGATCAGGTACCACGACACGGCTCCGATGACGCCGCCGATCAGCAGAACGATGAACCGCCGGCTGGAGCTCACCGCCGCCACGGCGTTCTGGAAATAGCCGGAGTGGTAGTGAAATCCGGCACGTTCGACCTCGGCAAGGAGCCACATCAAGATGTCGCCGAAGAGTCCGGTCGCGATGCCGGTCAAGACGACGGCGAGCCAGAACTGCGCCGTGAGACGCGTTTCGCCGTCATGAGTAACGTTCGGCTGTTCCATCGCGCCGCGGCCCGAAGGCAAACGTCGCTTGATCATCGGAGGGGGAACGCGAAGGCGCTCACTATCGGTATCGCGCTTTCGCAACATGAACCCTTTGAACGCAATGGCTGAGTCCATCGTAGTTCTCGGTTATTTCCAACTATCTCTCTGGAAGAACTGCGATGACGGCTGGAGAGCGACCGCGGTGATCAGTGCAACGCGAGAAGCCACGGCGGAGGGCTCACTTCGATACGGGCAAACGGCGAGGCCACGTGGCCGAACCGTTCGTCTCCCGTGGCCCAAGCCCGCCACGCGTCCGAGATCTCGTCTTGCGTTCGCGCGACGAAGTTCCACCACATGAAGAGTCGTTCGTCGAAAGGAACGCCACCGATCAACATCGCCCGGCTCGGTCCGTGCGAATCGAGGCGCAGCTCGTCACGTCCGGCGTCGAGGTAGGCCAACGCCCCCGGTCGAACGACGGTACCGTCGACCATGACGGCGCCGTCGGCCACGATCAGGGCGTACTCGTACGTCGATTCGAGCGCGACGGTGAAACCGCCACCGTGAAGGTCCAGTTCCACGCCGACGTGGTCGCTATCTTGGCGCGCCGGTGAACGCAACCCCGCGAAGGAACCGACGAGCACGCTCCCCGAGAGCGCGGTGGTTTCGAATCTCGGCATCTCGGCGAAGTGTTCGAAATCGGCTCCGCCGTCGCGAGTCGTGGACGGTTGCGCGACCCATAACTGCATGCCGTGGAGCTCACCGGAACGCAGACCGGGATTCTCTTCGGAGTGCGCTACCCCGTGGCCCGACGTCATGAGGTTCAACTGACCGGCTCGAATGAGTTGTTCGGACCCGAGGCTGTCACGGTGCAAGAACTCGCCACTGAAGAGCCACGTCACCGTCTGGAGACCCAGGTGCGGGTGCGGCGCCACGTCGACCGACCGATTGGGACTTAACGACATCGGACCCATGTGATCGACGAAACACCAGGCACCGACTGTCCGTCGGCCCTTCGTCGGGAGCGCGCGACGCACGCGCATCTGCGCGACCTGCGCCTCGCGGCCCTCGATCACCTCGACGTCGCGATGGACCACGTCGAACTCCCGTCTACGTCGACTCGACCCGATGTCGCGAACGCGTCACGGGATCACCCGTCGTACGCGACCTGGAGCTTGTCGCACTCGATCTTCGTCATCGCCAACATCGCGTCTCGGACCCGTGCGGACCTCACCTGATCAGGGTCGCCCAGGAGTTCGGTGAGAAGCGTCGGGATGACCTGCCACGACAGTCCGAAGCGATCCTTCAGCCAGCCGCACTCACTCGGTTCGCCGCCCTCGCCGAGCGCCGACCAGTAGTAGTCCACCTCGCCTTGATCGGCGCACGAGACCACGAGAGAGAATGCCTCGGACAGTCTGAACGTCGGGCCGCCGTTCATGATCATGAGCGTCAGGTTCTCGATGCGGATCGTCCCGATCACGAAATTACCTTCGGGCATCGTCGGGACGTCCATCCGAGCAACGTCGACGACCTCGGAGTCGGCGAAGACGGAGGCGTAAAAATCGAGTGCCTGTTCCGCGTCGTCGTCGAACCAGAGGAATGGAGTGAGACTCACCACGGGTTCATGCTATCGACTGGGTTCGGCCGGAATCGGGCCGAAACGACCTCCGAATCGCCACGGGGATTCGCCAAAAATGTGCTCGGGGCGATGCCCTGTCCTGAATTTCGGACCGGCCATATACTTCGGTTAATGCTTGCAATTCTGTTCTGGTTGGCCATTATCGGGTTCTGCTTCGTGGGCGAAGTGCACACGAACGCCTTCATCGCCGTCTTCATCGGATTCGGTGCGGCGATCTCCTTCGTCCTCGCGTTGGCCGGTCTCCCCTTCGCCTTCCAGGCCGGGGCGTGGATCGTCGTCTCGGCGCTCTCGCTCGTGACCCTTCGCCCGTTCGCCATTCGGAAGTTCCATCATCACCGCTTCGAAATCGACATGTCCCAACCCACGAACACGGCGATGACCGATATGCGCGGCACCGTCGAGATGCCGGTGGGCGACGCGACGCATCCCGGACGCGTGAAGATTCAGGGTGAGTCGTGGAAGGCCGTCACCGACTGGCCGGCGCAGTTGCCCGACGGCACGCCGGTGGTCGTGAAGAAGGCCTACGGCACGACGCTCTGGGTCGACCCCGTTTAAGCCTCGCCGTACTGTGACGTGTCGTTACCCCTAGGCCTGCGTCGTCGGCACGCCGTCCATCACGCTCTTGATCGCTTGGGCCGCGCCCAGTAGTGCCGCGCTCTCCGCGGGGATGATCAACTTGGTGTTGGCACTCTCGGCGAACTTCGAGAGCGTGTCGAGCTGCAGGATCGCGACCAGTGTGGGGTCGGGCTGTTGCAACTTGATGGCCGCGTACACCGACGCGATCGCCTGCGCGCGTCCTTCCGCTTCGAGGATGAGCGCTTGGCGTCGACCCTGGGCGCGCAGGATATCGGACTGCTGGGCACCCTCGGCCTCCTTGATCGCCGCTTGGCGTTGACCGTCGGCGACGTTCACCGCGGACTGCTGTTGACCCTCTGATTCCAGAATCCGGGCACGCTTCTCTTGGTCGGCCTGCTTCTGCAGGGCCATCGCCTGGAGGATCTGTTCGGGCGGTGTGATCTCCAAGACCTCGACGCGGTTGATGCGGACACCCCACTTGTCGGTGGCCTCTTCCATTTGGGTCTGCAGCATCGTGCCGATGCGCTCGCGCTGGGAGAACGCCTCGTCCAGCGTGATGCTGCCGAAGACGGCACGAACCGACGTGCGCGCCAGGTTGTCGACACTGACGAGGTAGTCCGAGTTGGTGAAGAGCGCCAGACGGACGTCGACCACTTGGCTGAAGATCGTGGCGTTGACGATGACGGCCACGTTGTCCCGGGTGATCACCTGTTGGCGGTCGCCGGTGCGCGGCGTCTCGCGGACGTCGACGATCTTCATGACCTCGATGAAGGGGACGATGAACGTCAGGCCCGGGTTCTTGATGTCCTTGAACTCACCGAATCGGGTGATGACCCCGACGAATCCCTGCTGGACGATTCGTACGGCCTTCACGATGATCGCGATGAGGGCCAGCACGACGATTCCGACCACGACTGCTATGACAGTTCCAATCATTTGAATCCCTTCTTCGGCCGATATCGATTCATTTCGCCGCTATTCAGCCCGTTGTTCGGAGTGTAGTTGTCCCTTTCACCGGCTCATCAGGCGATGTCCGGGACAAGTGACGTGGCGTCAACCGAAGGTGAAATCGAAGGCCTCCACGCCGGGCGTGAACTTGAGCACCATGTTGCCGGTCGCCGAGGACTTCGCGTGAAAGAGCGTGTAGAGCCGCGGGACGCCGCCCACGTGAATGGTCATCGGTGCCGTACCGTTGCCCGCGGAGACCTTCACGGTGCCGCTGCCGCCCATCACGAGGTAGACGTCCTGGGCGATGTAGTTGATCTCCAGCTTCGCGTTCTCGCCGGCCGTCGCCTCTTCGGAGTGCTCGTCCCAGATGCCCGACAAGGCCCAGGTGGTCGAGGCCAGGTTCTGCGGGAAGTGGTACTCGGCGGCGACGTTCTCCGCCGGCTCCACGTTGGAGTCCAGGTACGTCAGGCCGTACTTGTAACCGACGTAGGACTCGGGACTCGTCTCGACCGTCGGCGTGAGATTCGGCACCGACGTCGGGGGCGGTAGTTTCACTCCGGGGTGCGCCGCAGTGAGGAGCTGTCGGATGAGGCTCTCGGTGAGTCCATAGTTGCCCTCGCCGAAGTCGACGTGACGCACGACGCCCTGGGCGTCGATCAGGTACTCGGCGGGCCAATACTCGTTGTCGTAGGCGTTCCAGGTGCCGTAGTTGTTGTCGACGGCGATCGGGTACTTGACGCCCAGCGCCTTGGCCTGCGCCTTGATGTTGCTGATGACGTGCTCGAACGCGAACTCGGGCGTGTGCACGCCGACGATCTCCAGACCGTACGGGGCGTAGCGCTCGTACCACGCCTCGACGTGCGGCAACGATCGCTGGCAGTTGATGCACGAATAGGTCCAAAAGTCGACGATGACGACCTTGCCGCGCAGGCCCTTCATCGTGAGCGGCTGATCGTTGGGAGTGTTGAGCCACGTGGTGACGTCCGTGAAGTTCGGCGCCAGTCCACACGTCACCAGACCGGGCGAGGCCGACGGACACGAGATGAGCGATCCGGTGACACCCTTAGTGCCCTGTCCGCCCTTGAGTGCGTTCAGCTGCTTGCGAATGCTGGTGGACCCTTCGATGTTCCTCTGCAGCACGCTCGTATAGCCCGGAACATCCTTTTGCAAGAAGTCGAATGCGTTCGTCGCGATGCCGATGGCCATCACGATGAGCACCACGCCGCCAATCCGACGGGCCAGCGGCGCGTGCGCTCGAACCGACCGCACGCGATGGACCACCCCTCCGCCGGCGAGGGCGATGAAGAGCAGCGGCACCACGGCGCCGATGGCGAAGGCGAGGGTGACCAGGACCGTCTGGAAGTGGACGTCACGCGTGGCGCCGAGCACCGTGATCGCGGCGAGCACCGGTCCGGCGCACGGTACGAACACCAGACCCAGGGCCAGTCCGATGACGAAACCGCCGCTCGAACTACTCGGCTGACGACCGACCAACCGGGCGAACGGCCGCTCCAGCCACTCCCCTATAACCGGTACCACGAACCCGACACCGACGAGTCCCAGCAGTACGATGCCCGTCCACATCAAGGTGCTCTGGGGAAGGTCCAACCCGGAGAGGATCTCGGAACCGGCGAGCACGAGGAGGCTGAAGCTCAAGACGAGTCCGAGGACTATCGCCACCGATCGTCGCCACGACGCCCTCGGGTTGGTGGTGGCGTCGGGCGCCGCGACCCCCGCGACGAACACGATCGGCAGGATCGGCAAGATGCAGGGCGAGATGCCGGCGATCAAACCGGCCGCGAGCGCGACGAAGATAAGCGTCACGACGACTGCTCGATCACAAGACCACTCGACCGGACCAATCGAGGAGTCATTGGCGAACTCTAGGTGCCGACGCGAGCCCACTCTCCATACGGGACAGTCTTGAGAGCGGCCGATGCGTTACAGCGGTCAGCTTTAGTGAATTCTTACAATTCAAGGGCTCCGTAACGACGCGGATCCGAGCGTTCGTGACGCGACGCGGTGTCCACGACGGGTCCGGTTTGACCATGATCGCGCCGTTCTCCATCGTCGCGTGTCAAACCCGAATTTCGCAATCACCTCTTCTACACTCAGGTCATGCGCGCCGACATCGTGGTCTACGACGGACTCGACGAGTTGGACGCCCTCGGCCCGTACGAGATCCTGAGACGGGCTGAACACCTGAGCATCGACTTCTCAGTGCGATTGGTCACCCACACCGGCCAGCACACCGTCTGCGGGTCCAGCGGTCTCACCTTCGCCACCGACGGGCTCTTTACACCGGGCGAGGCCGATATCGTCATCGTCTCCGGGGGCGGCTGGAACGCCCGGTCGAAGCAGGGCGCGTGGGCGGAGTATCAGCGAGGCGAGTTGGCGCCGTTGCTCGTGGAGGCGGCCCAGAGCGCCGTGGTGATCGCCGGGGTGTGCACCGGGACCATGCTGTGGGCTCACGCGGGCGTCATCACCGGACGACGAGCGAGCACCCATCACACGGCCCTTGAGGAACTGGCCGAACTGGGCGTGGTCGTCGTCCCGGAACGGGTCGTGGACGACGGCGACCTCGTCACCAGCGGCGGCGTCACGAGTGGACTCGATCTCGCGCTGTGGTTGGTGGCGCGCGAACTGAGCGATCTTCTCGCCCAACAGATCGCCAAGAGCATCGAGTACAAGTGGTTCCGACCGAACCGCACGATGAGCGCGTAATAGCTAGCCCGCCGTGAAGTGGTTGCGGAACGCGAACTCCTTCGCCGGTCCGTGCAGCGCGCGCCACTCGGGGGCGAGCACGGCGTAGACGAGTTCGTCGGTCCACTCGCCTTTGACGTGCTCGTTCTCGAGGAAGTGGGCCTCTCGTCGCATCCCCAGTTTCTCCAGTACTCGCGCCGAGGGATCGTTGCGCGCGTCGAGTCGTCCGCTCACACGGTGGGCACCGAGACCCGAGAAGGCCAACTCGACGATCATCGCCGCGCCCTCGGTGGCGTAACCGCGTCCGGCGTAGGCCGGGTCGATCACGTAGCCCACTTCGTAGTGTGCGTGCACGGCGCTGATGAAACCCATGGCCAGCTCACCGATGAGGACTCCCTCACCGATGACCTCCACACCAAAGTTGATCCACCCACCCTCGGCCGGCAGTTCGACCTCACTTCGGCGCGCGAGGTGGTCCTTCGCGGCCGGACGATCGAACGGCCCGAAGTAGAGATAGCGCACCACGTCATCGTCGGAGAAGAGTGCGTGATGACGGTCCAGGTCATCGGCCGTGAGCGCGCGGATGATGAGGCGTTCGGTGGTGAGTGGATAGACGAGCTCCATCACTCCTCACATTCTCAGTCGGGGGGTAACACGAGGTTGGCCGCTTCTTCGACGACGATCGCGAAGAACCGATTCATGTTGCGCACCGTACCCTTGTAGTGACCGAACAGTTCGAAGCTAACGCACCCGAAGATCTGGGACCACACCATCAAAGAGAGCGCGCGGACCGATTCCGGGACGCCGGGCATTACCGAGTCGAGGTTGCGAGTTTCGAGCAGTCCCTTCGGCCCTGGCCCCCCGACATCGATTCTCCGTTCGGCGCTGGACTGCTGCCACGCGTCGGCGACGATAGAACCGAGCACCAACGCGACGCGCGCGGCCGGTTCGACGGTGAACTGCGGCGCTTCGTAGCCGGGAACCGGCGAGCCGTAGAGCAGGGCGTACTCGTTGGGGTTGGTCTTCGCCCACTTCCTGATCGCCGATGCGGCGGCGTGGAAGCGGCGGCGGGGTTCACTGCGGGGCACTCGACGGGCGGCCCGTTCGGCGACCTCTCCGAGGTCGTTGTAGGCGTCGACGATGAGTGCGGTCAAGAGATCGTCCCTCGTCGCGAAGTAGCGATACAGCGCCGAGGAGACGACGCCCATTTCTCGCGCGACCTCGCGCAGGGACAGTCCGGACGCACCCTTTTCCGCCATCAACCTACGAGAGGTCGACTTAATCCGCTCGATTTGGAGAATCCGGGCCTGCACCCGCGTCGGGCGAACGTCGCTCACCGAACCAGTATCGCAGGTCAGCCGACCCGTTGCACGGAAAAAGAGAGCGGTGCTCTTGCAATTCCCTTCGCGCTGTGTCACACTTAGATAGAGAGAGCAGTGCTCTCACAAATGAGGAGGACGCGTGGGAACGTATTTGATCGTGGGTGCCGGCGCAATCGGCACGGTCGTCGCGCAGGAGCTCGCCGAACAGGGGCACACGGTTCGACTCCTCTCGCGCCGCGGCACCGGACCCGAACACTCGCTCATCGAGTTGGTCGCGGGCGACGCCTCCGATCCTTCGACCGTGACCCGCCATTCGGTGGGCGCCGACGCGATCTTCAACTGCGCCAATCCCCCCTACCATCGCTGGCCGACCGACTGGCCCCCCATCGCCAACGCCATCCTCGCGGGCGCCGAAGCCAACGGTTCGAAACTGGTCACGCTCAACAATCTCTACGCCTACGGACGTCCCAACGGTCCGATGACGGCGCACGACCCGCTCAACGCCGACTACGCGAAGGCCCAGGTGCGCGCGACCATGTGGCGCGACGCCAAGCGCGCTCACGACGAGGGACGGATCAAGGCCACCGAGGTGCGGGCCTCTGACTTCATCGGTCCCCGCTCACAGAGCTACCTCGGTCTGCTCATCCCGCGCATTCAGGCAGGCAAGACCTGTCAGGTTCTCGGCAACGCCGACGCCCCGCACAGCTGGAACTACACGAAGGACGTCGCCCACACGCTCGTGACGTGCGCCCAAGACGACCGCGCCTGGGGACGGGCGTGGCACGCTCCGGCGAATCCGCCACGCTCCGTACGCCAGGCCATTGGCGACATCGCCGGCATCGTCGGCGCGACGAACGTCAAGATCACGAAGGTCCCGAAGGTAGCTCTCCGGGTCCTCGGGCTCTTCAACACCGACGTTCGCGAGTTACCCAAGACGCTGTACCAGTTCGAGGCCCCGTTCGTCATCGACGACACCGAGACACGCAGCACCTTCGGCCTCGAGCCCACAGCGTGGGACGAGGTGTTGAGGGCCACGATCGCCGCCCTCTCCACCCCCTGACCGAACTCTCGCCGGCCGCGATAGAGACTCTCGGTGGCGGCGCCCGAGGTCGATAAGTTGTTGGCGGACGTGAGGAGGTCCTATGTTCAACGACCTAGACGCCGACGTGCTCGAGGTGATGCGCGAACTCGAAGCGCGTGACGAACGCGATCGCGACGACGGGACGCCTCACCTCGAGCGCCTGCGACAGATCACCCCCGATACGGGGCGCTTCATCTCGTTGTGGGCCGCGTCGGCGCCGGCCGGTGCGTGGATCGAGGTCGGCACGAGCGCCGGGTACTCCGCGCTCTGGCTCGCCCAAGCCGCGCGCGTCAGTGGGCGCACCTTGACGACGTACGAGATTCTTCCCGAGAAGGCCCGACTGGCCCGTGAGACCTTCGCTCGAGCCCGAGCGACGGACGTCGTGCATCTGGTCGAAGGCGATTTCCTCGACCACGCCGATGAGGTCGAGGACGTGGCTTTCTGTTTCCTCGACGCCGAAAAGGACGTGTACGAACCGTGCTACGAGGTACTCGTTCCGAAGATGGTGCCCGGCGCGATCTTGATCGCCGATAACTTCACGAGCCATCGTGACGAGCTCCAGACGATGCTCGAGCGCGTGCTCGATGACGGACGCGTGGACGCCATGGTCGCGACCGTCGGCAAGGGCGAGTTGGTCTGCCGTCGACGTTGACGCGGCGGCCGCAAAGCGGCTCCAAACCGGCTTCGTGCGAGCGCTCAGATGTCCTTGAACATCGAGGTGGCGAGAACTTCGTAGCCGAGCGAGTCGTAGAGCGATCGCGCGGTCAGGTTCGGTCCAAAGACATTGAGAGCCACGCGCGTGCCACCTCGCGCACGGGTCCACTCCTCCGCGGCCTCCATCGCCGCCCGACCGTAGCCCCGGCCACGTGAGTCCTTCGAGATCTCGATGTCGAAGATGAACCAGGTATCGCCCTCACCCGAGAAGGGACGTCCCATCCACAGGGTCCCAACGGTCACCTCGTCGGCGATGACGTTCATCACGTACTGCCCCTCCGCGGGACTTCCGCCGGGGAACAGTTGTGCGAACTGCAACTCGGACATCTTGGAGGCCGCTTCGGGGTTCTCACCGGCCTTGATGCGTTCGGCGATGTACTGGTCTTTTTTGCCGGGCAACCACGTCGTGAACTCTTCGGAACTCTTCAAATCCAATTTGACCATCCGACGACTTTACTAGTGCCGTCGACGGTGGACGAGGTTGCTCGCCGGTCACGTCGAAGGAGAAAACGCCACGAGCGGTGTTAGCCTCGGCCTCGTCAAGGAGCGATTGATGGCGTCGTCGACGAGGGAACTCTGGGAGGCCACGGCATTGGAATTGGCCGACGCCCTGACGTTGGGCGAGACGACGTCGGTCGAGATCGTCACCGCGTTGATCGCGCGCATCGCCGAGATCGACGCACCCGGCGGCGACATCGAACTGAGAAGCGTCTTGGCCGTCGCTCCCGACGCCCTGTCGACCGCGAAGCAACTTGACGACGAGCGATCACGAGGGACGGTGCGAAGTCATCTGCACGGCGTCCCCATACTCGTCAAGGACAACGTCGAGGTCGTCGGTCTCCCGGGCAGCGCCGGTTCGACCGCGCTACTGGGTCGGGCCGTCGCCCACGACGCCCCGCTCGTCACGAGACTGCGCGGAGCCGGGCTCGTGATCCTCGGCGCCACGAATCTCTCACAGTGGGCCAACATGCGCTCACCGTTTTCCACGAGCGGCTGGTCGGCCGTCGGAGGACTCACCCTTAATCCCTATCGACTGGATCGCTGCGCCGGAGGATCTTCGTCGGGTTCGGGCGCCGCGCTCGCGGCGCGGCTGGCGCCGCTGGCCATCGGCACGGAGACCGACGGCTCGATCACCTGTCCGGCGTCGCTCAACGGTGTGGTCGGGATTAAACCGGCTGTGGGAGCGGTACCGGGCGAGGGAATCGTGCCGATCTCGGCGAGCCAGGACAGCGCCGGCCCGATGGCGCGGACCGTCCGCGACGTCGCCGCCCTGTATGAAGTCCTCACCGGGCTCGATCACGTCACGGGTCGGGTCGATCGCGGTATCGATGGCGCGCGCATCGCGGCCGCAACGAACCTCACCACCGGTCACCCCGCGACAGATCGACTGTTCCTCGACGTCGTGGACGCGGCCCGAACGGCGGGAATCGAGATCGCGGAGGTCAAGGTCAACGAGGCGGACGCGGCGGTCGACGCCGATGAGCTCACGGTGATGCTCAGTGAGATGCACGACGACCTGAGCGCCTTCTTGACTCGCCGCGGCGGCGCCGGGCCGTCGTCGCTCGCGGAGTGCATCGACTTCGAAAACGAGCACCGTGACGTCGAACTGCCCTTCTTCGGTCACGAGTTCTTCGATCAGTCCCTGGCCTCAGGGGGTCGCAACGGTGACACGTACCACGACGCGCGAGCGCGGAACGTGGAGTGGGCCATCGACCAGTGCCTGACGCCCGCGCTCACCGACTTCGACTGCTTCGTCGCGCCGTGCTACAGCCCGGCGTGGAAGAACGACCTCGTCCTGGGGGGCAGCGGGAGTGCCCACTGGTCGCAGGTGACCCAGGCGCCCGCGATCGCCGGATGGCCGATCGCCACGCTGCCGATGGGGACGATCGACGGGCTACCGGTAGGACTCTCCATCGTCGGACGTCCGGGCAGCGAGGCCACCATGCTCGCGGTCGCGGCCGGATTCGAGAGCCTTCTCGACCTCGGTCGCGACGATGCGCTGGTGCCCAAATACCTTCGACCCCAGTCGGGCTGAGTACCGGACCGTCACCAAATCTGCGTTACACGGTTTTGCTACGTTGACGGCATGTCAACTGCACTGCGTGGTCTTCGCACCCTCATCTATCCAGCCAGCGACCTCGCGGCGGCGAAGTCGTGGTGGTCCGAGTACCTGGGTTTCGCTCCGTACTTCGATGAGCCGTTCTACGTCGGCTTCGAGGTCGCGGGCTACGAACTGGGCCTCGTGCCGACCGACGAGACCGGGTCGAGCCCGACCACCTATTGGGGGGTCGACGACGTGGCGTCGGCCCTCGCCGACGCCGAAGCGAACGGCGCCGTACTCCTCGAGGCGCCCCAGGACGTCGGCGACGGCATCATCGTCGCATCGTTTGAAAATCCGAGTGGCCACGTCGTCGGTCTCATCCACAACCCGCACTTCGTCGCGACGTAATCGCGCCACCCTCAGCCACTACAGAACCGATTATTTGCGCGCCAGTACCTCTTCGTGCACGACCACGAAGATCCCTTCTTCACTGTCCGACCACGCTCGAAAGGCGTCGCTGATCTCACTGAGTTCCTCACTGGTGGTCAAGCCGTATTCCAGGCCCTGGCGCGCGAACTCGCTATAGAGGACGCGGTCGGCCCACAGGTCGGCCCACCACTCGCGCTCTTCCACCGTCTCGTACGTCCAGTCGGACGTCGAGCGCTCGAGCGATTCGAAGCCCGCGGATTCGACCCACCCGGCCAGGAAGCGTCCGGCGTCCGCTTCGGCGTCGTTCTGTCGGGTGATTTGGTGATACAACTCCATCCACCGCGTTAGTCCTTCACTGGACGGCGACCACGTGAAGGCCCCGTAGTCCCCGTCTCGAACGGCGAGCCATCCCCCGTCGGCCAGGATCCGACGCATCTCCTTCAACGCGCGCGTCGGATCGCTGAGGTGCTGGAGGACCTGGTGCGCGTAGACGACGTCGAACGAGGAGTCCTCGAATTCGAGATTGTAGACATCGCCCACCTGGAAAGAGAGGTTCGAGAGCTCTCTCGCCGCGGCCGCTTCTCGGGCGCGCTCGATCACCACGGGTGAACGGTCGAGGCCGATCACCTCGCCCGGGGTCACCCACTCGGCGAGATCCATCGTGATCGTCCCCGGTCCGCACCCGACGTCGAGCAGCCTGTCGCCTCTGCTCAAATGCGGGAGGAGGAAGCCGGCCGAATTCTGCGCAGTGCGCCACGTGTGGCTGCGCAGGACCGACTCGTGATGACCATGGGTGTAGCGATCAACTTGAGCCATATCGTCAAGATACATTCGAACGCCGCGTGGCGCCAACGCTATCCCGCGAACCGCTCAGCCGCGGCCGATACGATTCGTCGATGGGCTCGGATCCGCACGTCGTCTGCATTTTCCGCTCCGTGCGAACCGACCATTCCGAGGCGGAGTACGAGGAGTGGTCGATTCGGATGGACCAGCTGGTCGTGACGATGCCGGGCTACATCGGCCACGTCAGTTTTCGCGATGGCGCGTCCAGGAGAGGCGTCACTCTCTCGTACTTCGGCTCGATGGCCGAGCTCGTCGCGTGGAAACAGGTGCCCGAGCACCTCGAAGCGCAGTCCCTCGGTCGCGCGGCGTTCTACACGCAGTACGAGATCGAGGTGGCCGAGATCGTGCGCCACTACGAGTGGAACTCGTCCGACTGACCGGTCCTCGAGAGGGCGGGCCACGCACCGACGACGTATGACATCATGAATCTCGTGAGTGAAACCGCGAGCGACGTTCAGATCTGCGCGCAGTGCGGATTCTCGTGGACGGTGCTTTCCCGGGCCGAAATCGCGGCCCGAATGAGCTCATCCGTGGAGTCCTTCGTCGACGCCATCGTCAAGGCCGGACCCGTCGCGGGCCGACGACCGAACGCGGAGCGGTGGTCGATTCTCGAATACGGCGGTCACCTGCGAGACGTAATCCTCAGTATCCGGGAGAGAATCGTGTTGGCGTCGATTCTCGACACGCCGGTCGGACAGCCGATCTTCCGAGATGAACGAATCGATCTCGGCTTCTACGCACAAGATGGCGCGTCGGACGTGCTGGCCGAACTACAGGTGGCTGCCTACCTGTTCTTGAAGACCGTGGCGACGTTGCCGGAGAACTTCGAGCGGCGCACACTCGTCTACAGCACTCGAACGCCACTCGAAATCACCATCTCCGGCGCAATGTCGAACGCGCTGCACGAATGCGAACATCACCTGGGCGACGCCAACGAGAACCTCCGGCTCCTCCAACGGTAGGTTCTGTTACGAGCGTGAGGAGAGGAGTGTCAATGGAACTCAGGGTGGCCGCCGTTCAGCTGTCGTCGGGCTCGGACGCGTCGCGCAACGTCGATGAGGCCGAACGATATGTCAACGAGGCCGCCGACCAGGGCGCGCGTTACGTCCAGTTGCCCGAGTACTTCAACTTCCTCGGTCCGTTCGCCGGTTTCGCCGGTGTCGCCGAACCGATCCCGGGACCGACCACCAATCGAATGGCCAAACTGGCGAAGTCTCGCGAACTCACGCTGCACCTCGGAAGTCTCCTGGAGTCGTCACCCGTCGAGGGGAAGTTCTTCAACACCAGTGTGGTGATCGGTCCCACGGGCGAGATCGTGGCGACCTATCGCAAGATCCACCTCTTCGACGTCAACGTGCCGGGAGCGATCGTTCACCGGGAGTCCGATGTCATCGCCCCCGGTGAAGAGATGGTCGTGGCGCGCCTCGAAGGCTTCGAGTTGGGCCTCTCGGTCTGTTTCGACCTACGCTTTCCCGAGCTCTATCGAGGGCTCGCCCTCGCCGGGGCCGAAGTGATCGCCATACCGGCCGCCTTCAACGCGGTCACCGGTCGCGCCCACTGGGACCTCCTGGTTCGCGCCCGGGCCGTCGAGAACCACGTTTTCGTCATCGCCGCGGCGCAAGTCGGCACCACCGCCGAAGGCATCGCCACCTACGGACATTCGTTGATCGTCGATCCGTGGGGTGTCGTGCTGGCCGAATCGATCGGTGACACACCAGAGGTGGTGGTGACGAACTTGGACCTGAGTGACGTCGGACGCCGACGATCCCAGATCGCCGTGATGGACTTTCGTCGACCCGACGTCTACCAACAAGCGGTGCACGTCATCGACGAGTGACGATCGGATCACCCTCGCGCGTTCAGTTCGTCGTGAAGCTCCGTGATCGAGACCGAACCGGGCGCCAGGCCTTGTCGCGCCATCTCGTTCGTTCGACGCTGGAGCAACTCGTTCACTGGCGTGCCGATGTCGTAGAGACGCCCGAGCGCGACGATCTCGCCGTTGAGGTAGTCGGTCTCCACGTTGCCCGTGCCGCGAAGCACGCTCTGCCACGAGGAGCTGCCGACCCGGCGAATCGGACCGATGGAGTGGTAGTTGACGAGCTTCGATCGCTCCGCGGCGAGCGACTTCGCCCTGGCCACGTCCACGCCGTGGGCCGTGAGACATCTCAGGGCTTCGTCACTCACTCGACCGGCCAACTCGTCACTCATCGCGCTTCGACCGCACAGCACTTCGAGGGCGTTCAAGATGTTGGAGAGTAACTTGCCCCACTTCAAGGTCTCGATCTCGTCGGTCGCGATCGAGGCGAAGCCCGAGTCGCCGAGCACCCTCGACAGCTCCAGTGCGGTCACGTCGACGCCGGTCGGCCATCGACCCACGTCGAGGGCTCCGAGGACCGGCGACGAGAAGACCTCGACACGGCCCGGCTCTAAATATGACGCCGGCGACATGACGCACACGCCGTAGGTGTTGGTGAACGTCTGGGACACCAGGCGCTCATTCGCCACGCCGTTTTGGGCACAGAAGACCGCGAGCGCCGACGGCGCGAGGGGCGCGAGCTCTTCGAGGACGCCGGCGGTGTCCTGGCTCTTGACGCACAGGACGACGACGTCTCCTTGTTCGAGACGCAGGGACGACACGCCATTGACGACGTCCACCTTGGACCGGCGCGTCTGATCGGGTGTGGCGATCGTGAGGCCTTCGGAGGCGATCGCCTCGTAGTTGGCCCCGCGCGCGACGAGCACGACCGGGTGCTGCCGCTCAAAGAGCTGTGCGGCGATCGGCGCACCAATGGCTCCCGCTCCGATGACGATGACTCTCACGACTCGATACTTGCACGGTGCGGTCCCGGTCCAGTCCCGGTGACCGCGACGCTGAGCGTTCGAGGACCCGAGCTCAGTCGGTGAAACTGAGTTCGCGAAGCCGACCGGCCAACTCGGCCGCGCGCTCGTCGCTCTCCAGCTCGACCCGCGAATAGAGCCACAGCAAGATGTCTGAAGCGGTGCCTTCTACGCAAGGCGTTTCGGGTTCGACGCCTTCCGTGAATCGCACGGTACTCGGGGCGTCGCCGTCAACCACCGTCCAGCTGCGATCGACGTCCGTACACTTGAGCCCCAATGACCCCCCGAGCGTCACGCCGGGCGGATCGATGGGATCATCGTCGTTCGACACCGAGAACGTGAGGAACTCCTCGACCGAATCAGCCGCCACGACGGGATCAACGGAGAACTCCGTTCCGGCGGCGTGCGCGGCGTCCCAGTGGTGCACGACGATCTCTTGGACTTGGTGCCGAGTCACGAACGCCACGTTCTGTTGATGCGGAGCCCACGTGTAGACCTTCATCGCTTGGTCGCTCGCGGCGAGCACGCGCTCGAGATGCCGGGCACCGCTCGTGAAACGTTCGATGAGTTCTGATCGGTCAACGTTGATCGGCCGACCTTCTTGGGGTCGCGCTTGCAGTCTCTCTTCGACGACGGTGGCCCAGAACCACTGCACCTCCGTCAGATGTTGGACCAAGTCGACCATCGTCCATCCGGGACAGTGTTCGATGGGCGCATCCAAGTGGCCGCTCGCCGCGGCGGCGACTCCGGCACTGTGTGCGGCGATGGCATCGGCGTAGGTGGTTAATCCCAAAGACATGACCCGAGACTACCGAGGCGGTGTTCGAAACTCACCCGACGTGCGAGATCCGAGCCGTCGGAATCGGTCCTAGAGTCGAACTCTGTGAGATGGCCCAGCGCCGAGGTTGAAATGAGCGCGGCCCTCGTAGAAGAGCTCGTGCGGTCTCAGCACCCCGACCTGATCAACTCTCCAATCCGTGAGATGTCACCGGGCTTTGACAACACGATCTGGCGACTGGGCGATGAGTACGTGGTTCGACTTCCGCGGCGACAGGTCGCGGTGGCGTTGATCGAGAGCGAACAACGTTGGCTGCCCGAGCTGGCGCTTCGACTACCGCTCCTGGTTCCCGCTCCCGTTCGTATCGGACGCCCCAGTGAGGCGTACCCCTGGCCGTGGACGATCGCGAAATGGATCGAAGGTACGCCTGGCAACGAGGTCGACCCGCGAGAACTGATCGGCGCGGCCACGACTCTCGGCGGTTTCTTTCGCGCCCTGCACCACGACGCGCCGCTCGAGGCGCCGACGAACGAGTTCCGGAGCGTGCCGTTGCGATCCCACGAAGTGAGCTTTCAAAGCCGACTCGACCAAATCGGAGCGGCACTCGATCGAGACGCGGTGCTCGCGATCTGGCGCGCGGCGCTCGGCGCAGATCCGTGGGCCGCGGCACCGCAGTGGATCCACGGAGATCCGCACCCCGCCAACCTGATATTTCACCACGGGGCACTCGTGGGTGTGATCGACTTCGGTGACATGTGCGCGGGAGATCCCGCCACCGACCTATCGGGGGGCCTGCTCGCCCTGCCCTTCGAATCCCTTGCGTCGTTCTTTCACGCGTACGGATCCGTGGACGACGCAATGGTGCGACGGGCCCTGGGATGGGCCGTGCACTTCGGCCTCATGTTCGTTCTGCTCGGTGAGACCGACGAGCCGACCTACGGTCCCATCGGATCTCGAGCCATCGAAAACGCCATCGCTTTCGCGAAGACCCTCTCGTAGAGGCCTTAGAGTTCAGCGTTCGGACGTCGAATCCAAGAACCTTCGAACGGCCCGCTGGCTCGAGAGGACCACGACCCTCTCGTGTCCTACGGATTCCCTGGCTTCGCGGGGCACTGGACCGTGATACCTCGCGTGCGTATTCCACGTCCAGAGGATTATGTTGCGCATTGGATCGCGAGACAGCGCGTTGCGCCACGACTCGCGATTGTCGTTCCACAACCGTTCGCGCTTCACGATGCGCAGCAGCGTTCGTTTGACGACACGGGTCATCACAACTCGTTTCGGAAGGTCGATGAACACGATCGTCGTCGCGAGCGGCCAGAGGATGTCGCGCACCTGGCTGTAGTTGCCGTCGACGACCCAACGAGGCTGGGCGACGAATGCGCTGACCCGTGCGCGGAACTCTTCGAGTTCGAGCCCCATCCAATTAGGTTGCTGGTACAGCCCGTCGAGTTCGAGGTACGCGACGCCGAGGGTATCGGCGAGGGCAGCGGACAGCGTTGACTTCCCGCTCCCCGACGTGCCCTGGACGACGACGCGTGCCAGTCGAGCGTTGAACTCTTCACCGTCATCGGGCACCGCAGCAGCATACAAATCGATGTGACGATCAGCGCAGAGGTACGCGAGTGCTTCCCCAAATCCTCGGTGCCCCGGGATTACAATCCACGTGACGTCTAGACAGTGACCGCTCGAGCGTGGTCTTCTGGTGGGAGATGACGACGGCTATGGGCAACCTGACACCAATGATCGCGTCGACGTCCGCCGGCGGTTGGATCGAACTCCTGATTATCTTGGGCCTTCTCTTCCTGGACTACTGGGCGACGATGCGGATTATCACGCAGGCGGGGTACTCATCGATGTGGATCGTCCTTCCACTGGCGCCACTCGTCCTCACGATCATCTGTTACGTCATCGTCTGGAATGACCTCCACGAGATCTACTTCGGCGGCGGCCTAGGTGTGCTCGACTTCGGCACCGCGAAACTCTTCTGGCATTTGGACGAGTTCAGTATCTTGCTCAACTGGATCTTCTACATCGTCTTCGCCTTCTCTCGTTGGCCGTCGATCGGGACACCCCGATCTCGGGACGTCGCTCCCCTTCCCCCGTCACCGACTCGAGCGCTTCCCAACCCCCCGACGCGTCCGTCGGAACCCGCCGCACAGATCCCCAGTGCCCTCGCCGTGCCGTCCGCGGTAGGACCGGGCGCGGATCTCGTCACTGCTCCGGCTGCGGCGCCAGCCAGCCGACCGGCCGCGAAGTTCTGCCCCTGGTGCGCTGAACCGCTGCCCGGAAACCGTGCTCTCTTCCACGAATGCGGGTCCAAGGACCGGCCTGAGACGAACTGTCGGAGCTGTGGCGCGGCACTCCCCGCGGGAGGCACGGTGTGCACCGCGTGCGGCGCGGCCTGACGGCGGAGGGCAGCGAACGCTCGCCTCGGACGGTCCACGTTGCGTTTGTCGCGTAGCGAGACCTACTCGAACGCGGAGTTGTCCAACCAAAAATCGACGAGTTGGCGTTGGCCTTTGACCAAGACCTCCGCCGAATCCACTCCGCGTCGCCCCAGAACCACGAGGAGCAGATTGACCGGTGAGCTGACGACCTCGACGTCGAACGGGTCCTCGTCGCTTGACACGCCGACGCCGTGTTCGCCGAGGGTGAGCGACCAGTGGGTTCCCGATTCGCTGTCACGGAACGCGAGCCTTTCGCCCTGACCCCTCAGCGCGGTGAGGTCTGGCGAGTACGTGCTTGCCTTCTCGAGATTGCTGAAGTATTCGTCGATGGCGTCCAGGGCGATCGAGGGTTCAGCCCGAGGCGTGCGACCGGCCGCCAGTTCCAGGTCCATTCGATGGACGAGCGTCTCGTGAAGCTGTCGGCGCGGCCAGAATCGAACGTGCTGATCCTGTCCCCACGCCCACATGTCGTCATTCGGATCGGCGGCGAGCAAGGTCGCCACCAACTCGGCCCCGCCCTCTTCGATCCACTCGGGACTCACGACGTCGGGATTCTCCAGCGGCACACGCGCGATCCGCTCCGATGAGCGCAACCGGACCAACTCCTCGGCCCACCGATGGATCACACCCAGGTGCTCACCCAGGTCACGCACGGTCCAACCGGGACACGTCGTCACCTCGTCCTGGAGCGAGAGAGACGCCATCACGTCGGCGAAACGACTCACTTCGGCGCCTAATTCGTTGCAGTACTCAACGTGATCCATGGTCCTCTCATTCTTCGTCGACTCGCGCGCCATCGTAGCGGTGCCGTGATATCGCCTTCGCGGCTAGCGAGGGATCACGCGTTGGAGATCGCTGGTCGACGCCGTCGCCAACCAGCCGCCGGAATATTCATTGGCGTTCGTGACCTCGGACAGAGAGAATGCTGGACCGACTACTCGGGGATCACCCTCACCGAGCTCAACTTCGGCGAGTACGAGACCGGAATGTCGACCTTTGAACTCATCGATGGCGTACGACACGCGGTCGATCGTGAGCGACCAGCGACTCTTCGCGATTATCGCCGCGGGTGTCACCGAAAGCGCGTGAAATTCGCCTTCAGTCAAGTACACGTTGGTGATCTTCACCACCTCCGGATCGTCGACGACGAGGCGGACCTTCTGACAGAGCTTGTACGTGACACCGGCGCCGTCTTGGATCATCCGAAGTCGGAGTGACGTCCCGGTCCAGTAGTGGTCGACGATGACGCGTTCGTTCGTGACGCCGACCGGTAGCTCCTTCAACAGCCACCGCTGTTCGCGCTCGAGCTGCGCGTAGCGACCTTCCCCGGGGCGGCGTCTGGTCACGACGGAAGTCTAAGGAGTGGGCTCGATGGCCGGAGACGCGTAGCAAGACTAGTTCGTGACGACGCCGGCACCCGTCGTGTCACCGGCGGGCACTACAGTCGCCTCGATGAAGCACGCTTCGGAGTCGACACTCCAAGAGTTGACGGCGCTGCTGGAACGACTGCGCTCGTTCGACGGACTCACCGAGAAGAGACCGGGCGTGTTCTATCGCAAGACCAAGGCCTTTATGCACTTCCACGAGGACCCCACGGGACTGTTCGTCGACGTCCGATTGAAGGTTGACGAACCGTTCACTCGACTACCGGTGTCGACGACGACCCAGCAGTCCGCGCTGCTCTCCAAGGTCGAACGCGCGCTCCGTTCGCCCTAGTCCGAGCCCGTCAGCGCTCGTCAACCGACGACTCAATGCGGGTGCGAGTGCTCCGCGCCACGGTAGGTACCGAACGACCACCGGTTGCCCTCGGGGTCCCGTACGGAGAACTCGCGTGATCCGTAGTCAGTGTCGTTCAGGGCGCGCACCAACGTCGCGCCGGCAGCGATCGCCCGGTCGTGAAGTGCGTCGGGATTGTCGGTCACGACGTAGGCGCCGAACGTGCCCGCGATCAACGATCCGCCGTCGGGCCGCTCGTCACCCAGCATGATCCCGCCGCCGAGCGGCCACAGGATTTCGCAGTGGTCCACGCGGTCCCCTTCGCCGTACAGGGCCGAGATCGTGAAGCCGAACGCCTCAACGTAGAAGTCGATGAGGGCCCGGGCGTTACGCGCTGCCAATGATGGCCATACGTACGTGGTCGAAGGTTCAGTGGACATGATTGATTCTCCTTGCACGGGCGCGGCCGGCGACCGTCTCGAACATCGCCGATCGGGCACGTGCTCTCATTGGTGACCACCGGGGGGTTCTCGCAGCACGATCCCATTGCCGTCGGGATCGTCAAACATGACGAATCGGCCCCACGGCTGTTCGTCGATGTCGCAGTCGATGACATATCCCTTGGCGGCAATCTCGGCGATGGTCGTCTCCATGTCAGGCGTCTCGAGCACCAGCCCTTTCAGCGATCCGGCGGGCATCGTGGGAAACCACGTGACGAGAGTGATCGAGGCGTCCGAACCGTCTGGTCGCACCTGAATCCATCGCATGTTGTCATCCATCACCATGTCCTGAAGCAGTTCCATGCCCAAGACGTTGACGTAGAAGTCCTTCGCCCGATCGGGATCGCTGACCGGGACCGAAACCACTTCGACTTTCGTGATTGGCATGACCGAATCCAAACACAATGACCCAATGGTGTCAACGGTGTGGCAACGAGTGCATTTCGCCACTCTGCCATCCACTGAACCACAACGGCGATCTAGCGCTCCAGCGAGAAGGAGTATCGGGCGGCCTCGGCGATCTCGAGCGAGGTTCGCTTGAGGAATCGGATGGTCTGCTTCGTTTCGCTCAGGGGTTTGCGGCCGTGCACGACCTCCCACGCGTGAATCGTGAGAGGCCGAGCGCGAATCACCCCGTCGAGCCTGGTCAGCTCCTCTGGATCCAGTTGGAGTGAACACCACTTGACGTAGCGCGATACGAACTTCTCCACCGGACGAAGGTCCCGGACGCCGGCGGCGAAGAGCGACATCCCGATCGACCAGAGTCGCGGTCCCCGTCCCGCGTTGGTCCAGTCGACGATGGCGAGGGACTCGTCGTCCAGTTCGATGGCGTTGAGGGGCACCATGTCGGGGTGCACGAAGCAGTGCGGCAGGTCTTCACAGACGTCGATCTTCGAAACCTCGGTCGACAACGCCTTGAACGCGGCTCTATCGGCCGGTGCGACGGACGACGCGTGGCTCTCCAGCAGCTCTTGGAGTGCGCGAACCTCATCGCTCGGCGTACCGCTCGACACGAGGTGGTGCCAGCCGCCGCCGGGCGCCATGTTCGTGATCTCACGGCCGTGGAGGCCCCCCAGCAGCGCCCCGAGGTAGGCGAACGTTCGACCGCCGGGCTTGGGTCGTCGACCCGGGATGAACTCGGTGACCAGCACCCCTTGACCCTCGTGCGTCGACACCGGATCGGGTGCCGCGTTTCGCTCGGCGGGGAATCCCCCGCGTTCCAGGCGTTCGAGCACGTACGCGTCGTGGCGCACGTCCTCCACGTTTCGCGACGTCGGGAAGACGCGAACGACCCAACTCGGCCCGTCGTGGCGATCGACGCGGATCACCCCCACGTCCAACTCGGTCATCGCCGCGACCTCGACGTCGTAGGTGGAATTGAGATGCGACGCGAGGGTGGCGATGCCCCTGACCCGGAAGGGCTGTTTCGTTTCTGCCATGGGACTCGCTTCGACGACCTCGAAGGTGAGATTACACACCCCCAACACGAAGGGATGTCACACGGCGCCGAGGAGGTCCCACTTGTTGCCGTAGAGGTCCTGGAAGACGGCGACCTGACCGTAGGACTCGGTGCGCGGTGCGGTCAAGAACTCGACTCCGTGTTCGGTCATGTGCCTGTACGACGCGTCAAAGTCGTCGACGCGCAAGAACAGTCCCACCCGTCCCGCGAACTGTCGACCGATCAACGCCTCCTGCTCCTCCCCTCGCGCCTGAGCGAGCAGGATGCCACTACCCGTGCCGGGCGGTCGCACGACGACCCAGCGCTTCGGCTGGCCGTCTCCGTCCAACGACGGGGAGTCGTCCTCCACGACACAGCCGAGCACGTTGACGAAGAAATCGATCGCCTCGTCGTACTCCTTCACGATCACGCTGACCAGATCAAGACCCATTTCGCCACCTTATTTGGCGTGTGGAGGCGATTCGATGCGTCGTTCACTATCGTGGCGGCATGACGTCAGATTGGGCACGGCCGGTGGTCCATTGGTCAATCGTGGCGGCTGATCCTGAGCGTCAACGGTACTTCTACTCCGCGCTGTTCAACTGGAATATCGGCGACGGACCGATCATGACGATACCGGCCGGCATCGGCGGGCCGGAACCGGGACCGGCCGGCCACATCCAGGCCGGGAGGAATCCCGGCGTCTCGCTCTACGTACAAGTCGGCGATCTACGCTCCACGATCGACCTGGCGATCGAGCTCGGAGGGAAAGAGACGATTCCGCCATTCGATCTGGAGAACGGTCAAACATTGGCCGCCATCGAGGACCCCGAAGGAAACTTCGTGATGCTCGTCCAGCAGTAGGTGAAGCTAGCCGGGCAGCTCTTTGAAGTACTCGGTCGAAATCGACGCCGGCTCCAGCAATGAGGTGAATTCCATGGCGACAGGCGACGTCGCCGCTTTGATCGTCGACAGCTTCGCGTCCGCCATGGACCGCCACCACGTGATCGAGACCCATACGCCCTCCAGCCCGCTCGCCACGGTCCGGCGCAAGACACCCTCTTGTTGGTAGGCGAAGCGCTGTTGATAGTCGGCGTTTTTCTCCAAGAAGTCCTCGGCACTCACGCCGCCACCGAGGCGAAACTTCGACACTTCAATCATGATTGGCACACTACAAGCGACGCAGCGCGATCCTGTTTCACGTCGATGGTCCGCCACGACAGCGCGAGTCCGGAATCAGACGAGAGGACTCGCCTTTCTCGCCGCGACGGCGAGGTAGAGCGGGTCGAGAGTCTGCTCCCACGAACGATGCGCGGTGTAGACCAGTTTTGAAACGTGTTCGTCATCGCTAAAGGCAGCAGTCGACGCCACCGCGATTGCGTCGCTCTCATTGCTGTCGGCGAACTCGTCGAGGTGGTCTCGTGACCACAGTGGGGGCGCTCCGATAGAGAGGTACGCCGCGACGAGCGCCTGGAAGGCGTATCGGCTGAGGAGCACGCTGTCGTCGATCCAGGGACGTAGACGAGAAATTGCCTCCATACCCGTCACCCCGTGCAGAGCGGTGAAATCGTCAGTGGACGCGTAGAGGTGCAACGCCGCTTCCGCCAAACGTTGGATCGTGTCACCGGTGATCTCCAGTGATGACACGGTGGCGTCGAAAAGGTCGCTCTGCGCCACGGCCCTCATCTCTTCCGTGATGTTCCTGAGCCGCGGCCGGGTGGGCAGGTTTGCGGACCTCGACAGCTCCGAAAGCATCTCGGATGGGTCCTGCGACCTGACTTCTTCAGGCGTCAGCGCTCTCAGTGGACTGCCAACCTCCGCGAGGTACGCCAGGCCGGCGGCGATGCGTGAGGGTGACGAGACCTCAATGGCGTAGGCGAGTCTGATGACGCCGTGGAACGCGGCACCGCTGATGCCCGGGAGCAGAGCGGGCAGATGCGTGCGCAGCGTATCGTCCGGACCTTCCTCGGCCACCCGTTCAACGAAATAACTCCGGAGGTCGGCGGCGGCGTCTCGGCTGCCGATCGCCGACGTCCAAGTCGAGTGATCGAGGTGAACCGATGGCGCTTCGAGCGCCGTGATCTTCGTGGCGTAGCTCTTCGCGAACCGAGTCAGCTCGTCAGCGTCGGCGCCGAGACCCTCCTTGGCGACGAGCGCCATGGGGAGATGATTGGTGAGACCGCGCACCGTGGTCGGGTCGGTTCCGAGCTCTTCATCGAGCAACTCCTGCAGGACCGGACTGGCGATGCGACCCATCTGTTCGACGCTATCGTCGCGACCCTTCGCCGTGTCGCACGAGGCCGATCACGCTCAGTGTCGCTCGCCAGCGCGACGTTCACGCTGAACAGTCTCGATCACGCTTGGAAATTTGAGAACTGCCAGTAGTCATCGTGGTCGAGCACGCGACCGGACCACTGGTCGAACCAGTCGGCCCTGGTCGTCACCGGGTCCCAGTCCAAGGGACCCGACCAGGTCGTGCCCACGTAGGGCGTCGCGACGCTCAACACGTCGCGCCAGGGAAGCTCGTCGGGCACCCGTACCCCTTCATTCGGTGAGCGAAGCAGCCAGTCAACTGCACCCAGTATCGACGCCGCCACCTGCACCGTCGTCGCGTTCTGGCCCGGCGCCACGGCGCGGGCCTCCTCGATCGACGTCAGCATCCCAGTCCACCACGATTTGTAGGGATGGCCCATGAGGAGCACGCCCAGTTCATCGCGACCGGCGACTATTTCGTCGTTCATGATTCGCTGCTCGTCTGGGTACTCGTACTGCGTTCCTTCCAGTTCCACGAAGCTGGCCCACGCGACGTCGCTCGGGCAGTACGCGTAGTGAACCGTTGGCCGGTATACGGGAACGTCCCCATCCCACACCGTGAGGTGGTCGGAGATCGTGAACGCCTCGCCGTGGCGGATGACCATGCCCACGATCTGACCCGACGGGACGACGGATCGAACCAGAGTCTTGTGCGCCATCTGGGCGAGGCAGATCTGATTGCGGGGCCCCTCGCCTTCGTGCACGCGACCCAGTGTGGGAAGGTTCCTCTCGTGAGTCCCCCATCCCATTTCGGCCGGCGCGACACCCTCTTCGTAGAAGCCATCGACGCTCCAGGTGTTCACGAACTCACCCGGAAGCTTCGGCCGATTACTCACCTGCGTGTCGCGCTCGGCGATATGAATCACCTTGACGTCGAGCCCGTGCGCCAGGTCATTGAACGATTCGGCGGCGAGGGCGTGCTCGATCAGCGGGCGGCGCTCACGGAGTAGACCGTCACGGAGCGTCGCCTCGGCGATCTCGACCAGTGCCTGCTTCGTGAAATGGCTGACCAGCCCCGGATTGGCCCCGTGTTCGACGACCGCCGACGGACCGTCGTTGCGCCCCCACCGGGCCAGTTGTCGACGCAGCGCCATGTGTCGGGTGTAGAGCGTGCGCTCTTGGGGTGACTTCGTCGCCGGGTCGGCGTACGGCTCCCAGACCTCCACCGATGTATTCAGATAGCGAACGTTGTGATCTCGACACCAATCGAGCAGGTCGTCCAGACCGATGTTCCACGCCAGGTCGAGGAGCAGGTCGCCACCGGCCAACTGCGCTGAGAGGACTTCGTCGAGGTTCTCCGGCGTGATCTCCAGCTGCAGGTACTGCACACCTTTGGCGATCGAGGAGGCGATCTTCTCTCGATTGTCTCGACTCTCGATCACCACTACCGAGGAAGGGGCAAGTACGAAGTGGTCCAGCAGGAGCGGGAGCAGGCATTGCACGACGGAACCGCATCCCAGAATCACGACTCGGCTAGGTACCTTGGAATCAGCCAATGAGAACTCTTTCGTTGAAACCGCTCAGTGCCAGCGAAATGCGCGGCCTGTCATCTTAATGAAGATCTCCACTCCGGGGGTTCAACGACAATCGAGTTGAGGGTCCCGGATCCAACGCGAGAGCACCTGAACGTCGCTGCGCTCGTAGCCAGCGGCCGCGTAAAACTCGAGCACCGGCTCGTTCTCATTGCGCACCATCAACTGGACCTTGACGGCGCCGTGTTCGCGTAACCACTCCTCCGCCGCAGCCATGAGCATCCGGCCGTGGCCCTGCCCGCGGCGCGACTCGCGCACGGCGAGATAGTAAACCCAGCCCCGATGGCCATCACTACCGACCATGACGGTCCCGATCAACTCCCCGTCATCGTTGAGACCAAGAATCGTCGACGAGGGTCCGGTTAGTGCTCGGTGGAAATCTGCCGAGGCGTCGTTCCAAGGTCGAGTGAGTCCAACTTCTTCCCAGAGCGACACCACTGACGCTTCGTCACCGGTCGAGAGCTCGGTTGCCTCCATCGCGAAATCCTATTTGTGAGTCGACTCCACTGACTTACACGAAGCCGTCGGGCGTAGCCGAATTCAATCGGCGCCGAACCTCCGACGGGTTCACGCCGAGCGCGCCCAGCAACACCGCCGCGGGGTCTGGGCGTTGAAGAGCGAGGATTTCGGTCAGAACCTGCTCGGCCGTTACGTAGAGCCTGCGACGGTTGGGCTTCGACGCTCGCTCAAGCACCTTCTTTGCCGCCGGCGTTATGCGGAGGCGATCCTTTTGCGCGACATCCCTTATCCTCGGCCTCTTCGGCACGGCGCGCATCGGCAGTGGAGGTGCGCCGGAAGCCGACCCCAGGCCCAGGGTATTCAGGGCTTCGTGGTCGAGCGAGTCAAGGGCTTGGCGAGCCTGTTGGAGGCTTACGCCCAACACTGCTTCGACTGTAGGGTCCTCGAACAAGGCGAGCAAGAGGTGATCGGTGCCAGCTCGGCGATCACCGCGGCGACGAGCCTCCTCACCGGCCTGCAGACACAGGGCCCAGGCGTTCAGCATCGCGGGCGCAACGGATTCGGTCATGATGACTCCTTGTTGTATTTGGTGTGCACGGATTGGCGGGTGACGCCCAAGGCGTCTCCGATTTCCTGCCACGACCAGCCCTTTTCCCGGGCCGTAGCGACGTTGTTCGCTTCGACCCTCTCGGCCAGGCGATGCAGCGCCAACGAGGCGCGAAGCCCAATTGCCGGGTCTTCTGACGAGAGATTCGCGCGGAGTTCTTCGTTGTCCATGCCTGTCAGTTTAGACTGACATATGCGATCTGTCAACCTAAACTGACAGTCGTAGGAGTTATAGCCGACGACGACTTAATCGTCGTCAGAACGTTCCACGGACAACCGATAGACGTTCGTCTGGCGGAGTTCGAAACCCAGTCGCGCGTACAGCCGATTGGCCGCCTCTCGTGAGGGCCTCGTCGTCAGGTCAATCGAACGCACCTTGCGACGTCGCGATTCCTCGATCGCGGCGTTGGTCAACGCCTCGCCAACGCCCTTCCCCCGAGCAGGCTCGTCGACCACAACGTCCTCGATCCACGCGCGTAGTCCGGTGGGTATGGAAAAGACGACGAGGGTCAGTGAACCGACGATCCGCCCGTCATCTCGAGCGACAAAGACGACCGTTGCTGGTGAAGTGACCAGCGCCTCGACCTCCGCGGCGCTGAGCGGTGCGGCGTTCGAGGAGAGTTGAGGTAGGAGTTGATTCAGACTCGTCACCAACTCCTCGGTCACTTCGACCGCGATCTCCACGGTGACGCTCACCGATCCCCCCTCCAAACCGGTCGCCGTAGATCGTCGTAGAAGACGTCGCGGTGCTCACCATCGATAGCGGCGAAGATCGGCTCGGCCCAACGCTCCGCGCCGATGATCGGTGACGGCAGGTCGTCGCGGGTGAACCATCCGGCGTCCGTGCACTCCAGCGGATGGATCTTCATCTCCCCGCCGACGGCGCGACAGAAGAACAGCAGTGAGTACAGAGGGATGCGCGATGAACCGAGGCGCATGCCGTCGAGCACACCGAGGAGGCGAACCGGTTCGACTTCGATGCCTGTCTCTTCCAGGACCTCTTTCACCACCACTTCCGGTGCCGAGTAGCCGACGTCGCACCAGCCCGTCGGATACAGCCAGACGCCGGAGTCGGCGCGCTGGATCAGCAGTAGCTCGCCACGGTCGTTGGTCACCGCGGCGCCGACCGCGACCTTCGGCGTCTGATAGCCCGCGACGCCGGAGCCGACCTCTTTCATCCACTCCACGACGTACCCGTCGGCATCGAGCACGCCGTCCAGACCCGTCTCGGCGGCCGTCTTGATGTCGCCGGCGATCTTCAGGACCTCTTCGAAGCGCTCGCGTTCGTACTGACTGTTCGTGAAACCGAGGCCGGTTCGCGCGACGCCGGCCAACGACTCGGCCCAGCGCAGCAGTGTCTTTTCGGGAACCGGTTCCACCTCGTTGACGCTACCAACGGGCCCTACGCCACCGTGGCGTCGAGCACCTCGTCCAGCGTACCGACGAGCCCGGTATAGAACGCGCCGAACTCGGCGTACAACGTCGAGGCCTCGTCGTAGCGCATCGTGTAGACGCACTCCTTGAGGTCATCGACGTGCACGCCGAAGAGCGTGACGCCCCACTCCCAATCGTCCAGCCCCGTGGAGCCCGTGATGACCTGGAGGATGCGACCCTTGAACTCGCGTCCGAGCGCGCCGTGTTGGCGCATCAGGCGCTCTCGCTCGTCGTAGGGAAGGGCGTACCAGTTGTTGGTCTCGTCGCGACGTTTGGACATCGGATAGAAGCAGAACGCTCGTTTGCCGTCGGGCGGGAGCGTCGGGAAGAGCCGGTCGGCCAGCATCTTCTCGGGCATGCCGGCCGCGTACTCACTCACCTCGGTGACCGAGACGTAGCTCTCGGCGACGAGGAAACCGGCCGCCTGGATCTGGGACTGCAGTTGGCGCAGCGTCCAGAGGTCCTCGCCGAGGATCATGAAGCAGACGTCGGCCTTGGCGCCCATGATCGCGACGCACACGACCTGGAGGCCGTTTCCCCGCGCGTCGTCGATCGACTTGTGCAGCGCGCCGGCGTCAATGTCGGCGCCGGGGTGACAGAACAGGTGCAGGACGTTGAGCCCGCGCGAGGGCGCCAGCGGTTCGGGAGTCATGGCCCAATGCTACGACGTGCTCGACTGGGGCGATCCGGGAGACGACCAATAGAAAAAACCGTGGGGCCCGAAGGCCCCACGGTTCAAAAACGATTTCGAAGCGGACGATTTAGTAGTCGTCCATCCCACCGCCGGGCATCGCCGCGACCTTCTCTTCGGGCTTGTCGACGATGACGCACTCGGTGGTCAAGAACAGCGCCGCGATCGAGGCCGCGTTCTGCAACGCCGAGCGGGTCACCTTGGCCGCGTCGATGACACCGGCCTTGATGAGGTCCTCGTAGTCGCCTGTCGCCGCGTTGAGTCCTTCGGTCGCCTTCTTGAGGTTGCGAACCTTGTCCACGATGACGCCGCCTTCGAAGCCGGCGTTCACCGCGATCTGGTTGAGCGGCGCCTCGACGGCCTTGGCCACCATGCGCGCACCGGTCGCCTCGTCACCGCTGAGCTTGTCAGCCGCTTCGAGGATCCGTACCTGGCTGCGCAAGAGAGCCACGCCACCGCCGGGCACGACGCCCTCTTCGATAGCGGCCTTCGTGGTCGACACCGCGTCTTCGATGCGGTGCTTCTTCTCTTTCAGCTCCACTTCGGTCGCGGCGCCGACCTTGATGACGGCCACGCCACCGGACAACTTCGCCAGGCGCTCCTGGAGCTTCTCGCGGTCGTAGTCCGAGTCGGTGTTGTCGATCTCGGCCTTGATCTGGTTGATCCGGCCCTTGATGTCGTCCTCGGAGCCGGCACCTTCGACGATCGTCGTCTCGTCCTTCGTGACGACGATCTTGCGGGCGCTGCCCAGCATCTCGACGTCGGCGGTCTCGAGCTTGAGACCGATCTCCTCGGAGATGACGGTGGCACCGGTCAGGATCGCGATGTCCTGGAGCATGGCCTTACGGCGCTCGCCGAAGCCGGGGGCCTTGACGGCGACCGACTTGAAGGTACCGCGGATCTTGTTGACGACGAGGGTCGCGAGGGCTTCGCCCTCGATGTCCTCGGCGATGATCAACAGGGGACGGCCGGACTGCATGACCTTCTCGAGCACGGGCAGTATGTCGCGCACCGAGGTGATCTTGTTCGAGACCAAGAGGATGTAGGCGTTCTCGAGAACGGCCTCCATGCGCTCGGTGTCGGTCGCGAAGTACGGAGCGATGAAGCCCTTGTCGAAGCGCATGCCTTCGACGAGGTCCATCTCCATGCCGAAGGACTGGCTCTCTTCGACGGTGATGACGCCGTCCTTGCCAACCTTGTCGATGGCGTCGGCAATCATCGCGCCGATCTCGTCATCGGCCGCGGAGATCGAGGCGACCTGCGCGATCTGCTCTTTGGTGTCGGCTGGCTTGGCCAGGTCGTGGAGCGACGCGACGGCCGCCTCGACGCCGGTCTCGATGCCCTTCTTGAGCGACATCGGGTTGGCCCCGGCCGCCACGTTCTTCAGACCCTCGCGAACCATCGCCCAGGCGAGGACGGTGGCCGTCGTCGTGCCGTCACCGGCGACTTCGTCGGTCTTCTTGGCGACCTCTTTCACCAATTCGGCGCCGATGCGCTCGAACGGGTCCTCGAGGTCGATGTCCTTCGCGATCGAGACACCGTCGTTGGTGATCGTGGGCGCTCCCCACTTCTTGTCCAAGACGACGTTGCGGCCCTTGGGTCCGAGCGTCACGCGTACGGCGTCGGCCAGCTTGTTCATGCCGCGCTCGAGCGCTCGGCGAGCCTCTTCATCGAATGCGATCAGTTTCGCCACTGTGATTCCTCCTAAAGCGGGGCACCCTTTTGGTGCATCGCAATATTAGCAGTCTACGGTGGCGAGTGCTAACGGCGTTCAGCCACCGGCGACGGCCGGGACCAGCGAAATCGTCTGGCCGGCCTCGAGCACGGTGTCGAGACCGTCGAGGAATCGGACGTCCTCGTCGGCCACGAAGACGTTGACGAATCGGCGCAGCGCACCGCGGTCATCCAGGACCCGAAACGCGATGCCGGGATAGGCCGCGTCCACGGCGACGATGGCGTCGCGCACCGTCGACGCCTCGACGGGCACCTCGCCGACTCCCCCGACAAGTGTGCGCAGCTGGCTCGGAAGGCGCACCGTGACGCTCATGACGCGGCCACCAGTTGGTGGAATCGCAGCGCCTCTTCGGCCGCTTCGAGCGAAGGGGCGATCGTCGAGCTCACGGTCGCGGTGTCGACGATGGCGTCGAGGGTCTTGAGACCGTGGCCCGAGATGATCGCCACGATCGACTTGTCGCGATCGATCGTGCCGCGCTCGAGCATCTGGCGCAACGACGCCACGGTGACGCCCCCGGCCGTCTCGGCGAAGATGCCCTCGGTCTCGGCGAGGAGTCCGATGCACTCCAGTATCTCGGAGTCGGGCACGGAACCGCAGTCGCCCCCGTGGGCGCGCAGTTCGTCGAGCACGTAGGGACCGTCGGCCGGGTTGCCGATGGCGAGGGAACGCGCGATCGTGTTGGGACGTTGCGGCGTGACGACCTCGGCCCCCGAGGCGAACGCACTGGCGATCGGAGAACAGCCGGTCGCCTGGGCGCCGAAGAGCACCGGCGCTGGACCGTCGACGAGCCCGAGTTCGACGAACTGCTTGAACCCCTTGGCGACCTTGGTGAACTGGCTGCCCGAGGCCAACGGCACCACGACCTGATCGGGCGTGCGCCAGCCGAGCTGTTCGCAGATCTCGAAGGACAGTGTCTTAGACCCCTCGGCGTAGTACGGGCGAAGGTTCACGTTGACGAAGGCCCAGTCCTCGTGCTCCGCGACCAGCTCGACGCAAAGACGGTTGACGTCGTCGTAGTTGCCCTCGACGCCGAGGACGGTGCCGCCGAATATCGCCGCCATCGCGATCTTCGACTTCTCGAGATCGGCCGGGATGATGGTCACGCTCGGCCAACCGATGGACGCGGCGTGGGCCGCCACGGACGTGGCCAGGTTGCCCGTCGAGGCGCAGGCCGCGGTGGTGAATCCGAGGCGTCGCGCGCTCGAGAGCGCGACCGACACCACACGGTCCTTGAAGGAACCGGTTGGGTTGCGGGTGTCGTCCTTGAGCCAGAGCTCGCTCACGCCCAGCACCTCGGCGAGGCGAGTCGAGCGCCGAAGCGGCGTCCAACCGGCCCCGAGATCGACCGGCTCGTCACCGGGATCGGGTAGCAACGCGCCGTAGCGCCAGATGGAGTTCGGACCACCCGCGATCATCTCTCGCGTGAGCACGCCGCGGGCCGCGTCGAGGTCGTAGTCGACCTCCAACGGACCGAAGCAGAAATCACACGAGTACCGCGCCTCACTCGGATAGGTGGTGCCGCACTCTCGACATAGAAGACCTGTAGCGAAACTCATAACTCCCTTTTCATCGTTCGGCCTTTGGCACCTGGTGTGATGAGCGGGTGGCTCGGGTATCACACTGGTTGTCGCGACTTCAACGGGGCCGTCCCTCAGTCGCTCTTGATGACCCCTCAATTCTCGCCGAAGGCGCGCGCCGTGTCAAGTGCGCGTCTGTCGGGTCGACCCCTAACCTCTTACGGGTGAGTAGCCCCGACGTCCCCTGGACGCTGAGTCGCGACGAGTTCGATCTCGAACGCGTCATCAAAATGAAGTCGCAGACCAGCGTCGCGGTCATCGTGCCAGCGCGCAACGAGTCGGCCACCGTCGGGACGGTCCTTGATGCCGTCCTCGCCCACCGCGAACTGGTCGACGAACTGGTCGTCGTCAACGACGACTCCGTGGACGACACGTCGACCGTCGCGGACCACCACGGCGCACGCGTCGTTCGTTTCGATGGCCCGAGCGGCAAGGGCGAGGCCATGCGAGCCGGGCTCGCCTCGACGAGCTCAGAGTTGGTCGTCTTCCTCGACGCCGACGTGATCAACACCACCTCGGAGTTCGTGGGCCGACTCATCCAGCCCCTCCTCGAACGCGAGGAAACCCAGTTGGTAAAGGGATATTACGAGCGGCCGCTGCACAATATGCCAACCGGCGGGGGGCGCGTGAACGAGTTGGCCGCCCGCCCGATCCTGTCGTTGCTCTACCCCGGACTCGGCGAGATCCGCCAACCACTGGCCGGTGAGACCGCGGGTCGACGCAGCGCCTTTGACGCCATCACGTTGGAGAAGGCGTACGGCGTCGAGATCGCTCTCTTGATCGACATCGCTCGTGAGTTCGGCGTGCGCAGTTTGGCGCAGGTCGACCTTGGCGTGCGACGCCATCGCAATCGACCACTCGAAGAGTTGCGACCGATGTCCATGGACGTGTTGCGTGCGGCGTTGAAGCGCTACTCCGTGCACCTGCCGCCGCAGGCGTAACTACCTGTTTTCGGAGTTGTGTCCGAGGATGACGATGACGTCATCACTCGACGCTCCGGGCACGGGGCGTAGACCGTTGAGCGCTTGGATGGAGTGAAGTCCTACGTGAATCTTGTTGGCGATCTGAATCGCGGCCCACTTGAACCCGGGATTGAAGTACACGATGGTCGACTTCTCGTGTGGACCGTTGACACCAGGCAGCGTATTCCATCCCTGCGTCAACAACTCCTGTGAGTAGTCTCGGGCCAGATTCGAGACCTTCGTGCCGTTGGCCACTTGCACACGAACCGTTGACTTCGCAACGGTGTGGTGATGAATCGTCGTCGTCGTCTCCGATGGGGGGATCGTGGTCGTAGCTGAAGTCGACGCGGGACTGACGTATCGAAGCATGAGGAACGACGCCGCAACGAATAACGCGACGATGATGAGTACCACACTCAAGGCAGGTTGGTAGTGAGAGCCTGGCGGATTGGATCCGTGGTGGGGCTGGGATGAATCACTCATTCGTCTCAGCCTACATATTGAGACAACACGATTTTCACTAACCTTGGGCTGCCAAGCCGGTGTGGCGCAGTCTGGCAGCGCAGGCGATTTGTAATCGTCAGGTCGTGGGTTCGAATCCCTCCACCGGCTCCACCTCGAATC
>JBEKCK010000011.1:0-74066 GCA_050014915.1 Acidimicrobiales bacterium | reverse complement strand
AACTGAAGGTTGGCAATGAAGTCCGGATCGTCGTAGAGCGCAGCGAACTCCAACGCCGCTTCGGCAAACAGCGGTTCGATGTTCGCGCTGCGCTCTCGGCGCCAATAGTTCAACAGATCGCCGAGCAAATGTTCCGGACTGTGCTCGCCGAAGCTCTTCAGACCCTCCACCAGTTCGTCCGTGTCGAGGGGCTCATCCACAACCTCAAACTGCGCGTCGCGCCACGCCATGTCACGAGGTCGGCGCTCGACGATCCAGTCGCGAAGCGCCATGGTCGCCGCGACGTCGTCCTCGTTGTAGCGCGCGATCTCCTCGAGCAGCGTCGGGTCCTGGGTGGTCATATAGCGGTCGTACACCACGACGGCGCCGGCGCCCTGCTCGATGCCGCCGTGACGTTCGTACCCGGTCAAGTGCTCAAGTGACTTCAGTCCGTAGGACTCGGTGCCGACCTGAAACGCGTTCTTCGCCACGACGTAGAGGTCCACGAAGATGCCAGTCTCGACCAGCGACGCGAAGAGACTCTCCGTCTCGGTTCCCCTGGTCAGTCGTTCCAGCGACGAACGTTCCGTGTGGTTGTAGTGATAGACGTGCATGTTGGGAAACTCACGTCGTCGCGCGGCGAAGAACTCGACGAGCTCCTGCACCATGAGCGCCTGGCTTTCCTGGTCGTGGGCCCAACGGCCGTCGTAGCACCACTCGCGGTTGGCGTCACGATACCGAAGTCCACCGAGGAAGAAGAGGTCGTGCTGCGCGCTCCAGAAGGGATGACCTTCGAAGTCGAAGAAGACGTCGCCGTCGTCGGGGGCCGGTAGGAGTTCGAAACCGTGCCCGTAGACGGGGTCCTCGGAGGCCGCCACCAGTTCGTACTCCGGCGCAACGTCCGGATGCGTCCGGGTCGCGACCTGGAGCGCGGCCTGTCGGATCAGTCGCTCGAGGTTCTCGTCGCGCACGTCGGGCACCGAACCCGTGCGCGTCGACAGCTCAACGAGGGTGCGCACACCGTCGTGCTCGAGCGCGTGACGTTCGGGCGTTCGGATGTTGGCCACGTAGACGAGTGAATCTTCCTGTCGCCACTGCGCCTCGCAGAGCGGGCTGAACTCGCAGTAGTCGCAGTGCGTGCACGGCTCCGGTCTGGTCGCATTGATTTCGTCCTCGTTGAGCAACGTCGCGAGCTGTCGTCGCAGCCGACGCCAGTAGGGCCGGAACTCCTCGACCCGCAGCGTTTCGTAGGCTCCCGAACCCAGCCAGAGGTGCATGTCGCGCGGGGGATGTCCCGTGAGGGCCTCGAGGGCGTCGGCGTAAAAGCACAGCTGCAAGACGTGCCCCGGTTTGCCTTCGACTCGGGTCAACTTCGCGTCGACCGGTTCGTAGGAGCAGTACCCGTCGACCGGGTCGTCCACGCGAATCAAGAAGTCGGCGATTCCCCGAATGCCCTCGTGTACCAGCGGCATCTGGTAGAGCACGTCGTGCCGCTGGTCCATCGGATTGCCGATCCGGGCCACCCACTGCACGAAGGTCTCGTCGGGGTTGCGTCCCGGCACCTGGTAGACGCTGCGCCCGTCATTCTCGAGTTCTTGCAGACAGTTGCGTTCGTGTTGGGCGCCTTTTTCTATGAGCAGGTCGGCGAGGGAACCCATCGGGCGCGGATCTACGACCAGCGTCCCCGCGTCGGCTCGGTTTCTCAGTGAGAGGAAATGTCCACACCCCAACCACGCCGTGATCTTGGACGGGGTTATTAATCGCTCGACCATTCATCTCCACACTAGGTATCCGCGCGCGTTCGTTCGCCCCTCCATTGTGGTGGCGAGCTGTGACAGAAGATGGTTCCGACGACTAAGGATCGCGTGGCTCGACGTCCGGCGCGGCACTTATCGCCGCCACGAGCCGCTCGCCGGCTCGCTGCCGCGCCGCGGACAGCCGCGCACGCTGCGCTCCGGCGCTGACCGGACCCGATGACCCCGGCGAGCGACGGCGTCGTAGTGCGACGCCCGGATCGAAGAGGCCCACGAATCGTTCGAAGGCCGGGCTCTCGGCGACGACGTCGCGCAACGCACGGCCAGAACTGACCGCTTCGCCGACCAATCGACCGACCTGTTCGTGCGCCTGGCGGAACGGCACACCCTCCCCGACCAGTTCCTCGGCGATGTCGATGGCGACCAGGTACTGATCGTCGGCCGCGCTCGCCGCCACGTCGGCGTGGAAGGTCATCGATTCATAGGCTCCGGACATCGCGGCGAGGACCATCAACACCTGGCGAACGGAGTCGAAGAGCGGCTCCTTGTCCTCTTGCAGGTCGCGGTTGTAGGCGAGCGGCAGGCCCTTCAACATGACCAACAGCCCCGTGAGGTTGCCGACGAGACGGCCGCTCTTGGCGCGCGCGAGTTCGGCCACGTCACTGTTCTTCTTCTGCGGCAACATCGACGAGCCGGTCGTGAAGGCGTCGCTCAGGGCGGCGAAGTTGAACTCCGCCGTCGTCCACAGCACCAACTCCTCGCCCATCCGCGAGAGGTGCACGCCCAGCATCGCGACGTCGAAGAGCGCCTCGGCGACGAAGTCGCGGTCGCTCACCGCGTCCAGGGAGTTCGCGAAGGCCGAATCGAAGCCGAGGAGGTCGGCCACGAACGAGGGATCGATGGCCAGCGACGTTCCGGCCAGCGCGCCGGCGCCGAGCGGCGAGACGTTCATGCGCTCGCGCGCGTCCAGCAGCCGATCGACGTCGCGCAGGAGTGACCACGCGTGCGCGTTCAGGTGGTGGCTGAGGAGGATCGGTTGCGCCCGCTGGAGGTGGGTGTAGCCGGGTAGATAGACCGCGTCATTGCGCTCACCGATCGCCACGAGGACGTCGACCAGTTCGAGAGTTGCGTCGACGATGCGATGTATCGCACTCATCGTGAAGAGGCGAAAGGTCGTCGCCACTTGGTCGTTGCGACTGCGCGCGGAGTGGAGTTTCGCGCCGACGTCACCCGCCAGTTCGATGACGCGGCGCTCGATGGCCATGTGGATGTCCTCGTCGCTCGTCGCGCGTTCGAATCGACCCGCCGTGAACTCGGCTAAGACCTCATCGAGGGCGGCGACTATGGCGATCCCCTCCTCCTTGGTCACGAGTCCGGCGTGCACGAGACCTTCCACGTGCGCCTTGGATCCGAGGATGTCAAAGGCGTAGAGCACGTGATCGAAGGAGTAGCTCTCCGAGAGGTCCCAGAGACCGTCACCCATGCCGGAGGAGAACCGTCCGCTCCAAAGGGTCATGACGTGGGTGGTGTCGCGTCCTTGGCGCCCTGACGCTGCGCCCAGGTCTTCACGCCCAGTCCGTAGATACGGACGAATCGTAGAGTGCGTCGGGGCTGCGTCGCCCGACGATGCGCATCAGTCCCGGCGCCTCGAAGCGCAGTCGCACGTCGCCGCTCACGTGACGTTGCGTGTCGGCGATGAAGGCGTCGAGCGCCTCCTTGAGCGGCGAGAACCACATGCCGTCGTAGACCAGTTCGGACCAGCGCGTCTCGAGTCGTCCCTTTTCGTGGTGGACGTCGCGCTCGAGGACGAGGTCCTCTAGGTCGGCGTGGGCGGCGATGAGGGCCAGGGCCGCCGGGCACTCGTAGACCTCGCGACTCTTGATGCCGACCCGCCGGTTCTCGACCATGTCGAGGCGTCCGAATCCGGTCGCGCCGGCGCGCGCGTTCAGTTCCTGGATGAGATCGGCGAGCCGCATCCCTCTCCCGTCGAGCGCGACCGGTACGCCGGCGCTGAAGCTGACGGTGAGTTCAACCGGTTCGAGGTTCGTCACGCGCGTCAACGTGTACGGCTCTTCGGGCGGCGCGGCCCACGGGTCCTCGATAGCGCCGCACTCAATCGCGCGGCCCCAGAGGTTCTCGTCGATCGAGTAGATCTTCTCCTTGGTCGCCTTGATGGGGATCTCCCACTTCTCGGCGAAGTCGACCGAATCGGCGCGGGTCATCCCCCAGTTGCGTGCCGGGGCGAGGACCTCGAGGTCGGGGGCCAGTGCGTGCGTGCCCACTTCGAAGCGCACCTGGTCGTTGCCCTTGCCCGTGCAGCCGTGCGCGACGGCCTGGGCGTTGAACGCCCGAGCCTGGGCGACGAGGTGTCGCACGATCACTGGCCTCGACAGCGCCGAGACGAGCGGGTACTTGTTCTCGTAGCGCGCGTTGGCGGCGATCGCCTTGGCGCAAAACTCCTCGGCCATCTCATGGCGCGCGTCGACGAGCACGCAGTCGATCGCGCCGGCCACCTTGGCGCGCTCTCGTATGTCGTCGAAGCTCTCGGCGCTCTCGACGTCTTGGCCGACGTCGACCAGCACGCAGACCACCTCGACGCCCCACTCTTCGATCATCCATCGAATCGCGACCGACGTGTCCAGTCCCCCGCTGTAGGCCAGCACCACCCGCTTGGCCATGGCTACTTTTCCTTGTTGATCGAGACGACCGAGTCGTCCAGTCCCGCGAGGGAGCGGAACTCGGTGGCGAGCGACATGCCGCCGCGCCGCTCCTCGGCGATGACCAACACGGTGTCGTCGCCGGCGACGCTGCCGAGCACACCGTCGAGGGCGCTTCGATCCAGCGCCGACGCCACGACGTGCGCGCAGCCCGGGGGCGTGCGCACGACCACGAGGTTCTCGGAGCTCTCGACCGACACCACCCACTCGCCCATCATCCGGCGCAGGTGGTCCAACGGCGCGTGCGTGAACGTCGAGGCGGTGGCCATCACGATGCGGCGCACGCCGTTCTCGTCGCGGACCTTGATCGTGCCGAGCTCTTGCAGGTCACGGGTGACAGTCGCCTGGGTGGCGGAGATCCCCTCGGACTGCAATCGCGTCACCAACTGGGCGGCCGTCGAGATCCGCTCTCGCTCGATTAGTTCGCCAATACGGTGTTGGCGCTGGGTCTTGGTCATGAACTCTCCTCTTTAATCCAACGTAAGACGCCGATCATCGCTGAACGACGGTGAAACACTTGACGCCACACGAGCGACTGCGCGCTATCGAGCACCGCGTTCGTGATCTCGTCGCCACGGTGCGCCGGCAGACAGTGCATGAGCACGGTGCGCTTCTTGGCGAGCTTGAGCAGGTTCTCGTCCACCCGGAAGGCGGAGAGTTCGCGACGACGCGTATCGGTCTCACGCTCCATTCCCATGGACACCCAGGCGTCGGTGTAGACGACGTCGGCGCCCTTCACGGCTTCGGTGGGTGACGCGGTGAGGCGCAACATCCCCGGTCCGTCGACCGCAGCGGGGTCCTCCGGTCCACCGGGCGTGAGTTGGTACTTGGGCGGTGCGCCGACCGTCACGTTCACGCCGAGACGCAACAGCGCCACGGCGAGAGAACGCGTGACGTTCGTCGCGTCACCGACGTAGGTCACGTCGAGTCCGGCGAGACCGTGCACGTCACCCTTGGCGAACTGGTCGGCGATGGTGAGCACGTCGGCGACGGCCTGGGTCGGGTGCGCCACGCCGCTCAAGAGGTTGATCAGTGACATCCGGTCGCCGGTCGCCGCGCGCATCCGCTCAAAGACCGCGTGGTTGCGCACCCGCAGTCCGGCGATCGCGTACATCTCGGCCAGCGTGCGCCCGACGTCCTCGGCGCACTCGCGGCTGTCGAGTCCGATCTCCTCGTCACTGAAGAACGTGGCGTAGCCACCGAGCTCGTGCACCGCGGCCGAACAGGAGGCGCGCGTGCGCAGACTCGGGCGTTCGAACAACAGGGCCACGCCCTGGCCCTTCAGGGTCTCGTCGTCGAACGGCGACGCCGCCAGTTCGTAGATGGCGTCCAGGTCGCTCCGGGACTGCTGCTCGATGGTCATGAAATGGCGGGTCACCGCACCACCTCCGTGGTCGGGATAGAACGGGCCAGCGCGTCGCGCAGGGCGTGGGCCCGGGTGCCGTTGGCCAGGAGGATCCTCTCGGCTCCCCCGTGCAACGCGTCGAGGGCCGCGGTCAGTTTGGGCGTCATCCCGTCGCGCGACGCGCCCGAGTGCTTCATGGCCTCGATCTGCGCGCCGGTGACCGTCGTCAGCGCCGAGGTCGGGTCCTCGACGTTCGCGAGCAGTTGGTCGATGTCACTGAGGAGCACCAGCACGTCGGCGCCCAACGTTCCGGCCAGTGCACCGGCGACCGCGTCGGCGTTGCAGTTGAGTGGTTCGGCGTTCTTGTCGAGGGCCACGGGACTCACGACCGGTGTGAGGCCGGCCGACCACAGTACGTCGAGCACGTCCCGGTTGACCAACGGCGCCTCCCCGACACGGTCGAACGGTTCGCCGATCGACTCCGAACGAAGCAGCGAGGCGTCCGATCCGCAGATGCCGACGCTCGCGAGTCCGGCGTCGTTCAGCGCGGCCACGATGCGCACGTTGACGTCGCTCAGCGCCATCTCGACGTACTGCATCGTCGCGAGATCGGTGATCCGAAGTCCGTCCTGGAACTTGCTCTCGAGGCCGACGCGCGCCAACAGGTCGGCGATCTGGGGGCCACCACCGTGCACGACCACCACGTTCACGCCGTCGTCACGCAGTTCGGCGACGTCGTGGGCGAGGTCGATCAACACCGTCGACGACGGGGCCAGTGAATCGAGGGCGTGGCCCCCGAGTTTGACGACGACGCACGTCACGGTGTCACGCCGGTCATCGGCAGTCCCAGAGTCTCGTCGCGACCGTTGGCCACGTTCCACGCCTGCACGGCCTGCCCGGCCGCGCCCTTGATCAGGTTGTCGAGTGAGCTCATCGCGATCAGCCACCCGGTTCGAGTGTCGACGCGAGCGCTCACGAAGCAGAGATTGCTCCCGACCGGATCCTTCAGCGTCGGCGGATCGTCGGTCACGACCACGAAGGGATCGTCGCGGTAGGTCTCCGCGAGCAACGCCAAGGCCGACTCCGTCGTCAATGACCGATCGGTGACTCGTCCGTACGCGGTGACGAGCATGCCGCGACTCGTGGCCACGAGGTGTGGCGTGAACAGCAACTCGGCGTCGAGTTCTTGTTGGATCTCGGGGGTGTGACGGTGCGACAACAGTCCGTAGGCCTCGGCGTTGCCGGAGAGCCGAGAGAAGTGCAGGCGATCGCTCGCGGCCCGTCCAGCGCCCGACGTGCCGCTGAGCGCGTTCACGACGATGCCGGTTCGTTCGATGAGTCCGGCGTCGAGGAACGGGCCGAGGGCGAGGACGCTCGCCGTCGGATAGCAGCCCGGCACGGCGATCAACGTGGCGCCGACCAGCTCCTTGCGGTGGCGTTCGACCAGCCCGTAGACCGAACTCGCCAGCAACGCCGGTGCGACGTGGGTCTCGCCGTACCAGGTGAGGTAGTCGTTCTTGTCCCGGAGGCGAAAATCGGCACCGAGGTCGACGACGCTCGCGTGTCGCTCAAGAAGCTGCGGTACCACCTTCTGGCTCTGACCGTGAGGCAACGCCACGAAGACCACGTCAACGTCGCTGGTGAGGACGTCGTTCGTGGTCGCGAAGACCGTCGACGGATAGGCCGCCGCCAACGCCGGCACGTACTCGGCGACTCGCCTTCCGGCGTTGGTGTCACCGGTCGCGAGCACGACCTCAAGGTCGGGGTGGGACGCGCACAGTCGGAGAACCTCGGACCCGGCGTACCCCGTGGCGCCAATGACTCCAACACGCATAATGCCATTTTATGCACACCGGGACATAAAAACGCGATTCTTTTCTTCCCCCACTAGAATCACATCCATGTCACGACGGGGTTGGACCCTTTTCTTGGCCATGGCCGTGATCTGGGGTATCCCGTATCTGCTGATTCGCGTCGCCGTTCGCCAGCTCGATCCCGGTGTCATGGTGCTCTTGCGCACCGGTCCGGCCAGCGTACTCTTGACGCCGATCGTGATCGCGCGACGGCAGGTCTCCGTGCTGATAAGGAACCTGCGCTGGATCATCATCTTCGGCATCGTCGAGTTCGGTGTCCCGTGGTACTGCATGGCGACGGCCGAGAAGCACATCTCGAGCTCGCTCACGAGTCTGTTGATCTGCTGCGTGCCGCTCTTCGCCGTGCTCGCGCAACGACTGCGCCCGTCCGGCGAGCACATCTCGCAGCGTCGCTATCTCGGACTCGGGATCGGTGCCGTCGGGGTCGCACTGCTCGTGGGCCTCGACCTGAAGGGTGGATCGATCACGTGGATCGGCCTCATGATGGTCGTCTGTGTCGGCTACTGCGTCGGCCCGATCGTCCTCGCCACGAAGTTGGCCCACGTCCCCGGCGTCGTCGTCGTGGCCGGCGCGACGGCCTTCGTCGCGCTCTGCTGGATACCGTGGTCGGTGGTGCACTGGCCCGCGCACGTCTCGGGTGAGACCTGGAGCTGCATGGCCGTGCTCTCGGTCGTGTGCACCGCGACGGCGTTCCTCGTCTTCTTCGAACTGGTGAAGGAGGTCGGCTCGTCGCGTTCGGTCGTGGTCACGTACTTCAACACCGCCATCGCGGTCGTGCTCGGCATCGTGGGACTCCACGAGACGCTCACCGCGGGCATCGTCTTTGGCTTCCCGCTCGTCCTCGTGGGCTGTATCTTCGCGACCAGCCGTTCGAAGGAGCCGTCGTCAGAGTTACTCGGTGTACTCAGCGGAGACGCGGACCTGACCGTCGACCATCAGCCAGAGTGAGCCGGGGACGAGGGCGATCTGGACGTCGTGTCCGCTCTCGACCGCTCCGTGATGGACGACACTGACCGACGAGACGGGTTCGGTGACGACTTCGGTCACGGCCTGCCAGATCGCCGCGTTGTTCACGTGACCCACGACGTCGAGGTCGGCGCGGCGCAGCGGCCACGCCATCAATCGCGCACCCTCAGCAACCTCGGGCGCCGGTACCCGTCCCGACACCTTGCGTCCCTGTAGGGCCTCGCCGTAGACGTCGTAGAAGGCGGGCTTGATCCGCACGGGGTGACCCGTGGGATCGACCGGCACCCACAGCGCGACGGCCTCGACCAACAGTCGGCCGCGCGACGAGATGTTCGTTCGGCGTTCGGCCCACGCCGCGCCGACGCCGCCGCACCACGTGGTCACCGCGAGTCGCTCCTTGTAGCGCGGCCACCGTCCACCCTCGGCTACCCGGATCGCCGTTCGTCGCACGACCCAGGTGTCGGACGATTCGAGCCCGGTCTCTTCCCAGTCGTCGGTGGCCACGTCTTGGAGTATGCGCGCTACGCCGTCGAGCCGGATGATCCCGTTCGCGTCGGCGTCGCCCAATCGCACCGGGAACTGGCCGGTGAACTGACGGCCCCGGCCACTCGGCGCGACGAACTCAATCACGCCTCACCTCGCGCGGCACTCGCCCACCCTCAGCGCAGCGTCGCGCCAAGTGACTCGGCGCGCGCGATCAACTGACTCCGGGCCGTCGCCACGTCACCCTCGCTCAACGTGCGTTCGTCGGAGCTGAAGCGCACCCGGTACGCCAGACTCCGCGCGCCGTCGGGAAGACTGCTGCCCCGGTACACGTCGAAGAGCGTGACGCGTTCGACGTACTCCGAGGCGCCGCGCAGTGCGTACGCGAGGTCCTGGGCGTGCACGGCGTGTGGGGTGACCAGGGCCAGGTCGATGACCGCGCTCGGAAAGCGACTGGGCACCTTCGCGAAATCGCTGCGCCGCGTGGCGCGCGCCGGGTCGCACAACGCGTCGAAGTCGACGTCGAGCAGACCGAGACGATGAACGGGCGCGGAGGCGACGAGTTCCTCGACGAGCGCGGGGTCCACTTCGCCCACGAATCCGAGTACGGCGCCCGATTCGCGGTCGACCAACTGCGCCGCGCGCGTCGGATGGAACCCGGGCGGCGGCTCTTCGCTGGTTCGCGCGACGACGTCGGCCAGGGCCAGACGCTCGGCCAGCGTGGCCCAGAGGGCAACGGCGGTGACGGCGTCGTCACCTTCGCGCCCGAGCACGATGGTGAGTCGCTCGTTCTCCTCGGGCAACGCGAGCGTGACCGAACCGCCAACGCCGCCCTTCGTGCGTCGCGGCATCGACGCGGCGTCGGGGTGGGTGAAGACGTTGCCGATCTCGCCGAGGACGACGTCGCCGGTGCCGCGTTCGAGGTTCTTTCCCCACACGCGCACGAGACCGGTGATCATCGTGGGACGGAGCACGGACTCCTCCGACGTCAGCGGATTCGTGATGCGCACCCGTTCGACACCGGGCCGCAAGAGATCGAAGTCGGCGTCGCTACCCAACGTCGGCGTCCAACACTCGACGGTGCCGAGGTCGACGACCACGTCGCGCACGTGTCGGCGAATCTTCTGGCGTTCGCTCAGTCCGCCCGGTTCCGGCCACGTCGGCGTGTGCCGCGGTATGCGGCCGTAACCGTGAAGGCGGGCGATCTCTTCGATGACGTCGGCCCGTCCGGCGGCGCCACTACGGACGTCCGGTCGCGCGCTGGACGGCACGACGGTGAAGCGTTCGCCCGCTTCGCGCACGTCGAAGCGAAGGCCGCGCAGGATTGACGTCACCTCGTCGCTCGCGATCGCGACTCCGAGCAGCCGCTCGATCTCGTGCGTCGAGAACTCGACCGTGGGTGACGTCGGCACGTCGCCCGCGACGTCGAGGGGGTCGCGGAGCCACTCCAGCTCGGCGCAGCTCTCGCGCAGGATGTGCACGAAGCGCGCGGCGGCCCGCAGTGCCAACTGGGGGTCGACGCCGCGCTCGAATCGGTTGGATCCCTCGGTACGCAGCGCGTGCCGTTTGGAGCTGCGCGCGACGGACATGGGATCGAAGTACGCCGACTCGAGCAGCACGTCGGTCGTCGCGTCGCTGATCTCACTCGCGGCTCCGCCCATGATGCCCGCGAGTCCGAGCACCCGGTCGTCGCCGTCCACGATGACGCAGTCTTCGCCGGTGTCACCGAGCCCTCGACCGGCCTGGGCCAGTTGACGAAGGACGCCGTCCAGCGTCTCGAGCGTCTCACCCGGTCGCGCCCGCCGCGCCCGCAGCGTTCGCTGGGCGACGTGCGCGGCGTCGTAGGCGTGGGTCGGTTGTCCCAGTTCAATCATCACCAGATTGGAGGCGTCGACCACGTTCGAGATCGCGCGCATCCCCGCGCTCTGCACCCGTGTGGCCACCCACGCGGGCGACGGACCGACGCGCACGTTGCGCAGCACCGATACCGTGAGTCGTCCGCAGAGGTCAGGTGCGTCGATGCCGGCCTTCGCGAACGAGTCACTCGTCTGCGCGCCGTTCGGTTCGGCCACGGGCGGGGCGGTCAGAGGTCGTCCCAATCGCGTGGCCAGGTCACGCGCGACGCCTTCGACGGACCACGCGTCCGGCCGGTTTCCTTCGACGGTGATGTCGAAGACGGTGTCGGGCGTGATCGAGAGGGCTTCGAGCAGACCGACGCCGACGACCGGATCGATGAGTTCATCGAGCACCAGGAGTCCGCGGTGGTCGTCGCCAAGGCCCAGCTCCCGTGACGAGCACAGCATGCCGTTGGACGTGACGCCGCGCATCTGGCGGCGCGCGATCTCGAAACCACCCGGCAAGACGGCCCCGACCGGTGCGAGGGGTACGTGATCACCGAGGTCGATGTTCATCGCGCCACAGACGATCTCGAGTGGGCCGTCCCCGGCGTCGACGACGACGAGTCGCACACGGTCGGCACCGTCGATCGCGCGAATCTCGTCGATCCGGGCCACCACCACGTCCTCGAGCCCCTCGCCCACGTGCTCGATGCCGTCGACGACCAGTCCGAGGTCGTCGAGGATCACGCGCAGTTCGTCGGTCGATTCAGTGAGTTCGACGAACTCGCGCAGCCAGGCGAGCGAGATCTTCACGAGAACTGTCCTAAGAAGCGCGCGTCGTTCTCGATGAGCGCGCGCATGTCGGCGATCTCGTGGCGCATCTGGGCGCAACGGTCGATACCGAAACCGAAGGCGAAGCCGCTCCACTCCTCGCCGTTGATGCCGACGGCCGCGAGCACCGCGGGGTCGAGGACGCCGCAACCGCCGAGCTCGATCCAGCCCGTGTACGAGCACGTCCGACAGCCCTCCCCGCGACAGATCGTGCAGGTCACCTCGAACTCGGCCGAGGGCTCGGTGAAGGGGAAGTAGCCCGGACGAAGTCTCGACGCGATGTCGGCACCGAAGTAGGCGCGGGTGAAGGTCTCGATGACGCCCGCCAGGTCCGCGAACGTGATGCCGCGGTCGACGACCAGTCCTTCGATCTGATGGAACGTCGCGAGGTGACTGGCGTCGGGCGTGTCTCGTCGGTAGCAGCGCCCCGGCATGACCGAGTGGATCGGCAGCGAGTCCTGCGCCACGGCCCCTTCCATCAGGTGGATCTGCGTCGGTGAGGTATGGGTGCGCAAGACCACCGTCTCGGGCTCGCCCAGATCGACGTAGAACGTGTCCCACAGACCGCGCGCCGGGTGGGCCGGTGGGATGTTGAGGGCCTCGAAGTTGTACCAGTCGCTCTCCACCTCGGGACCCTCGGAGACCGTGAAGCCCATGGCGACGAAGACGTCCTCGAGTTCGCGTTGGGTGATCGCGACCAAGCTCGGGTGACCGACCGACGCCGGCCACCGCACGTCTCCGACGACGACGTCGCCGAGGTCCAATCCGTCTACGAGCAGGCTCTGGGCCCGTGCGAGTTGGCTCAACTCGCGACGGCGCGCCTCGAGGGCACTCTCCACCACGCGACGAGCCTCTTGCAACTGCGCGCCGGCGTCCTTGCGGTCCTCGGGCGCGAGTACGCCGAAGGACTTCTGGAGCGCCGAGAGGATGGAGCGCTTGCCCGTGATCGAGGACTCGGCATCGCGCAACGCGTCGATCGACTCGAGGCCGGCGATCGTCGCCAGCAGATCGGCCGTCTGGTCGGCGAGGTTGGCGAGCGGTGAGGTGGTCATACCGCTTAAAGGCTACGGGGTGCGGAGGGCGCGGCGGCGTCTCTGCGTTGCCACAGGGCTTCGAAGACGATCAACGACGCGGCGACGCCAGCGTTCAAGGACTCACTTCGACCGTCCATCGGTATCGAGATCGTTTCGCGACAGAGTTCGATCGTCGCGGTGTCGAGACCGACGGCCTCGTTGCCGATCACCACCACGCTCGGGACCGTGAAGTCCACCTCTCGATGGCTGCGACCGCCGCGGACAACCGTCGCGAGTAGTTGCGTGTCGGCGAAGTGTGCCGTCGTGGCCTCGATCGACGCGACCACGACCGGTAGGTGGAAGATCGACCCGGCGCTGGCGCGAAGGGTCTTGGGGTTGAACGGGTCGACCGACTGTCCGCTCAGCACGACGGCCGTGGCGCCGGCGGCGTCGGCCGATCGGATGATGGTCCCGACGTTGCCGGGATCTCTCAGTTCGTGCAGGACCAACGTGACGCCGACCTTGGGTATCGAGGTGACGTCCGGTCGTTCGAAGCGCACCGCGGCCAGGACCGGTTGGGGCGTCTGCGCGTCGGCGATCTTCCCCACGACGCCCTCGGACAGGGCGAAGAGACGCACGCCCGCGCTCTCGGCGCGCTCGGCCAATGAACGCATCGACGCCTCGTCGAGTGCCGCGTCGACGTAGATGGCCTCGAACTCGACGCCACTCGCCAGGGCCTCTTCTACGAGGTCGGGACCCTCGAGCACGCAGACACCCTCGCTCCAGCGAAGTGAACGCTTCTGGACGAGTCGACGCAGTCGGCGGACCCGTTGGTGTGACGAACCCAACGCCTCGATCAGGGCTACCTACTTGGACAACGCGGCGCCGGCCTGGGCGACGATCGCCGCGAAGGCGGCGTTGTCACTCACGGCCAGGTCCGCCAGTATCCGACGGTCGACCTCGATGCCCGCGGCGTTCAGCCCGGCGATGAATCGGCTGTAGCTCATCCCGTGCGCCCGGGTACCCGCGTTGATCCGCTGAATCCAGAGTCGACGCATGTCGCCCTTGCGCGCTCGGCGGTCGCGAAACGCGTAGTTCCCCGAGTGCTGGACGGCCTGGTTGGCCGAACGGAAGGTGCGACTGCGGTCACCGTAGTAACCCTTCGCCTCTTCCAGTATCGCCTTGTGGTGCTTCTTGGCGTTGACCGCCCGCTTGACTCGTGCCATAACAGTTCCTCTTTCGACTCGATCTCTAAATGCCCATCAGGCGCTTGGTCTTCTTCTCCATGGCGGTCGAGAAGTCGGTCTCGCGACCGAGGCGACGGGCGCGAACCGACGACTTCTTCTCCATGAGGTGACCGCGGAAGGCCTTGCCCCGACGCAGCTTGCCGCTGCCCGTGACCTTGACGCGCTTCTTCGCACTGCTGTCCGTCTTCATCTTTGGCATTTCACTCCTCTACCGATACTTCGGCCGAAACACTCGGCGCGACTTGAACCTCTTCGACTTTCGGGCTCTCGGCCGACTTCGGCTTCGCCTTCTTCTCTGGTCCTAAGACCATGATCATGTTGCGGCCATCGAGCTTCGCGGCCGATTCGACCTTGGCCACGTCGTCCAACCTCTCGACGATGCGGTCCAGGATCTTCTTTCCGAGTTCGGGGTGAGCCGACTCGCGTCCGCGGAACATGATGGTGACCTTCACCTTGTGACCTTCGTTGAGAAATCTCTCGACGAGGCGGGTCTTGGTGTCGAAGTCCCCGGGCCCGATCTTCGGGCGGTACTTCATCTCCTTGACGCCCACGTTGAGGGTCTTTCGACGCGACTCCTTGGCCTTCTGGGCCTCGTCGAACTTGAACTTTCCGTAGTCCATGATCCGACAGACGGGCGGTTGCGCGGTGGGCGCGATCTCTACGAGATCAAGGTCGAGGCTTCGGGCCAACGCCAACGCTTCACGGGTTGCCATCACGCCACGTTGGTTGCCCTCGTTGTCGATCAGACGTACGGTCTCCACGCGAATTCTTTCGTTGACGCGGTGGTCTCCAGGCACTGTTGCGATAACTCTCTCCTTGCTCTTCGTGACGCCTCAATGACGTCACCACGGCAAGCGGGGCGCAAAACTCCTGGGAACCCGGCGCACATCGGTGGCCAGGTGGACGTTGGCCTTGCCAACCTCACTTGCTGAACTGCCCAATAACGTTAGCAGACCTGATCGCGGGTGCGTTTCGGCCCCGCCAGGTTGGCGCCGTCGGCGCCGGGAGCGCGCGCTCGGCGCTACCTTGTTTCGGTGAGCGATCAGTACGAACGGCCCGTCGACGAATCGGACGAGATCGCCTACCTGCGCTCGACGCCCGTCGAGACCGTGCTCGGCAACCACTTCTTCGTGCTCCTACAGTTGGCCGCCCTGCAACTGTCGTCGACGCCACCGAATCTTTCCGGTGCCCAACTGGTCATCGACACCATCGCCGCGATGCTCCAGGCCGGCGGCGAACGACTCGGTGAGCACGTCGCGCTCTATCGCAACGCGTTGGCCGAGGTGCAACAGCTCTACGTTCGAGCGGCGAGCACTCCCCCGAGCTAGTCGCCTCGCGACGTCACTCGTCGATCGCGAAGGCGAAGGTCAACGCCAGTCCCCCGAGGGGACTCTTCGACGTGGTCATCGAACCACCGAGCCCCTCGGCGATGTCGGCCATGATGCTCATGCCGAGGCCCGATCCGCCGGTCTCGCGTGATCGTGATTGATCGAAGCGGCGAAAGCGCTGAGGTCGCACGCCGTACTCCGGTAGACCGCCGCCGGCGTCTTCGATCGTCAACAGGGCGCGCGAACCCTCGCGACGCAGCGTGACGCGTACCGCGGTGCCCTTGGCCGTGTGGCGCACGATGTTGGAGAACGAGTTCACCAGGAGCCGCTCCAACAGGTCGTCTCGTCCCCGCACCGTCAGGCCCTCGGACGTCTCCGCATCGACCACCCGCTCCGGGTGGTCGTTGCGGAACTCCTCGACGCGCGCCTCGACCAGGGTGCTCAGCTCCACCCGGGTGTTGAGGTGCTGGGGGGCCTCTCGAACCTCGGCCGACAACAAGAGGTCCGCGACCAACAGGTCCATCCGGTCGACCTCGCGACGCACCCGCTCGACGGCCCGAGCGCGTTGTTCTTCGTTGATCGACGGATTCGTCAACAGTTCGTTGTAGCCCTTGATCACCGTGAGCGGCGTGCGCAGTTCGTGCGAGGCGTCGCCCACGAACTGTTGCATCGCCTCGACGCTGCGCGCCTCGATCGCGATGCGCTCGTGCAGCGCGATGACCATCGTCGCCAACGCCGCCTGCAACTCGCGCACGTCGCGACTGCCCGCGGCCGGGGGGATCTCGCCGCGTTCCTCGCCGCGCGCCACCTCACTGGCGAAGCCAATGAGGTGCTCCATCGTGCGGAGGTCCTTGCGCATGACGAAGCGCGCCAGGACCAACATGACCAGCGCGACGAGGAACCCGGTCAACGCGACGTCGAGGGCCAACTGCCGACCCTGTTGGGTGATGGCGGCGGTCGAACCGGCGACGACCAGGTAGTCGCCGCCGCCGACGTAGATCGAGCGGATCTCGAAGCCGGGCAGGTTGGACTGGGCACCCACCTTGGCGAGCGTCGCGTGAATGTTCGCGCGCGTCGGCTTGCTCTTGAGCGGTACCCGACCGGTGTTGACCTGCACGACGGCGCCCGAGGGGTCCACCACGTCGAGGGTCAGGTCGTAGGTGTTCTCCTGGACCACGTTGAGGGCGTCGCTGAGCGCCTCGTCCGGGTGTCCGATGCCACTGTGGATCACGGCGTTGATCTGTCCGTCGAGCGTCGAGTAGCGCGAGCGGGTACTCGCGTCCACCGCGAACCAACCGACCGTCAACGCCACCATCGTCGTGAGGACGATGAGGAGGATGGTCAGGCGAGTGGCAATCTTCACTTTCCCGCGGTCCACGTAACGAGCTTGAAGCCGACCCCCCTCACCGTGGTGATGGGGGCGAAATCGTCGTGGTGGATCTTTCGCCGCAGGTACGAGATATACGTGTCGAGCACCGAGGTCTCGGAGTCAAAGTCGATGTTCCAGACCTCGCGCAAGAGGAGTTCCCGCGTGACCAGGCGGTCCTTTCGTTCGAGCAGGACCTCCAGGAGTCGGAACTCGGTCGCGGACAGGATGACCGGCTCGGCGTCGACCGTGATCTCGTGGGTGTCGACGTTCATCTCGATCGGCCCCGAGGTCAAGATGAGGTCGTCGGTCGATTCGGCGTTCGAGCGGCGCAAGATCGCGGCGATCCGCAAGAGGATCTCCTCCAGGCTGAAGGGCTTGCGGACGTAGTCGTCGGCGCCGTAGCGCAGCCCCTTGGCGACGTCGACCGGTGCGTCGCGCGCCGACAGCATGAGAACGGGCGTCTTGGTGTCGTGTTCACGCAGTTTTGCGAGGAACTCGAATCCGTCCATCGTGGGCATGTTGATGTCGACGATGCACAGGTCACAGTCGTGGCGACGCAGTAAGTCAAGGGCTTCGGCGCCGTTGGACGCCAGTTCGGTCTGGTATCCCGCGACCTCCAGGGCGTCGTGTAGGAGGTCGCGGACGCCCGGCTCGTCATCGACGATCAAAATCGTCGTCATTGCGTTGCTCGCATCTTGTGAGCGTATCGCCCAAAACTGACGCTTGATGAGGAGTTGTTCACACCGCGAACTTCACAGCGAATAAACAAGCGCTTCACAGGGTTTTCAAAAACTGAAATTTTACTGTTGGTCTCGTTCCTTTGAAAGGGGTCCATATGAAGAAGTTCAGTACACGAGGCGTAGTGGCGGTGGCCATGATCGCAGCCCTGGGTATTAGTGCCCCTGCGGTTGCGACGGCGGATACCACGACTACGACCGCACCAACCACCACAACCACAATTGCCGCGACCGTTCATGTCGATAAGCCGTGGCAGCAGTGGCGCAAGCAAGAGAACGCCTACCTCAAGCAGCTCAAGGTCATCAACGTGACCTTCCGCGCTTCAGTGGGCGTCGCCCGCAAAGAGTATTGGGCGGCCATCAAGGCCTCCAAGGGCTCTGGGAACCGCCAGGCCGCTCGTGCCGCGGCCCGGGCTGCTCTGACGCTGTCGATCGCCAACGCGATGGAAGCCCGCTCCACGGCGCTCACCACGCTTGGTGCTCCTCCGGCGCCTCCGGCCGGTTCGGCTCGTTCGGCCTACATTGTCGCCCTCCAGGCGATCAACCAGACGTACCGCAACTCGGTGGCGGCGGCTGACGCAGCGTTCGCCGCGGCCTTCCCCGGAGCGACGACTGCCCCGGAGCGTGCCGTCGTACGTGCGACCTTGGAGTTGGCCGTTGCCAACGCCGCCGTCGTCCGTGCCGCCGCATTGGTAGCCCTCGGACCGCCCCCGGCCTCATCGGGTGACCCTACGCCTACCACGACGACCACGGTTCCTGCTACAACCACCACTGTCTAGTCAATCCAGTTGTGCCCACACGGCGCGCTGTTCCTTCGGGAGCAGCGCGCCGTGTGAGTGTGCGGTGGGTGCGACGACCAGTGCACTGTCCGGCGTGATGAGAACACCGACGATCGACGTCGAACCTGCACGGAGTTCTTCACAACCGATATTCATTCGATTCACAGGAAATTCGAAGGAATGCTCGGTACGCTTGAACTGTTCCTTTGAAAGGGTTGTTCATGAAGAGTTTCGCTAAGCACACCATCGCCTCGCTGGCGATCGTTGCGACGCTCGCTCTCGGCACGCCCGTTCTCGCACTGGCGGCGACCACCCCGACGACCACCACGACGATCGTCGCGAAGACCACGGTCATCACCACCTTGAAGCAGTACCGCGCCGCACTGAAGCTCTACCGCGCCGAACTGAAAGTGATCAACCTCACCTTCGCCAGCGCCATCGACACCGCCAAGATGGACCTGTCGACGTCCCTCGGCACGGCCACCAACTCCAGCGAGCGAATCAGTGCCCGAGCGACCTACCGCTACGCGCTCGCCGAAGCCACCATCGCGCGCTCGAACGCGCTCACCCTCTTGGGCAAAGCGCCGGTGAAGCCCGGCCACAAGACCCCGAGCACCACGACCACGACGTTCTAGAGCCGTCCGGCGTCAGACCTCCACGATCTCCGCGGCCTCGTCGTGCCCGAGGTGTCCGACGCTACGTTTCGCGCTCACCCGTTGCCCGACCGTAATGGTCCGGGTGCCGTCGGCGATGTCCACGCAGTGGAAGTAGAAGCCCTCACCCGCATCGGAGCGCACGAGCCCGTCGCCCCGATGCTCGTCGAACGCCTCGATCCGACCCCTCACGGCTAGGAACCCAGGGATCCTTGACGCAGTACCGACACCATCTCCAGGGCCGTCGTGGCCGCCTCGCGACCCTTGTTGCTCGAGTCGCTGAGTGAACGTTCGAGGGCCTGGTCGAGGTTCTCGACCGTGAGCACGCCGAAGACGACGGGTACGCGCGTGCTCAACTGAACGTCCTGGACACCACGGGCGCACTCGCCCGCGACGATCTCGTAGTGCGTCGTGTCGCCGCGGATGACCGCGCCGAGCGTGATGACGACATCGAACGCCCGTTCCCCGTCGGCGAAGGCCAGCGCCATCAACGGTATTTCGAAGGCCCCGGGGACCCACCCGACGGCGATGTCGCTGCGGTCGACGCCGGCGTCGTGCAGGACGTCCAACGCGCCGGCGAGGAGCCGCGTCGTGATGGCGCCGTTGAAGCGGCTGCAGACGAGCGCGACCCGCACGCCGCGACCGACCGGCACGCCCTCGAGGTGCTCGCCGACACGAATTCGCAACTCTTCGACGCGTCGACGATCGAACTGCGCGTCGTCACTCGAGGTCATCGAGTCCCCCGAGCATGTGGCCCAGTCGTTCCCGCTTCGTGCGCAGGTAATCGATGTTGAAGGCCGTGGGGCTGCTCTCAAGCGGCACGCGTTCGACGATGTTGAGACCGAAGCCCTCGAGGCCACCGTACTTCGAGGGGTTGTTCGTCATCACCCGCATCGAGGTGACGCCCAGGTCGACGAGGATCTGCGCGCCGATGCCGTACTCGCGCGAGTCGACCGGGAGTCCGAGTTCGAGGTTGGCGTCGACCGTGTCGCGGCCGTCCTCTTGCAGCGCGTAGGCGCGGATCTTGTGGCCCAGACCGATGCCGCGCCCTTCGTGGCCCCGCAGGTACACGACGACGCCGGCCCCCTCGGCCGCGACCTTCGCGAGCGCGGTCTCCAACTGGGGCCCGCAGTCGCAGCGCATCGAGCCGAACACGTCGCCGGTGAGACATTCGGAGTGCACCCGCACGAGGACGTCGGGCGTCGTCGAGATGTCGCCGTAGACGAGCGCCATGTGCTGCTCACCGTCCAGGACGTTCTCGAAGACGTAGGCCTGGAACTGACCGTGCTCGGTCGGCAGCGAGGCCTCGGCGATGCGCTTGACCAGTTTCTCGTGGTGACGTCGATAGCGGATGAGATCGGCGATCGAGACGATCGGCAGATCGTGTTGCTCGGCGAACGCCTCGAGCTCCGGCAGCCGGGCCATCCCCGACTTGTCGGCGGTGACGATCTCACACAGCACGCCGGAGGGCTGCTTGCCCGCCAGTCGACAGAGGTCGACGGTCGCCTCGGTGTGGCCCGCGCGCTTCAAGACACCGCCGGGTCTGTAGCGCAGCGGGAAGATGTGGCCCGGGCGATTGAGGTCACTCGGTCGTGTGTCGGGGTCGATCAGTGCGCGTACGGTCGCGGCGCGGTCACTGGCCGAGATCCCCGTCGACGTACCGTGGCGATAGTCGACCGTGACGGTGAAGGCGGTGCGCTGGGCTTCGGTGTTCGCGACCACCATGAGCGGGAGGTCGAGCGCGTCGGCGCGCGCCGACTCGATCGGTACGCAAAAGACGCCCGAGGTGTACTCGAGGAAGAAGGCCATGCTCTCGGCGGTGACGTCCTGGGCCGGCATGATGAGGTCGCCCTCGTTCTCACGGTCCTCGTCGTCGACGACGACCACCATGCCGCCCTGTCGCAGTTGCTGTATCGCTTCTTCAATCGTTGACAGTGCCATCAGACCTCCACGTCTATTCGAATGTCTTCCCCGACCATCTGGACGCCCACGATACGACCTCGACGCAACGCCGCCATCGTCGAGGTGGTGAGCCCACGCAGGGCCCCGAGAGTCCCGTCGCTGCCCGCGAATGATGCCGATTGGTACCACACGATGTGGTTGACCAGTCCGGCGTCGAGGAACGAACTCGCCGTGGTCGGACCACCCTCGACCAACAGCTGCAACACGTCGTGGTTACCGATTTCGTCGAGTACGTGGGCGAGGTCACCGCTCAGTTCCAGACAGGGCCGCATCTTGGCGTCCGCGGGCGCCGTGCCGAGGACGACGCGTAGCGGCTCGAGCACGAGGTCACCCAGGCGGGCCGTCAGTGCCGGGTCGTCACTGCGGGCGGTCCCGGCACCGACCAGCACCGCCTGGCTCTGGGCCCGAAGGACGTGGGCGTCACGACGCGCCGCCTCCCCGGTGATCCACTGGCTCGTACCGTCGGCCATCGCGACGACGCCGTCGAGCGTGCTGGCGACCTTCAAGACCACGTAGGGACGTCCGGTCACGCGCTGCCATATATATGGCGCGAGTTGCGCGCGAACCGCGTGCTCCTCCACGCCGACCTCGACGTCGACGCCCGAGGCCTTCAACAGTTCCACCCCCGCACCCGACACCCGGGGGTCGGGGTCGATCGTGCCCACGATCACTCGCGACACGCCCGCCTCGACGATCGCCTCGACACAGGGTCCCGTTCGTCCCTCGTGGGAACAGGGTTCGAGGGTCACGACCATCGTCGAGCCCCGGGCACCCTCGCCGGCGCGGCGCAGGGCCTCAATCTCGGCGTGCGACTCACCCGGCACCTGCGTGTGCCCCTCGCTCAACACGACGCCCCGGTCACTGACGACCAGGGCCCCGACCCACGGGTTCGGCGGTGACAGGAAACGGGCTTTGTCACCTTCATTCTCGTCCGGACCTCGCGGCGACCCGGAGTTCGTGCGCCGCTTCGAGGGGGTCGGGGCGGTTGAAGATCGCCGAGCCCGCCACGAGCACGTTGGCGCCGGCCGCCACGACGATCGGAGCCGTCGCCACGTCGATGCCGCCGTCGACCTCGATGTCGAGCGCCAACTCATTGGAGTCGACCTCACGGCGGGCCTCGTTGACCTTGCCCATCACGTCACCAATGAACGACTGACCACCGAAGCCGGGAAAGACCGTCATCAACAAGAGGAGGTCAATGTCGCCCAGGAACGGCGCGACCTTCGAGAACGGCGTGTCGGGATTCGCGGCCAATCCGACGCGCAGCCCCAACGAACGAGCCTCGTCGATCAGGGTTGCGGTCGCGCCCACCTCCACGTGCACCGTGCAGCCGTCGGCGCCCGCCGTCCGGAAGGCTTCGAGGTAGCGTCCCGGCTCGCTCATCATCAAGTGGCAATCGAAGAAACGCGCGCTGTACTGACGGAGCGACTTCACCACCGGCGGGCCGATCGAGACGTTCGGAACGAAGTGACCGTCCATCACGTCCACGTGCAGCCAGTCCGTCTCAGCGTCGATCTCACGAACGGCACTGGCCAACGAACCGAAGTCGGCGGCCAGGATCGACGGGGCGACGCGCAGCGATCCGAATGGGCCAGCGTCGATAGAAGTCACGTCGGCAGCCTATTCGCGAGGGCCTTTTTCACGTCCATTGCACGCTCTGTGCATCGAGTCGAGCACCACTCCACCACGCGATCGCGCTCATCGATTTGTGGCTCTCGGGTCGGACGCGTTCGAGCGCAATCGATGCGTCCGAAGCGCCCAACAGGACCCGACCATCGCGAAGTGCGACGGCCCCCGGAGCCACGACGTCGCGCTGCACCGTGGCCTCTTCTATGAGAAGTCGTCGACCGTTGACGAACGTGAACGCCCGACCCAGGCGAATGATTCGCGTGAGTTGCACCGCCGTGGATGAGGATCGGAGGTGATGGTCCTCTCGGGTCAATTTGGCGGCGTAGGTCGGCTCTCCTTGTTGCGCGCGGGGGTTCGCCAAGAGTTGCGCCGACGCGAGGACCTCGCTCAGCGCCCGCGCCCCGAGCGTGGCGAGTTCATCGAGCAGCGTCGAGAGCCGCTTCTCGCCGACCTCGACTCGCCGCTCCAGATGGACGGGACCGGTGTCGAGTTCCTCTTCGAGCGTCATGATGCTCACGCCGGTCTCGTGGTCGCCCGCGAGGATCGCGCGCTCGACGGGTGCCGCGCCGCGCCAACGCGGTAGGAGCGAGAAGTGGACGTTGAGCATCGGGACCCGCGACAGCAGTTCAGCCGGTATCAGACGACCGTACGCCACGACGACACCGCGTTCGACGTCAAGTTCGTCGAGGTCGCGGAGGCGATGGCCGATCGTTAGTCCGAGCTCGCGTGCGCACGCCTTGACGGGGCTCGGCGTCAGCACGCCACCGCGACCGCGTTTACGATCGGGGCGCGTGACCACGAGCTCGACGTCGTGACCGGCGTCCACGAGCGAGCGGAGCGACGGTACCGCCGCCTCGGGCGTGCCGAGGAAGGCGAGACGCATTTACTCACCCAGCAACTGGTGAAGTCCGTCGGGGTCCGAGATCAGATCGAGGCTGCGCTGGCGGAGGATCTGCTTGGCCTCGCGGCGCTGGTCCGCGTCGAGGCGCTCGATGAGCAAGACGCCGTCGAGGTGGTCCATCTCGTGTTGGAAGATCCGCCCCTCGTACTCGTCGGTCTGCAGGTCGATCTCATTACCGTCGAGGTCGAATCCGACCAGGTGGACCGCGTTCGCGCGGGTGATCTCCCAGCTCAAACCGGGCACCGAGAGACAGCCCTCTTCGTAGGTCCACTCACCGTCGGTCTCGAGGATCTTGGGGTTCACGACGACGTGGGGGCCGTCACCCTTGTCGTAGACGAAGAGGCGCTTTTGCACGCCGACCTGATTGGCGGCCAATCCGACGCCGGGCGCCTCGTTCATCGTCTCGATCATCGTCTGGGCGAGCGCCGCGATACGGCCGTCGATGTTCTCAATCTCCGTCGTGACCTGGGTCAAGACCGGGTCGCCGAAGATGCGAATGGGAAGCGTCGTCACTCCCCCACGTTATCGCCGGAGCCCGCACGTGAACTCTCGCGCGAGGGCGTCGCGGTGCTCACAACACCGCGACGCGTACCTTGGCGAGGGGTCTCGGCACGGCGCGCAGTGCGCCCGTGAGTGTCGCCACGTCGGAGGCGCGCACGACAAACCCCGCCGTCGACGCACTCACGGTCACCGGTTGTTCGCGTAGGCCCTCGACGAAGGTCGACGCACCCTCACCCGAGACCTCGGCCTCCGCACCGTAGGGCGGCAGTCCCAACATTCGGGCGATCTTCACGTCGTCGTCGACGATCGCGTCGACGTTCGCGCGAACGAGCGCGTCGATGACCGGATCCTCGCTTCGACGTGTCTGCAGCACGACCGTCCCGCGACCATCACGACGGGGACCGACGAGTCGCCCGGCCTTCCCCACGGCGGTGAGGGCGCTGTGTCGGGCCGAGGCGCGCGGCGCCAACAGGTACTGATCGAAGTCGACGAAGATCACGACGCCGCAGCGGCGCACTCGTTGCCACACCGCCTCGGTACCCACGACGACGCGTTCGAGCGTGACGTCGAGATCACTCGTCGCGGTCACTTCGCTGACGCGCTGGGCGAGCTGCGCCGCAACGTCGCGCGCCAAAGTCGTCACGCCGAGCCGAACGCGCCGCAGGTTCGTCGCGCCGCAGGTTCGACAGAAGTTGGCCCGCGGCTCGTGGCGCTCTCGACAGGCCAACTCCCCATCCGACTCCTCCTCGGCCTGGCCGCACACTTCGCAGCGCGCGAGCTCGCCACACTTCGCGCACGCGAGGAGTCGACCGTCACCGAGGCGCTGCAGAACGACCACGACGGCGACGGGACCGTCCCCGTCGAGCGCGCGGTAGGCCGCGTCGAGCGATTCGCGAGCGAGGACGCCGTCGTGGGGATCGCTCCGACGTCGATCGACGACCGTGACGGCTGGCCACGCGTCGCGCACGTCGCCCCACGAGCGATAGGCGCCGCCGTTGAGGAGTGACGGCGACGGGACGCTGGAGGTGCTCCACAACGGAGCCTGGTCTCGGCGACAGCGTTCGCGCAGCATGGTGACGGCGTCCCACGTCGGGGCCGCCGTGTTGCGATAGGCCTCGTCGTCGGCGTCGATGACGACCGCACCGCAGACCTTGGGCACGGGCGCGAGCGCTGTGCCGCGTGCGCCGAGCACGATCGGCCAGCCAGCGCGCATACGGTCCCACTGATCGTCGCCGGAGGCGACCTCGCAGCCGCGCTGTTCCAGGCGACCCCGCAGTCGAGCGGCCCACGCTTCGGTCGGCACGAGCACCAACAGCGTGCCCTCCTTTTCTCGCGTCGTCTCGTAGGCGGCGAGGACCAACGCCAGCGGGTCGGTCGTCGGGGCGACTTCGAGTACGCCGGGCTCGACCTCGCTGACGCCAACTAAGACGGAGGGCGCCAACGCGACGGCCTCGGGGGCGCGCGGTAGTTCGGTGATGAGGCGCTTCGGCGACGTCGAGATGAGGAAGCGGCTCAACGGGCTGTACCAACGTTCGCTCGCCCAGGTCAGTAGCTCGAGCAGCGACGGCGGGGGTCCGTAACCGAGCCACTTCGTCAACGGCTTCAAATCGGTACTCGGCGTGGCGACACCGGTGACCCAGCCCCGCACCGATCGGCCGTTGAAGTCCACGCGCACCCGGTCGCCCACCGCCACGCGCTCGGTGCGCTCGGTGACGAGGTAGTCGAAGGGACGGTCGACGGCGGCGACCTCGGTGATGATGCGAACCGCGCGCGCGGTCACCGCTAGAGCGACAGTTCTCGGCGCAGATCGTCGACCCGGGATGTCTGCTCCCAGGTGAAACCCTGGTCGCTTCGGCCGAAGTGACCGTAGGCGGCCGTGCGCTGGTAGAGCGGACGACGTAGGTCGAGGTCGCGGATGATCGCCGCCGGGCGCAGGTCGAACAGGGCCTCGACGGCCTTGGCGATCTGCGCGCGATCGACGCGCTCGGTCCCGAAGGTGTCGACCAGCACCGACACCGGTCGCGCGACGCCGATCGCGTAGGCGACCTGCACCTCGCAGCGTTCGGCGGCCCCCGCGGCGACCACGTGCTTGGCGACCCAGCGGGCGGCGTAGGCCCCGGAGCGATCGACCTTGGAGGGATCCTTGCCCGAGAAGGCGCCGCCACCGTGGCGCGCCATGCCGCCGTAGGTGTCGACGATTATCTTGCGACCGGTGAGGCCGGTGTCGGCGTGCGGTCCGCCGAGCACGAACTTGCCCGAGGGGTTCACGAAGACTCGCATCGCCGAGGTGTCGAGGTCGGCCGGCAGCATGGGGGTAATGACGTGTTCGAGCACGTCGTTCTTGATCGTCGTGAGCGAATCGACGCCGTCCTCGTGCTGGGTCGAGACGAGGACCGTGTCGATCGCGACCGGCTTGGTTCCCTCGTAGACCACGGTGACCTGTGTCTTGCCGTCCGGTCGCAGATACGGGAGCAGACCGGAGCGACGCACCTGGGCCAGACGCATCGACAGGCGATGGGCCAACCAGATCGGCAGTGGCATGAAGTCGTCGTTGTCGCTGCAGGCGTAGCCGAACATCATTCCCTGGTCGCCCGCCCCTTGGGAGTTCAGGGCGTCCTCGTCCCCGGCGCGCTGCTCGAAGGCCACGTCGACGCCGTCGGCGATGTCGGGGCTCTGTTTGTCGAGCGACACCAGGATCCCGCAACTGCGGCCGTCGAATCCCATGGCGCCGTCGTTGTACCCGATGCCGATGATCGTCTGTCGTGCGAGGTGGTTGATATCGACGTAGGCACTCGTCGTGATCTCGCCCGCGACGACGCACAGACCCGTCGTCAGCAGCGTCTCGCAGGCGACGCGCGCCATGGGGTCCTGGGCGAGGATGGCGTCGAGGACCGCGTCCGAAACCTGGTCCGCGACCTTGTCGGGGTGTCCTTCGGTCACCGACTCCGACGTGAAGAGGGTGCGGTCGCTCATGGGGCTCCTTGCGATAGCAATGAGGCCACCCTAGCCAAGATCGCCATCGCCACTGCCTCTTTCGATCGCAGAGAGATCGACTCCGCGACGCCGTCGCGGCCGAGTAGGACGACCTCGTTCGTCTCGTGCTCGAAGCCCGCGCCCGGGGCCGAGACGTCGTTGACCACCAACAGGTCGACGTCCTTTCGCTGCAGTTTCGCCCGTGCGTTTGCTTCGACGTTCGTCGTTTCGGCCGCGAAGGCGACGACCACCTGCGCCGGCCCGCGCGCCTCGACGAGGTCGACCACGATGTCGGCGGTCATCTCGAGATGCAACGTCGGCAACCCGGCGTCCTTCTTGATCTTCTCACCGACCGGTGTCACCGTGAAATCCGACACGGCGGCCGCCATGATCGCGCAGTCGCTGGTCGTGAAGCGCTCGAGCATCGCCTCGCGCATCTGTTGCGCGCTCTCGACGTGCACGACGTCGATCGCCGAGGCCACGTCGAGCGCGAGATCGCGCTGCACCGTCGAGACCAGGGTCACCGTCGCGCCCAATCGACGGGCCACTTCGGCCAACGCGTAGCCCTGACGACCGGAGGATCGATTGGCGATGACGCGCACCGGGTCGATCGCCTCGCGCGTGCCCCCGGCGCTGATCAACACGTTCTTACCGGTGAGCGGGCCGCGGTAGCCGCGCACGATCTTCTCGATCAACTCGAAGATGGTCTCGGGCTCGGCCATTCGTCCGACGCCGACGTCGCCGCCGGCCAGTTGACCGGTCTCGGGTTCCAGCACCATGACGCCGCGACGCCGCAGGGTCGAGAGATTCTCCTGCACCGACGGTTGCGCCCACATCTCGGAGTGCATCGCCACGCACAACAGCACCGGCGCCTTCGTGGCGAGCAGCGTCGCGCTCAACAGGTCATCGGCGAGTCCCGTGGCGTATCGCGCGATCAGGTGCGCCGTAGCCGGCGCGACGACGATGAGGTCGGCCGACTGTCCCAGGTACGTGTGCGGGATCGGCGTCGTCGGGTCACCGAAGAGTCTCGTGCGCGCCGGCTCACTCGCGAGCGCGCTGAAGGTCAGGGCGCCGACGAAGCGTGTGGCGTCCGGGGTGAGGATCGGCGCGACGTAGTAGTTGGCGTCACGAAGTAGGCGCAGCAGTTCGACGGACTTGTAGGCCGCGATGCCGCCAGCGACGCCGAGGACGATGCGAGGGTTCGACGACTCAGGCGTCGCGGAGGGCATCGGTGAAGGCGTCCAGGTCGTTGTTCGCGTCCTGACGAGCCTCTTCCAACGCGAGCGCCTGCAGCCGCTCGTCTTCGAGCTCCTCGGGCGTAGGACGGTGGAACTCGAGTTTGCCCTGGTAGAGCTCTTCCATCGCCAACGACAGTGACTTGTTGGACAGTGAGGTCACCTGCGGCGGGATCAGGGCGCCGTGGCCCGAGCCGAGGCCGTTGTAGTACTCGTTGATCTCACGGGCCCGGATCGCCGAGACGGCGACGAGCGTGAACTTCGAGTCGCCCACCTTGCTGAGGAGGGTCTCGATAGGCGGATCAACGAGGGTGGGGCGTTCGGCCATGGTATTCAGTCCTTTTTCGAGGGGGATCGCCGGGTCGGGCGGAGTTCTTCCAGTATAGAGAGGATTTCGCTCGTCGCTCGGTCCACGTCGTCATTCACGACGACGCGCGTAGCAATCGCCTGGCCTTTGGCGAGTTCGTGTGGTGCGCTCGTGAGTCTGCGTTGGATATGTTCTTCGTCGTCGCCGCGACCGCGCAGACGATCCTCGAGCTGTTCCATGGACGGCGCGACGACGAGCACGACGACGGCCGACGGATCGTGCGCCAGGACCTGCTCGGCGCCTTGCACCTCGATCTCGAGCAGCAGGTCGCGGTCACCGGTCTGAGGACGCGGTGTCCCGTAGAGGTTGCCGTGGAACTCGGCCCACTCCAAGAAGGCGTCATCGGCGATCGCGCGTTCGAAGGTCGCGCGGTCCACGAAGTGGTACTCCGAACCGTCTTCGGTCTCGCGCACCGGTCGGGTCGTCCAGCTCTTCGAGAGCCACAGTCGATCGTCGGCGTCGACGAGGTGCCGAGCCAGAGTGCCTTTGCCTACGCCGCCTGGACCGATGAGAACCGCAATGAAGGGCTCAGCGGACAAGAGCTCGAAACAGTTCTGCGCGTTGCTTGGGACCGAGACCTCGGATTCGCCGGGTCTTGGCGATCGACGCGTTGTTCATGATTCGCTCGGCCTTCACCTCGCCGATGGCGGGCAGCGCGCTGATGAGGTCGTAGGCGCGCATCTGGGCCACGCACTCTTCGCGCGCGGCCAGGTCGAAGAGTTCCTCGAGCGAGAGCTCACCCGACTTCACCTGGCGCTTGACCTCGGCCCGTCGACGACGGTTGGCGACCGCTAAGCGCGACGCCTCGACCCTCTGTTCTTGCGAGAGGTTCGGCGGAGTGGGAGTCACGTAGTCAGATTACTCCTCTGCCGAGACTTTTGTTCAGGCCAACGCCTGATTGAGATCATCGCGCCATCGACGCGCCGCGTCACGTAGCGCGGCGCGCTCCGGACCGGCTTGGAGTATGGATCGTGCAACGTTCACAAGCACCGTGTCCTTTGGACATCGTGAGAACAATCGTGCGACGTCTTCGGCACTGGCGCCCTGTGCGCCGACGCCCGGCACCAAGTACGGGCCACCGAGATGCGCCAGATCGAACTCCGGCGCGTCGCGCGTCGCACCGATCACCACGCCGAAGGAACCGAGCCCGTCGTCGCGTTGGTTGCGTTCGGCGACCGAACGCAGGACGAGGTCTTCGACTCGTACACCGTCGGGCGTGCGGGCCCGCTGGAGGACTCGTCCCTCCTCGTTCGACGTCGCCACGAGGACGAATACGCCGCGCGCGTTCTCCAGGGCGAGCGTGAACAGCGGCGCGAGCGCGTCGACCCCCAGATAGGGACTCGCCGTCACCGCGTCGACGCGCAGCGCTGAGCGTTCGGCCAACCACGCCTCGGCGTAGCCGGCGTTCGTCACGGCGAAGTCACCGCGCTTGGCGTCGGCCACGACGAGCACGTCGGCGTCACGCGCGTCACTGATGAGTTGTTCGAGTACCCGGTACCCCTCGGACCCGAATCGTTCGAAGAAGGCGACCTGCGGCTTGATCGCGGCCGCGGTCCCGATGACCGCGTCCAGTGTCGCGCGCGCGAAGAACTCGATCCCCTCGACGGTGTCACCGCGGTCCCACGCCTCTAAGAGCTCTCGACTGGGGTCCACGCCGACGCACAGCGGTCCGAGCGCGCGTATCCGATCGCGTAGTCGCACGCCGAAGCTCTCATCCATGGGCCACCCCCACCAACTCACTCACACTTGACACGTCGTGTCGTCGCATCCAGCGATGCAGACCGTCCTGCACGACCCACGGGGCGCGCGGGTTCGCGAACGTGGCCGTGCCGACCTCGACGGCGTCGGCGCCGGCCATGATCATCGCGACGGCGTCCTCACCGCTGCTCACGCCACCCACCCCCACGATCGGCGTGCCCGGGAAGGCCGCGCGACACTCGTAGACGCAGCGCAGCGCGACGGGCAAGATCCCCGGTCCACTCACGCCGCCCCCGCCGTGGCCGAGCGACGGCCGTCGGGTCTCGATGTCGATGCCGAGTCCGAGCACGGTGTTCACCAGCACCAGCGCGTCGGCGCCGGCGTCGAGCGCCGCGTCGGCGATCGCGATCAGATCGGGCGTGTTCGGACTGAGCTTGATCCAGAGTGGCACTCCGGCGACCTTCGAGGCACGAACGATCTCCGCGGTCGCGAGCGCGGAGTGCGCGAAGATCGTCGAGCGGCTCTCGAGGTTCGGGCAACTGGCGTTCACTTCGATCGCCACGACGTCAGCGCCGCGCATGGCCTCGGCGGCGTCGGCGAACTCCGCGACGGTGCGGCCCCAGATCGAGCCCACGACGTCGCATCCTCGACGCGCCAGGCCGGGCAGGTACCGCTCACGCCACGCCGCCACGCCCGGACCGGCGAGACCGACGGCGTTGAGCATGTGCTCGCCCGAGGCGGCGACGCGCGGGGGCGCGTTCCCCTCCCACGCGAAGGCAGCCAGCGACTTCACGACGACGGCGCCGAGCGCGGCCAGATCGCCGTAGCCGGCCAGTTCGTCGCCGTAGCCCGAGGTACCGGCCGCGGTGAGGATCGCCGATCGAAGCGTCACCGCGCCCACGTGGGTCGTCAGGTCACTCATCGATGCAGCTCCTGGAGGGACCGGACCCGCCAGCCCTGACGTCGCGTGTCGGCGATCCCCTTGGCCGCCGCGAAACCGGCGCTGATCGTGGTGAGACACGAGACGGCGTGCACGACGCAGGCCGAGCGGATCAGCGCGCCGTCAGCGCGCGCGCCACTCCCCGAGGGCGTGTTGATGACGAGTTGCACCTCGCCGGCGGCGATCATGGAGACGGCGTCGACACCCATCTCGGCGAGACCGACCTTGCCCACCAACGTGGCGACGGGCACCCCGTGCGCGCGCAGGTACCCGGCGGTGCCGACCGTGGCCGAGAGCGTGAAGCCCAGCTCGACCAGGAGGCTCGCGAGCTCTCGACCGTTCACCTTGTCGCGGTCGGCGAGGCTCATGAAGACCTGGCCCCGGTCGGGCAACCGCGTGCCGGCCGCCAGTTGGGCCTTCGCGAAGGCGATGCCGAAGCTCTCCCCCACGCCCATGACCTCGCCGGTCGAGCGCATCTCGGGACCGAGCACCGTGTCGACGCCGGGGAAGCGGTTGAACGGCAGCACGGCCTCCTTCACCGACACGTACGCCGGGACCGGCGTCTCGTGAGGCACGATGCCCGCCTCGATCAGCTCGTCGAGCGACTGGCCCATCATGACGCGAACCGCGACCTGCGCCAGTGCGACGCCGGTCGCCTTGGCGACGAACGGCACGGTGCGCGAGGCCCGGGGATTGGCCTCGAGGACGAAGACCTCCTCGTCCTTGACGGCGTACTGCACGTTGATCAGACCGACGACGCCGAGGGACTCGGCGATCTTCTTGGTGTGCGAGTGCAGCGTGGCGAGCACTGCGTCACTCAGGGTCTGGGGTGGCAACGCGCACGCCGAATCGCCCGAGTGCACGCCGGCCTCTTCGACGTGTTCCATGACGCCCGCGACGAAGACGTCGCCGCGCGTGTCACGCACGGCGTCGACGTCGACTTCGATGGCGTCTTCGAGAAAGCTGTCGATCAGGATCGGCCGGCTCTGGGAGACGCCGCCCTCACGCGCCAGCGAACCGTGTTGACTCGTCAGGTCCTTCATCACCCGCTCGAGCGAGGCGTCGTCGTAGACGATCTCCATGGCGCGACCACCCAGCACGTAGCTCGGTCGCACGAGGACGGGGTAGCTGATCTCGCGAACGATCGCCCGGGCTTCGGCGAGGTTGAGCGCGACGTCCCCGGGCGGTTGGCGTAGCCCCAGCGAACGACAGATCGCCGACCACTGTTCGCGGTCCTCGGCCGAGTCGATGGAGGCGACCGGGGTACCCAGGACCAGCGCGGGGTCGATGGAGTGCGAGAGCTTGAGGGGTGTCTGTCCGCCGAGTGAGACGATCACCCCGAGCACGCGTGCGCCGCCGGTGCACGCCGCCTGTTCGGCGGCGATGACCTCGGCCACGTCCTCGGGCGTCAGCGGCTCGAAGTACAGCCGGTCCGAGGTCGAGTAGTCCGTCGAGACCGTCTCGGGATTGCAGTTCACCATGACGGTCTCGAACCCCATGTCGCGTAGGACGAACGAGGCGTGCACGCAGCAGTAGTCGAACTCGATCCCCTGGCCGATGCGATTCGGTCCCGAACCCAGGATGATGACGCGGTCACGAGCGGAGGGGCGCACTTCGCTGGTGTCCTCGTAGGTGCTGTAGTGATACGGCGTCGACGCGTCGAACTCGGCCGCGCACGTGTCGACGGTCTTGTACGTCGTGACCACGCCGGCCGCTCGACGAAGTGCCGTGACATCGGTGACCTCACGAACGCACAGGTCGGCGATCTGCGGGTCCGAGAACCCCCACTGCTTGTAGCGGCGCCAGTCGCGCGCGTCGAAGCCCTCGAGCGCGACCTCCGGAACCAGTTCGCGCTCTCGTTCGATGATCTCGCTCAGTTGGTGGATGAACCAACAGTCGATGCCGGTGCGCGCGACCACGTCCTCGATGGACGCGCCGCGCCAGAGAAGTTCGTGCAGCGCGAAGAGCCGTTCCGGCGTGGCCACGACGCTGCTGTGCCAGAGTCGTTCGAGGTCGAAGTCCACGAACTCCGAGTGCCGTCCCAGGGCGAAGCCGGCGCGGCCCTGTTCGAGTGAGCGCACGGCCTTCTGCAGCGATTCGGCGAAGTTGCGACCGATCGCCATCACCTCACCGACCGACTGCATCCGCGTACCGAGCTCGGCCGTCGCGCCGGGCAGCTTCTCGAAGGCCCAGCGCGGGATCTTCGTCACCACGTAGTCGATCACCGGTTCGAAACTGGCCGGCGTCACTTCGGTGATGTCATTTCGGATCTCGTCGAGCGTGTAGCCGACGGCCAATCGCGCGGCGATCTTGGCGATCGGAAAGCCCGTGGCCTTGGAGGCCAGGGCGCTCGAACGACTGACCCGCGGGTTCATCTCGATGACCAGGCGCTCACCGGAGGCGGGATCGACCGCGAACTGCACGTTCGATCCCCCGGTCTCCACGCCGACACGCCGAAGGATCGCGAAGGCGTCGTCGCGCATCTCCTGGTACTCGACGTCCGAGAGGGTCTGGATCGGGGCCACGGTGATGGAGTCGCCGGTGTGCACCCCCATCGGATCGAAGTTCTCGATGCTGCAGACCACGACGCAGTTGTCCGCGACGTCGCGCATGACCTCGAGCTCGAACTCCTTCCAGCCGGCGACCGAACGCTCCACCAGGATCTCGGAGATCGGGGACGCCGCGATACCCTCGTGCGCCAACTGACGGAGTTGTGCTTCGTTGTGCGCGATGCCCGTACCCGACCCGCCGAGGATGAAGCTCGGGCGGATCATCACGGGGAACCCGATCCTTGACGCCACGGCGAACGCCTCGTCGACGCCGCGCGCGAAGCCCGACTCGGGAACGGACAGTCCGATGTCGGCCATCGCCGACTTGAACAGGTCACGGTCCTCGGCGGTCGCGATGGCCTCGGGCCGCGCGCCGATGACCTCGACGCCGAAGCGCGTCGTGACCCCGCGGCTCACCAGCTCCATCGTGAGGTTCAGCGCCGTCTGTCCCCCCAGCGTCGGGAGGAGCGCGTCCGGTCGCTCGCGTTCGATGATGTCGGCGAGGACGTCGGCGTCGAGTGGTTCGACGTAGGTGACGTCGGCCGTCGCGGGGTCGGTCATGATCGTGGCGGGATTCGAGTTCACCAGGATTACCTTGAAGCCCTCGGCGCGCAGAACCTGGCAGGCCTGGGTCCCGGAGTAGTCGAACTCACAGGCCTGGCCGATCACGATCGGACCGGAGCCGATGACCATGATCGAGCTGATGTCGTCGCGCCGGGGCATCACACGCCCGTCGTCGTGGCCAGCGCCTCTTCGAAACGATCGAAGAGGTAGCGCGCGTCGTGGGGTCCCGGGCCGGCTTCGGGGTGATACTGCACCGAGAAGCACCGCTCGCCCGGCGCCGCCACGCCCTCGATGACGCCGTCGTTCAGGTTCACGTGACTGACGACGCCGCGCTCGAGCGAGTCCGGTGCGACGGCGTAGTTGTGATTTTGGGCGGTGATCTCGATGCGGCCGGTGGCGAGGTCGCAGACCGGGTGGTTGCTGCCGTGATGGCCGAAGGGCAGCTTGAACGTCCTCGCGCCGAGCGCCTGGGCGAGCAGTTGGTGGCCCAGGCAGATGCCGAAGATCGGCACCGTGCCGAGCAACTCCTCCAGCACTCGAACCTGGGCGCCGAGGGCGCCGGGGTCGCCGGGGCCGTTCGAGAGGAAGACCCCGTCGGGCCTCAGCGATCGGATCTCGTCGGCGCTCGTGGTGGCCGGCACCACGCTCACCCGAAAGCGTTGGGCGAGGTAGTGCACCATCGTGGTCTTGATGCCGTAGTCCAGCGCCACCACGTGCCGTTCACCGGACCCGCGCGTGTAGGTCTCCGGCGTCGAGACCCGCCCGACCAGGTCCGTGTCGTCGGTGCCGACGGCGACGCGCGCGGCGGCGGCCACGACGTCGGGGTCGCCGTGACCGAAGGCGCCGGGCAGGGCCCCGTGCGACCGTAGGTGTCGGGTCAGTCGGCGCGTGTCCACGCCGACGATGGCCGGGACGCGGTGCTGGACGAAGAACCCTTCGAGCGGTCCCACCGATCGCCAGTTGGAGGGGACGTGTGAGAGTTCGCGCATCACCACGCCCTGGCACCACGGTCGCAGCGACTCGTCGTCGAGCGGCGTGACGCCGTAGTTCCCGATGTGCGGGTACGTGAAGGCGATGATCTGTCCGGCGTAGCTCGGGTCGGTGATGACCTCTTGGTAGCCGGAGAGCGCGGTGTTGAAGACGAACTCGCCACTCGTGAAGCCCGCCTCGGGCAGGTACCCCGCGGCGTAGCCCTCGAAGGTCGCGCCGTCGTTCAAGACGAGCACGGCCGGTGGTCGCCTCACGTCAGGCGACCCTGATCGACGACGAGTCGACCCCTGGCGATCGTGGCGCGCACGCGACCGGCCATGGCCCGTCCGTCGTACGGGGTGTTCATCGATCGACTCGCCAGTGCGTGACGATCGACGCGCCAGTGCTCCAGTGGATCGAAGACCGTGACGTTGGCGTCCTCGCCCGCGATCATCGATCCGCCGTGTGCGCTGTGTCGACGAGGTCCGTCAACGGCGCGCAACTGCGCGATACGCGCCGGTCCGCGGCTCAGCACCTGGAAGAACGACACCGGATCGGCCGAATCGCCCAGCGCCTCGAAGGTGAGGGACGCGGCGTGCTCGAGTCCGAGCATCCCGGCCGGCGCCTCGTCGAAGGGAAGGTCCTTCAATTCGGGCGCGTGGGGCGCGTGATCGGTGGCCACGGCGTCGACGACACCGCGGCGCAGGGCGTCGCGTAGCCCCTCGACGTCACCCCGAGCGCGCAGTGGTGGGTGGACCTTGAAGACCGGTTCGTAGTTCGCGCAGGCACTCTCGTCGAGCGTGAAGTGGTGCGGGGCGACTTCGAAACTCACTGGTAGCCCCATGGCGCGAGCGCCGAGGACCAGGTCCAGCGAGCGCTTGGTCGAGAGGTGCAAGAAGTGCAACGGCGAATTCGTGAGTCGCACGAGTTCGATGTCGCGCAGCACCATCAACTCCTCGGCGAGCGCCGGGCGGCCGGTGAGCCCGAGTCGCGCGCTGAGCTCCCCTTCGTTCATCGTCCCGCCCGCGGCCAGCGCCTCGTCCTCGCAGTGCTGGGCCAGACGAACGCCGAGTGGTTTCGCGTAGGTGAGGGCGCGACGCATCACGGACGGATCCTGCACACCGACGCCGTCGTCGGTGAAGAGTCGGACGCCGAGGGCCGCCATCTCGGCCAGTGGCGCGAGGGACTCGCCCCGACGGTCCTTGGTGATGGCGCCGGCGACCGCCACGTCGAGCGGCGTGCGTGCGCCGCGTTCGAGCACGAACGACACCAGCGCGACACTGTCGAGCGCCGGTTCGGTGTTGGGCATCGCGACGAGGGCGCAGTAGCCGCCGAGCGCACCGGCTCGGGCACCGCTCTCGATCGTCTCGGCGGCCTCACGACCGGGTTCGCGAAGGTGGGTGTGGAGGTCGACGAATCCCGGCCCGACCCAGCAGTCGCGAGCGTCCACCTCGTAGGCGTCGCCCGGCGCGTCGATCGACCTCGCGATCTCGGCGATCCGTCCGTCCACGATCAACACGTCGGCGACCTCACCGACGTCTACGCCGACGACCAGGCCCTGACGGATGACGAGGGCACTCACAGTCCCGGCCCCTCGCCCGATCCGGCCACGCACAGGTACAAGACGGCCATGCGAATCGGCACGCCGTTGCTCACCTGCCGTTCCACGATCGCCGCGTCGGAGTCGACGACCCGCGAATCGATTTCGACGCCCCGGTTCATCGGGCCGGGGTGCATGATCAATGTCTCGGGCCGCAGCAGTCGCGCGCGTTCAACCGTGAGCCCGTGCGTGAAGGTGAATTCGTCGAGGCTCGCCACGAAGGCCCCGGAACCGCGTTCGCTCTGGAGTCGAAGCAGGCCCACGACGTCGGCCCACTCGAGCGCGTCGTCGAAATCGTCCACGACCGTGACCGGCCAGGTCGACACCTCGTCGGGCAACAGCGTCCCCGGCGCACAGAGACGGATCTCCGCTCCCAGCGCGGCGTAGGCCGCGACGTCGCTGCGCGCGACCCGGCTGTGACGGATGTCGCCCACGATCAAGATCCGCAGCCCCGCGAACAACTCCGCGCCGGACTCGAGGCCGGTCGTGTCGTGACGTTCGCTGAGGACCTGGCGGATCGTGAAGGCGTCTAAGAGGCCCTGGGTCGGGTGTTGATGCTGACCGTCGCCGCCGTTGATGACCTTGACGTGGGGAACGTACCGGCTCACCTGTAACGCCGCGCCGCTCGAGCGATGTCGCATCACGACGGCGTCGATACCCAGCGCGTCGATCGTGGCGATGGTGTCGCGCAGCGACTCACCCTTCTTCACGCTGCTCGACGCGACGGCCAGCGAGAGCACGTCCGCACTGAGGCGCTTCGCGGCCGTTTCGAAGCTGAGCCGGGTCCGCGTCGACTCCTCGAAGAAGAGCGAGGCCACGACGCGCCCTTTCAGCGCCGGCACCTTCTTGATGGTGCGACGATTGACCTCGACGAAGGACTCTGCCGTGTCGAGCACTTCGACGATCGCCGCCTTGGTGAGGTCGTCGAGCGAGAGGAGGTTGGTGCCCCGGATCGAATCGATCACGACGCCTCCCTCGTGCCGATCCAGACGCCGTCGAGCGTGGCGACGATCGCCTCGTCGAGCGATGTCGGAAGGTTCTTGCCGACGTAGTCGGGACGGATCGGCAGTTCGCGGTGCCCGCGGTCGACCAACACCGCCAGTTGCACCGCGCGAGGTCGACCCCAATCCGATAGCGCGTTGAGCGCGGCGCGGATGGTGCGACCGGTGAAGAGGACGTCGTCGACCAAGACGACGGTGCGGTCGGTGAGGTCATGATCGATGTGCGTCGCCGACGAGGCCGGGATCGGGTTGCGCGAGAGGTCGTCGCGGTAGAACGAGACGTCGAGTGTGTTGGCGTCGACGGCGAGTCCGGAGATCTCGGAGAGTATCGACGCCAGTTTCGTCGCCGGGGCTTTGCCGCCGGTCTGGAGACCGACGATCGAGAGCGAACCTAGGCTGTGGTTGCGTTCGATGATCTCGTGCGCCATTCGCCGTAGCGCCCGGGCCACGTCGTCACCGGTCATCAACTGACTCTTCGCAATGAACGCCAGGCCGCGTGGTCGCGCCTGGCGTTCGTCCTGGTTAGCCATCGTTCTCCCGTCGTACGGGCCTCACGGGACCCGCTTCACGACAACCCCTTCGTGTTCCTCAGAACGACATCCGGGGCCGTGTTGTGTTCATGAACCGTGCTAATCGTAGTCGTTGCCGGGGCCCTGGCGGTTGCCACAGTGAAGGACGAGGTGCGCGCCGGCGACGGTTTGGCTCGCGGAAGGCACTGCGGAGTGGCGTGATAACGGGAGTAAATTCGACGTAATGGCCGGTGAAAAGGGCAGTACGTTCAAGATCAATCTCGGTCTCTTCCTGGCCGAACTGATCTGTATTCCGGCCTTCGTCATCGAGATGAAGCGAGCGCTCGATGGCAACTCCCTCTCCTGGGCCTACGTCTTCGAATGGCCACTGCTCGGCAGCTACGCGGTGTACATGTGGCGAAAGCTCCTCCACGAAGAACGCGGGGACGCTCGCCGTCCCGTGATGAAGGACGAGGCGGATCCAAAACTCGACGAGTGGAACGCGTACCTAGCGACCGTGCACCGGAACGATCGTCCGCCCACGCCCGAGGAGCCCGACGACTGACCTCCGACCAGCGACGGGTGGTCAGTGCACGCCCGACTGATGGAGCAGGGTCAACAACTCGCTCTCCGCCGAGTGCTGCCCGGCCCAGTTGGCCAGCGGTTCGTCGGGGATGATCCACTTGATACGGTCTCGCGGCGTGATGATGAACATGTAGTCCGAGTGGATGCTCATCTTGTCCGTCGGTGCCATCGTCACGCCGATGCCGTAGGAGTTCCAGACCCGGCTGACGTCGCTCAGTGTGCCGGTGACGAAGTAGAAATCCCTCACGTCCTTGAGACGGTGGATGTCGATGAAGTGGTTCACGTCGGCGACGGTCTCGTGGTACGGGTCGGCGGCGACCGCCACGATATCGAGCCTCGCGCCGGGCGAGAGATCGCTACGGACCTGGCGAAGTTGGGCCGCCAGGAGCGGGCAGTCGGTCCAGCACTCGGGATCGAGGAAGGTGAGCAACGTGTAGTGACCGGCGTGCTCGCCCAGCGAATACGTTGCGCCGCGCTGATCGGTCAGCGTGAATCCCGACGCGGCGGCGTTGACCGACGCTGCCGGTCCGTTCTGGGCGAGGAACAGCGTGCTCTCCGCCGATGCTCCCGTGGCCCAGCCCATCGACACGACCGAGAACAGCACCATCGCCGAGGCGAACGACGCGACGACCGCACCCGAGCTCGATCGCATTTCGACGGGTAGATGACGGCGCAAGGGCGTCGGCGTCCGGCGCGCCGGACTCGCGCACCACGCGAGGATCGCCAGGGGAACCAACGAGTTCACGTCCGTCGCGATTCCACCCCAGAAGGGCACGTCTTCGGCCACCACCCAGAAGACGAGACAGCCAGTGACGAACGCGCGCGTCGGCCATCGCAGGTCGCGATCGCTCGCCATCCACAGTCCGATCGCGCACGCGACGAGCCAGAGAATGACGATGACGTTGAATCCCCCACCAATCGTGCCGGCGAAGTCCCCGAAGTGATTGACGATCCACGCCAAGAGGTGCGGCTGCGGGGTCTGGGTCATGGTGGAGGTCATCGAAGCCAGTGCGTTGGTGTTCCCGCCGTGCCAGAAACCGCGCGACGGGAGACACTGTAAGAGGGCCCCGATCATGGCCAGCACGCTCAGTCCGCGCAGCGTGTAACGAGAGAAGCGTTCGGGGAAGTTACCCGGGGGCAGTGCGAGCCAGAGGCCCGCCACGACGTAGAACAGCGATGCACCGGGCCAACCGAACAGGATCGAGTTCGTCGTTTGAAAGATTCCGCCGGCGCCGTTGCCGACGAGCCATATCATCGACGCCCAACCGACCGAGACCGCGGCCGCGACACGGCCGATCGTGGCGTTGGAGACCAGCAACAACAGGCCGATGCCGACCTGGATCCACGCCGTGCCGACCGCCAGGGTGATCGGATGGTTGTTCCAGATCCCGATGCCGTCGAACATCAACGCGTGCAACCACGTCGGCGTGCCCGCCGCGGCGGGCGCGACGACACCGTTGGCCATCCCCAAGGGCATCGAGGCCTGGAACTGCAGGATCCCGTCGATCAGCCAGATCGCGCCGAAGGCCATGCGCAGGTAGGTCCGCGCGCGCGGTTCGCCGAGTCCACCGCTGGAAAGGTTGAACGTGTTCACCCGTCGCAGGACACTGGCGACCACGAGCATGATGAAGGCGATCGCGATGATCCACGAGGCACTCGTCTCGAAGGCACTGTGGTGAAAGAGTGATACGACGAGCGGATTGTCGCTCGTGAACTTCGAACCACCCATTCCCGGCATCGTCCGGACTCCCCTTTCAGCTGAGAATGTGCTCAGCGATCGAAGATAACACGCCGTTTACGAATTTGGGCGACGCGTCCGTGGAGTAGACCTTCGCGAGTTCCACGGCTTCGTCGAGGATGACGGCCTTCGGCGGTGCGTCATCCATCAGCATCTCACCGACCGCCAACGTCATCACCAATCGATCGACCAAGGCGATGCGCTCGAGGGGCCAGTCGATCGAAAACTCACCGATGAGTTCGTGGGCGCGCGACTCGTTGAGTTCGCTCGACGTCAACAGCGCGATGGCGTAGTCGTCCGGTCGCAGGTTGAGTTCCTCGACGACGGCGAGCACCGGACGCTCCTTCATGGACGCCTCGTACATGATCTCGAGGGCGCGTTCGCGCGAATGGTGCCGCCGGACGCCGAGCTCGCTCATTAGGCCCGGGTCATGTATTCACCGGTGCGCGTGTCGACCTTGATCAGTTCGCCGGGGCCGACGAACAGCGGAACCTGCACCACGAGCCCGGTCTCGAGCGTCGCCGACTTTCGCGCGCCCGACACGCGATCCCCCTGTATGCCCGGTTCGGTCTGCGTGATCGTCAGCTCGACCGACGCCGGGAGCTCCACGCCGATGATCTCGTCGTCGTGCAGGATCAGCATCGCCTTGCCGGTCTCCTTGAGGAAGTTCGCGGCGTCACCGAGGCTCTTGGAGGACACCGGCACCTGGTCGTAGGTCGACTGGTCCATGAAGATGTAGTCGTCGCCGTCGCGGTAGAGGTACTGCGTGTCGCGCTTGTCCATCATCGCCTGCTCGAGTCGCTCGTCGGACCGGTAGGTACGCTCGATCACCGCACCGGACCTCGCGTTGCGCAACTTGGTGCGGACGAACGCGCCACCCTTGCCCGGCTTCACGTGCTGAAACTCAATGACCGTGAAGAGGCCGTCGTCGAGCTTGATCGTGATGCCGTTCTTGATGTCCGACGTGGAGATTGCAGGCATGGCTGTAGCGACCTTTCGCGATTGGTGCGTTGCCCATTCTAGGCAACGTAGTTCGACGTTCGATTACGGCGACAGGCGACGCACGGCGTCGAGCGCCAGTTCGTAGCTCGTGGCGCCGAAGCCCGCGATCGAGCCGTTCACGGATCCGGCGAGCGTGCTCACGTGGCGAAAGGGCTCTCGGGCCGCGGGATTGGAGATGTGCACCTCGACCTTGACACCGTCGAAGGTGTCCAGGGCGTCGGCGAGCGCCCACGAGGAGTGTGACAGCGCTCCGGCGTTGATGACGATCGCCACGGCGCTACCCCGGGCCCCGTGGACCGCTTCGATGAGGTCGCCTTCGAAGTTCGACTGAACGTGTCGGACACTGAACCCGGCCTCGCCCGCGAGGGCCCGGAAGCGATCCACGTGCTCGTCCAACGTCGTGGTCCCGTAGATCTCGGGGTTGCGCGTTCCCAGTAGATCGAGGTTCGGTCCCGACAACAGCAGAATCTCGTTGCTCATTTTTCTCCCCGAAAGTTTTCTAACACAACGCTCACGAGTTGCGGGTCGACGTGGCGAACGGGCTCGAACCCCTCGGCGCCCGCGAGGACGAAGGTCAGATCGTGATGTGCCTTCTTGTCGTGGGCCATGGCCTCGAGCAGTGACGAGGTCGGAAAGTGCTCCGGTATCCGGCGCTTCAGCCCGAAGTAGTCCAACACCTCGTCGTGACGCTGGACCTCGCTGCTATCGACACGGCCCATCGCCTCGGCCAGTCGCACCGCGAAGGCCAGTCCGATGGCGACCGCTTCTCCGTGTCGTATCTCGTCGTAGTCGCGTGCGAGCGCCACCTTTTCCAGGGCGTGCGCCAGCGTATGGCCGTAGTTCAGGAGCGCGCGACGGCCGCCCTCGAGTTCGTCCGCGCTCACGATCGCGGCCTTCAAGCTCACGGACATCACGATCAGGTCGTGAAGCGAGACGTCGCTCAACTCCGCGGCGAAACCGCCCTCCAACAGCCAGCACTTCGCCACCTCACCCAGGCCCCCCAAGCGTTCGCGCGTCGGCAACGTGGCGATCGTCTCGAAGTCACAGAGCACGCCGATCGGTTGGTGAAAGGCGCCGACGAGGTTCTTACCCGATCGCAGGTTCACCCCGGTCTTGCCGCCGATCGCGGCGTCCACCTGGCCCACCAGTGAGGTCGGAACCTGGACGAGCGCGACGCCGCGCAAGTACGACGCGGCCGCGAAGCCCGCGAGGTCCGTCAGGGCACCGCCGCCCACACCGACGAGCACGTCGTCGCGCGAGAGTTCGAACTGCGCGATCTCTTCGAGGAGCACCTCGAGCACCTCGAGCGATTTGGCGGCCTCACCGTCGGGCACCAGCAGAACGTGTTGCTCGATACCGCACGCGACGTCGAACCAGGGCTGTTGCGCGATGGTCGGCGTCGTCACGATGACCGCGGCGCGCGCACGCGTGGCACGCGCGCCGATCAATGCAGCGAGTTGGTGGCGCGCGCCGTCGGCGAGGACCACGTCGTACGAGCGCTCCCCGAGTTCGACGCTCACGTTCATCGCGTCAACCTATCGACTTCACGGGTGATCTGTGCGACCACGTCCTCGAGTGAGGTCGCGGTCTCGATGCGGGCGTGCGAGACCTCGCGGTACCAGCTCTCTCGTTCGGCGCGCAGCCGAGCCAGCGACGCGCTCGGGTCCTCCGCGAGCAGCGGTCGCTCCACGTCGCCCAGACGCGCGAGGATGACGTCGTCGTCGCAGTCGAGCCAGAGGACGAACTCCTCGGCCAACACCGCTCGCGCCTGCGGCGTGGAGACGATGCCACCACCGGTCGCGATGACCGAGTCATGCTCGTCGGCCAGGACCGCCGTCAGCGCCTCGAGTTCACGGGCGCGGAAACTCTTCTCGCCCTCGTCGCGCAGGAACTGCGCGGCCGACATGCCCACGGCCGCGGCCACGATGGCGTCGGTGTCGATGGCTTTGGTCGCCCAACGCTCGGCCAGGAGTGCGGCGACCGTCGACTTGCCGACACCGGGCAGTCCGATCAGGACGAGGTGACGCACGGTTATTCGGGTCGGGCGGCAGATGACGTCGAGCCGAGGTTGGCGATGTAGGACGCGTGATTGCGCGTGAACTCCTCCACCGAGTCACCGCCGAACTTGCGCAACGCCTCATTGGCCACGACCAACGCCATCATCGCCTCGGTCACGACGCCGAGTGCCGGGACCGCCGTGACGTCCGTGCGCTCCTTGAACGAGACCGCCGTTTCGTGGGTCACGACGTCGACGGTCTCGAGGACCGGACGGTTCAGCGTGGAGAGCGGCTTCATCGCGACTTTGGCGATGACGGGGGCGCCGGAGGAGATCCCGCCCTCGGTGCCACCGGCGTGGTCGGTTCGGCGTATGAAGCCGCCGCCCTGGTCAAAGGAGTCATCGACGGCGATGGCGTCGTGCGCGACGCTGCCGCGCAGAGTGGCCAGCGCGAAGCCGTCGCCGATCTCGACCGCCTTCACGGCCTGGATGCTCATCAGCGCGCCGGCCAACAAACCGTCGAGCTTGCGGTCCCAGTGCACGTGGCTGCCCAAGCCGACCGGCACGCCGTAGGCGATGACCTCGACGATGCCGCCGAGTGAGTCGCCGATCTTGGCGGCCGCCTTGATCTCCTTCACCATCGCCTCGGCGCTCTCGGCGTCGAAGCAGCGGACCTCGTTGTCGTCGACCGCCTCGAGGTCACCGGGCAGGGGGCGCCGGTTCGCGGGCGTGGCGGCCTCGCCGATCTGGATGACGTGACTGACGATCGCGATTCCGATGGTGGAGAGCAGCGACTTCGCGAGCGCCCCGGCCACGACGCGCGCCGCCGTCTCTCGGGCGCTGGCCCGCTCCAACACGTCGCGCGCGTCGTCGAAGTTGTACTTCTGCATGCCGGCGAGGTCGGCGTGACCGGGCCGAGGCTTGGTCTGCTTCTGCGCCGGCGTGCCCGGGGCGGCCGACATCTCCTGCTCCCACTTGGGCCACTCGGAGTTGAGGATCTCGACGGCGACCGGTGACCCGAGCGTGCGCCCGTGACGCACGCCACCGATCAGGCGTAGTTCGTCACGCTCGAAACGCATCCGTGGTCCCCGCCCGTAGCCGAGGCGACGTCGGGCCAACTCGTCGGCGATCTCTTCGACACCGATCGCCAGGCCGCTGGGAAGACCCTCGACGATGACGCTCAGCGAGGGTCCGTGACTCTCTCCGGCCGTGAGGAAGCGCAACATCTGTTAATTCTAGAACGATGACGCGACGTTCTTACTCTTTGGAGTAGAAGGGGTTCTCCCCCGAGGCGTGGTCGGTGACGTCGATGACACCGGTCAGCTCGGGAATCGCTTCGATGAGTTGGGTCTCGATACCTTGTGACAGCGTCAGTCGGCTCATCGCGCATCCCTGACAGCCGCCCGAGAGTTTCAGGTACGCGACCCGCTTCTCTTCGTCGAGCGCGATGAGGTCGGCTCGCCCACCGTGAGAGGCGATCGCCGGGTTCACACTGGATTCGAGCACCTCGATCGCCAGCAACGCGAGCGGACCTTCGATGCCCAGGGCGAGGATGTCGGCCGGGACGCCGGGGTTCATCTCTTCGGGCGTCGGCACGTTGGGGTTCACGAGGACCAGTCCGCCACCGCCTTCATTGGCGAACTCGAGTCGACTGCCGCGCAGGCGTTCGACGCTCTTGGACGGCACGACGATGGTGACGCCACCGTCACTCCCGATCGCGGCGCCCTCGGGCGCGTCGGCACGGTCCGAGAAGTACAGGTCGTAGGAGTAACCGGCGCCGCGCGTGCCCGTCACCTCCACATAGAGCGCCAACGTCTCGGAATGTTCTTCGGCGTTGAGCGCGTCAGTGACGACGTTGCGCGCTTCATCGGTGAGGGTCAGCACTTCAAAGGTATCGACGGTAGTCATGTCTCAAGTGTAAGGGCTCGGACAATCTTTTACACGAAGTAAGTTCTAATCGTGAGTTCCATACCCTCTGACGCCCACGAGTGGATCAGCTTCGAGGACACCAAACGTCAGCGCACGTGGATGTTCGACGTGACGTTCCTCGAGAGCAATTGGAAGTGCATCTTCGGCGCCGGCTGTCAGGGCGTCTTGACCGAGGCCACCCCCGAACTCGTCCAGGGCTGCTGTAGTTACGGGGCCCACTTCACCGACGAGAAGGACCGGCGGCGAGTGGAAAAGGCGGCCAAGCGCCTCTCGGCCGACCAGTGGCAGTTCAAGTCCAAGGGGCGCCTGGGCACGACGCGGGTCAAGAAGAACGGCGAGATCGTCACCCGGCTCGTCCAGGACGCCTGCATCTTCTTGAACCGACCTGACTTCCATCGCGGACCGGGCTGTGCGTTGCACGTCATGGCGATCGACAACGAGGAGAGTTACATCCCCTTGAAGCCCGAGGTCTGCTGGCAGCTCCCGTTGCGCCGCGACGACGAGGTCGAAGAGAGCGGCCACGTCATCACGCGCATCTCCCAGTGGAACCGGAGTCACTGGGGCGAGGGCGGCGCCGACTTCCACTGGTGGTGCACCGAAGACCCCGCGGCCTTCATCGGCAAGGACCGCGTCGTCGACTCGATGTCCGAGGAGTTGGTGGCCATGGTCGGCCAACACGTCTACGACCAGTTACTGGCCTACATGAATAAGCGATCCGCGCAGCCCAAGGGCACGCGTCTCCCCCACCCCGTCATGCGTAAGAGGGCCTAGCCCTCAGCGGCGAGGGGGTCCTCTTCGTTGAACGTCGCACGCGGCAAGGAGCCGAGAATCTCGTCGTAGCGGTCCTCTTCGGCGAGACACCACTCCGCGTGGACGTCTTCGGGCGCGGCGCCGCACTCCACACACGTCGTCGCGCGCGGTCCGGTAGAGCGTTTGAGTTCGCGAGCTTCAACAAACCGACGATGGCGGCCTTTTTTCACGTCCACTCCTCACTGGCCGCAGGCCATAACTGGCGGCGACCACAACCCAGGAGTACTGAGTTGAATATCCATGATACCAAGTGGAAATCGCTTTGCAGCCCCTATCATCGCGATGTGCCCACCTTCGATCCCAACGAAATGGTGCTTCGATTCCGCGAACGCGCCGACGCGGTCAAACGACGGGGCTTCCCGCCGGTCGAAGGACCCGAACGTCAGCGCTTCATTGAGGCGGCCAATCTCGACTTCCAGGACTTCGCGATGTTGGGCGACGCGACGGCCACCCTCGAAGACGGCATCTTGCGCCTCGAGATCGATCTGCGACCTTCGAGTTCTTAGACGCTTCTTAACTCGCGGCCGCAACGCGCGCCCGGCCCTCGGACAACAGCGCGGCGCCACTGGTCAGTTTCGCGAGCGCCTTGGCGCGATCGCCCGGTACGGCGTTCGCGCTGTAGCACTCGACGGCCGCGGTCGCGAAGTCCCGGTAGGCCGCGTTGAGCAGGTTCGTCGCCTGCTTGTCGGGGGTCGGCAACGAGGACTGCATCGAGCCGTCGTCGACGAAGAGGACGTTGCAGAACGTGTGGAGGTCGTTGTTCGTCAACGTGTCGTTGTGGAGGTCCTTGGCGGAGTTCTTGACGTCTTGGAAGAGCGACCGGACGTTGCTGGTGAAGCTGCTCTGTTTCACCCAACCCGACATGGCCGTGCCCGCGCTGACCGATCCGCACGCACAGAGCAGGAGGCCCGCCGCGAGCAGCGCCGCGACGCGGCGGATCACGCAGCGACCACGAGGTGCATCTGGCGTCGACCGCGGCGAAGGATCACGTAGCGACCGTGCAGCAACTGGGCGCTGGTCACGCTCGCGCCGACGTCGACGCGAACGTTGTTGACGTAGACGCCACCCTGTTCGATGAATCGCCGGGCCTCGCCCAGTGACGTCGCCAGTTCACAGCGCACGACGAGCTCGGCGGCGTCGAGGCCGTGTTCGAGTTCGGCGCGCGCGACTTCGGACGACGGCGCGTCGGCGACGACGTGCAGGAGCGTCGCCTCGTCGAGCTCGGCGATGCTCTCGGCGAACAGCGCCTCACCGGCCCGTTCGGCCCGTTCGGCGGCGTCGGCACCGTGCACGAGGGTGACGATCGCGTTGGCCGCGGCACGCTGGGCCCGACGCTCTTGCGGAACGGTCCTCGTCGCCTCGTCGAGGTCCCGAATCGTCTCGTGGTCGAGGAAGGTGAAGTATCGCAGCATCGCCGGGGCGGCGACGTCGTCGGCGTTCAAGAGGTACTGGTGCAACGCGAAGGGCGACGTCATCGTGGCGTCCAACCACACGTTCTCGTTGCCGCCCTCGGACTTGCCGAACTTCTGTCCGTCACCGCGCAGTAGCAGCGGCGTCGTGACGCCGTCGGCGCGGTGACCGGTCGCCTTGCGCACCAGCTCGGTGCCGACCGTGATGTTGCCCCACTGGTCCGATCCGCCGAGCTGCAGGGTGCAGTCGTGGTCGAGGTTCAGGCGCAAGAAGTCGTAGGCCTGCAGGAGCATGTATGAGAACTCGGTGAAGGAGAGACCGACGTCGTCGCGGTCGAGTCGGCTCTTGACGATGTCCTTGGCGATCATCTGGTTCACGGTGAAGTGCTTGCCGACGTCACGCAAGAAGTCGGTCAGGGACACGGTGGTGAGCCAGTCCGCGTTGTTGAGCAGCAGCGCCCGAGACGGCCCCGCGTCATCGGAGAAGTCCAGGAAGCGCCCGAGCTGCTCGCGGATTCCCACCAGGTTGTTCTCGATCTGTTCGACCGTGAGCAGCGGCCGCTCGACCGCCTTGAAGCTGGGGTCGCCGATGAGTCCGGTACCTCCCCCCGCCAGGGCAATCGGCCGGTTCCCGGAGATCTGGAGACGTCGCAGCGTACAGAGCTGCATGAGATGACCCAGGTGCAAGGAGGCGGCGGACGGGTCGAATCCGATGTAGGCCGTGACACCACCGACCGTGAGGCGGTCGAGGATCGTGTCGTCCGTGGTCTGGTGCACCAGACCACGAAACTCCCAGTCGTCACGTAGTTTCATCGGTCCAGTCTACGGGGCCATCGCATCTAGAAAGGTGCCCGAGACGACGGGACGTGTACTTGCAACCAAATGACGAAGGAGTGCCACGCGCCCGACACCTCGAGCACGCCGATCACGATGAGCATCGCGCCACCGATTCGACCGATGGTGCGTTGGTGGCGGCGCAACCACGATGACGCGGTCGACACCCACTCGGTCGCGAGCGCCGCGACGATGAACGGGATGCCGAGACCGAGACAGTAGAAGAACGCGAGGATCGATCCACGCAGCGCGGTCGCACCCGAACTGGCCGCGAGTCCCTGGATCGCGCCGAGCGTCGGACCGAGGCAGGGCGTCCATCCCAGCGCGAACAGGAATCCCAACGCGCCCGCGCCGATGACCGAAGCCCGAGGCAAGTGATGGATCCGACGTTCCCGGCTGAGGAACTTCGACGGCAACCACCCCGCGAAGAACATCCCCAGGAGAATGGTCACTGACCCGAACACGATCGAGAGGACGCGCTCGTGGTCCCTCAACGACGCCCCGAGTCCCCCGAAGAGTGCGCCGAGGCTCACGAAGACGACGGCGAACCCGAGGATGAATGCGATCGAACCGATCACGGCGCGTCCGCGGCCCGATCGCCCTTCGAGCGAGCCGGTGGCGCCACTGAGGAACGCCAAGTAGCCCGGCAGCAGCGGGAGGACGCAGGGCGAGACGAACGAGACGAATCCGGCCGCGATGGCGATCGGAAGAGCGGCGAGCAGGGAACTCGGGAGCGTGGCGATCACTGAACGCCTTCGAGAATGGTCTTCACCTTCTCGTTCCACTCCTCGTGGAGCCGTACGTTCTCATCGCGCGACGGCACGTCGGCCACGATCACCGTCAGTCCTCGACGTCCGAGTGCCGTGTCGAGCGCCGCGCACAGCTGCGAGCGCGTCGCGACGCGGAGAGCCTCGTGTCCAAAGGACGTCGCGATGGCGACGAGGTCGAGCGCGCGTGGCGTCGCGAACAGCTGCTCGAATCGCTCGTCGTCGACGGCGCTGCGCTGCGCGAGGAAGGAGAAGATGCCGCCGCCGCGATTATCGACCACAACGAGAGCACAGGTTCCACCCTCCTCGCCGAGCCCGTCGACGAACGCCGAGACGTCGTGGAGCATCGTGATGTCACCGATGAGCCCGATGGCGTGTGACCCGGCGGCCACGCCGAGGGTGGTGGAGACGACGCCGTCGATGCCGTTCACGCCGCGATTGGAATACGTTGGCGCGCTGCGAGCGCGAGTCCACCACTCAACGTCGCGAACGGGCATCGATGACCCGATGACCAGGGGAACCTCTCGTCGTGAACTCTCGTCGACGACGCAACGCGCGACGGACAGCTCGTGCAACTCGTCGTCGTCGTCGAGACTGGTCAACCACGCACTCACCTGCGTGGAGGCCTCGTTCCAGAGCCGCGTGTACTCACCGTCCGACTTGGGCTCGCGAAGCGGATCGGGTAGTCCGATGAAATGTTCGGTGACGAGCCGATCGGGATCGGCGACGAATCCGGCACCGTCGAAACCGATGGTCCGCACACGCCATTCGCGAAGTCGCTCTTGGAGCGTTCGCGACGCGGGCAGTCCGCCGAGTCGAACGACGACGTCGGGCCGGACGTGTTCGGCGAAACGCGCGTCACGCAGGAGCGAATCGAAGTACGCGATCGTGCCGAGCGCGGTCGCGTCACCGACGACCGCCCAATTCAGCGACGCGCAGTCCTCGACCATCTGCGCCGAGACACCGTGACCGGCGACGCACAACACGCGCTGGTCCTCGAGCCCGGCGATGTTGACGGTGCGAGCGACCACGCTCGGCGTGGGCGCCAAAGGTGCCGGCAGCGTCATCGGCTCGGCGACCAAGGGTTCGACGAAGGCGGCGTTCAAGTGGACCGGACCAGGAGTGCCGGACTCCTTCGATCGCTGGGTGGCGCCCTCCCAGAGCCGTCGCGCGAGGTCGCGCCACGTACTCGCGTCCTCGACTCGCGCGGGGCCCGGGTCCTCGAAGAGACGGACGAGCGGACCGAAGAGTTGGTGCTGATCGATGGTCTGAGGGGCGCCGACACCGTGGAGTTCGGGCGGTCGATCGGCGGTGAGCACTAGGAGTGGCACGAAGGCCTGGGAGGCTTCAGCCACGCAGGCGTGCAGTTCGGCGGCGGCGGTCCCGCTCGTCACCACGATCGCCACCGGTTCACGCGTCGCCAGGGCGCGTCCGAGTGCGAAGAACCCCGCGCTTCGTTCGTCGATCCGCACGTGCACGCAAAGTTCGTTGCGCGCCGTGCAGGCCAGGGCCAACGGCGTCGAGCGCGACCCGGGACAGAGCACCACGTCGCGTACGCCGAGACGAATCCATTCATCGAACAGTGTCGCGGCGTACGTCGCCTGCACCTCACTCGCGCTCGGTACGCTCTGTGGCAATGTCACTCCTCGGTATCCAACGTCGCGGCTCGGGCCCATTACTGGTATGGCTCCACGGCTTCACGCAGACCAAGGACTCGGCACATCAGTTCCGTTCCATTCTGGCAGGAACGAGCGAGCTCTTGACTCTCGACCTGCCCGGGCACGGCGAGAACGCGACAATTCTGGCGTCGCTCGACGAGACCGCCGACCTGCTCGCCGTCGCCCTGCCGGAGGAACCCTTTTCGTTAGCCGGCTACTCCTTCGGGGGCCGCGTCGCCCTCCACTTCGCACTACGGCACCCCGCGCGCGTCAACCGACTCGTGGTGCTGGGTGCGACGCGCGGTATTCGCGACGACGCCGAGCGCGAGCAACGGCGCCGGGACGACGACGAACTCGCGCGGCGGATCGAGACGATCGGCGCGGCGGCCTTCCTCGACGAGTGGCTCGCCCGCGAGATGTTCGCGTCGCTGCCCAATGACCCGCTGGAACGCCTGGCTCGCAGTACGAACGCCGCGGGACTCGCGGGCTCGCTTCGACTCGCCGGCACCGGCACGCAGCGATGGCTCGCGCCGGACTTGGCTTCGCTTTCGGTACCGACATTGGCGCTCGCCGGCGCCCTCGATCAGAAGTTCCGCCTAGAGGCCTCCGCCATCGCCGACACCGTCATCGTCGGACGTTCGCAGTTCGTCGAGGGCGCGCATCACGCCGCCCACCTCGAGCAGCCGCAACGATGCGCCGAATCGGTTAGGGACTTCATAGACCCACCCTGAAGACGAGCACGAGAGCGAGCAGGAGACCGAGTTGCAACTGCGCGCGCGCCGAATAGATCAACATCGGCAGCAGTTCGCGACCGTTCTTCGGCGAGAACGCGAGACGCAGCGCCGGGATGTAGAGCAGGACCGCGACGATGCCCACGACGCTGTGTCCGGCGCCCGCCACGCCGACGAGCACTCCGAGCACGCAGATGACGAAGAGCCACGGTGCCCGGCGACGGTTTATCCGCGCGGCCAATGTCTTCTTACCCGAGGAGAGGTCGCCCTCGACGTCGCGCAGGTTGTTCGCTTCGAGGAGCGCACAGGCCATGAAGCCCGTCGCCACGCCGAGCCACCACGCTCGACTCGGGATCGTCAAGTGCTGCACGTACGCGGTGCCGACGGTGGCGACGAGGCCGAAGTAGATGAACACGAACAGTTCGCCGAAGCCGTAGTAGCCGTAGGGTCGTGGTCCACCGGTGTAGAACCAACCGGCGCAGATCGCCGTGGCGCCGAGCGCCACCAGCCACCACGAGGTCCGCGACGCGAGGAGGAGTCCCGCGGCGCCCGCGACGGTGAACGACGCGAAGGCGGCGTTGCGCACCCGCGAGCCGGCCACGAGTCTCGACGCCGTCAATCGAAACGGTCCGACCCTCACCTCATCCGTGCCGCGCACGCCGTCGGAGTAGTCGTTCGCGTAGTTCGTGCCGACCTGCAACGCGAGCGCCACGACGAGGCACAGTAGCGAGTTTCCCCAATTGATCGTGCGCGGTCGAATGAGCGTCACACCCACGATGACGGGCACCATGGCCGCGGGCAACGTGCGCGGACGCGCCGCGAGCACCCATCGCCGGAGAGGCCCGGGAGCCTCGCTCATGGACGCTTGGGATACTTCGAGAAGTCCGGCTTGCGGTGTTCGACGAAGGCGTTGCGTCCCTCTTGACCCTCTTCGGACATGTAGAAGAGCATCGTCGCGTCGCCGGCCAACTGCTGGATGCCCGCCATGCCGTCCTCGGCCGCGTTGAAACCGGCCTTCAGCATGCGCAGCGCGATCGGTGAGAGCGTCAGGATCTGGCGGCACCACGCGACGGTCTCAGCTTCGAGAAGTTCGAGGGCGACAACGGTGTTCACCAGTCCCCACTCGAGCGCCTGGCTCGCGTCGTACTGGCGACAGAGGAACCACACCTCCTTGGCGCGCTTCACGCCGATGGTGCGCGCCAACAGCGACGCGCCGTAGCCGCCGTCGAACGAACCGACCTTCGGACCGGTCTGGCCGAAGCGGGCGTTATGGGCCGCGATCGAGAGGTCGCACACCAGGTGCAGCACGTGTCCCCCGCCGATGGCGTACCCGGCGATCTGCGCGATGACCGGCTTCGGGAGACGACGGATCTGAATCTGTAGATCGAGGACGTTGAGTCGTCCGACGCCCTGACGCGCGACGTCGTCGTCGCCCAGGTACCCGTCGGCGCCGCGAATACTCTGGTCGCCCCCGGAACAGAACGCGTCGGGACCGGCGCCGGTGAGGATGATGGCGCCGACGGTGACGTCGTCGCGGGCCATTTCGAAGGCGCGCGAGAGCTCGAAGAGCGTTTGGGGGCGGAAGGCGTTTCGGACCTGAGGACGATTGATGGTGATCCGCGCGATACCTTCGGCGACCTCGTAGATGATGTCGTCGAACTCACCCGAGCGTCGCCACTTGGGCAGGGGCAAGGTCCGGAACTCCTCCACGGGGTCGATCGGTGAACCTTGGATGACGGTCTCGTCCATGGCGTCCACGCTACGGGTTCTAGACCGGCGCCATCAAGACGCCGGGCGTCGCACGGTCGCCGGGCCGGTCTTCGTGCGCCGCGAGGCGTTCGCTCAGCGTGGCGCGTATCGACGCCGTCGCCGGGTCGTCGAATCGGTTGACGCGCTGCAGTGGGTCGTCGGCGAGGTCGTAGAGTTCGCCCTCGCTGCCGTCGTGCATGGTACCTGGTTGGTATTCGGTGAGGACGTGTGCGTCGGTCACCACCGTTCGCACGTGCACGTCGACGCCGAAGATGGACGAGTCCCACTCGGTGAACGTCGCGTCGAAGCCGCGGCGCGCCGCGTCCTCGTCGTTCGCCGGCAGCGCCGTCCCCTCGACCCAATTCGGCGCCGGCTCACCGGCGATCTCGAGGAACGTCGCCGCGAGAGAGACCAGACTCACGGGCGCGTGCACCACGCTCGGAGCGGGTCCGGTCGATCTCGCCGGGCGCCAGATGAGGGGCAGTCGCATCAGCGCGTCGACGTGGTACGGACCCTTGAAGAGCAGACCGAAGTCGCCCTGCAGTTCACCGTGGTCGCTGGTGAACACGACGTCGACGTCGTCGCCCCAGCCCCTACGTTCGATGCTCGCCAGCACCCGCCCGATCGCCTCGTCGATGAGTTCGACTTCGACCGCGTTGAGTGCGTTCACCTCGCGCACCTGGTCGGCCGTCATCGTCGCGGGGACCCACTTCGCCGGCGCCTCGTAGTTACTGACGACTCGTCCGTCGTACCAGGCGCGCCAGTGTCGGGACTTGCGATCGAGCAGCGACTCTCGCTCCCTCGCGCTCTCGGGATAGTTCACGGGCAGGGGCACGTCGCGCCACGGCACTCGGCCGGTCTCGGACTTCGGTGGGTCCCACGGGTGATGGGGATCGGGGAAGCTCATCCAACAGAACCAATCCCGGTCGAGCGCCTGTTGCTCGAGCCAGCGGATCGTTCGATCGGCCACCCAGTCGGTGTGGTACCACTCGCGCGGCACGGGGTTGTACTTGACCTGGGGCGCGTCGCTGTCACCGCCGCCCGCGGCGTTCACGTTGAAGTCGCGGTCCACCACTTGGTAGAAGCCCCGAATCGCGTCGGGGTGTTCATCGTTCATCCACTTGGCGTAGTGCAGGGCGCCCATCACACCGTGGGTCGCGAACTCGAGGTAGTCAAATCCGCGGTGCACCCCCCGGCGACCGTCGAACCACTCCTGCTCGATCGTGGGAATGCCGAGACCGGCGAGGGCGTTCTCGGCGTAGAGACCGAAGGGGTCCATGAACGGTTCGAAGTGGGCCTTGCCGATCAGCGCCGTCGCGTAGCCGGCGTCGTGGAGGGACTCGGCGACCGACGGCGCGTCGATCGCGAGCGGGACGCCGTTCATCCACGCGCCGTGCGTCGAGGGGAACTGACCGGTCAGCATCGACGAACGTGACGGCATGCACACGACCGACGTCGGCTGGCAGCGCTCGTAGCGGATGCCCTCACCCGCGAGTCGATCGAGGACCGGCGTTCGCGACAGAGTGCCGCCGTTGACGGCGAGCGTGTCGTAGCGCTGCTGGTCGGTCGTGATGAAGAGGATCCGTCGACTCACGACGTGACCCGCGGGGTCTCGGCGAGACGCTGAATCTCGCCGAGGGCGCCGAGTGTCCCGCCGGCGATCAGGATCGCCAGCGTGTCGGGCAGGGCGGTCGTTGAATAGACGCACAGAGAGTCGTTGGGCGCGATCGAGATGACGTCGATGACGCCGAGGTGAAACGAGTACTGCGGGGCGGTGATGCGATACGCGAAACGCCGCAGCGTGTCGTCGTTGCAGAGGATCTCCTCGGGGATCTCGAGCCCGATGGCGGTCGTGATCACCCGGAGGTTGCCCTCGACGGTGCACGAGACGATGCCCGGGAACCACTCGGGGATGCTCTCAGGACGTCGAACCACTCCCCAGACGGTGTCCGCGTCGGCCGCAATCCTTCGTTCGTGACGCAATGAGGCCACGGGTACCACCCCCAGTAGAACCAAACTAGTTCGCTCACATCTAACCTGGTTTCGTGTCGTCCCTGCTCGCACTCGATTTCGAGCTCGGGCCGGAGTTGGAGCGCGCCGTTCGGGAGTCGGTGGACTCCTCGGTCGCGTTCTGCGTGCTGGATCGCCGGACCTCGCCACGTCGACGCCGCGACGAGTTGGCGCGACTCGGCGCCACGGCGGTGCGTGACGTCGATGGCCACACCGATCTGGCCGACGGGACACCCGTCGACGACGACATCGGCCTGGTGATGTTGACCTCGGGCTCGAGCGGCGAACCGAAGGCCGTGGAGCTGACGTGGTCGGCCCTTCGAGCCAGTGCCGAACTCACGCAATCGACGCTCCGCGGCGACACGGCTCCCGTGTGGTTTCCCTGTCTTCCGGCGTGCCACATCGGCGGCCTGGCCGTCATACTGCGCGCCGTGCTGAGTGACGCCACGTTGCTCTGGGGTGACCCTGAGGACCTCGAGGGTGCGTCGGCGCGCGGCGCGACCCACGTCTCGGTCGTACGAACGCAGCTCGCGCGCCACGACGTGAGCGGATTCCACAGTGTCTTGCTCGGTGGCGGTCGGCCACCGGCCGATCGGCCGGCGAACGTCATCGCGACCTGGGGAATGACCGAGACCGGGTCGGGCGTCATCTACGACGGCGTGGCGTTGCCGGGCGTGGAGGTCGCGAGCGTCGACGGAGAGATCTGTGTTCGCACGCCGACGCTCTTCCGTTCGTATCGAGACGGCCCGAAGCCACGCGTGACCGGACCGGACGGTCGCGACGACTGGTTCCCGACCGGCGACGCCGGCGAGGTCGAAGGCGGGCGCGTGTCGGTGCTAGGTCGTCTCGGATTCCTGATCAACTCGGGCGGCGAGAAGCTCTGGCCCGAAGAGCTCGAGTCGGCCCTCGCCACAATCGAACGAGTGCGCGACGTCGCGGTGACCGCGGTCGATGACCCCGAATGGGGCCAACGCGTTGTCGCGCTGATCGTGAGCGACGGTTCGCACTTCGACGATGAGATCCGCAGCGTCGCCAACGAAAGAATTGGACCGTGGGCCAAACCGAAAGAGGTCCGCTACGTCGCGGCGATCCCGCGCACGGCCAACGGAAAGATCCGACGCGACGCCCTGACGAATCTGCACTGAACGCAGCGAATCGGTGTTGGACATGTGCGGTGTTCACTTGCACGCAACAACCCCGACTGTTAGCGTTCGGCTATCGAACTCTGGTTGGGGACTCGAGCTTCTTTTTGGGCGTTGCCTTTGGGTTACTAGCCAGACACGGTACCTAAGAAAGTGACGTCACCATGACATCTGGCCCGTATGAACCCCAGCCCGAAGACCGCTTCACGTTCGGTCTCTGGACGGTAGGCAACGTCGGTCGCGACCCCTTCGGCGTCGAGGTGCGCGAGGCGCTCGACCCGGTTGACATCGTCCATCGCCTGGCCGACATCGGCGCCTACGGCGTCACACTCCACGACAACGACCTCGTGCCGGCCGACGCCACGGCCGCCGAACGCGAGGTCCTCTTGAAGCGATTCCGTGAAGCGTTGGACAGCACCGGGCTGAAGGTACCGATGACCACGGTGAATCTCTTCACCCGTCCGGTCTTCAAGGAGGGCGCGCTGACCGCGAACGACCCCGACGTGCGTCGATTCGCCCTCGCCAAGGCGCTCGACGCCATCGACCTCGGCGCCGAGTTGGGCGCCGACATCTTCGTGCTGTGGGGTGGTCGTGAGGGCACCGAGGCCCACGCGGCCAAGCCGGTCGCCGAGGCGCTGGACCGTTACGCCGAGGCGATCAACTCGATGACGGCCTACATCGGCGCGCGCGGGTACAAGACGCGCATCGCCATCGAACCGAAGCCGAACGAACCGCGCGGCGACATCTTGTTGCCGACGGTCGGTCACGCGCTGGCCTTCATCGAGAGCCTCGACTCGCCCGAACTGGTCGGCGTGAACCCGGAGTTCGCGCACGAGACCATGAGTGGACTCTCCTTCCATCACGGCGTGGCCCAGGCCCTGTGGGCCGGCAAGCTCTTCCACATCGACCTCAACGCGCAACGCATCGGACGTTTCGACCAGGACTTCCGCTTCGGCAGCGAAGAGGTCAAGGAGGCGTTCTACCTGGTGCATCTGCTCGAGACCTCGGGGTACTCGGGCATGCGCCACTTCGACGCCCACCCCTACCGCACCGAGGGGCCCGACGGCGTGTGGGACTTCGCGCGCGGTTGCATCCGCACCTATCTGATCTTGAAGGAGAAGGCCGCGCGTTTCGAGGCCGACGCCGACATCAGGGCCGCCCTCGCGGTGGCGCGCGTGCCCGACCTCGCGACGCCGACCACGGTGGGCGACGGATCGGCCGAGGCGCTTCGCGCGTACGTCAAGACGCTCGACGAATCGGCGTTGGGACGAGCACACTACGGCCACGAACAACTCGATCAATTGGTGACCGAGTTGCTGCTCGGTGTCCGATAGCAACTCGTTAGCGTGACGCTCGTCGCGGGGGTCGACTCGTCGACCAAGAGCACGAAGGTCGTCATCGTCGACAGTGACGAAGGGAAGATCGTCGCGTCGGCGGCCTCACGTCATCCCGCAACGTCCCCGCCCCGCAGCGAACAGGACCCCATGGCGTGGTGGCGGGCTCTCTCTAAGGCGTGGTCGGCCTGCGGCCCGATCACGCGTTCGGTCAAGGCGGTCTCGATCGCGGCCCAACAGCACGGGATGGTCGCCCTCGACGAAGACGGCACGCCCGTGCACCCGGCCAAACTCTGGAACGATTCCCAGTCGGCGCCGCAGTGTGCGACGCTCACGGAGCGTCTCGGTGCCGAGGAGTGGGTGCGCCGCTGCGGCAGCGTTCTGACACCGTCGTTCACGATCACGAAACTGGCCTGGCTGCGCGAGACCCAACCCGACGCCTATCGCAACGTTCGACGCGTGCTCCTGCCCCACGAATGGCTGACGTGGCAGTTGCTGGGCCGTCCCGTCACCGCGGTCGGCGACCGCGGAGACGCCTCGGGCACCGGCTGGTGGTCCCCGAGTTCCGGAGAGGTCGACCAGGGACTCTTGGCACTGGTGGGCGCTCGGCGTGAGTGGCTCCCCGAGATCCTTGGGCCTGGCGACGAGGCGGGCGAGGCCGCGACGATGGTTCGCGGCGCCGCGGTCGGTCCGGGAACCGGGGACAACATGGGCGCGGCACTGGCGCTCGGTCTGGCGCCGGGCGACCTCGCGGTCTCCTTCGGCACGAGCGGCACGGTCTTCACCTCGTCACATTCGCCGTCACTCGACACCGTCGGCGAGGTGGCGGGATTCGCCGACGCCGCCGGGCGGTTCCTCCCACTGGTATGCACGCTCAACGCCACCAAGGTGACGGAGTGGGCCGTGGGACTCGCCGGCGGCAAGGCCAACGATCTCGATCGCATCGGTGCCCTCGCTCCCCCCGGGGCCAACGGCGTCGTGCTCGTCCCCTACCTCGACGGCGAGAGGACTCCCCTGCTCCCGAACGCGACGGGGACCCTGAGTGGACTGCACACGACGACGACCGTCGCCGACATCGTGCGCGCGTCGGTCGAAGGGGTGGTCTGCGGACTCCTTGCCGGTGTCGACGCACTCGAGCGTTGCGGTATCGACACCAGTGGCCGGATCCTCGCGGTCGGCGGCGGCGCGCGCTCCACGCTGTATCGACAGACGCTCGCCGACCTCTCGATGCGCGAGATCGTGACACCGGACCCCACCGTGGACCGCGTCGCCGTGGGCGCGGCGGCCCAGGCCGCGGCGTTGCTGAGCGACATCGCCCCCGACGTCGTCGGTGCAACGTGGGCCGCGAACGAAAGGGTCGTTATGGTGACCCAGCCGAGGATCGACGCCACGCTCTCGGCCGAGTTGCGTGATCGCTACCGGTCGCTCGCGAAACGCGCGACGCTCTGAGTCTCCAGCCGCCGCTTCGAGAATTACGACGGAGGAGGTTACGCTCCGCTGAGCTTGGCTGCCCCGCGTCGCGCCAGTGAGTCGATCGCGATGGCCAAGACCAGCACGACGCCCTGGACCATCAGCTCGACGGAGGCACTCAACTGGATGAGCGCCATCCCGTTGTAGATGGTCGCGATCACCAGTCCGCCGATCAACGCGTTCATCATGCGACCCCGACCGCCGAAGAGGCTCGTCCCACCGATGACGGCGGCGGCCACGGCGTAGAGCACCAGCGTGCCGCCGGGGATGGCGTCCGATATTCCGCCCAGGTACGAGGCGTAGACCAGACCGGCGATGCCCGCGGTCAGTCCCGACAGGGCGAAGGCGAGCAGGCGATAGCGATTGACCGACACGCCAGCTCGACGAGCGGCCTCGACGTTGCCGCCGATGGCGTAGAGATAACGACCCGGCTTCGTGCGGGCGAGTATGAAGCTGTACACCCCCAGCACCACCGCCACCAGGGGCACCACGTAGGGCATACCATGGATCACCGCGAAGTTCGAACGGTTCGTGTTGAAGATCAGCACCAGCACGATGGCCAGGCCGAACAGAGCCGCGATCTTGAGGAACGATTCGTAGATCGAGACGCTGTCGAGACCACTGGCGCGCCGCGCGCGGTCCTTGTTGAATATCAAGAGCGACATCACTCCGGCGCCGGCGATGGCGACGACCCACGTGAACGTCGTCGACAGGTTGAGATTCACGATCCCGTAGAGGACCTTCTCTTTCACTTCGATCGCGCCACCGTTGTTTTGGCCGTCGATCATCCAGATGGCGACGCCCTCCCAGAAGAGCGAACCACCCAGGGTGATGATGAACGACGGCACCTTCAGCCCGATCACGATGGCACCCTGGAGGCTGCCGATGAGGGTCGTGGCGGCCATGGCCAGAAGCAGCGCCGCCCACCACGGCCAGTTGAACGTGGTGTCCAGAAGGATCGAACCGATAGCGGCACCCACGGCCGCGATCCAACCGGCCGAGAGGTCGATGTCGCCGAGCAGGAGCAACCAGATCTCGGCCATACCCAAGAGGATGAAGACCGTGGCCTGGATGAAGAGGTTCGTCAGGTTGCCGGCCGACAGGAACGTGGGACTGCGGATCTGGAAGTAGCCACCGAGAACGATGAGTCCCACGATGATGGGCACCATTCCGGAGTCACCTCGTCGCAACTGCTTCCAACGCGCTTTAAGAACGTTTAATGGGGATGAGGCGTCGTCGCCTTCGAGGTCAGCGGGGGTCACGACAGTGTCTGACACGAGACGAACCTTTCCCTGCGGTTAAGGGGTAGCGGACACGGGAGAATTAACCCTCGACGTCTCACCCGTAGTAATCAAGTCCACGGCACTCGCGGTGTCGAACTCCGATGCCGGCGCGCTCTTGATCAGTGTGCCGAGGTGCAACACGGCAATTCGATCGGCGACCGCGAACACGTCGGTGAGGTTGTGCGAGATGACGAGGACGGCGATGCCGCGTCCCGCGAGCGTCTGGATCAGGTCGAGCACGAGACGGGTCTGTGAGACGCCCAGGGCCGCCGTCGGTTCGTCCATGATCACCAGCTTGGCGTCGCGCATCACGGCGCGCGCGACGGCGATGGCTTGGCGTTGGCCACCCGAAAGTGATCCGACGAGCTGGCGCACCGACTGAACGGTGAATACCGAGAGATCGTGCAGGAGCTTCTTGGTCTCGAGCTCCATGTTGATCTCGTTCAAGAGTCCGACCTTCGTCTCCTCGTGACCGAGGTACATGTTCTGGACGATGTCGAGGTTGTCGCAGAGCGCGAGGTCCTGATACACGGTCGTGATGCCGAGCTCGTCGGCGTCGCGCGGGGTGCGGATGTGAACCTCTTTGCCCTCCCAGAAGATCTGACCACTGCTCGGCGCGTAGATCCCCGAAATGGACTTGATCAGCGTCGACTTTCCCGCGCCGTTGTCCCCAATGAGGGCGGTCACCTTCCCGGCTGGAATATCGAGATCGCAGTAGCGCAGTGCTTCGACGGGACCGAAGTGTTTGGTCAGCCCGCGAAGACTGAGGAGTGGCGCGTCGCCCGCAACCGACGACCCCGAGTCACGTTTCGCCTCAAGCCCAATGTTGGGCGCGAGGGTAATCGGTGACTCGGGGACGTCAGTCATGGTCGGTTGTTACTTGATGCCGTACTTCGTGCAGTCTTGAGCGTAAGTCGGAAGGCCCGAGTCACCCGCAACCGTCGGTGACGTGCTTCCGCAAATCTCCGAGACTGTGAGCTGCTTGGACGCGATGACCTGCGACTCAATCGTCGAGGCGGTCTCCCACAGCGGCGTCAACAGAACCGACGGAACATTCTTCAGCGACGAAATGGTCGCTCCGGAGTCCGCGATTGAGCCATTGATGATGCCCGCCGGTGGCTTCTCGTTCGCGCGCAGGTAAATCGCCAACGCTGCCGTCGCCTGAGCCTCAATGTAGGACGGCTTGAAGACCGTTCCGCACTGGTAGCCCGAGATGATGTTGTCGATACCAGCTGGTGTGGCGTCTTGACCCGTGAACGGGATCGTCTCCGGCTTCAGACCCTGCGACTGCAAGTACTGAATGATCGGCGCGGCGTTCTCGTCGTTGGGCGTTACGACTGCGTTGATCTTCGGGTTCGCCGAGTAGGCGCCCTGGAAGTCAGTCAGCGCCTGCGAAGGCGTCCACGTTCCGACGCTCTCGAGCACCGTGTTCGAAGATCCCGACGTGGTGTTGTAGCCAGCCTTGTTCAAAACGGCGTCGTAGCCCTCGGCAAACAGCGTCGCGTTGTTGTCAGTGGGCGCACCCTTCATGACGAAGACGTCGGGGTCCGAAACGTTCCAGTTGGTGATGCACGAAAGCATCCCCTGACCGATCAACGTTCCAACCGCAACGTTGTTGAAGCTCACGTAGTACGTGCGGTCTCCACCAAGCGTCAAGCGGTCGTAGTCAATGACTTTCACGCCACGGGCTCGAGCGTAGGACTCAATGATCGCCCCGGACGAACTGTCAAGTGACGTCAAGATGAGAACCTTGGCACCCTTGGCGATGTCGCCTTGCGCGTCGGTGAGCTGCTCTTGCGGGCTGCCGTGACCGTTCTGAATGAAGAACTGCTTGGGCTTCAGACCCGCCGCCTCAAATGCCTTCTTGAAGGCAGGAGCGTCGTAGTCCACCCAACGGGCCGACGAAACGGTGTCCGGCAAGATAACGGCGATATCGCCCTTGCCCTTCGCGACGACCGACTTCAAATACTTCATCGTCGTGAAGCTCGGATTGAACGTTGCGTCCGAGACCGTCTTTCCTGCCGCGGAACTCACACCTGGCATCAAGGCGACGACCATACCGCCGACCAATGCTACGCAGGCAAGAGCCCTTCCTGTTTTGAATTTCATAGTCCCCCAACCAATTAGAGGCATCAATACGATGCCCGATTTCAATTACCTCTTTGTGAACATCCAGTGAAAAGCAATGTCGACATGTGAAGTTAGCATGGCCAAACACCCAGTACAATTCACCACGACAAGATTCCCGGGCATCGAGCCGCGCAGATTTCCACAGGTCCAAGCAGGTCGACTGACGTGCACGCGAGACCGGATTGACGATCGGACCAGTGCACGATTCTTCGGGGCACACTGCCAAGACATTGTGTGCAAAGGCGTACCTCGCCCGAGTTACTTCGCGGAGATTTCCCGTCCCCACGCCTCAGGTCTTCATTTACGACGTCGCAGAATTGTGTCGTTGTTTAGACAGCGAACGCGACCATTACGTCGACGATGCCAACACCGTCTCCATGGTGCGCATGATCGACTCGGTCTCACTGAGCGGCATGAGCGGACTCTCCGACAGACCGCCGCGCACACAACGGGCAACCTCGGCGGCCTCGTAGTGGAGACCCCGACCCTGGGTCGGAAAATCGTACCTTCGTTGCTCGCCTCGGCGAGTGATGAAGGTGAACGCGGTCGGCGCGTAGAAATCGCCATCGATCTCGATGCGCGCCTTCGTGCCAGAAATCGTCGCCGTCGTCGGTGTTTTCGCACTCGTCGTGGTGTTGAGGTACGCCTGAGCTCCGTTTTCGTAGCCGAAGATCATCGACACCTGTCGGTCGACGCCGGTGGGCGCCAGGTCGATCATCGAGACCATCTTCGACGGTGTCCCCAAGAGCATCGACGCGAACGACACCGGGTAGACGCCAAGGTCGAGGAGCGCGCCACCCCCCAACTCGGGACTGAACCATCGCGACGCCGGATCGAAGTCGAAGTGTTGGCCGTGGTCGGCCTCCACGGCCACGATGTCACCGATTTCACCCGCCGCGATCAGTTCGTTGACGGCGGCCACGTGTGGGAGGAACCTGGTCCACATCGCCTCCATCAAGAACAGGTTCTTCTCGCGGGCCAGCGCGATCAGGTCGACCGCCTCGCGAGAGGACATGGTGAAGGCCTTCTCGACCAGCACCGGTTTGCCGGCCTCGAGAGCCAACGTGGCGTTCGCGAAGTGCATCGGGTGTGGTGTTCCGACGTAGACCGCGTCGACGTCGGGGTCGTGCACGAGTTCCTCGTACGACGCGTAGCGATGATCGATTCCGAACCGGTCAGCGAAGGTGTTCGCCGCGTCGATCGACCGAGAACCGACCGCCACCGCGACACCGCTATCGGTGAACTGAAGGTCGTTCACGAACGTGTGAGCGATTCCCCCGGTACTGATGATTCCCCAACGCAACGGCTCGGTCATAACTTTGTCCCTAATTCGCGAAGTCGGCATCCAACACGTCACCGAGGCTACCGACTTCGATGTTGCCGTCGCGAGTCGAGCCCGCGCGTCACGACGTGGGCGTCATCGACGTCGGTGAAGTTTTCCGCTACGAATACGCTCGCGCTTTGGACGGGATTCGCCACGGAACCCACACTCGAATGTGTGACGCTCTGTCTCTTCTGGAATCGAGGATCGACGTGGCGACCCGATATCGCGATGTGTCGCCCTACGCTTGACCGGTGACCAATCGCCTCGCCGGTGCCTCCAGTGCCTACCTGCGACAACACGCCGATAATCCCGTCGACTGGTGGACGTGGGACCAGGCCGCGCTCGACGAAGCGACCCGACTGGATCGGCCGATCTTTCTCTCCGTCGGCTACGCCGCGTGTCACTGGTGTCACGTCATGGCCCACGAATCGTTCGAGGACCCGACCGTCGCGTCGATCCTGAACGAGCACTTCATCCCGATCAAGGTCGACCGCGAAGAACGCCCCGACGTGGACGCGCTCTACATGGCGGCGACCCAGTTGGTGAGTGGGCACGGCGGCTGGCCGATGTCGGTCTTCCTGCTGCCCGACGGACGTCCGTTCATGGCCGGCACCTACTATCCCCCGGTCGAACGGCACGGTCAGGCCAGCTTCACCACGTTGCTGAACGCCATGAACGACGCGTGGACGACGCGACGCGACGCCGTCGAAGCTCAGGCGACGGAGCTCTCGAAGGCCCTCGAGCGCGAGGTCAGTTTCATCGACCACCTGGCGCCGTACAGTGACACGCTGGACCTCGTGGCGTCGCGAGAGCGACTGCGCGAGGAGCTCCTCGAGCGCTTCGACGCCGACGGCGGATTCGGCGACGCGCCGAAGTTCCCGCGTCCGAGTTACGTCGAGGCGCTGTTGGAGTTCGACGACCCGCACGCGCGCGCGGCGGTCGAGGTGACGCTGGACGCCATGTCGCGTCGCGGGATCTACGACCACCTCCGCGGCGGCTTCGCGCGCTACAGCGTGGACGCGCAGTGGCACGTCCCGCACTTCGAGAAGATGCTGAGCGATCAGGCGCTGCTCGCCCGCGCGTACCTTCGCGCGGCGAAGGCGCTCCCCGAGCACGGCGAATGGCGCGAGGTGGCCCTCGACACGATCGAGTTCGTGCTCACCGACCTCGCGCTCGAGGGTGGCTTCGCGTCGGCGCTCGACGCGGACGCCGGTGGCGTCGAAGGCTCGCACGTGACCTGGACGCCCGACGAGGTCGCCGACACGTTGGCGACCTATGGCGATGCCGCCGACCTCGACGCCGTGCTGGGACGTTGGCGTATTGAAACTCCGGGCGCGTTCGAGGGACGCTCCATCCCGCGACTCGCCGAGGGCGAGCCCTTCGTGACGCCGGACGCCCTGACCGGCGCCCGTGAGGCGCTGCGCCGTTCGCGCGCCGAGCGGATCCAACCGGGCCGCGACGAGAAGGTGATCCTCGAATGGAACGCGATGTTCGCCTCGGCGCTCTTCGAGGTGCGTGACGAGCACTGCGTCGCGCGTGGCGTCGAGCTGCTGACGTCGCTGTCGCGCACGCACTTCGGTGACGGCGTGTGGTGGCGCACCGAGAGCCACCGGGCGCACGCCAGTGCGAGCGACGTCGCGTGGATGCTCGACGCGTGCGTCGACGCCTTCGAAGCGACCGGTGACGACGAGTGGCTCGAACTCGCCGGCTCGCTGGCGCCGTATCTGTTGGCGCACTACTGGGACGGCGAGGTGCCGACGAGCGCGACGCCCCACGTCGGGGGCGGGATCTTCTCGCGCAGCGACCTCGTCACCGATCTTCGCGCGCGGCCCAAGGAGATCTTCGACGGCGCGACGCCCTCCAGTCACGCGGTCGCGTGTCGCGCGCTCGCCCGATACGCCCTGACGCGCGGGGACGTCGAGACCCTGGTGGTCGCCCAGCGGCTCGTCGAACTCGCGGCCTCGTTACTCGCCGCGCACCCCGGCGCCGTGCCCGACCTGGTGGAGGCGGCGGGCTTCGCCCTCGCCGGCGTCGAGGTCGTCATCCCGGGCGCGAACGAGTTGTCCGCGTACATGAACTCGGTCTTCACGAGACGCGCGGTCCTCGTGACCGGATTTGGTTCATCGCCGTTGCTCGCGGAGCGCGTCGTCGGATCGGCCTACGTCTGTCGTGGCGGTGTCTGTCAACTCCCGGTCGCTACGGTCACCGCGCTCGCCGAGCAGTTGCGTAACGTAGGAGCCTGATGTCGATCTTCACTCGCGACCCCGCCGCGCGGGCCAACAAGCGCCTCGTCGAGCGCATGCCCCAGCGCAACAGCGTCGAACTCACGGGCGGCGCGATCGTCTACGGTCTCGTGCTCGGTTCGACCAACGAGACGACGACCGTCGTCGACCTCAAGAGCCAGGCGATCGTGCGCTGGCGAATTCCGTGGCCGTCGGACTACGTGACGGACCTCGCCGTGTTCGACATCGTCGAAGGTCAACTGGCCGAGGACATCGAGCGAAACGACCTGGCCCAACCCGAGTCGGTCACGCTGGCGGACCTGCCGCGACGACTCGGCACGTACCACGGACGACGCGTGCGCCGATGGCTCGAGCAGCTCGCGAGCCCGGCTGACGGCCCGCTGTTCGGGTTTCGCGGGCCGAGTGCGCCGTACTGGGAGTTCCGCGGCGAGCGCCCCAGCGTGGCGCTCATCGCCGCCGATCGTGGTCCGCAACTGCTGCGTCGACAGGACGACGGGTCCACGTGGGTGCGCTTCGGTTGGTTCGGGGACGACGTGTGGCTGCTCTGTGAGGACGCGCACGCCATTCGCACGATGGAGGCGACGCGACGACCCTCACTCGCCGGCAAGGACCTGGCCTCGGCGCTCGGCTTTCGACCGACCTACGTCTTGACGACGTTGTCCAAGCCCATCGACGGACACTGCTACAAGAGCTGCACGGGACTGCTCCCGCGCGGCTGAGCTACTTGGGCAGTTTGCCCGAGGCGAGTGCCTCGGCCATGGCCCAGCCGAAGACGACCAGGCGCTCGCCCTTTTGCGCCTTGAGACCGGTGAAGAACGACTCGACGCCGTCGGGGATCGGACCCTTGGACGCGGTGTAGTCGAGTCCGCCGACCGGTCCGGGCGTGACGGTCATGATGAAGGTCTTGTCGTCGATCGACTTCTCGGAACCGAAGCGCTTGGCCAGTCGTCGGCCCCACGCGCGGTCCTCGCCGGTCGGCTTGTAGCCGAGGCGCGGCACGACGTCTTCGAGACCGGCGAAGGCGCGAAAGCCGTCGGGCGAGGTGAGCCGAGAGCCGAGCAGCACGTCCTCGTCGGGGAAGGCGAGCAGCGCGCGACGGAACTGGTCGTGCAGGATCGCCTTCAGCGTCTGATCGGACTTGGCGTTGCGGTCGACGAGCAACAGTCCGACGAGCAGCGACGGCGTACCGCCGATCCGTTCGAGCGTGCAGAACGAGTAGCCGCGCAACTTGTTGCCCTCGCGCACCTGGGTGACCAACACCCAGTCCTCTCGTTGCTTGGAGAGGAAGCCAATGTCGAAATTTGGCTCGCGGTCGACGCAGAGATCGGCCATCTCGGCGAGTTCTGCGTCACTGAGTGCGGTGGTGTCCTTCGTGGAGACGGTCATTGCCATAGGAATACATTCTACGACTCTTTACACAACACTCCGACCCCACTAGGCCTTTATGACGTTTCGCCCGAATTCGGTACGCAGATCGGCGACGACGCTCGCGATGTTGACGTTGAACTCCGGGCCTAGTTTGAAGGCCTTGCCGGCCGCACCGGTCTCGACGATCACCGGGGATCGACCGGGGTAGCGCGAGAGGATCTCGCGCAGGGTGCCGATGGAGGTCTGGGTGAGGTCTTCGGGGCGTAGCGCCAGGCGCAGCTCCTCGTTGCCGCGCTCGACGCTCAGCAGCTCGACGTCGATGGCGCTGAAACGGAGCTCCTCTTCGTAGCCGGGTCGGACCTTCACGAGCACGATGTTGTCCTTGGTGAGAAAGCCGCTGTACTTCTCGAAGTTGTTCGCCGAGAAGTTGATCTCCATGGAGGCCCCGAGGTCCTCTAAGACGACGCGCGCGTACTGTTTGCCCATCTTGGTCGTGCGGATCTGCACCTCGGCGAGGATGCCGCCCACGGTGACGGCCTTGCCGGTGCGCGCCAACTCCTCGCCGCGCTCGCGCACGCTGATGATCGAGCCGTCGGTCTTGGTGGCCAGTTGACTCTCCACTTCATACAGCGGATGATCGGAGATGTAGGTCCCGAGCATCTCGCGCTCGAAGTCGAGCTTCACCGCCTTGTCGAACTCGATGTCGGCGATCGGGACGTCGGTCCCCTCCCAGTCGTGTCCGTCGCCTTCGCCGAAGGCGGCGAAGAGCGTCGTGATGCCGAGGGAGTGGTCGCGCCGACGCGAGAGCGTCACGTCACAGATCTCGTCGACCTTCAACAGGAATCCCAGTCGGGGCACGCCGAGCGCGTCGAAGGCGCCGGCCTTGATGAGCGACTCCATGGAGCGGCGATTTAAGACCATCGGGTCGACCCGGCGCACGAAGTCGTAGATCGAGCTGAATCGGCCGTTCGCCTCGCGCTCGCTCACGATCTTCTCGACCAACGTCTCACCGACGTTGCGCACGGCCGCCAGGCCGAAGAGGATCGTCTGATCCTGGGAGAGGCTGGGGGCGTACTCGGCGAAGGACTCGTTCACGTCGGGCACGCCGACGGTGATGCCCATCTGACGCGCCTCGTTCAGATAGACCGACGCCTTGTCCTTGTCGTCGCGGAACGACGTCAGCAGGGCCGCCATGTACTCGACCGGGTAGTTCGCCTTCAGCCAGGCGTCTTGGTAGCCGAGCAGGGCGTAGCCGTAGGCGTGACCCTTCGGGAAGGCGTAGTCGGCGAACGGTTCGATCTTGTTGAAGATCGTCTCGCCCAATTCGCGACCGTACCCCTCGCGTTCGGCGCCGTCGACGAACTTCGAACGCTGCGCGCGAATCATCTCGCGGATCTTCTTCGAGCAGGCCTTGCGCAGGTCGTCGGCCTCGGTCATCGAGAACCCGGCGATCAACGTCGCGACGCGCATGATGTCCTCTTGGTAGATCATGAGGCCCGAGGTCTCGCCGAGGATCGCCTCGAGATCGGGGTGGTCGTAACTGACGGGCTGTCGACCGTTCTTGCGATCGGCGTAGTCGTTGTGCACGTTCTCCGAGAGCGGACCGGGTCGGTACAGCGCGTTGAGCGCCGCGATGTCGTCGAAGCCGGTCGGTGCGAGGCGGCGCATGAGTTGGCGCATCTTGTCGCCCTCGAGCTGGAAGATCCCGACCGAGTTGCCGAGGCGCAGCATCTCGAAGACCTTGGGGTCATCGAGCGCGACGTTGTCGATGTCGACCTCGATGCCGTGACGCCGCCGGATGTTCTCCAGGGTCCGTTCGATGATCGCCAGGTTGCGAAGTCCCAGGAAGTCCATCTTCAACAGTCCGAGCTTCTCGATCGCCGTCGCCTCGTACTGGGTGACGATCGGTGCGTCCTCCCCCGAACCCGACGGGCCCGACTTTCGCTGCACCGGCACGTAGTCGAGGAGCGGCTCTTTCGTGATGACGACCGCGGCCGCGTGGATGCCGTCTTGACGTCGCTTGTCGACGAAGCCCATGGCGACGTCGATCGAGTGCTTCACCTCGGCGTCGCTGTCGTAGAGACTGCGCAGTTCGGCCGCTTCGACGAAGCGGCTCTCGTAGCCGGGCGTCGGCGTGAAGCAGGCCTCGAGCGGCAGGTCCTGGCCCATCACCAACGGTGGCATGGCCTTGGCGATCTTGTCACCGAGTTGCGGCGGGTACCCGAGCACGCGCGCGGCGTCGCGTACCGCGGCGCGCGCCTTGATCGTCGAGAAGGTCACGATCTGGGCCACGTGGTCCGAGCCGTAACGCTCCGCGGCGTAGTGGATCATCTCCGCGCGGTACCGCTCGTCGAAGTCCATGTCGATGTCGGGCATCGAGCGCCGCCCCGGGTTCAAGAACCGTTCGAAGATGAGCCCGTAGCGCAGCGGGTCGATGTCCACGATGTGCAGGCAGTACGCGATGCAGCACCCGGCCGAGGATCCCCGGCCCGGTCCGACGCGTATTCCCTGTTCACGGGCGTGGCGGATGAGGTCCCAGACGACGAGGAAGTAGTCCGAGAAGCCCATGTCGGCGACCACCCCGAGCTCCTTTTCGATCCGCGAGGACACTTCGTCGTTGAGCTCGCCGTAGCGCTCGTGCGCCCCGCGCATGACGAGGTCGCGCAGGAGTCGATTGGCGCCCTCTTTGTGCGTGGCGCCACGGAACGCCTCGGGGATCGGGAACTCCGGCAACGCGTCGTTGTCGAACTCGATGGTGACCGACGCGCGCTCGGCGATCGCGAGCGTGTTGTCACAGGCCTCAGGGATCTCGCGAAAGAGGTAGCGCATCTCGGCGGCCGACTTGAGGTAGTGCTGATCGCTGTGGAACCGGAAGCGGTTGGGGTCCGCGACCAGCGATCCGGTCCCGATGCAGAGCAGGGCGTCGTGCATCTCGGCGTCGTCGTGATGGACGTAGTGCAGGTCGTTCGTCGCCACCAGCGGCGCGCGAAGTTCCGTGGCGATCGCGAGCAGTTGCGGGTTGGTGCGGACCTGTTCCGGAAGACCGTGATCCTGCAGCTCGATGTAGAAGTTCTCTTCGCCGAAGATGGTCTGGAGACGACCGGCCAGTTCGAGCGCCTTCGGGTAGTCGTCGCGCATCAGCGCCTGCAGGACGACGCCGCCGAGGCAGCTCGAGGTGGCGATGAGTCCCTGGTTGTAGCGCTCGAGCAGCTCCCAGTCGAGGCGGGGCTTGTAGTAGTACCCCTCGAGGAACGCGAGCGACGAGAGTTCACGCAGGTTGCGGTAGCCCTCGTTGGAGGTCGCGAGCAGGGTGAGGTGGTGATACAGCTTCTGGCCGCCTTCGGTCTCGCCCCCGGTGTCGTCGATCTTGCCCCGACGCGGCGGTCGGTCGAAGCGCGAGTCGGCCGCCATGTAGGCCTCGAGGCCGATGATCGGGGTCACGCCGTGCTTGCGACAGGCCTCGTAGAAGTCGATGACGCCGTAGAGGTTCCCGTGGTCCGTGATGGCGATCGCGCCCTGGCCGTCGGCCTTGGCCGCGAGCACCAACTCGTCGACGCGCGCCGCGCCGTCGAGCATCGAGTACTCGGTGTGGTTGTGGAGGTGGACGAAGCCCTCGGTCATCAGCGGACGATCCCTTTCGCGACGAGACGACGGCGCCCGTTCAGCGCGCAGGCTAGCGAGTACGTGTGACGAGCCACGCCTAGAGGTACGTGCCCGGGCGAGGTTCGCCGACGCCCGGCGGCAACGATCGGTCGCGCATCTTCTCGAGCTGGGCCGCGGCGGCGGCCTGCTGAGCGAACAGTGACGCCTGGATCCCGTGGAACAGTCCCTCGAGCCACCCCACGAGTTGGGCCTGGGCGATTCGCAGCTCGGACTCGGTCGGCACGTCGGCGCTGAAGGGCAGCGCCATCTTGCCCAGTTCGGTACCGAGGTCCGGTGACAACGCCCCGGACAGCTCACTGATCGAGGTCTGATAGATCTCACGCAGACGGGCCCGACCGGCCTCGTCCAAGGGAGCACTCCGCGCCTCGTCGAGGAGCGATTTCACCATCGATCCGATGCGCATGACCTTCGCCGGCTGGCTGATGTAGTCACTGTTCTCGTCCACGGTCGGCGCCTCGCCCTGACCCGGCGAGAGCACCTCGTCGGGGTCGACCGTCACGTTTCCGTTGGGGGCCTCTTCCACCCTTCCACTGTGCCAGACAATCACTCGCCTTCGTGCACGCCCGAGGTTTTCTGCACCCCTCGAAGGTAGAATGGACCGGTGAGAGTTTCGACCAGAGGCGACTACGCCAGCCGAGCACTTCTCAGCCTCGCGCTGGGCGACGACCTCTCGACGCCGACCTCGGTGCGTGACCTCGCCAATCGGACCGGCCTGCCGCAGCCGTACCTCGAACAGATCCTCTTGAGCCTGAAGGGCGTCGGGCTGGTGCGCTCCAAACGAGGCGTCGGCGGCGGCTACGTGCTGGCGCGACCGGCCGAGCGCATCACCCTGGCCGAGATCGTCGCGGCCGTCGACGGACCGATCGTCGCCGGTGACTTCGGGGAACCCCACAAGGACGGGGCCTGTGACCACGAGGGCCAGTGCGTGCTCTTGGGGGTCTGGGCCGACGTCGGGAACCACATGCGAGAGCACCTCTCGAGCTTCACCCTGGCCGACATGGTCGTCCAGGCCCGCGGCGGACGCCCCGTCAAGCGAACGCACAGCGCCTAGCTCGATTCTTACGATTTTCAAATAATTCGGGCCTTGAAGTCCCTCGTGGAGCGTGGTAAATTAGATACACGTTCGTAGGAGAAATTACCGCCCTCGGGCGAGTATCGCTATGAATTCAGGAGGAGATTCAAATGATTACCACCCCCCGCCGATCCGCCGTGAATACCAACGACATGTTGGGCCTTTTGATGCGTGACCTTGACCGTTACCCGATGCCCAACTACGACGAACAGGTCGAACTCGCTAAGCGCGTCACCGCCGGTGACGAAGAGGCCAAGAAGCAGATGGTCGCCGCCAACCTGCGCCTCGTCCTGCACTGGGCCCGTCGCTACCAGGACCGTGGCGTCGAGATGGTCGACCTCGTCCAAGAGGGCACCTTCGGTCTACTGCGCGCCGTCGAGAAGTTCGACTGGGAGCGCGGATTCAAGTTCTCGACCTACGCCACCTGGTGGATCCGCCAAGCCCTGCAGCGCGCCGTCCAACAGCATGGTCGCACCATCCGCATCCCGCTCGAAGTCGGAGAGCAGCTCCAGCGTCTCGAGGCGACGACGGCCGAACTGACCTCGATCTTCGGTCGCAAGCCGACCGACGACGAGCTCACCGAGGCGACCGGCATGTCCAAGGCCGTCCGTGACAACCTGCACGGCCTGGCCGGCGTGACCGCCAGCCTGGACCAGCCGGCCTCGTCGGATTCGGCGACGACGCTGGGCGACCTCGTGGCGCCGAGCCAGCACGACTGGGTCGGCGACATCGAGCAGACCATGATGGACGACCAGCTGCACGGCGCCCTCGAGAAGCTGAACGAACTGCAGCGCGAAGTCCTGAACCTGCGCTTCGGACTGAACGGGGCCACTCCCCTCTCGCTCCAGGCCACGGCGACCAAGATGGACATCGGCGTTCGCCGGGTCCGTCGCGCCGAGGAAGAGGCGCTGGCGCTGCTTCGCGAGGACTCGGCCGTCGTGGCCGCGCGCGAAGTCGCCTAGAACTCGACCGTCTCCGGCACCAGCACCCGAAGATCGGCCGGCAGTGGCACGCTCGTCGTGATCCACTCGTCGCTGCGCGGGTGCGCGAAGGCCAGCGTCGTCGAGTGCAAGAAGAACCGGTCCTCGGCCAGGCGCTTCTCGCGACGATGACCGTAGCGCGGGTCGTTCACGACCGGATGGCCGATGGTCGCGAGGTGCACGCGGATCTGATGGGTTCGTCCCGTGTCGAGCTGTAGTCGCAGCAGCGTCATCGCGTGCGGCTTCTCGATCCGCGCGAGCACCTCGTAGCCGGTGCGCGCCGCACGGCCGTCTGAGCGAACCGCCATGACGGTTGGCGTGCGCGTCGAACGGCCGATCGGCGCGTCGACGACGCCGCGCTCTTCGGTGACGTGTCCCTCGACCATCCCGTAGTAGGTCCGCTCCATGAGGCGCTCCGCCAACTGGATGCTCAGGTTGGAGAATCCCTCGGGCGTCTTGGCCACGACGAGGACCCCGGAGGTGCCTTTGTCCAACCGGTGCACGATGCCGGGGCGCATCGGATCGCAC
>JBEKCK010000010.1:0-59245 GCA_050014915.1 Acidimicrobiales bacterium | reverse complement strand
CAATCCAAAAAATCTAAAACAAAAACAACATCTTCCGATCATACAAGTAGACCTTACAACACCTTTCGCGACCCACGGTGACGACGAGTTACCCGAAGGCGAAGCGGCCCAAGCAGCCCCGCCAGCACGGACGACACGTGTTGAACCGCTACGAGGACGGGATGGAGAAGTGCATCGGCTGTGAGCTGTGCGCCGGCGTCTGTCCGGTGAACTGTATCTACGTGCGCGGACTGGACAACCCGCCGGACCACCCGGTCAGCCCGGGCGAGCGCTACGGCTACATCTACGAGATCAACTACCTGCGCTGCATCCACTGCGACCTGTGTGTCGAGGCCTGCCCGACCCAGGCGATCACCGAGTCCAAGATGTTCGAGTTCTCCTTCACGAACCGCGCCGACGCGATCTACACCAAGTCCGAGCTGCTCGTCGACGACCAGGGCTTCCCGCAGCGCCTGCCGTGGGAGGACTGGCGCGAGGGCGAGGCGGCGATGACCGGCGGCTGGATGCGCGCGACCTCACCGAACGGCGACGCCGCCTACGAGGGCGTGGTCCAGTGGACCGCCGACCTCGGGGCCGGTGTCCGGGCCGCCGAGGCCGGTCAGAGCGGCGTGCGCGACGACGAGGCGACCGGCTCGAAGCAACTGCGCAACATCTTCCCCAAGCACTTCGAGCCCGAGGACGTGCCGCTGCAGTTCCGGGGACTCCAGGGCCGGTTGAACGAGGCCCGGGCGAAGATGCCCACACGTCGGCGCAAGGCGAAGTCGTGATCGCCGCCACCTACGCGCTTCAGTGGGAGTTGGTGTTCGTCACCTCGGCGCTGTTGATCATCGTCGGCGCGATCGGCGTGATCGCGGTGAAGAATCCCGTGCACGCGGCCCTGTGCTTGATCATGACGCTGATCGGTGTCGCCGTCGCGTTCGTGGCCCAGTCGGCCGACTTCTTGGCCGCGGTGCAGATCATCGTCTACGCCGGCGCCATCGTCGTGCTGTTCTTGTTCGTGATCATGTTCCTCGGCGTCGATCGTCGCGAGCACATCCACTTCGAACCGCTCGTCGGTCAGCGGGCCTTCGCGGCGCTCGGGGTGGCGATCACGGTCGGCGGACTGATCGCCCTGATGGCGAGGGCGCACTGGGTGAGCGGCGCGGCGTCGGTCACGACCAAGTTGGCCTCGGGCAACGGCAACGTTCGCGCCCTCGGCACCGCCGTGTTCACGACCTACCTCTTCGCCTTCGAGGCGACCGCGGCTCTCCTCATCATCGCCGTCGTCGGTGCCGTGTTGCTCGCGCGCCGCGAGCGTCCGCTCGTCGATGAGCCCGTGGAGGAGGTCGCGTGAACGTCCCCGCCGCGTGGTATCTCATCTTGGCCGCCGTCCTCTTCGGCATCGGCGCCTTCGGACTCTTGACCCGGCGCTCGGCGCTCATCATGTTCATGTGCATCGAACTGATGCTGAACGCCGTCAACCTCACCTTCGTCACCTTCGCGAGGACGCTGAGCGACATCAGTGGTCAGGCCATCGTCTTCTTCGTGATGGTCGTCGCGGCCGCCGAGGTCACCGTCGGTCTCGGCATCGTGGTGTCGGTCTTTCGACGGCGCTCGTCGACCTCGGTCGACGAGCTCTCCGAGTTGAAGGGCTGAGATGGCCTTCGTCGCGACCTGGATCCTGATCGCGCCCCTGCTCGGATTCCTCGCCGTGCTGCTCCTCGGCCGCTACCTGAGCGAGAGGCAGGTCGGCGTCGTCGGCACCGGCGTCGTCACCTTGAGCTTCGTCCTGTCGGTCATCTGCTTCGTCATGTTGTTGCACCACTCGTCGCGCGAGGTGACCGTCAACCTGTTCTCGTGGATCACCGTCGGGACGCTGCACGTGCCGGCGGCGTTGCTCGTCGACCCGCTTTCGATCACGATGTGTCTGTTCGTCACCGGCATCTCGGCGCTGATCCACCTGTACTCCACCGGCTACATGCACGGGGAGAGGGACTTTCGCAAGTTCTTCCTCTACATGAACCTCTTCGTCTTCTCGATGCTTTTGCTGGTCCTCGCGAACAACCTGGTGCTGACCTTCGTCGGCTGGGAGGGCGTCGGACTCTGCTCGTACTGGCTCGTGAGTTACTACTTCGACCGTGACGCGGCGGCCTCGGCCGGCAAGAAGGCCTTCATCTACAACCGCGTCGGCGACGTCGGCATGTTGGTGGCGATGTTCCTGATCTTCTCGCGTCTGCACACGCTCACCTACGCCTCGATCTTCGAGCGCGCCGGCACGCTCTCCCCGACGATCGCGACGCTGGTCGTGTTGGCGCTGCTGCTCGCCGCGACCGGCAAGAGCGCCCAGATCCCACTCTTCAACTGGCTGCCCGACGCCATGGAGGGCCCCACGCCGGTCTCGGCGTTGATCCACGCCGCGACCATGGTGACGGCCGGCGTCTACCTGCTCGTGCGGATGTCGCCGGTGCTGGCGCTGTCGCACTCCGGTCGCCTGACCATCGCCGTCATCGGGGGAGTGACGGCCTTCGTCGCGGCGACCATCGCGACGTCCCAGAAGGACATCAAGAAGGTGCTGGCCTTCTCGACGGTCTCCCAGATCGGCTACATGGTGCTCGCCGTCGGGGTCGGGGCCTATTCGGCGGCCATCTTCTTGATGATCAGCCACGCCTTCTTCAAGGCGCTGCTCTTCTTGGGTTCCGGTTCGGTCATCCACTCGCTCAACGGCGAGCAGGACATGCGAAAGATGGGCGGGCTCCAGAAGTACCTGCCGCTCACCTTCCCGACGTTCCTGATCGGCTGGCTGACGATCTCGGGTATCCCGCCCTTCGCCGGCTTCTGGTCCAAGGGCGACGTCCTCACCAACGTCTTCGAACAGAACCGGGCGCTCTGGGTCCTCGGTGTCCTGACCGCGATCCTGACCGGGTACTACATGTGCCGGCTCTTCGTGCTCACCTTCCGCGGGACCGAGCGATTCCGTGAGGACACCGAGGGTCACGACCCGCACGAGTCACCGTGGGTGATGACGACACCGCTCATCGTCCTCGCCGCGCTCTCGGTCGTGGGCGGCGTGCTCGACCTGCCGTGGGTGCACCACGACTCCCTGGCCGGGTTCCTCGCCCCGACGTTCGGCTACGTCGCGGCCGGCGCGCACGCCGACACGCTCGCCCAGTACGGACTGGCCCTGGTCGACGTCGCCGCGGCCGTGCTCGGGCTCCTCGCGGCCTACTCCATCTGGAAGAACATCTCGGAGTCCTCGCGCTACGAGTCATCGTTCCTCGAGCACGTCTGGCACTGGGACGACGTCTACGACGCCACCATCGGCCGTCCGCTGACGAACCTCGCGCAGTTCGAAGAGGACGTCATCGAACCCAAGGTCATCGACGGCGCGGTCACCGGTCTCGCCGTGAGCGTGCGCAACAGCGGCGAGGGACTGCGCAAGGTGCAGTCGGGCTTCGTGCGCCACTACGCCCTGGCGACGGTGCTCGGCGTTGCGGTCATCATCGTCTTCTTGGTCGCGAGGGTCATCTAGTCATGCACTCCTCGCTGTGGCTCGCCTTCTTGCTGGTCGTCCCGCTCCTCGGGGCCATCGGGGCGGCCCTCACGCGCAAGGTCGAGGGCCGGGCCTACGCCGTGGCGATCGCCGCTTCGGGCGTCGAGCTCGTGCTCTCGCTCGTGGTCGCGTGCCTGTACAACGATCACGTGGTCGGTGCCGCGACCTTCGACTTCGCCACGCGCCACGTCCTGGCCGCACCGTTCGGACTGGCCTACGACGTGGCGATCGACGGTATCTCGCTGCTGATGGTGGTGCTCACGTCACTCACCGTCTTGTTGGCGTTGCTCGGCGCGCGCGATCGCCGCCAGGAGCCGGCCTTCGTGGCGTGGATGTTGTTGCTGACGTGCTTCACGATGGGCAGTTTCATCTCGCACGACGTGCTCGAGTTCTTCATCTTCTTCGAGCTGACGCTCGTGCCGTGCTACTTCATCATCAGCCAGTGGGGCGGCCGGGAACGCTCGAAGGCCGCGCTGAAGTTCTTCATCTACACCTTCACCGGTTCGGCCTTCTTGTTCGTCGGGATCCTGTACCTCGGCTTCGTCCACGAGCACCAGGTGCCCGGTTCGGCGCTGACCTTCTCCTACAGCGCGCTGTCGGCGACGGCGATGTCCCACGGCACCGCGGTGTGGCTCTTCATCGCCTTCGCCATCGCCTTCGCGGTGAAGGCGCCGATCTGGCCGTTCCACACGTGGTCGCCCATCACGTACGCCGAGGCGCCGACGGCCGGTTCCATCGAGATGTCGGCGCTGCTCGCCAAGCTCGGCACCTACGGACTGCTGCGTTTCGCCGTCGGACTGTTCCCGTTGGCGCTCGTCGACATGCGACCGGTCGTGATGACCTTGGCCGTGATCGGCATCCTCTACGGCTCGATGCTCGCGTGTACGACGCCCGATCTGAAGCGCTTCGTCGCGTACTCCTCGCTGGCCCAGATGGGCTTCATCACCTTGGGCGTGGTCTCCGGTTCGACGATCGGCACGGTCGGGGCGGTGTTGTTGATGTTCAACCACGGCGTGATCACGATCGGCTTCTTCTTGATCATCGGCTTCATCGAGAAGCGCCGCGGGTCGATCATGATCAGGGACTTCCAGGGCCTCCAGGGACCGGCGCCGATCATGGCCGCGCTCTTCACCGTCGTCATGCTGGCCTCGATCGGCCTGCCCGGGCTCTCGGGATTCGTGAGTGAGTACCTGATCCTCATCGGCACCTTCGCCACGCACTCGTGGTGGGCCGTCGTCGCGACCTTCGGCGTGGTCGCCGCGGCGCTGTACCTGCTCTGGGCCTACCAGCGCGTCTTTCACGGCCGCGCGGTCGGTCCGAACACCGAGATCGCCGACGCGACGCCCAAGGAGCAGTGGGTGCTGGTGCCCATCGTCGTACTGATCGTCGTGCTCGGCGTCTTCCCGAAGCCGGTGCTCGATCGCATCACGCCCTCGGTCGAGCAGCTGATCCACCACGTCGCGCCCGCGGGGTTGAACAAGTGAACCTCGTGATCCCGTCGATCCACTACCTGGCGATCCTGCCGGTCCTGATCTTCTTCGGCGCGGCGCTCGCGCTGGTGCTGGCCTCGGCGCTGGCGCGCGGCAAGGTCCCGCTCGTCGTCGCCACGTCGACCGTGGTCACGGCGGCCGCGGCGAGCATCGTCGTCAACTACTTCCAGTGGCGCTGCGTCGCCAAGGCCGGTGCGACCGAGACGATCGCCCACGCGATCGTGCTCGATGACTTCTCGGTCGTCGCCTCCGGCGTGATCGCGCTGAGCGTGATTCTGACCGCGCTCGTCGCCCACGACTGGGCGAAGCGCGAACGCGTCTCCGGGGTCGAGTTCCACATCCTCGCGCTCGCCTCGTCGGCCGGCGCGATCGTGATGACCCAGGCCAATGACCTCATCGTCATATTCCTCGGTCTCGAGATCCTCTCGATCGGCCTCTACGTCCTGGTGGCCTTCGACCGTCACCGCTCGACGTCGGCCGAGGCGGCCCTGAAGTACTTCTTGCTCGGGGGCTTCGCCTCGGCGATCTTCATCTACGGCGCGGCGCTCGTCTACGGCGCGACGGGCTCGACGAACCTCTCGACCATCTCGTACTTCTTGGGCGCGAACGTGTTGCTGCACCCCGCGCTCCTCTACGCCGGTGGCGCACTGTTGCTCGTGGGCTTCGCCTTCAAGATCGCCGCCGTGCCGTTCCACCTCTGGTCGCCCGACGTCTACGAGGGCGCGCCGACGCCCGTCACCGGCCTCATGGCTTCGATCGTCAAGGTCGGCGCCTTCGCCGCGCTGATCCGCGTCCTCATCTCGGCCCTCGGGACCCAGTTGGACACGTGGCGCCCGATCCTGTGGATCCTCATCGCGCTGACGACGGTCGTCGGGGCCTCGCTCGCCGTGGTCCAGCGCAACGTCAAGCGCATGCTCGCGTACTCCTCGATCAACCACGCCGGGTTCATCCTGCTCGGCGTCTGGGCCGGAACGATCCGCGGCACCGCGGCGACGCTGTTCTACGTCGCCACCTACGCGCCCATCGTCATCGCGACCTTCGCGATCGTGACGCTGGTCGGCGGCGTCGGAGACGAGCACCACTCGATCGAACGCTACGTCGGTCTCGCCAAGCGCCAGCCGTGGCTCGGCGCCGCGCTCGCGGTCCTCCTCCTCAGCCAACTCGGGGCGCCGCTGACGACCGGCTTCTACGCCAAGTTCGCGGTCCTCGCCTCGGTGGTGGACGCCGGCGGGGGAGCGTTGGCGTTAATCGCGCTGATCAGCGCCGCGATCGCCGCCTTCTTCTACCTGCGCTGGGCGATGGCGCTCTTCTCCGACGACGGGCCCGACAGCGACCGTATCGCGGTGCCGCGACTGACCGGTGGCGTCATCGCCTTCGGCGTCGCGGTCACGCTGGTCTTCGGCATCTGGCCGGGACCACTGGTGACGCTCGCCCAGCACGCGACCGTGCTCTTCACTCCGTGAGGCGTATCGCGATCGCGACGAGCGACTTCGACAACGTCAACTACGATCCCGACGGCCAGATACTGATCGAGGCCCTCGCCGGGGCCGACCTCGAGGGCTCGATGTGCGTGTGGGATGACGAGTCGGTGGCGTGGTCGGAGTTCGATCTCACGGTCATCCGCTCGACGTGGGACTACACGGACGAACTTTCGGGGTATCTGGCGTGGGCGCGAGGGATCGCGCACCTGCTCAACCCCTATCCGATCATCGAGTACTCGACGGACAAGCACTACCTCGGCGATCTGGCGCGACGCGCTCACCGAATCGTGCCGACGACGTTCTGTGACGTGGGTGATGAACCCGCGTTCCCGGACGGCCCATTCGTCGTGAAACCGACCGTCGGACGCGGTGCGATCGACGCCGAGAGGTACCGACACGACGAACACGAGCGAGCGCTCGCGCACGTGCGACGACTGCACGCCGACCGACGAGACGTGATGATCCAGCCCTACGTTGCGTCGATCGACGGGGACGGCGAGCGCGCGCTGGTCTTCATCGACGGGGAGTTCTCCCACGCGATGACGAAGGCCGCGATGCTCAATACGCCGGCCGATGTTCGCGACGCGCTCTTTCGCCGCAGACAGATGTCGGTGGCGACCGGGGAACCCGACGCCGTGGCCTTCGCCGAGGCCGTGATGGGGGAGGACGCCTTTCGCGGGATTCTGTACGGGCGCGTGGATCTCGTGCGGATGTCCGAAGGATGGGCCATTATGGAACTCGAACTCGTCGAGCCGTCGCTCTTTCTGGCGTACGACGACCGGGCGCCACGACGGCTGGCCGAAGCCATTCGGGCACGACTCGACTGATCGTCAGCCGCTAACTCGCCAGGAGCTGCGTCAGCCGATCCATCGAGTCAAAGAGGACGACGCCGTCTCGTTCGAGGTCGTGGGCTTTCGTGACGCTCCCGCTGAACGCGAAGACGCTCATGCCGGCCGCCACTCCCGCGTCGACTCCCGAGACGCTGTCCTCGATCACGGCACAGCGACCGGGCGCCGCTCCCATCGAAGCGGCGGCGAACAGGAATACCGCCGGGTCGGGTTTGCCGTGCGCGACGTCGTCGGCACTGAAGATACGGCCCGCGAAGCGCTCGGCGAGACCCGTGAGTCCGAGTTTGAACGCCAACATCTGATGGCCACTGCTCGACGCCACGCAGCTGGGCACCGTGAGTTCGTCCAACACCGCAACGACGCCGTCGACGAGCACGAGTTCACGTTCGCAGACCTCTCGGACACGACGTTCGAACTCCGCCTTCCAATCGACCGGTCGACCGATCTTCTCCTCGATCACTGACTGCATGTAGGTCGACGATCGACCGACGAAGCGATCGATGACCTCTTCTTCGGTGAGCGGCCATCCCAGTTCCGTGAGTATCTGTGATTCGGTGCGGATGGCGAGACGCTCGCTGTCGATGAGCACGCCATCGCAGTCGAAGATCACCAGGTCGAAGCGTGACATCCGTTCATTCTACGAACGCCGAACTCCGGGCTTTCTCAAAGAACGTGTCCAGGTCACGAGTTGTCGAACAACTATTGGACAATCGTGCGTGACGCATCGCGAACGCGAAGTAGACCGGTTGGATGACTCGCAATCGACATCGAGGACGGTCGCGCCGGAAGGCCGTCGTCCTGGCCGTGATGGTCGTGGTGCCGATGCTGGTCGCGCCCGTCGTCTCGAGTGCCACGACGAGGTCCGTCAGGCCGCCGACCGAGGCGTCGGCGCGCGTCGGGGGTCCGACGTTTCCCGGTACGAACTGTCCCGCCTTCCCGGCGGACAACGTGTGGAACACGCCGATCACGTCACTGCCGGTTGACGCCAACAGTGCCACGTGGTTGGCGTCGATGTCCTCGGCCACGACGTACCTGCACCCGGACTACGGCCCGTCGGGCAACCCGCGAGCGCCCTACGGCATCCCGTGGACGGTCGTTCGCAAGAACACCGTCTTCACGCACGTGACGTTCGACTACGCCTCGGAGAGCAACCGGCGACCGTACCCGCTGACGGCGTCGACGCCGATCGAGGGGGGATCGGACCGTCACGCCCTTATGGTCGACCCGTACCGATCGTCGTCGTCGGCCCCGTGCACGCTCTTCGAGACCTACGACACCTACTACCACCCGAATGGGCGATCGACGGCCGGGTCGGGCGCGACGTGGAACCTGCGATCGAACGCGCTACGACCGGCCAGCTATACGTCCGCCGACGCCGCGGGTCTGCCGATCCTGCCCGGCCTGGTCAACTACGACGAAGTGGCCTCGCACGCCATGGATCACGCGATCCGCTTCACCGCCGACTGCACGCAGGAGTCGTATCTCTGGCCCGCGCGTCACGAGGCCGGCCAGAACGATTCGTCGTGCCCGCCGATGGGCGCACGATTCCGATTGAACGCCGCCTTCACGTTGCCGGCGGCGCAGTGTTCGGCCCTCTGTCAGACCGTGCTCACGACCATGAAGACCTACGGACTCATCCTCGCCGACAACGGCAGCAACTGGTACTTCCAGGGAACGGCCGACACCCGCTGGACCTACACCGACGTCGATCAGCTCAAGGCGATCCCGGCCAGCCAGTTCGTGGCGGTCGACGAATCGTGCTTGATGGTCAGTGTGAACTCCGGGCTGGCGCTCCAGCCGGGGAGCGCGGCCTACGCCGCGAAGTGCGCCTCGCCGACGGGGACCTCAGGGACGTAGGTACGTGGCGTGTCCCTCGATGACGAGGGGACCGTCGAACGTGAGGACCTCATTCACGAGCCCGCCAGAGTGGTTGCGGTAGTGGATGACGATCGTCGAGACGCCGAGGTAGAGGTCCTCGATCTCGAAGTGCAGTTCGGGGCCGCGACGCAGTCCCTCGCGCCAGTACGCGCGAAGCGCTTCCTTGCCCCGGATGACGCCGTCGGATCCTTCGACGATACGTTGGGCCAACGGTGACGAGAAGACGACCTCGTCGGCGAAGTGACTGAGGATCGCCTCGAGGTCGTGGTCGTTCCACGCGGCGAGCCACTCGGCGGCGAACAGATCTGCGAACGTGTCGTCCATGGGGTGAATTTAGACCAGGAGTACGTCGAAGCCCTGGTGCTGGGTGGACACTCGACCGTCACGAGACAATCGTTCCCGAACAGTGACGCGACCCTTGTCCTGTCACAGGGGTTGTCTTATTCTGGGTGGCGAATCACCGGCCACGAAACGAGGAGACCGCCGTGACGACACTGAAGGATCGACCCAATACCGCGCTGTTGGTCATCGACGTCCAGAACGGCGTGGTGGCGAACGCCCACGACCGTGACGGCGTGATCGCGAACATCAACTCACTGGTGGCGCGCGCACGTCGTGAAGACGTGCCAGTCATCTGGGTCCAGCACTCCAGTGAGGAACTGCCCGTCGACAGCGAACAGTGGAAGTACGTCGCCGAGTTGGAGCGCGACGACTCCGAGCCGCTGGTACCGAAGTTGTACGGCGACTCCTTCGAGGACACGAACCTCGAAGACCTCCTCGCGCAACGCGGTGTCGGTCGACTCGTGATCACCGGTGCGCAGACCGACGCCTGTATCCGCTCGACCATGCACGGGGGCTTCACCCGCGGCTATGACGTGACGTTGGTCGCCGACGCGCACACCACCGAAGACCTCAGTGAGTACGGCGCGCCGACGCCCGACAAGGTGATCGCGCACACGAACCTGTACTGGGAGTGGCAGGAAGCTCCCGGTCGCCGCGGCGGCACCGTGCCGGCGGCCGACGTGAAGTTCCACGAGACCGAAGACTGACTTCACCAGCCGAGGTCACGCCGGCCTGATCCGCGAGTCGATCGACGGCGTCGTGGGCGAGGACCGACCGGGCGTCCGCGACGATTGATTGACTAAAGGCGTGTCTAGCGATCGTCCAAGATGTCGAAATCACGCTCGGCGTAGAGCCGGTGTTGCCACTCCTCGTTCAGCACAATGAGCAGACACCTGCGAATCGGATACTCCTTCGGCGGCGGCCAACCCGGCGCGTCGACGGGCGTCGTCTGAGCGTCAAGAGTGTCTTGCGTGAGCTCCTCGAGGTAGTCGCGCACCGTCGCGGTTCGCTCTCGTCGCACGGCGAGCACCTCATCGAGCGACGGCCGCGCGTTACGAGCGCGCGAGAACTCCGGTCCGTCGGGAAGCTCAGCGAAGGGTAGGCCGAGCGCGTCCCACGGTGACGGGTCGCCGAGAATCGTCCGCCGGACCCAGCAGTCGGTCGCGAAGACCAGATGTCGCAGCGTCTCGATGAAGGACCACTCATTGTCAACGCACTCGTGGAGTTGATCGGGCGTGAATCGGCGAGCCCGGTCGAGGGTACCCTCCCACAGACGGTCCAAGATGTGCCACGCCTCGCGGAACCCGTCCGGATCGGTCGGTCGCATCTTCGCCCGATCGGGATGACGACGATCGAGTTCCGCCTCGATCAGCGGCGCGACGTCGACGCCGTTGATCGTGAGGTTCTCGATTTCGCCATCGATGTCGACGTCGATCAGGTCGACGCCGCGCATCACGACGCGACTCATGTCCACGGCACGGAACTGGGCGTCGTCAAAGTGCACGCGACGAAATTCGGCGCCGCGCAATTCGACGTTCTCGAACAGGGCACCGCGAAGGTCGGCGTCGATGAACTCCGTCACGCGACGACCCTACGTCTCAGGTGTGACCGGCGCCAACGGTTCCGGTCTCGGACTACGACGGCGGTGCGAAGAACTCCAGCGCGATGTTGTCGGGGTCGCGAAACGACAGACCCGACCCGTAACCGGCGTCGACGACGCCGCCGTGGGCGATGCCGAGTTCATTGAGTCGGTCCTCCCACTGGGACAGCTCGTCGCGGTTGGCGCACTGGAAGGCCAGGTGGTCGAGGCCTACTCGTCGCTCGTTGAAGGGCGAGGCGTCAGCCAGGTCCGGGAACGAGTGCAGTCCCACCAACGTGGTGCCGCCGACCAACCACACCACGTGGGTGAACGGTCCGGTGTCCTCGTTCACGATGGGCTGGGCGTCGAACAGCTGCTGGTACCACGGGACGCTTCGACTCAGGTCGCTGACCGTCAGCGCGACGTGCGTGATGGTTGGGAATTCGGGCATTGGGCTCCCTTCGTTGGACGGGCAGCCACACTCTATCTATCGAGTTGAGACCGTGCTCGAGGCGAACGATCACGGACGATCAATGGAGCACGCGTTCGTCGACCTTCTTCGCGGCCGCGAGTACCTCGGCGGGCACGACGGTGCCCGGTCGGTTCGACGGGTCGCTCACCAAGAAGCGTCCGAGCACCGGCAGTTCGGTGAGTGACTCGGCGCGCAGTACGGCGGCCGCCACGGGGACGAAGCTCTCGGCCGCGGGATAGATCACGTAACGGGGCAGCCAGGTCGGGTCGTACTTCGCGTTGAACGTCCACAGTGACTCGATCGGGAAGATGCCCGAGAGCCGCTTCAGTGCCCAGCGCTCGACGCGCGTGAACGTTCCCTCCCCGCGCTCGCCGTCGAGCACGGAGCGAAATGCCGCGAAGTTCAAACTGAGCCCCCGCGCCCCGATATCGCGCAGGTGCTCGATCGTCGAGCAGAGCGCGAAGTCGATCAATCCGTTCGGATGCTCCCCGGGGTCTCGTCGCATCAGGTCCAGCGAGTAGCCGTTGATAGCGGGCGACGGCACGAACTGACAGACCGCGGCCGGCTTGCCGTCCGGACCGTGCACGACCGTCAGAAGCAGCCCCTTGTCCTTGGGATTGAAGAGTCGACCGAGCATCATCGAGAAGCCCCGCTCGGCCTCACCGCGGCGCAGCATCGAGATCAGTTCGAGGATGTCCGTGACGCGACTGGGATCGATGTTCGCGGGATCGAGGAACTCGACCGTGTAGCCGTGACGGGCCAGTCGCGTCGTGGCCTGGCGCAGCCCTTTCATCTTGCCGCCGGCCAGGCTGAACGTGGGACAGTCCACGATGGCCTCGTCCCCCATGTAGAGGTGATGCATTCCGGCCGTGCCGTAGATGGGGAGCCACTCCTCACTGGCGCCGATGACGCCGACCGTCCAGCCCCGGCCCTCGGCGTAGGCGCGGAACGCGCTGAAGGCCTCGGCCCGCTCGGCCTCTGGTCCGATGGGATCGGGCGAGACCAACGCGACGCCACCGTAGACGGCGTAGGCGACGAGCGAGTCACGGAAGAAGAAGAACTGTTTGTCGTCGCGCAGGGCGAAGTAGTCCAGCGTGCCGCGGCCGTGGCGTCGCACGATCTCGCGCGCACGAAGTTCGGCCAGGCGTCGCTCGGTCCCGCGGCCGGTCATCGAGAGCCGTCGATCCACGACCGGTCTGGTCAGTAGGTACAGCGCCGAGACGAAGAGTGAGACGCCGACCGCGAGCAGTGACGGGTCGACGAAGTCGGCGGCGGTGTCCGGTAGGGCGATGTTGTTCTGTCCGACGAAACGCTCGATGCACGCCATCAACACGACGCCGAACGCGGGGAGGTGATGGCGGCCCGATGAGACTTCGATACCGATCGTGGCCGCGACGACCGAGACCAGCGCGATGAGCCCGAGGCGCGGCATCGCCGTGCGCGCGCTCGAGCGGTCCGTCGTCGCCTGGAAGTACCGTCGCTCGACGATGAGCAGCGTCAGGATCGACAGGGCGATGAGCGAGGCGACGAACGTGCCACCGCGCAGCACGTGGGCGAAGACCGTGATCGCGAGCACCGCGCAGGCGACGAACCACGCGCGACGCTGCCCGCGGCGAATGCCCCGAGCCATCATGATCATCGCGATGCCCGCGACGGCGGTGAACGCGGCCGCCGACTGGGCCACGCCCAGGGGGAAGAACGTCTGGACCTCGTGGAGGCGACTGCGCAGCGGCGGCGTCGCCGTGACGATGACGTTGACCAGTCCGTCGAGGAAGAGCAGTCCGCTCGCCCAGCGGCGGACCGTGCGTTGCCGGCGCTGTTCCTTGAGACGCTCCACCGTCACGGGGAAGGGGTTGCCGGTCGGCCACGAACCGACCGTGGTGGTCGCGCCGGAGGGCGCGGGCTGCACGTAGGTGTGCGCGACGATCTCTTCGAGGAGCCGGTCGTGGCCGCGGCGCGTCTCGCCGGCGTAGAGACGAACCTGCACCGCGCCCGCCGCCTCGATCTCGACGACCCCGAGTCGTTCGACCGAGGTGAAGACCGGTGGGAGACCGAAGCGTCCGCGACGTTCGACGATGACGGTCCTGGACGGTCCGGGTGCCGCGCACACCCCGCGGTCGAGGAAGGCGAGCGCGGGACGCGGGGCCCCGCCGACCACGGCGCCGGCGCCCCCGCGCTCGGCGTTGCGGCGCGCGAACTCGAGGGCGTCGACGTCGTCGACGAACGTGAGCGCGAGCGGTTCGCTCAGCTCGGTCGGCGCCGCTCGACGGGCGTCGCGGTCGAATCGCCGGCGCACGATGAGTCCCGCACAGCACACGACGATCGCCTCGACCACGACCAAGATCAGGAGGTTGATGACGAGATTGCCCCAGAAACTGCCGGTGTGGGGCGTATGCACCCGAACGTGGTGACGGGTGAAGTGGTAGAAGATCGCGTTCAGAGACGTCAGTAGGTCGAAGACGAACAGCGTGATCACAGGGAACCACACCCAGCCACCGAGTCGGCGGTAGAGGACGCGCGACGCGACGAAACGCGGGAGCGCGTGCGGGTCTTCGAGTCGGTGCGCGTCGATCCGGTCGTCGACGTCGGCGCGCATCGTGTCAACCGTGCAGGTGCCGGCCGCGACCGCGAGGTCGCGCACGCCGCTGGCCGTCGCGACCTGCAGTATCAAGTCGCTCGCCAGCGTGACGCCGAGCCGTTCGAGTCGCTCGCGCGCCGGATGGTTGTGTGACAGTTCGTGGTCGTCGCTACCGGGCAAGACGATAAGGCGGTGTCGGACGTTCGAGGTGAAGGCGACGATCTGATCGCGCAGGGTCGGCAGCGCCTCCAGGGTCGCGTCGATGAACTTGACGAGGTCCGAGGTCGGCTCGGGATGGAAGAGATTGCCGGCCACCACGACGAGGGCCGCGTCGTCGATGTCTCCCAGGAGGTCGATGAGCTCGCGCACCGGACGAGAGTCGACGTCGGTCGTGGGCGAGAGTGAGAGGTCGCTCACCACGTAGACGTGATGCCCGAAAGGTATTGGCAGCGTTTGGCGCTCGGTACAACCCACGGTGACCAGTCTCGCAGACATCACTCACGGGGACGCCGTTAGCCTTCAGGACGATGGAACCGGACCACGTGAACGAGAATTGGCACTGGCGAGAGGGCTCGTCGGGTGCCGGTCCGGCGGTCATTTTCGACATTGACGGCGTCCTGGCCGACGCGGCCGGACGACAGCACTACCTCGACTGGGGGGACTGGAAGCGGTTCTTCGACGCGTGCGGCGGCGATCCGATCATCGAAGAGATCGAACGGTTACTGGAACTATTGGACTCGACCTTGAAGGTGGTGCTCCTGACCGGTCGCCCGCGACGGGTGCAGCCGCACACGGTGGCGTGGCTCGAGCGCTACGGACTGCGCTGGGACCTGTTGATCATGCGCGAGTACGGCGACTACTCGGGCGTCGACGAGTTCAAGCGCGGCGCCCTGCGCGACCTCGTCGACGAGGGCTTTGACATTCGACTCGCCTTGGACGATGACCCGAAGAATCACGCCATGTACGTGAGCGAGGGCGTGCCGTGCATCTACATCCACTCCGGCTACTACCTGTGAGATTCAGTGGTAACTGAAGTGCAGTAACTCGAGGGCGTCGTGTCCGGCGCGTCGACCGGAACCGACGCTCGCCGGGATGCCGACGCCGTCGTAACTGTTCCCGCACAGCGTGACGCCGATCGCGGTCGCGGCGGCCCGCGCCCGTTTCACCATGGAGTCGTGTCCGACGTAGTACTGGGGCAGCCCATCGGGCCAGCGCTGCACGAGCGTGTGGAAGGGCGCGTCCGTGCTCGAGAGCAAGACCTGCAACTCCGCTCGTGCGCGCGCTGCGAGTTGCTCATCACTCATCTCGGTCCAGCGTGCGTCGTCGATGCGACCGACGTGCACGCGCAGCAACACGTCGTCCTCGCGGCGCAGGTGCGGCCACTTGCGGTCGAGGAAGGTGACCGCCGTGGTCATCATCGATCCCTCTCCCGACCACGCCGTGGCGAGGGGCACGAGGACGCCGGTCCCGTGGGCGGGCAGTGCGACGGCGCGTCGCGCGATGCTGAAAGTGATCATGGCCGCGCCGGCGCTGCGCACGTTGGAGAGATATGACAGGGCCGGGTCGTGCGCGCCGAGGAGTCGGGCGGTCACCGTGGCCGGCGTCGCCATGACGACGGCGTCGGCCGGGGTCGTCGTCGCGTACGTGTCGACCTCCCACGGGTAGTTGCCCGAGGGGGTGCGTCGTAGAGCCGTGACCGCCACACCGGTGCGAATGACGACACCGCGCTGGCGCAGTTGTCTCGCGATCTCGAGGGGCAGTGATCCGACGCCTTCGAGGAGCGAGTAGAAGGCGGGTCCGCTGTTGGTGGCCGTCGACGACGGTCCAGGTGTGACCGGACCGCTCGTGCGCATCGCGCGCATGAGTGAACCGCCCTTGCGCGCGGCCTCCAACAGTGCGGGGAAGACCGACTTCGCCGAGAGTTCGTCGACGCGACCGGCCTGGATGCCGCCCAACATCGGTTCGACGAATTGGTAACAGAGTTCGCGTCCTAACTTCGTTCGCACGATGTGCCCGATCGTGGCGTCGTCACCTATCTTCATCCGTACTGGTGCGTGCTCGTCGCGCGCAGCGTCGAGTCGAGCTCGCCACGATAGTCCCCGGACGTTCTTCAATTGACCTGATGAAGTCGGTATTCCGAGAACGAGTCCCGTGGGGAGTTCGTCGAGCGCGCCCCGCAGCCACAGCGACGCTCCGGTCTCGTCGATCGCTTCGAGTTCGTCGTCACATCCCAATTCGCCCACCAATTCGACCGCTTCGGGCCGACGCGCGAGAAAGCCGTCGGCCCCGAGGTCGATCGTTCGGTTCGCGAACTGCGTGGTGGTGAGCGAACCGCCGACGATGGCGCCGTCTTCGATCAGTTCGATCCGGGGGGTGGCGTCGCTCGGTCCCTTCGCGCCGCCGGAGAGCTCCCACGCGGCACTCAGCCCGGCGATGCCGCCACCGACGATGACGATCGAACCTCGACTCACGTGACGCTGTCCAAGACGACGTCGCCCAACAGCGTCATGAACGCGGCGTCGTCGTTCAGTGACGCCGTTCGGATGAGGTTCAGTCCGATCTCACGTGCGACGCCCTGCGCCTCGACGTCGATGTCGAAGAGGACTTCCAGGTGGTCGCTGACGAACCCGATCGGACATGACACGACGTCGGTCACGCCGAGCGCGCGCTTGTCACGCAGGACCTGCAAGATGTCGGGACCGATCCACGGGTCGGGCGTGCGTCCGGCCGACTGCCACGCGACGTCCCAGCGTTCCACGCCGGCCAACGCGGCTGCGCGCTCGGCGCTCTCGCGCAACTGTTCGGGATAGGTGTCGCCGGTCGCCAGGATCTTCTCGGGCAGCGAGTGGGCCGAGAAGATCACCTCGGTTGAATCGAGACGTTCCGACGGGACGCTCGCGAGGGCGTCGTTCACTCGGCGCGCGATGATCTCGAGGAATCCGGGGAACGCCCACCATGCACCGATGGGTACGAAACGGATGTCGTCGCCGAGCGCCGCCTTCGCGCGCGACATGTATTGGTCGGTCGACATCGAGGACGAGTGCGGCGCCAGGGCCAAGCCGACGACGACGTCGAATCCGTCGGCGCGAAACGACTCGGCGGTCTCTTCCAGCAAGGGCGGTTCGTACTTGGATCCGAATCGAACGTCGAAGCCGCCGGGCAGGCGTCGCTCCAGCGCCTCGGCGATACCGTTCACCTGATCGGCGCTGCGCTGGGTCAGTGGCGATGTGCCGCCGATGGCGTTGTAGCGGCGCTGCAGGTCAGCGAGCTGTTCGGGGGTGGGGGCCCGGCCGTGACGGATCCGCGTGTAGTAGGCCTCGACGTCGTGCGGCGTCGTGGGCGTGCCGTAGGCCATGACGAGCACCCCGGTCGTCACCCGACGCCCGCCCTTCCCTCTTCGTGTACGACCCGCACCACCGCTTCGAGCGTGGCGGGATCGGTCGAGGGCAAGACGCCGTGACCGAGGTTGAAGATGTGGCCCGTATCGACGCCCGCTCGCACCAACACTTCTCGAGCGCCCGTCACGGCCGCATCGACGCCGGCCAGGCATCGCGCCGGATCGAGATTGCCCTGGACCGCGCGGCCGCCGACGCGACGGCGTCCCTCGTCGAGGTCCACGTGCCAGTCGATCCCCATCACCGAACTGTTGGCCGAACTCATGAGGTCCAGGAGTTCCCCGGTGCCGACGCCGAAGAGAATGGTCGGGACACCGAGGTCGGCCACGGCCGCGATCACACGTTCCGTGGCCGGGAGGGCGAAGCGACGGTACTCGTCACGCGTCAGCGCGCCGGCCCAGGAGTCGAACAGCTGCACCGCGCGCGCGCCGTGGGCGACCTGGGATCGCAGGAACGAGACCGTGATGTCCGACAGCCGATCGAGGAGGAGGTCGAAGAGCAGCGGCTCGGTGTGCATCAAGGTCTTGATGACGGCGAACTCTCTGGTCGGACCGCCCTCGACGAGGTAGCTGGCGACGGTGAAGGGCGCCCCGGCGAACCCGATGAGGGGAGTGTCCGTCGACGCCAATTCCTTGACCACCAGGTCGATCGTCTGGGTCACGTGGGCGATGTCGACGTCGGTCACGTCGCGCAGGCGCTCGAGGTCAGCGGCGCTCGCGAACGGTCGGGCGATCACGGGCCCCCGGCCCGGTTCGACGTCCACCCCGAAGCCGATCGCGTGGTAGGGCACGATGATGTCACTGAAGAGGATCGCGGCGTCGACGCCGTAACGGCGCACGGGCTGCATGGTGACCTCACACGCGATGGCCGGATCGGCGATGGCGTCGAGAATCGATCCGGACCCTCGCAGTGCTCGGTACTCGGGGAGCGAGCGCCCGGCCTGGCGCATGAACCACACCGGGACGTGCGTGACGCTTTCACCACGACAGGCCCGAAGGAAAACTGGCTCGCTCACTTCACTCCTTGGTATCCATCTCAATCTACGTGAGTGGGCTGGACCGTCGGTTTGAGTTGGCGCGGCGCGGTTGCCCTAGACTTGAAATTTCTCAATTTTGAGAAATGAAATGAGGACGAGATGGCCCACGAGCGTGAGATCAAAGAGGAACAGCTCTTCCTCGATCTCGCTCTTACGGCCCTCGATCACATGCGCGACGAGGCCCGCTCGCTTCGCGACAGTGCCGCCGTCGCGAACATGCGCGGTGCCGGCGACCTGGTCGAGCGCGACGTCGTCATGGGCACCGCACTACACCGTCTGGACCAATTGGCCATCGGCGACCAACCGCTCTTCTTCGGCCGCATCGATTACGCGCCCGACGACGTCGGTCGCGCCGATGAGTACCACGTCGGGCGCCTGGCCGTCTCGGACGATGAGCTGAACCCACTCGTGATCGACTGGCGCGCGCCGGTGGCCGAGGCGTTCTATCGCGCGACCGGCGTCGAACCGCTCGGTCTGGCCCGTCGCCGCCACGTCGCGATTCACGGTCACGACGTCACGGGAGTCGAGGACGAGTACTTCGCCGACGCGAACGGTGAACTGGCCCTGCCCGAAGAGGACGTGCGCGCCGCGACCGAAGAAGGTCTCGTCGACGGCGGCCTCGCACTGGGCGGTCCGGGGGCGCTCCTCGCCGCACTCGGACGGGCTCGGACCGGACGGATGGGTGACATCGTCGCCACGATCCAGGGCGAGCAGGACCGCATCATCCGTAATCCGTTGGCCGGAGTGTTGTTGGTGCAGGGCGGACCGGGCACCGGCAAGACCGCCGTGGCACTGCACCGCGCGGCCTACCTCTTGTTCACGCACCGTGCGACGCTGGAGCGGCAGGGCGTCCTCGTCGTCGGGCCAAACCCGCTCTTCTTGAACTACATCGAGAACGTCCTGCCGTCACTCGGCGAATCGGGCGTGACGCTCTCGACGATCTCGGGCCTGGTGACCAACGTCGAGATCCGAGGACGCGACGCCGAGCCGGTCGACGAACTGAAGGGTGACCTGCGGATGGCGCGACTACTGGCGCGCGCCCTGCGCACGCGCCAGCGGCCGCTGAAGGAAGACGTCGAGATCCCCATTGGTCGAGCCATCGTCGTGTTGAAGGCGCGCTACACCCAAGAGACGGTGGAGCGAGCCCGGCGTCGTCCCGGTAACCACAACCAGCGCAGATCGGCCGTGGGCCGCGAGTTGGCGAACCGACTCGCCAACGAGTACTACGAACGCTTCGTGCGCGAAGGCGTCGACGAGGTGAACGCGGTCGGCGAGCTGGCCGATCTCATTCGCACGACGCCGCAGTTCAAGTGGGCGCTCGAGCGGATTTGGCCGCGACTCTCGGGTCAGGAGCTGTTGCACGACCTCTTCGGCGCGCCGGCCCTGTTGCGCGCGGCCGGTCAGGGGTTCGTGAGTGATGAGGAACTGGCGCTGCTCTACCGCGCCCGTTCGGCGACGATCGACGACGTGCCGTGGACCAAGGCCGACGCCGCCCTGATCGACGAGGCTCGCGTGCTGCTCGGGCCGATACGTCGTCCTCGTCCGGTCGTCAAGCCGGGCGACAACGGGATTCTCGAAGGAATCGACCTCGACGCCTACGCCGGCGACGTGCGCGCCGCGGCCCTGCGTGAGGCCCAACGCAACGCGCCGATGCTGAGCAACGAACTCGACGAGGCGGAGTTCGTGACCTACGGACACATCGTGATCGACGAGGCCCAGGACCTCTCGCCCATGGAGTTGCGGGTCTTGAAACGCCGCGACCTGACCGGCTCGATGACCATCGTCGGGGACATGGGCCAAGCGACGACGGCCTCGTCCTCGGCCTCATGGAACGCCGTGTTAGAGGTGCTCGAACCCCGGCGCGAGCCCGCGCGCGTGGATCTCACGGTCAGTTACCGCACTCCCGAGGAGGTCCTGGACTTCGCGGCGCCGACGTTGCGCGCCGCGGCTCCGGACCTGACGCCGCCGCGCCCGGTGCGGCGCGCCGGTCACGCGCCGCGTGTGCACGAGGTGAGTCGAGAGGAGTTCGTCGCGACCCTCGCCGAGGTCACCCGACAAGAGGTCGACGCGGTCGCCCCGGGTCGCGTCGCGGTCATCGTGTCGGGCGAGCGCGTCGAGGAGATCGTGTCGATACTGCGTTCGAAGGGACTGGACGCCGTCGACCCGCGCGACCAGGAGTCCAAGGGCTTGGGTGCCGACCTCATCGTGCTCTCGGCCGAAGGGGCCAACGGACTGGAGTTCGACGGGGTCGTCGTCGTCGAACCGTCCCAGATCGCCACGCGCGGCGCTCGTGGCGGCGCCTCGACGACGGCCCGCGGACTGCGCACTCTGTACGTCGCGATGACGCGACCGACCCGACGCCTCGCGATCGTGGCGGTCGAGCCGCTGCCCGAGACTTTGCGCTGAACCGAATCGGCCACGCTGACGCACCCGGGTCTCAATATCCGCTAGAAATGTAGCCGTGAGTCAGGCGATTTCCCCCGATAGCCTGGCGAAGCAAGAGAAGATCGTCCACGATCGTCCGCCGATGTTGGCCATTGGTGTGATGATCTGGCTCGGCAGCGAGCTGATGTTCTTCTCGGGACTCTTCGCCGCACTGTTTACGATCCGCGCCCACCTGGCGTCGTGGCCCCCCGTCGGCACGAAGCTCGACACCCTGCAGGCGGGCGTCTTCACCCTCATCTTGATCTCGTCGTCCTTCACGATGCAGTGGGCCGTGTGGCTCATCGAACATCGCCGACGGGCCGAGGCTCGACGCTGGATCATCGCGACGATGGTTTTGGGCACGTTGTTCGTCTCCAACCAGGCCTACGAGTGGACACACCTCGCGACGCGTTGGTACACCAACTCCTACGGTTCGATCTTCTTCATCACCACCGGCCTGCACGGCCTGCACGTGATCCTGGGTCTGGTCGCCATGGCGTTCCTGCTCTTTCGCATGCGCGGCACCGAGGGTGACCCCGGTGAGCTGTCCACATTCCAGGGCGTGAGTTACTACTGGCACTTCGTCGACGTCGTATGGATCGGGCTCTATTCGGCCCTGTTCTTGCTGAAGTAGGGATCGGCGTGACGTCACCTCTCTTCAAGCGCTGCTTCGCACTTTCGGTCGTCGCACTCGTCACCCTCGGACCGGCGCTGCTCTTGGTCGGCGGCGCGCAGGCGTCGCCGTACAAGTTGACGCCTTATCAGACGTCGCGAAAAAACGCCGGCACGCCGAACGCGACGTACGTGAAGAAGAACGCCAACGGCGTCATCATTGCCTACGGAAACTCCTCGATCACCTACCGCGCCCCGTCAGCGGCGTTGGTCACTCTGGGCGACGCGCTCTTCCAACAGAACTGCGCGTCGTGTCACGGCACTCAGGCCAACGGCGTACCGGCGAACGGCACCCTCGGCGCCTTCCCCGACCTCGTGGGACTCGGGCCGGCGACGATCAACTTCTGGGTCGACTCCGGTCGCATGCCGGCCGCCAACACCCGCGCCGTCGAGGCCAACCGCCGCGTCCCGCGACTGACCCACGACCAGGCGCTCGCCGTCTCGGCGTGGGTGAACTCGTTGTCGCCGGGATACCCCCTCATTCCCTACCCGCACCTGAAGAACGCCAACGTCGCCGACGGCGCCGCGCTGTTCGCGCTGAACTGCGCGTCGTGTCACACGATCGAAGGCGACGGCGACGCACTCGCGATGAGCACGTTCTCGCCGTCGCTGCGCAAGATCCCCTCGATCGAAGTCGCCGAGGCGATTCGCACGGGACCCGGCAACATGCCGCGCTTCACGGGCAACCTCAGTGACGCCCAAGTGAACGACATCGTGAAGTACGTCACGACCGAGATCCAACACCCCGACAACCCCGGCGGTTTCGGACTCGGTGGTCTCGGACCGGTCGCCGAAGGGTTCGTCGGTCTGGCCTTCGGCGTCGGCGTTCTGGCCCTCTTCGGCTTCTGGGTGGGTGAGCGCGATGACTGACGAACACCGCGCCCCGGTCTCGATCTCGGGGCTCGCGGCCGACGACCCGCACCTGCAGCCCGCCGCGCGTAACCCCGAACTGGTCGCCAAGGTCATCAGCGTCTGCTTCGTCGTCGGCACGTTGTGCATGGCCGGCTTCGGCGCCTGCTACTGGATCGACGCGCAACCGTGGAAGCTCGGGGCCACGCTCGGCGGCGGTATGTTGTTCCTCGGCATCGGCCTTATCGCGTGGGGCAAGTACCTCATGCCTCGCGGGCCGTTCGTCGAAGAGCGACACACGCTCGCCAACTCCGAGGCCGATCGCCAGGCCTTCGCCGCGGCCATCGTCGAACGTGGCGGCGGCGTCATGCAGCGGCGAAAGCTCCTCGGCGGACTCCTCGGCGGCGGGATGGGCATCTTCACCATCGTGGCGCTCTTCCCGCTGTTGCGCAGCCTCGGACCGTTGCCCAAGGACACGCTCCAGCACACCGACTGGCGTTCCGGCTCCTACGTCGTCGACCAGACCGGACGACGAGTCGAGGTCGGCGACCTCGCCATCGGGTCGATCGAGACGGTCTTTCCCGAGGGCACGCAGAACACCGATCGCGGCCAAGCCGTCGACCAGACGGTGCTGATCCGCGTCTCCAACGAAGCCTTCACGACCATGAAGGGTCGCGAGACCTGGGCCCCGCACGGCTACGTCGCCTACTCCAAGGTCTGCACGCACCTGGGCTGTCCCGTCGGCCTCTATGAACAAGAGCTGCAGTTGCTGGTCTGTCCGTGTCACCAGTCGATGTTCAACGTCACCAACGGGGCGGTGCCGCAGTTCGGGCCGGCCCCTCGTCCGTTGCCGCAGCTGCCGCTCTACGTCGACTCCTCGGGGTTCCTGCGTAGCCAGAGCGACTACCACGAGGCCGTCGGTCCGGGTTTCTGGGAGCGCTCGTGAGCGACGTCATCAACACCAAGCGTTCCAAGAAGACGGCCCTCGGCCCCTACGGGCGCGTTGGCCAGTCGCTGAATGAACTCGATGACCGTTTGGGCGTCGCACGCGGCGGGCGCACGTTCATGGACAAGATCTTCCCCGACCATTGGTCGTTCATGCTGGGCGAGATCGCGCTCTACTCGTTCCTGATCCTGCTCGTCACCGGCGTCTTCTTGACGCTGTACTTCATACCCAGTTCGGCGATCGTGATCTATCACGGCACCTACAAACCGCTCGACGGTCAGCGGATGACCCAGGCCTTCGAGTCGACGGTGAACCTCTCCTTCGCGGTGCGCGGTGGTCTCTTGATGCGACAGATGCACCACTGGGCCTGCGACATCTTCGTCGGCGCGATCGTCATCCACATGGCGCGCGTCTTCTTCACCGGCGCCTTCCGCAAGCCGCGCGAAATGAACTGGATCATCGGTTCGACGCTGTTGATCCTCGCGATCGTGAACGGCTTCCTCGGCTACTCGCTCCCCGACGACCTCGTCTCAGGGACCGGCATCCGCATCGCGTACTCGATCATCCTCTCGGTCCCGTTGGTCGGTACCTACCTGGCCTTTTGGATCTTCGGGGGCAACTTCCCGGGCACGACGATCATCCCGCGCTTCTTCATCCTGCACTGTCTGATCGTGCCGCTGGTCATCATCGGTCTGGTCTCGGCGCACCTCTTCTTACTAGTGCGACAGAAGCACACGCAGTTCCCCGGTCAGGGCCGCACCGAGAAGAACGTCGTGGGCTCGCCGATGTTCCCGGTCTTCATGGCCAAGACGACCGGCTTCTTGTTCATCGTCGGCGGCATCACGGCGCTGCTCGGCGCCTTCGCGCAGGTCAACCCGATCTGGCAGTTCGGTCCGTACGACGCGGCGCGGATCTCCTACGCCGTGCAACCGGACTGGTACATGGGATTCCTCGACGGGGCGCTACGAATATGGCCGTCGTGGTCGTTCCATAGTTTCGGCCATACGATCCCCTTCGAGGTCCTCGTGCCGGCCGTCCTACTGCCGGGACTGATATTCAACATCGTCTTCGTCTGGCCGATGATCGAACGAAAGGTCTCGAAGGACAACGAGATACACAACCTGCTCGATCGCCCGAGCAACCGACCCAAGCGCACGGCCGCCGGCGTCACGATGCTCGCCTTCTTGGGCATGCTGTTCATCGCCTCGTCGACCGACGTACTCGCGAAGTTCTTCAACGTGTCGCTCAACACCGTCTTGGTCTCGATGCGCTACCTGACGGTGATCGTGCCGATACTCGCGTTCCCGATCACCTACCGGATCTGTCACGAACTCCAGGCGTTGAAGGGCGGCGGTCGGCGAAAGGTCCCGAACGTCGTCGAGCGCACCGCCGAAGGCGAGTACACCGCGACGCCGTCGCCGCGCTACGTGGACGACGTGCCGAGTCACCTCGCGGCGACGGTCGTGCCGACGTACATCCACGAGGAGACCGACGAGTCCGATGACAGCGGCGTGCGGGTCGTCGATCGTTAGCGGTCCACTCGTTCATCTGAGCTCACCAGCGTTGTGCAGAGCCGTTCGAGCGACAACGATTCCCAACGCGCTCCCCACAAATCCCACAACCTTGACGACGATCGTCGTTGCGTAATTCCTCGTGGGGAGGGCCGTGCGTAACATGGACAGCGTGGCGACTTCGAACGATCCGAACTGGCCCTCCGCCGCCACGTTATTGGCGCCGCGCCCCGTCGAGGGGCGACGCAACGTCGGTCTGATCGGCCTCTCGACCTACGCGACGTCGGTCACCGAGCGCTCGGCGACCAGCACGCCGGCCGCCATTCGCGCGGCGCTCGAGCGCTACTCCACCTGGTCCTTCAGTGAGGCCCACGACGTCGCCGAGTCCGTGGCGCTCGTTGACTTCGGCGACGTCGACGCGCCCGACACCGAGGGTGGTGCCGGGCGCGTGGCCGACGCCATGACCGGATGGGACCCCGAGATCGCGCTGCGGCTCATCCTGGGCGGTGACAACGCGGCGACGTGGCTGGCGCTTCGTGCGATGAGCGGCGGTGACTACTCGAACTTTGGTCTCGTCACGCTCGACGCGCACCTCGACCTGCGCGACGGTGTCTCCAACGGCTCACCGGTTCGACAACTCCTCGAAGAAGGACTGGACGGACATCACGTGGTCCAGGTCGGACTGGCCGACTTCTCGAACTCACCGGCCTACGCCCGGCGGGCCCACGACGCCGGGATCACGGTGATCTCGCGCGACGTCTTGCACCACGAACCGGTCGAGGAGGCGGCCCGTCGAGCCGTCGGGATCGCCGGGGCCGGCGGACGCCACGTCTACGTGGACATCGACATGGACGCCGCGGACCGCATGGCCGTGCCGGCCTGTCCGGCGGCGGCACCGGGTGGACTCAGCGCCGACGAGATGCGACGCTTCGCCCGCGAGGTGTCGGTGCAACACGGCGTGTGCGCCATCGACATCACCGAGATCGACGTCGAACGAGACAGCGCCGACCAACGCACGGTTCGCCTGGCGGCGCTCCTGGTGCTCGAGATCCTCGCGGGCGTGCGAAGGAGAATCCAGTGGCCGTAGAGATCGACGTCGAGGCGCTCACTCGCGCACAGGTCGTCGCGGTCGCCCGGGGCTTCGAGACGGTCACGCTGAGCGAGGCGGTCGTGTCGCGACTCGTGCGCCAGCGCTCGGCGATCGACGCGCTCGTGGAGAGCGGTACGCCGATCTACGGGCTCTCGACCGGCTTCGGCTCGCTCGCGACCACCTTCATCTCGCCCGAGGAGCGGCGCGACCTGCAGCGCTCGCTGATCCGCAGCCACGCCGCCGGCGTGGGCGCCGAGGTGGAGACCGAGGTCGTGCGCGCGATGATGGTGTCGCGTCTCACGAACCTCTGCAGCGGCGTCTCCGGCGTCCGTCCGTCGACCGCCGAGGCGTACGCCGCTCTGTTGAACGCCGGCATCACGCCGATCGTGCACGAGTTCGGTTCGCTCGGTTGCTCCGGCGACCTCGCGCCGTTGGCGCACGTGGCGCTCGCGTTGATGGGCGAAGGCGACGTGCGAGAGCGCGGCGGCCAGCGCGTCAGTGCCGCCGAGGCGTTACGCGCGAACGGCCTCACGCCGGTGGTGCTGGCCGAGAAGGAGGGCCTCGCGCTCATCAACGGCACCGACGGCATGCTCGGCCAACTGATCCTCGCGATCGACGACGGCATGGCGTTGATGCGACTGGTGGACGTCGCGGCCGCGATGTCGATCCAGGCGTTGCGCGGCACCGACCAGGTCTTCCTCGCCGAGATTCACGCCCTTCGCCCCCACGCCGGCCAGATGGTGAGCGCGGCGAACCTACTGGCGCTGCTCGCCGACTCGGTCATCGTCAGTTCGCACCTCGATGACCCGACGCAGGTCCAAGACGCCTACTCGCTGCGTTGCGCACCCCAGGTGCACGGCGCCGCGCGTGACACCTTCGGCTTCGCCACGCACGTCGCCGACGTCGAACTGGGGTCGGGCATCGACAACCCCTCGGTGCTGACCGACGGGACGCTCGCCTCCAACGGCAACTTCCACGGGGCGCCGGTCGGCTACGCGTTGGACTTCCTCGCGATCGCCGTGGCCGACGTCGCCTCGATGTCGGAACGACGCACCGACCGCATGCTTGACGTGTCGCGCAGCTTCGGCCTCCCCCCGTTCCTCGCCGGTAACGCCGGTGTCGATTCGGGCCTGATGATCGCGCAGTACGCCCAAGCGGCCTTGGTGTCGGAGATGAAGCGACTGGCGACGCCGGCGAGCGTCGACTCGATCCCGTCCTCGGGGATGCAAGAGGACCACGTCTCCATGGGGTGGCACGCCGCGCGCAAGCTCCGCAAGTCCTTGGAGGCCTTCGCCGACGTGGTCGCCATCGAGCTCTTGACGGCCGCGCGCGCGCTCGCGCTACGCGAGCCCCTCACGGCCTCGCCGGCCACGGCCGCGGTCGCGCGGCGCGTGAACGCCGTCTCCGGCGGTCCCGGTCACGACCGCTGGCTCTCGCCGGAGATCGCGGCTGTCGCAGAACTCGTCCGCAGCGGGGAGCTGCTGGACATCGCGGTCGCGCACGTGGCACTCTCGTAGTGATGGGGGTCGACTGATGCAAGGCGCGCGACCGGTTCGAGCGGCCCGCGGCACGTCACTGTCGACGTTGGGCTGGCCCCAAGAGGGCGCGCTGCGCATGCTCCAGAACAACCTCGACCCCGAGGTCGCCGAACGGCCGGACGACCTCGTCGTCTACGGCGGCACCGGACGCGCGGCGAGAGACTGGCGCAGTTTCGACGCGCTGGTACGGACCCTACGCACGCTCAAGGGCGACGAGACGATGCTGGTGCAGTCGGGTAAGCCGGTCGGCGTCTTCACCACGCACGAGTGGGCGCCGCGCGTCCTGATCGCCAATTCGAACCTCGTCGGCGACTGGGCGACCTGGCCGGAGTTCCGTCGACTCGAGGCGCTCGGGCTCACGATGTACGGACAGATGACCGCCGGATCGTGGATCTACATCGGCACGCAGGGGATCCTCCAGGGCACCTACGAGACCTTCTCGGCGGTCGCCGACCGACACTTCGGCGGCACGCTCAAGGGCACGTTGACCCTGACCGGGGGCTGTGGCGGCATGGGCGGCGCCCAGCCGCTCGCCGTCACCATGAACGACGGCGTCTGTCTCTGCGTCGACGTCGACCCGTCGCGACTCCAGCGACGGGTCGATCAGCGCTACCTCGACGAGTGGACGGCCGACCTCGACGACGCGGTGTCGCGCGTGCAACGGGCCAAGGAGGATCGCGTGGCGCTCAGCGTCGGGCTGGTCGGCAACGCGGCGACGGTCTTTCCCGAACTCCTCCGCCGCGGCGTCGAGGTCGACATCGTGACCGACCAGACCTCGGCGCACGATCCGTTGAGCTACTTGCCCGAGGGAATCGACCTCGCCGACTGGCACGATTACGCCGAGAAGAAGCCCGAGGAGTTCACGGATCGCGCGCGCCAATCGATGGCGAAGCAGGTGGAGGCGATGGTGGGCTACCAGGACCGCGGCGCCGAGGTCTTCGACTACGGCAACTCGATCCGGGGCGAGGCCCAACTCGGTGGTTACGAGCGCGCGTTCTCGTTTCCTGGCTTCGTGCCCGAGTACTTGCGTCCGCTGTTCTGTGAGGGCAAGGGTCCCTTTCGCTGGGCGGCGCTGTCGGGCGACCCGAAGGACATCGCGCGAACCGATCAAGCGGTGCTCGAACTCTTCCCCGAGAACGAGGCCCTGCGACGCTGGATCACCAAGGCCCAAGAGCGCGTCGCCTTCCAAGGCCTGCCGGCGCGGATCTGCTGGCTCGGTTACGGCGAACGCGACCGCGCCGGACTGGCCTTCAACGACCTGGTCGCCTCCGGCGAAATCGCCGCGCCCATCGTGATCGGTCGCGACCACCTCGACAGTGGTTCGGTCGCGTCGCCCTATCGCGAGACCGAGTCGATGCTCGACGGTTCGGACGCGATCGCCGACTGGCCACTGCTGAACGCCCTCGTCAACACGGCCTCGGGGGCGACCTGGGTCTCGATCCACCACGGCGGCGGCGTCGGCATCGGTCGATCGATCCACGCCGGTCAGGTGTGCGTCGCCGACGGGACGGAGCTGTCGGCCGAGAAGCTGGCCCGGGTCCTCACCAACGACCCCGGCATGGGCGTGATTCGTCACGTCGACGCCGGTTATGAGATCGCCGATCGAACGGCCGAGGAGCGAGGCGTCCGCATTCCGATGCGCGAAGAGTGATGACCGTCACGCGGGTCATCACGAACATCAGCGAGCTCACCACCAACGATCCGTCGCTCGGTGCCGGCGTCATTGGTCGACTCCACGACGCCGCGATGGTGATTGGTGACGGGCGCGTCCTGTGGGTCGGGGCGAACGCCGCGGCCCCGGCCGCCGACGAGACGATCGACGCGCGCGACTCGGCCGTCATCCCGGGTTTCGTCGACTCGCACACCCACCTCGTCTTCGTCGGCGAACGCTCCGAGGAGTTCGAGGCCCGCATGAGCGGTGCGCGTTACGACGGGGGCGGGATCTCGGCGACCGTTGCGGCGACACGCGCGGCGTCGAGCGACGAACTCCGTCGTGCGACCGAACGGCGACTGCGCGAACTTCGGGCCGGCGGCGTGACGACGGTGGAAATCAAGTCCGGCTACGCGCTCGACGTCGTGGGCGAGTCGCGATTGATCGACGTCGCCACCGAGTTCAGCGACGAGGTCACGTTCCTCGGCGCGCACGTCGTGCCGCCGGAGTACTTCAACGACCGCGAGGGCTACGTGGACCTCGTGCGCGGAGCGATGCTCGAGGTGTGCGCGCCCAAGTCGAAGTGGGCCGACGTGTTCTGCGACCGCGGTGCCTTCGACGTCGACGAGTCCCGCGCGGTCTTGCTGGCCGCGAAGTCGGCCGGTCTGGCGTTGCGGGTCCACGGCAACCAGCTCGGGGCGACGGGCGGCGTCGCGCTCGCGGTCGAACTCGACGCCGCGAGCGTCGATCACTGCACCTATCTGAGTGACGACGACATCGACCGGCTCTGCGCGTCGCGAACGGTCGCGACGCTCCTGCCCGGCGCGGACTTCTCGACGCGCGCCGACTACTCCTCGGCGAAGCGCCTGCGCGATCGTGGCGCGGTCGTCGCCCTCGCGACCGACTGCAACCCTGGTACGTCCTACGTCACGAGTATGAGCTTCGTGCTCGCCATCGCCGTGCGCGACATGCACATGAGCTTCGACGACGCGCTGTGGTCGGCGACGCGCGGGGGCGCGAAAGCGCTTCGTCGTGATGACGTCGGACACCTGGGCGTCGGCGCGCGGGCCGACGTCGTGATCCTCGACGCGCCGCGCGCCGCGCACCTCGCGTATCGACCCGGTTCGTCGCTCGTGCGTCAGGTCATCAGCGCGTGATCGTCGTTCGACCGATCGCCGATGGCGATTGGGATGCGGTCTATGAGATCTTCACCGCGGTCGTGGCCGAAGGCGAGACCTACGCCTATCCAGAAGACCTCACGTCCGAGGGAGCGCGTTCGTTGTGGGTCGAAGGGCCACCGGTCGAGACCGTCGTCGCCCGGCGCGACGACGTGATCCTCGGGACCGCGCGCTTCGGTCCGAATCGTCCGGCGCGCGGCGCGCACGTCGCGACGGCCAGTTTCATGGTCGCTCGAGAGGCGCGCGGCTCGGGCGTGGGACGGGCGATGTGCGAGTACGTGATCGCCCGGGCGAGGGAGCAGGGCTACGCCGGCATGCAATTCAACGCGGTCGTGTCCACGAACGTCCACGCCATCGATCTCTACAAGAGGTTGGGTTTCGTGACCATCGGCACGATTCCCGGTGCGTTTGACTCGGCGACGCAGGGTCGCGTGGGACTCGACGTCATGTACCTCGCGTTCTGATGACGTCGCCGGACAGGTTCGTCAATCGCGACCAGGCGTATCTGCGTGACGTTCAGTACGTGGACGGTGTAAAACTTCGCGCCCGGACAGAGTTGCACGCCAGGTACGCGACGCAGATCGTCCCATGGCAGGTTTGGCTGCAAGGTCTCGTGGAGATACCCAAGGGCGGCGACGTGCTCGAGGTCGGATGTGGCACCGGCCTCCTGTGGACCATCGGCTGGACCAGCGAGGAGAGTGACTTCTCGCTCACCTTGACGGACCTCTCCGCCGGCATGGTCGCCGAAGCCACGCCGTTAGTGCAACCCAGGGTCCACCATGTCAGGGGACTCGCCGTCGACGTGCAACTGCTGCCCTTCGACGACTCCTCATTCGACGTCGTCATCGCCAATCAGATGCTCTACCACGTACCCGATCCTTCTCAGGCGTTGCGTGAAATCGCACGGGTCCTTCGTCGCGGGGGAGTACTAATGGCGTCGACCGTTGGCCCGCGTCACCTCGTCGAACTCTTTCGAATCGAAGCGTCCGTGTTCGGTCCGACCCGGGTCCTTCGGCACCACGAGGTCTTTGGCGCGCAGAACGGTGCGGGCCAGTTAGCGGAATTCTTCGACGATGTCACGTGGTACTCGTACGACGATCGTCTGCTCTGCACTGATATTGACGACGTCGTTGCCTACATCTGTTCGACGCCACCGGGGGAAGACGCCTCGAGTGACCAGCGGGCCCAACTGCGCCACATAATCGCGGGTCAGATGGCCGAACACGATGGCGTGCTGTCCGTCACCAAGGACGTGGGCGCCTTCATCGCACGCCGTTAGTCCAGGCGACGTCGTCGCTCGCTTCGAGCGCGGCCCGCGCCGCGAACGACAATTGGGCGAGCACGACAGCTATTTCTCAACCCATAAAGTGGGACTCATGACCCCCCTCGCACCCGCCGACCTGCCCACCACGCTCGGAACCCTTCGCGCGTCGAACTACGCACCGAAGTCGGTCCGAGAGGAGATCCGCGCCAACTTGGAGCAGCGCATCGCCGACGGATTGGCGCTCACCCCGGACGTCCTCGGGTTCGAAGACACCGTCTTGCCCCAGCTCGAAACGGCGCTGCTGGCCGGTCACGACATCATCTTGCTCGGCGAGCGCGGACAGGCGAAGACGCGGATGATCCGTTCCCTGGTCGACCTCTTGGACGAGTGGCTGCCCATCGTCGAGGGATCGGAGATTCGCGACGATCCCTTCGCGCCGATCTCGGCCTTCGCCATCGAACTGGTGGCGCTGAAGGGCGACGACACGCCGGTCGCGTGGATCCATCGGTCCCAGCGCTTCGCCGAGAAGCTGGCTTCGCCCGACACCTCCATGGCCGACCTGATCGGTGAGGTCGACCCCATCAAGGTCGCCGGGGGGCTGTTCCTCGATGACCCGAAGGCGCTCTCCTACGGCCTCGTGCCCAAGTCCAACCGCGGCATCTTCGCCATGAACGAGCTCCCCGACCTCGCCGAGCGCATCCAGGTCGGACTCTTGAACGTGCTCGAGGAACGCGACGTGCAGATCCGGGGCCACTTGGTGCGACTCGACCTCGACGTCATGGTGGTCGCGACCGCGAACCCCGAGGACTACACGAACCGGGGCCGGCTGATCACGCCGTTGAAGGACCGGTTCGGTTCACAGATCCGCACGCACTATCCCTACGAGTTGACGACCGAGATCGCCATCATGCACCAAGAGGCGAAGCTCCCGGCGTCGCCGGTGCCGATCACGGTCCCCTGGTTCATCGACGACATCGTCGCGCGCGTCAGCCACGTCGCGCGCAAGAGTCACGTGATCTCTCAAAGCTCCGGCGTGTCGGTGCGACTCTCGATCGCCAACTACGAGATCGTCGTGGCGAACGCGCTTCGCCGGTCCCTGCGCACGCACGACGCCGCCGTCGTGCCGCGGGTCAGTGACCTCAGCGCCATGGTCCAGTCGACGCAGGGCAAGATCGAGTTCGACACGATGGACGACAGCGACTCGGACCAGGTCATCGCGGCGCTGGTCTCACTGGCGGTGCGCCAGTGCTTCGCCGAGCACGTGTTGTTGGAGGAGGGGCCGGCGATCGTCGAGGCCTTCAACACCGAGGCGCTGGTGCACACCGGCGACGACCTGCCCGACCGCGACTACCTCGCGGTCATGGCCGCCATGCCGTCGCTCGACGCACCGGCGCGGCGCATCGCCGGACCGCGGGCGAGCGACGGCGAGCTCGCCTCGGCCGTCGAATTCATCCTCGAGGGCCTCTACCTCACCAAGCGACTGGCGAAAGACGCCTCGGGCGCCCGGGCGCTCTATCGCTCCAGGAACCGTTAGTGCCCGTTCGCTACGGCTACCGCCGCTTCGGCGAAGGCGACGACTTCAACGACCTCGACGTCGAAGAGATGTTGGCGATGTTGGCCGACGACTTCATGGAGAACGGTGACCTCGAAGAGGCGATGGACCGACTGCTGCGCGAGGGTTACACCACCGCCGACGGTGAGCGCATCGAGGGCCTGCGCGACCTGCTCGAACAGGCGAGGGCGAAGCGTCGCGAACTGGAACAGCAGGCCGACCCGGACGGCGAGATGCAGCGCTATCGCGACTGGCTCGACGACATTGAGTCGACCGAGGAGACCGAACTCGATTCGCTCCTCGCCGAGGCCGAGGCCTCGGACGACGAACGTCGCAAGGAGGTCACTCGGGATCTCGTCGACCAGAAGAGGATGCAGCGCGACCTGATGAGCGATCGTATCGGCGAGCGCCTCGGGGAGTTCCAGAACTACGAGTTCGTCTCGAGCGAGGCCCGCGAACAGTTCGAGCAGCTCATGGCCGAGTTGGAACGCGACGTGCTCAACACGTACTTCGAGAAGAGCAAGGAGATGATGGGTCGCCCCGACTCCGAGGAGTTGGCGCGCATGCGCGACATGATGGACGCGCTCTCTACGATGATCGAACAGGATCGGCGCGGCGAGGATCTCGATCCGACGTTCGAGGACTTCATGGAGAAGTTCGGCGACTTCTTTCCGGGCGCCGAGAGCCTCGAGGATGTCGTGCGCATGATGGCCGAACGGGCCGCCGCGGCCGAGGCGATGTTCAACTCACTCTCACCCGATCAGCAGAGCGAACTCCGTTCGATGTTCGCCGGGATGATGGAGAACATGGAGCTCAACTTCTCCCTGAATCGACTGGTGTCGAACCTGCGTCTGGCGACGCCCGACATCGACTGGAACCGCGCGCACCGCATGCGCGGCGACGACGGCTCGACCTTCGCCGACGCCGCGTCGGTGGCCGAGCAGTTGGGCCAGCTGAAGGGGCTCGAGGAGTTCCTCGGTCAGGCCAACGCCGCCCAGGGTCTGCCCGAGGTCGACGTCGAGGCGGTTCGCCGCAATCTCGGCGACGACGCCGCACGCCACGTGGCGCGCCTGCAAAAGGCCCTGCAGGGACTGAAGGATCAGGGTTTCGTGGACCGCCAGGGCCGTCAACTCCATCTCACGCCGAAGGGTGTGCGCCAGATCGGCCAACAGGCGCTGCGTGACCTCTTCGCGCAGCTGCGCGACTCACCGACGCTCGGGCTGCACCGCGTCGCGAGCGTCTCGCGCGGGGGAGACCGCGAGGAGACCTCCAAACCGTGGGAGCCCGGCGAGCCGTTCGCGCTGAACCTGCCCAAGACCTTGCGCAACGCCGTCCTTCGACAGGGACCGGGCACGCCGGTCCAGTTGCACGCCGACGACTTCGAGGTCGAAGAGTTCGAGTCGACGCGTCACTCCGCGACGGTGTTCGCGATCGACCTCTCGCTCTCGATGGCGATGCGCAGCAACCTGGTGCCGGCCAAGAAGATGGTGCTGGCGCTCACGTCGCTGATTCGCTCGAAGTTCCCGCGCGACTTCGTCGCCGTCGTCGGCTTCGGCGAGACGGCGCAACAACTCAAGATCGAGGACGTCCCGGCGCTCACCATCGACTACGCCTACGGCACCAACCTCCAGCACGCGCTGGCGCTCAGCCGCCACCTCATGCGCAACGAGCGCGGGGAGCGCCAGATCGTGGTGGTGACCGACGGGGAGCCGACGGCCCACCTGCTCGCCAACGGCGAGCCCTTCTTCGCCTGGCCGCCGGTCCAAGAGACCCTGGAAAGGACCATGGCCGAGGTGCTGCGCTGTACGAAGGCCGACATCACCATCAACACCTTCGCCCTCGACATCGAACGAAGTCAGTTCCCCTTCGTGGAACAGATCGCCAAGGTCAACGGGGGACGGCTGTTCTACACCGACGTCGACGATCTCGGCTCCTACGCCCTCGATGACTTCGTGAAGCACCGTCGCGCCGGCTAGCGCGCGATTAACCCCTGTGATCAGGTAATTACACATTCCCATTTGCTTTTTGTCACGTTTAACGCCACAATGACATGGTTGTAATTACATCGGTGGCGAGAACCACTGGGGGGAAGGTACGAAACGTGGAAATCGTGGAATTGATGAGCGGCATGGAAGATCGTGGTTGGCAGGCACGGGCGAACTGCATGGGCGTCGACCCCGATCTCTTCTTCCCCGAGCGAGGCGCCTCGACCCGCGAGGCCAAAGAGGTCTGCCGCGGCTGCGTGGCGCGCGAGGACTGTCTGGAGTACGCCCTCGACAACGGCGAGAAGTTCGGCATCTGGGGCGGGATGAGCGAGCGCGAACGCCGTCGACTGCGCCGGGCGCGCGCGATCGAACGCCGCGCTCAGGCCAGTTGACCCAACCGGGCCTCGATCGTCTGATCCTCACTCAGACCGAGTTCGGCCCATCGACGCCGCTCCTCGGCGTCGAGTACCGCCCGCGGTACGAGCCCCACGAGTTCGCAGCGAACGATCTCGCCACCGCGCACCAACGCCGCCACCTCGTCGTAGACGGCGCTCGGGCCGACGACCAACGGGTCGATCAGGTTGCAACTGACCTGCATGAACTCACCCGCTCGAAGCGCCAACGCGCGCACCTCGGCGCGACGTACGGACTTCGCGATGGCGCGCGTCTCGTCGCGCGACACGCCCGAGAGCCAGATGTTCCACGCCACGAGGATCGGTCGCGCGCCGACCGCGACGGCGCCCAGTCTGGCCGTCGCAACGGCGGGACCGAGGTCCGGTGCGAGCTCCGCGAAGGCGTGCTTGCGGACCTCCGGAAGCGTTCGAGTACCTCCGGCGACATCCCCGTAGAGGAAGACCGGGACGTCGAAGGTCTCCGCGATCCAGCGGGCCGTATCGTCGCGTAGCTCGACCCCGCGAGAAGGGGTTTCGGGGACCAACGCCACGAAGGGCACGACGTCCACGACGCCGAAGCGCGGATGGACGCCCTCGTGGGCGCGTAGGTCCAGGATTTGGAACGCGTCGGCGATCAGCGCGCGAGCGTCACGGACCAGGGGAACGGCATCGTTGATGAGGGTGAAGACCGAGCGGTTGTGATAACGATCGGCGTGGAGATCGCGCATCGAGGCGCCGGCGTGATCACGGAGATCGTCAAGCAGTTCGAGGTTGGAACCCTCGGAGATATTGATGACGCACTCGAACACGCGAGTGGGGAACTACGAAGCGTCAGAGTTGAAGACGCGCCGACGACGGCGCTCGCGAAGAATGCGACGACGCTCACGCTCAGAGCAGCCGCCCCAGATGCCATGGTCCACGTGGTTCTCGAGGGCGTACTCGAGGCACTGGCTCGCGACCGGACAGGTGGCACAGATCCGTTGCGCGATGATCACGCCGACGCCATCTCGCGGAAAGAACGTCCCCGCGGGGTACTCGCGACACTTACCGTCTGCCATCCATTCGGTACTCATGCTTACCCCCAAGCCGGTTCTATCCCTCACAGTAGCGACACTTTGTGTGACGAACCTATTGCGAAAGGCTCAAATGTTCACAAGCCGGTGGTTACCATACTCCTCACAGACGGCTGTAAGCCCTTTCAAAGACAAGGGCCCGGAGAACGCTCCAGAATCAGTCATTAAGATGGTCTTTCGTTTCAATCGCAGCGCCAAAGGAGCATCGTGAGCCAGGTCCCAACCCCGGAGATCACCGAAGTCGTCGACCCGGTCGGCCACGTCCAGGTCATCTACTTGGGCCCCGTGGCACCGCACTGGGAGTGCCGAATGGTCTTCGGTGACGAGGAGCAGATTCAGGCCTTCGTGGACCGCGTCGACGCCCGCCTGCGCTTCCTCCCACCGCACGATCCCCAGTTCCGTCGCAACCGCGAACGGGTGAATCGCGACGCCGAACGAGAGAACCTGCTCGTCGAGTGGAACCTCGGGTACGAAGAAGAGTCTTAGGCCAGCGGCGAGTTCGTCACTCGCTCGTACCACGAACTCGGGTCGCGTAGTTCGGCCGCGCTCGGCAGTCCGTCGACGCGTAACAGCGCGTCGAAGACGCGAAGCGTGTGTTCGTTCGCCAACGTCGCGACGAACGCCGCCGCTTGATCGTGGTGTTCGCCCTGGGTCGAGATACCGAAGAGCGCCGCGGCCGCGTCCTCGCCACGCGCGTCGCTGCGACGGTGACGTTGGTAGGCCTCGACGAGTGCCGGTCGTGGTCCAAGGATCGCCTCGGTGATCTGGTGGGCCGCCGCCTCGAAGAAGGCGAGCAACACGCTGGCGGCCGCGTTGATGGCGCGCGTCGCGTCCGTCTCTTCGGGGATCTCGATGCCGTCGAGCAGCGCTTCGGGGTTCTGCATGAACCCGGCGATGTCCTCGGGATTGATCATCGACTGCAAACGCGTGAGCAGGTCCCCCTGGGCCTTCGTCGACTCGTGCACCGTGTCGATCAGCAACGCCCGCAACGCGTCGCCGGTTCCGGGCTGGGTCAACACGAGTGACGCGAGGAACTCCTGAGCGAGGGCGAAGACGTAGACCTCGTCGCGTTCCAACGACCACGCCTCGGCGAAGCTCGCGAGGTTGTTGACGACGATCTGGCGTTCACCGTCCACGCGCGGCAGGGGTAGGGCGGCGAGCGACCACGCGCGCTCGGAGAAGTGACCGGCGACCGAGCCCATCTGGAATCCCGAGAAGAGCGGTCCCAGCGTCGCGGCCATCTGGGCCATCACCTGATTCTCTCCGAGGTCCAAACTCTCACCGATGGTGGCCGAGCTCGAGACCATCGGTTCCATGAGCGGACGCCACTGCGTGAGCGCGGCGATCGTCAGAGCCGAGCGATTGACGGCAACCACCGACGCGTCGATTGAGACGCCCAGCAGGGAGTCCACGTGGCGCGCGACGAGCGGTGCCAACTCCTCGAGACGTTGGCGCTCGATGGGGAGGGGATTGGGGTCGTTGTCCTCGCCACGGGCAATGTTGAGTGCGAGCTGGGTCGCCGTCGTGAACCACGCGTCGGGACCCTGCTGGCCGAGCATCGAGAAGATGTCGCCGAACATGCCGCCGAAGGGGTTGTCACTCATAGGGACAATTTAAAGCGCGCACGCGAGCGTCATGACGGTGTGGTGCACGGTGGCGCCCCGCACGAAGGTGAGGTGGGCCACGCTGTAGGCCGGCGTCAGGTAGAGGGCCGTATCGAGGTCGTCGAAGGTCTCGATCGTTTTGCCGTTCAGGGCCGTGATCACGTCGCCCTTCATGAGTCGCCACTGCGAGGGGCTCTTCGGAATCACGCGCGACACGGTCACGCCGCCGCCCTGCGCGGTCGCGCCCACGATGCCCAGGCTCGCGTGACACCCACGACCGGTCGCCACGATGTAGGCGATACGCGCGACGAACTGGGCGGAGTACCAGAGGTGGTCGGTGGATAGTACCGCGACGACTTGGCCGCTCTGGTTGACCGCGATCCCGTCGGCGAAGTTGCTCAGATTCGCGTCGGACCTCGTCGAGAGATAACTGATGACGCCCGTCGCGTCTTTCTTCGGGTCGCCCAGTATCGTGTTCGCCCACGCGTACTGCGGCGGGTCGGTCGAACCCTTGATGATCGGTGACACCGCGACGACCCACTTGCTGGCCGGCAACGGCGCGAAACTCAGTGGCGCGACGTGGCGACCGAGTCGCACGATCGAAAAGCCCATGACCTGGTCGCGGCCGACCCAGTGAACCGGGAAGTCGACGTCACCCGGCGTCGACCCGGTGATGAGCGCGTCGGCCGGGATTTGTGTCGTCGTGACCGCAAGGTTGTGAGGCAGCACCATGGCGGCGACGTTGTCGACGTCGCCCGGCGTGACGATCGAGAGATCCACCGTGTCGGCCGCGGCGGTGCGTGAGTTCGCCGGGAGCCCAGCGAGCGATCGCGCGAGGTGCGGCGTCGCCGGAGGATTGCTCGACTGCGTGAGGTACAGCCCCAGCGATCCGACCACGAGCGCCACCGCCATGAGCGCGGCGACGGCGCGGGCCGCGGGTGACTTGATAGGCCAGATTTGGTGGGTGCGGAGCTTCTCGAAACTCGGTAATTCACTCGGGTGGACCCACTCGCGCTCGTCCCTCGGAGGGGGCTTCGCGTGTGCACGTCGACGACGCCACCACTCTCCAGGTCCCCGACTCTCCACCCCTGAAAGGCTAGTTACCACGGGTCCACGTATTGGGGTCGCCCTATCCTTGAAAACCATGGCCTTGGACGTCGCGCTCGACATCGGAACTTCGAATACGCGCCTCGCGACCACCGAACGGGGCATCGTCTTCAACGAACCGACGATGGTCGCGATCGACACCAACACCGGCCACGTCGTCGCCGTCGGTCACGGCGCCCTCGACATGGTCGCGCGAACGCCTCGCCACGTCGTCGTCTTTCGGCCGCTCGCCCAAGGCGCGACGGTGGACTTCGACGTGACCTCGCGTTTGATCGCCGGGCTCTTCGAGCGCGCCGGGGTGTCCAAGATGAGTCGCGCCCGGGTCGTGATGAGCGTGCCGTCGCTGGCGACGTCGATTGAGCGCCGAGCGCTGCGCCAAGCGGCCATCCAAGCGGGCGCGCGCGAGGCCACGCTGATCGAGGCGCCGATCGCGGCGGCGATCGGTATGGGCCTCCCGGTGCAGGATCCTGTCGGTTCGGCCGTGACGGTCCTGGGCGCGGGGGCCTCGGAGGCGGCGGTCATCTCGCTCGGTGGCATCGTCACGGGCAGTGCGCGACGTCTGGGTGGCAACGACCTCGACGCGGCGATCGCGTCGTCGCTACGGATCCAACTCGGCGTCGTCGTCGCGCCGGCGGTGCTCGAGAGTTTGAAGTTCTCCCTCGCCTCCGCGCTCGGCCGCACCGAGGGCCGATCCGAGGTGGTGCTGGCGCGAACGGTGGACCGCGGCGATCTCGTCGAGATCGACGTTGACGCGCAGTTGGTGAACGCCGCGGTCCTCGACCTCGTGACGACGACGGTGCGCATGATCCAGGAGTGCCTTGGCGACGCGCCGCCGGACCTCTCCCAGGACGTCAGTGCTCGAGGTCTCATCCTGACCGGGGGTCACGCGCTCTTGAGCGATTACGCCGAGCTGATCGCCACCAACACCGGCGTCGAGGTCTTGATCGCCGAAGAGCCCGACACGGTGGTTATCCAGGGCTTGCGGCTCTGCCTGACCGAGATGTCGTCACTTCACGCGCTCTACCGCAACGCCGATCGCTAATCGTCGTCGCGACCGAGTTGGTTGACGGCGGCTCGAACCTGCCAGTCGCGGTCTTCGCTGGCGCGCGCGAGCGCGGCGTCCACGTCGGGTCCTTCGAAGTTCGACAGGGCGACGATCGCGCGGCGACGCACCGGGGCTTTGTCGTCCAGGGCCCCGAGGATCGCCGGGCGGGCACGATCGTCGCCGATCGCCCCCAGCGCCGCGATGGCCGACTCGCGACATCGCGCGTCATCGTGCGTCGTCGCGATCACGCACATCTTCTCGACGGCGCCGTCGTAGAGGTGCTCACCGAGCGCGAAGACGGCGCCGTCGACGACCAGCGCGTCATCGTCATCGAGGCAGTGCACCAGGGCGCCGAAGACCACGTCGTCATCGATCTCCGCGTGGGCGATCTGATTCAACGCCTCGCGTCGGACCGTGACCTCGCCGTCATCGAGCGCGCTTCGCCAATCGTCGGACGTGACGAGCCGTTGGCGCACGGCGCCGCGAAGCGCCAGGACGCGGTGTCGCGCTACCGGACTGTGCAAATTGGTTCGAAGAACGGCGGCGTAGTCGTCACCCTGCGCGAAACCCGCGCGCAATAGGGATTCGTCGACGCGCTCCGCTAGCGTTGATTCATCACTTTGCATGAACCCATCTCACCACCTGTGAAGCCTCGTCGGGGCCAGCGGGTGCTGGTCACCGTACTGCTCCTCATACTGGTCGCCATCGTCGCCCTCGACAAGTGGCCCATTCACGACTACGTCATTACGCCGGGCAACGCGACGCCTGTCGCGCCCCTCGTGAAGATCAGGGGAGTGGCCAGTGAGACCCACCGCGGCAAGATCATGTTCACCGACGTCGATCTGCAGTCGGTCAACGGATGGCAGTGGCTGATCATGCACTTCGACAGTCACGTGCAGTTCATTAGTTCTGACGAGCTCGTCGACCCGGGCGTGCCGACCGCCGAGCTCGACGCCCAGGGCTATTTGGAGATGAGCGACTCGAAGCAGGCCGCCGAGGTCGCGGCCTTCGACGCGTTGGGGTGGAAGACGCCCTCGACCGGCACCGGGGCGGTCATCAACTCGGTCGTGGCCCCGTCACCGGCCTACAGCGCCCGGTTGCACGTGGCCGACGAGATCGTTGCGGTCAACGGCACGCCCGTCGACTCCGCCTGTTCGCTCATCGCCGCGATGCACTCGGTGCCCGCAGGGACCGTCGTGCACCTGTCGGTCAAGCGGGCACGGATCTCCTCGACCGGCGTGATCTCGTACCGAACGCCGACCACGGTGGAGGTGACGAGCGCCAAGCCGCCGGCGGGTATGGCCGCGTCGGGTTGCGCGGGCGTGACGGGCGTCGGCGCGTCGTACCTCGGTGTCTCGATCGAGGACGGGGTGAACTACCAGCTGCCGGCGAAGGTCACGATCGACACCGCAAACATCGGGGGACCGTCGGCCGGACTCGCGATGACGCTCTCGTTGATCGACAAACTCAGTCGAACGTCGATATCCGGGAACCAGCCGATCGCGGCGACCGGCACGATCGACGTCGGCGGCAACGTGGGCGACGTCGGCGGCGTGGCCGAGAAAACCGTGGCCGTGCAGCGCGCCGGCGCCAAGTACTTCTTCGTCCCCGAGGTCGAGGTGGCGACGGCGAAAGCGAACGCACAACCGGGCCTCACCATCATCGGCGTGACGACCCTCGCCCAGACGTTGCGCGACCTTCGTGCCCTCGGCGGAGCCGTCCCGCAACCCCTTACGCCGCCGCATTAAGCCATTTTCCTCAAGTCCGACGCCGTAGTCTGGAGGGAATGGACGATCGCCGAATACTGTCAACCACGCGCCAATCGTCAGCCGAGATCGCCCGAATGAACTTCACGACCGTCCGCAAGGGTGGTTACGACCCCAACGAGGTCCGAATCCAGCTGGAGTCGATCGCGCGCGAGATGGGCCATTTGGAGGCGCGAATCCGCGAGCTCCAGGACCAACTGAGCGAGGCTCAGCGTCGCGCGGCCAACCCGACCTTCGACGAGGCCACGCTCGCCGGCGCGCTGGGCGCCCAGAGTGCCGCCATCCTGCGCTCGGCCCACGAAGAGGCCGGCCGCGTGACGGCCGAAGCCCAAGAACGTAGTGCCCAGGTCTTCACCGAGAGTCAGCAGCGCAGTTCGGCCCACCTCATCGAGGCCCAGGAACGGGCCGCCACGCTCATCTCCGAGGCCGAGAGTACGGCGACGCAGATCGACCACGACGCCCGCTTGGCCGCGGAACGCCTCGTCGAGTCGGCCAAGGTGAACGGCGAGGCGCTCGTCGAAGGTGCCCGCGAGCAGGGCCGCGCCATCGTCGAGCAGTCCTACGAAGCCCGAAAGTCCGTCCTCAACGACCTGTCGGTGAAACGCAAGGCGTTGCAGATCCAGATCGAACAGCTGCGCGCGGCCCGTGACGTGCTCGCGACATTCGTCTCGTCGGTGCAGGACCAGGTGGAGAGCGTGCTCTCCGGCATCAACAACTCCGACGAGGTGGCGCGCAACGCGGCACTCGAGGCCCTGCGTATGCGACCGAACCTGCCCGAACCGACCGAGGACGAGGTGCTCGCCGGTACGCCGCTGCGTCAGGTCCAAGAACCACGCATGACCGACGAGAGCGAGGCGCCCACCGAACGCCGGTCACGCCGTCGCGGGGCGAAGGACGAGACCGTGCTCGGCGCCGACGTGACCGAGGTCTCGATGATCGACGACGACGGATCGGGCACCGACGTCGTCAACGAGATCTTCGCGCGACTGCGCAAGGCCACGCTGGAAGAGCGTGGCGCCGCGCCCGTGCCGAAGCGCGCCGCGCCCACGGCCCCCAAGGCGGTGACCGCGACCGGCGAACTGTTCGAACGCCGAGACGCGGCCCTCGCCCCGTCCTTGGCAGCCCTGACGCGCAAGGTGAAGCGCGCCCTGCAGGACGACCAGAACATCATGCTCGAGCGCCTGCGAGACGTGAAGGCGATGATCACCACCGAGCTCGAAGACGAACACGAACAGCGCGCGCGCTACGCCGACGCGGCGATCGACGCCCTCTCGGGTGCCGCCGCGGCCGGCGTGCAGTTCGCCAAGGACGAAGGCGGCGTCAGTGGCGCGGCAGTGGACCCCGCGGCACTACAGGACTGCGCGGCCGACCTGGCGGTGACGATCGTGTTGGCGCTGCGCAAGAGGATCCTCACCGACGGCAGTGGCGACGGTCCGGATCGCGCGAACGCGGCCTACAAGGAGTGGCGTGGCGCGCGCGTCGAACGTCTCTGCACCGACGCCGCGCGGCGGGCCTTTGAGATCGGTGTCGTGGCGGCGTCGCGGGGTCGCAACGTTCGCTTCTTCGTCGCCCCGAACGACGCACCGTGCGACGCCTGCGCGATGGACGCGGCGTCGGGCGAACGGCCCGCCGGTGAGAACTTCCCGAGCGGCTCGCCCTACCCGCCGTTGCACGCCGGGTGCGCCTGCGCCGTTATTCCTGTTTGAAAAACGACCTAGGCTTGGGTCGTGCGTAGTCCGACAGATATTCCGCCTCGGGCGCGTCGGCTAGGGCGATTCTCACGGCGATTCTGGTTCGGCCTCGCCTTCGTCGTCATCCTCATCGGGTTCTTGTCGCTGCGCAATCTCGCGGTGCTCTGGACCGACGAGATGTGGTTCCACTCGGTCGGTCTCGGCAAGGTCTTCTCGACGCTGCTGATGGTGAAGTTGGGCCTCGGACTGACCTTCGGCGCGATCTTCTTCTTCATCATGTGGGGCAACCTGTTGCTCACCGACCGATTCGGGGCACGCGACCTCTCCTTTGACCCCGAAGACGAGATCGTTCGCCGGTTCCAGAACGTGGTGCGCCCTTACGCCAAGCGCATTTACGCGGCGATTGCGGTCGTGATGGGCTTGATCGCCGGGCTGAACGCCATGGGCCAGTGGAACAAATACCTGCTCTTCGCGAACAGTCAGCCCTTCCACGTCAAGGACCCCCTCTTCCATAAGGACGTGAGCTTCTACGTCTTCACGCTGCCCTTCGTGTCCTTCGTCGTGACCTGGCTCCTGGTGTCGCTGATCGTCGCGTTGATCGTCACGACGGGATTCCACTATCTGAACGGCGGTATCCGCGCCACGAGGGTCACGCCGCGCGTGTCGCCCCGAGTAAAGGCCCATCTCTCGGTCATCGGTGCCGGCATCGCACTGATGAAGGCCGCCGGCTACGTCATCGCCAAGTGGGAACTGGTGAACTCGACGAACGGCTTCGTCCAGGGCGCGGGCTACACCGACGTGCACGCCCGGATGCCCGCCCTCACCATCTTGTTCTTCCTTTCGATGGCGGCGGCGCTGATCTTGCTCGCCAACGTGCGCATGCGCGGATGGTCGTTGCCCGCGGTCGCGGTTGGACTGTGGCTCTTCGTGGCGCTGGTGATCGGGGTGCTCTACCCGACGATCCTGCAGGCCTTGAAGGTCAGCCCGAACCAGGACACCCTCGAGGCGCCGTACATTCAGCGCGACATCGAAGCCACGCGGGCCGCCTTCGGCCTCGACAAGGTGAAGTACTCAAACTTCGCCGCCGCGCCTACGATCTCGGCCGCCACGATCAAGGCCGACACCGCCACCTTGGACAACATCCGGCTCTGGGACCCGGCCTCGGACATCGCGCTGGCGACCGTGACCCGTCGCCAGTCGATCCACGCCTACTACACGTTCACGACGCTCGCGGTGGACCGCTACTTCATTAACGGAAAACTCACGCCGGTACTGATCGGCGCCCGCCAGCTCAACCCGTCGAACTTGCCCTCACAGTCGTGGGTCAACGAGCACTTGCAGTACACGCACGGGATCGGGGCTGCGGTCCTCGCGGCGAACGCGGTCGACTACACGACGGGCAACCCGAACTTCGTCGTCTCGAACGTCCCGCCGCAGTCGACCAACGGGATGCCCGTGCTCACACAGCCGGACATCTACTTCGGCGTCCACGACCCCGGTTGGGTCGTCGCCGACACCAAGCAGCCCGAGCTCGACTACCAGGTGAACTCCGGCGCCAACGCCGGCCAGCCGGTCGAGACCCACTACGACAGTACCGGCGGTGTCCCGGTCGGTAACATCTTCAGCCGCATGGCGCTCGCGCTGCGTCTCGGCGACTTCAACTTCCTCATCTCGAACCAGATCACGTCCAAGAGTCGAGTCCTCTTCGTGCGCGACGTTCAGCAGATGGCCCAGAAGGCCGCGCCCTTCCTCTCCTTCGACTCCAACCCCTACGCGGTGATCGCCAACGGTGAGGTGCAGTACGTGCTCGACGGCTACACCACGACCGATCAGTACCCCTACAGCGAGAACGCCTCGAACCTCAACGTCAATCAGGGCGGACTGCCGTCGAGCTTCAACTACGTGCGCAACTCCGTGAAGGTCGTCATCAACGCCTACTCCGGTGCCATGACCTTCTACGCCAACGACCCGAACGATCCGATCTTGAAGGCCTATCGCGCGGCCTTCCCGGAGATGTTCCATCCGATGAGCCAGATGCCCGAGGCGATTCGCACGCACCTGCGCTACCCCTCGAACATCTTCGCGGTCCAGGCCGCGACGCTGGGCAAGTACCACATCTCGAAGGCGAACGCTTTCTTCGCGGCGTCGGACCGTTGGGAGGTCTCGCCGACCACCGGTTCGGGCACGCCCTCCCAGTCACTGGCGCTGACCCAGACCACCGACAGCGCCGGCAACGTGACCGCCTCGTCGCTGGCGCCCATGAGCCCGATCTTCCAAGTGGGATCGCTCCCCGAGGCGAACCACCAACAGCTCTTGGAGAACATCGCCTACGTGCCGGCCGGCAACTCCTCGATCGTCCAGGGTCTCACGGCCTTCATCATCGCCACGAGTGATCCCTCGGACTACGGCCAGCTCCATGTCTACGTCACCCCGCGAGGGACGTCGGTCACCGGTCCGGTCCAGGCCGACTCCGAGATCCAGCAGAACTCCGTCGCCTCCAAGGACATCTCTCTCTTGGACGCGCACGGATCCCAAGTCCTGCTCGGCAACAACGTGATGGTGCCCCTCGATCAGAGCGTGCTCTACATCCGTCCCCTGTACGTGACGAGTACGTCGAACCCGCTGCCCGAACTGCGCTACGTGATCGCCGTATTCAACCAGGACGTGTCGATCGAGCCGACGCTCTCCGAGGCCCTCTCCAGTGTCTTTGGCGCCAACTTCTCGACCGGCCCGGGCAGCGGTCCGCCAGTGAAGACCGGTGGTTCGACGAAGGCCGGGCAGGCCGCGGCGGTCTACCTCACGAATGCGGCCGCCGACTTCGCAGCCGCCAAGACGGATCTCTCCAAGGGCGACCTCGGCGGTTACCAGGCCGAAGAGAACGCCGCGCAGAGGCAGGTGGCGCTCGCCCAGAACGCGCTCTCCACGATCTCGAGCACGACGACGACGACGATCAAGTCGACCAAGAAGTAGCTCGGATCCGGACACGGGTCGTGCTGGAACGGCCGGGAGGACCTTCGAACATCGCGTGAACACATGGCGATGACCCTCCAATCTCCTTCACCCGAGCGACGAACAACAGTGGTGCGTTCGCCGCGAGAATCCAATTCGGCAACATCGGATTAATGGCGCCGCCACCGTCGGTCGTCCGAGTTCGTGATGGCGAACAGTGATTGGAGAACACGGCGCCATTTTTGTAACGGTCATTCTGCGGTAGAGTTGTCCCTGCATCGCGGGGTGGAGCAGTCTGGTAGCTCGTCGGGCTCATAACCCGAAGGTCGCAAGTTCAAATCTTGCCCCCGCCACCACTATCGAAGCCCCGGGCATAGCCCGGGGCTTCGTACCGTCCAGCGTCGTGCGGACTCTGACGGCGCAACCCACCGGACGATCGAATGACGACTTCCGCTGAATTATCAAGCCATCTCGGTTACAAGGTCGATGGCGATGTAGTCGACGGACGTTGCGGTCCACTTCGGGAACCTGAATCGACCACGAGTCTGGTCTCAACCGAGGCGCCGCACTTCCGACGCCGGTTCACACCTCAATGAGCACGGTGAACACGTTTCAAAAATCCTTGACCCAACCGGTCTGTCACGGAACGTCGGGGCATGTCGGCGTAATTCTCTCAAGTTGGAAACCGGTTGCGCGGTCGCCCTTGCGGTGACCTACAATTCGACGCTGAACACTGCGATATTCGATAGGTTGCGCCAGCCCTATATGTATTGGAGGCACGATGAGTCTTCGTCTCGCTGCACTGCGTTCGTTTGGCATCGTGGCACTGGTATTCGCGGCGGTATTGCCGCAGCTGAGTGGTGTCGCGTCCGCCGTCGGCACACCTACCTTTTACATGAATTTTCACGCTGGACAGTGTGGTCTCTACACTTCCGCCAATGGCGAGCACCCCTTGGCCGTGTCCTGCAGTGACCCCGAGCACAACATGGAGGTCTATGCGGTGACGCACGGGGGTTGGGGTCCCTCACCGGCCGCTTCCACTGTTACCGCGGACGCACACCGGATATGTCTGTCAAAGTTCCAGAAGCTCTTTGGCGGCACCCTGCGGTCGAACTTTGGTTATCTCTACTTTTATCCCGACCCGGGCGCCCAGACGCAGGAGTACGGAGACCGATTGATCTGTAGCCTCACTCGGTGGCCGAATGCTCACGCCGCGATGGGAGCTGGCACCCATTTTCGCATAGCCGCGAGGTAGTTAGGCTGACAGTCTTTATTTATGCGATCCGGGGCGTTTGTTCCGCGGGTCACCTTCTGTGCCGTGCGGAACCACGATCCGACGGGTTTCGAATCATGAAATGATCTCCGTGTCTCTTGCGCGAGGTCTTCAGCAAGAGAAAATTCCTGGAATCCCGGATATGGTTTCTGGGTTCCACGCGAACTGAGTTTGTGGTTCGATCTATCGGTCTAAAGCATTTAGCTCTGGTTCGAAGGGAGCATGAATGGACAAACCACGAATCAAAGGACGAAGGAATCGAGAACAGGTCTCCAGAGCAGTCGCAGTCGTGATTGCGTTGATCGCCGTGGTGAGTTCTCCGATCGCACTGGCTCGTTCGGCAGGTGCTTCATACCGCGATGCGTACACCGGTCCCGGATTCTGCCAGCATTACAAGGCCGCCGTTGGACCCCAAATCGTGATCGGCGGGATAGAAACCAACGTCTACGAGTGTGGTGGTGACGCGAGTGCACCGGGCGCCACCGCATCGCCTTACACAGACGCAAGTACACCGTTCGATGACAACGGATCGGGCGGCGATCCAAACGGTTCGTTCCAGTGCGTCGAACTCAGTCTGCGATTTGAATACGTTGTGTACGGGAAGAATACGCTGTGGACGGGTGGGGAGGGCCATCTCCTCGATCCCGCCACGGGCGCGAACGTGGTCCACTATCTCCGCCAGGAGTTTCGTGTGCCCGTGGCGTTCGGCGACGGCACCATCGCCATGCCCCCCACGAATGCCCCAATTCCGACGGCCGGCAACATCCTCAGTTTGGGACCAACATCGCAGGCCGAACCCAGTGGCCATACCGCGGTCATTGAGAAGGTTACGGGATCTCAGAACAACTACACCGTCACCATCATCAGTGAGAACGCTCCGATGATCGTCAAGCTCAACGTGGTCCATGGGCACTGGCCGACACTCTGGGGGCTTTACAACGAGTACAACTGGACGCGCCAAACGATCGGCGCACCGTACCTGAGTATTACCACTCCATCCACGAGTACCTCGCCGCCGGACGCCACGGTGGGGGTTCCCTATTCGTTCGCGTTTGCTGCGACTGGCGCGACTGGAGCGTACAACTGGACGATCCAAAGTGGCGCGCTTCCTCCCGGATTGAACTTCTCATTGACGGGGCGCATCACCGGCACACCAACTGCAGCGAGCAAGCTCGGCCCCTTTACCGTGCAGGTTGTCGATTTCATTACCGTGAAGGGTGTCGTTACAAGGTTGAGCGATGAAAATACCTACACACTGTGGGCGCTGAAGAGTAAGAAATCGAACCCACCCGTCGCGCAGGGAACGTGCTGGGGCAGGTGCGGCGGACCCGAGGGTCCGATTGGCGGCTACTTCTCCGTCGTGGGGGGGAAGGTGACGGACTTCGAGGACTCGGAGACGTGCCTCGGGTCAACTACGGATGGTTTTTCGTATTACTTGCAAATTGACAAGGCGCTACCAATCTCCGGAGATTCTTTCTCGTACAGTGGCCCGGCCAGTATCTGGAACGGAGTGGGCGCAACGGGCACCGACGTACTCGTCACTCTCGCGGGGAAATTTACGACACCGAAACAAGCGTCGATCACGCTGACCGTTCAAGGCGCATGCGGTACAACCCATCTCCTGATTAAGGGCGTACCGGAATAAAAACCGTGGATGTCGGTCGGCACCGTGGTCGTCATCGTGGCGGGACGCTTCGGTTGACAGGGACTCAACTGAATCGTCCGACTTGCCAACGCACGCCATTCCATTGCTCGGCGAGGACGTCGTCGTTGGCCCGACCCACGGCGGTGCAGCTATTGGCGCTGACGCAGGACACAGCGAAGAAGGCGTCGTAGTGCGAGCCACGAGGCGTCGGATTCGGGCTGGGACTGGCCACGGCGCTCCAGGTCTCGCCGTTCCAAAGTTCGGTGAAGGTCACCGGACCACCTCTCGCACGAGAGGATTGCTGACCGACCGCGAAACACGAAGTCGATGATGCGCACGAGTACGCGGCGGGATTACCCGACACTAATTGTGTCGAACCGCTCGTGGCACCGACCAACTGCCAACCGGAACCGTTGTACTGCACGGTGTCGGAGTAGAACTTGCCGCCGCTGGCGTACGCCCCCAGGTAGTTGCATTCAGTGACACTGTCACCGGGCTGACACGACGCGACGTAGATCGCATACCCAGACGTGGGAACATTTGTCCAGGTTTGGCCATTCCAGAGATTGATTCCTGATCCCGTTTCAACGCAGACCGTGGCACTTGCACACGTCAGCGTACTGACACTGGTTGACGATCCGGCGACCGGTGTAATTGGGGTCAGCGTCCAAACACCGCCATCAGTTCCGTTCCACGTTCCGGCGACGATTCGAGATTTGCCACCGCTGTAGATTCCGCCGCCGGTCATGCACCAAGAGCTAGTAGGACACGACACCGCGTTCAGCTCGGCGTCGGTCATGTTGCCCACGTCCAGGACCGACCACTCGTGGCCATTCCAATGATCGGCCAAGGTCTTTCTGGCGGTACGCGATTCGAAGGTTCCTACGACGACGCAGTTCTCGACCTGCGGACACGACACCGCGTTCTCGAACTCCTGGAGTGTTCCCGACGGGGCCGCTGGTCTCGGGTCCAATCGCCAACTCTGGCCGTTCCACGTCGCCACCGCGGTCCCGACGGCTAGGCAGTACGTCGGACTCACGCACGACACCGCGGTGAATTCCCCGAGTGGATCTGAACTAGAGGCGTCGCTCGCGACCGGAATCAGGCCGACCACGCCGACCGCGCCGGCAAGCATGATGGCAACTACACAACGTCGAGTTGGACGCACACGGCAATTATGCACGTCGGTCCAGAGTCACGCCAGCGATCTCAGGTAAGCGGCACGGACCTTCAAGCGCCTCTAACTGAAGGGGACGACAACCGGACCAGGTATGCGCTCGTAGACCGCGAAGAAGTCGCGGTCGTCGGGATAGAGGTAGCGATCCACTGAGTACACGGGCTGGGGTTCCACCATGGTGGGATCGAGACCGTGTTCGTGGCTGTAGGTGATCAACGTGTGCCAGTCGGCGTTGATGTCGAACTCCATGGCGTCGATCGCTCCCGCGTGCCGAAGAATCTGGGCCAACGAGACGACCGTCTGGTCGTTCGCTACCACGTAGATGAGATTCCCCTGCTTGTCGATGCCCACGCCGGTGCGCCAGACCCTGACCGCGTTCCCGACCGTGTAGCCCCACTGGGGACTGTCGGGATTGGTGTTGAGTTCGGGGTTGAGTACGCCGTGCCATACGATCGGCGCGAGGCTCTGCCTGGCCCAGGCGACGTTGGAGCCGGGGCTCGGACCTCCGTGCCATTTGATGATGGCGATCTGTCCGTTCTTGAAGCCGACCAACGTGGCGTTCCCGTCCGTGAGCGGTTCGTTGGTGTACCCGTTCACCGATGAGCCGTTGTCACCATCGGAGTAGATGAACCCCGCGTTGAACGTTGCGAGGAGTCGGTAGCGCTCGTCGTACGGAACCATCGAAGGGCCGCGGTCGCTCGCTTTTGGCGGTTCGTAGCGACCGGGATAGTAGGCCAGATCGACGAGAGAGTGGTTGAACCAGGCAACGTAGGCGACCATTTGGGGATAGGTCGGGTCGGGTCGGTACGTGGTCACGAGCACCGGCGGCTTCCCCTGGACAGAAGGTCCCGTGCGCTTCCATATGCCTTCGCCCGGCAGGGGGTTGGCGAAGACCGGCGCGATGGGTGCCGGCCAGGCGCTCTGCGGGTGAGCTCCGGAAGTCGCAGGTCGGCCCCCACCAGCCGTTTTGCTGAGGCCGACACTCGGCAACTTGGTGAGCTGAGGTCCGCCCTTCTTCGGGGCGTGATCGCTGTAGTAAATGTGCTCCGCCTCATCAACAGCCCAGTTGCCGAACGGGAGTGTCCGAACCCATTCGGTGCTCTTTTCAGAAAAGTTCATGCTGGAGGGTCGGAGCATGTACACCGAGAAAGAGGAAACGAGCCACACGAAGATCCCGAGCATGAGGACGCCCAGACACAACACCACGCGGCGCAGCGGACTTCGGCGCTTGCGCGTTCGCCGCGGGCCCACGTCGGTCGTCGCCGCTTGCTCCGTGTCCATCTCCCTAGGGTAAGCGCACCCGCGGTCATCTGCCGAGGCCATCAACGTGGCCTCCTATAGCGAATCGCGTCAGACATCGTCGAGATTTCCTCGCGACCGCTGCACGACCAGTCGATGGCGCTCTCATCAGTTGTCTAAATCGTGGCACCCGAGACCTTGTGGGCCCCGTGTCTTCCTCACCGCCGCGCGCGCAACCATGCACCATCGTTGACACCGATAGTGCGTTCATCCGTCAACGGGGAACTGGATACCAGCAAGTCTTCGTCATCGCCAATGGGGAAGGGCTCGCCCGAGAAGTTCACGACGCACCGAATGTCAGGACCGCGACGCAAAATCAGCACGCCCGTTGAACTGGGCTCCCATTCGACGGCCCACTCGTCATCGTTGAGAAGAGTCGAGCGCAACGCCAGCACCGACCGAAAGAAGTGCAACGTTGACGATGCGTCGCTAAGTTGCGTTGCCACACTGACGTCGGCCCAGCGCGGTGGTTGAGGTAACCAGGTGTCTTGCCGCGTACTGAAACCAAGGCTTGGACCATCCTTCTCCCACGGCAATGGCACGCGACAACCGTCTCGCCCAAGTTCCTGCTTGCCCGTGCGGAAGTAGATGGGATCTTGCAGGCGGTCCTCGTGGATGTCCACGACCTCCCAAAGACCTAATTCCTCGCCTTGATAGATGCACGCAGATCCCGGCAATGCCAGTGCCAGCAAGTACGCGGCCCGAGCGCGCCTGTGCCCCATCGGGGTGGCGTCGCCCAGTACGCCCTCGGCCGGACCATCTTGTGAATAGCGTGAGACCGTACGCTTCTCGTCGTGACTCGACAACGTCCACGTCATCCACGAAAAGCGCTCGAAGCACGCGCCGTGCAGCGTGTTGATCATTTGACGAAATGCGTCGGCGTCCCAGACAATCTTGGACAGATCGAAGGACAGTGCTGACTGCAGTTCGTCGCGGCGCAGATATCGAGCTAGTCGGTCAACGTCCCGCACCACTACTTCGCCAACGAGGAACTTCTCGGTCGGGTACTCTCGGGCCACGCGACGCCACCGTCGAATGACGTCGTGCACACCCTCGGCGTCATAGAACGGCACCGGGCCCCAGATGTCGGGTCGGTACAAGTGGTCGGGCGCAAAGCCCATGTCGCGATAGTCATCGTCCTTGCCAATTGCCGACACGGCGTCGAGTCGGCAACCATCAACGCCTCGATCAAACCAGAACCGCAGAATGTCGTCGAATTGGATTAGCACTTCCTCGTTCTTCCAATTGAGGTCAGGCTGGCTGGAGTCGAAGAGATGGAAATACCATTGACCGGGAGTACCGTCGAGATTCTTGGATCGGGTCCACGCGGGGCCGCCGAAGATGCTCTTCCAGTCGTTCGGCGGTTCGTTTCCTCCTTCGCCCTGACCGTCTTTGAAGTAGAACCAGTCACGTTCCTTGGAACCCACGGGAGAGCTCAGTGCCGATTGGAACCACGGGTGCTGACTCGAACAGTGGTTCGCGACGAAGTCGAGAACGACCCGGAGTCCCAGTCGGTGACTCGTGTCAATGAGGGTTTGAACGTCCTCTAGTGAACCAAAAAGGGGATCGGTGTCAACGTAATCTCTGACGTCGTAACCGCCGTCGAGCATTGGCGATGCGTACCAAGGTGAAATCCACACGGCGTCAACGCCGAGGTCTTTGATGTACGGCAACCGACTGATCAGTCCAGCGATGTCGCCCACACCGTCATCATTGGCGTCCGCGAAACTTCTCAAATAAACCTGGTAAAGAACTGCTTTGTGCCACCAATGTTGTGATGACTCGCTGTCGCCGTCGGACGACGCGACGTGCCCCGACAAATGAATCGAGTCGAGAACTCGCTTTTGTGCCTCTTCTTCGACAATCATTAATCATCCTTTTTCGTACTGTTGCAGCGCGTTGATTGCCACAAGATTGAACTATTTTTTTCTCAACGAAGCGCCGATGCCTCGCCCTATTCGTAAACCTTCGAACTCATTGCGCCTCGCGACGAACGTGCTCTGTCATTGGTGATCACCGCCACCTGAATGTTGCAACCACGGTAAGAATTTCTGTTGTCCCTGACTTGACAGTGTTTTTGGTGCTCTGTATTATGCCATGGAACCGGTTCCGAAATGTGACTGAAGCCGGATTTCTTAGGGGGACGTTGCTGTGAGCAAACGTGCGATCAGTATCGCCACCGTGGCCGCGGAGGCCGGGGTCGGCGTCGGTACGGTGTCGCGCGTACTCAATGGGAGCGATCAGGTTAGCGAGGCGACCCTCAAACGAGTCCTCAGCACTATTGAACGGCTGGACTACAGACCCCTGCGCAGCGCCGCGTCGCTCTCGAAGGGTCGTACCGATGCCGTCGGCATACTCGTGTCGGTGATCACGCGACCATCGGTCATGGCGCGCCTGGTTGGCGTGATCGATGTACTGAGCGATGCGGGTCTCGACGCGGTGGTCTTCAACGTGGAGAATCGGGCGCAGCTCGACCGCCACCTTTCTTCCATCATCGATCAGCGTCGCGTCGACGGCATAATTTCGATCTCACTTCGCATTCCCAAGGAACGCATCGCGCGCATCCGTAAACTTGCGATACCCCTCGTGCTCGTCGACAACAATCTGTCTGGTCTTCCCTGCGTCTACATCGACGACGTTGCGGGCGGCGAGATGGCGACGAACCACCTCCTCGCGCTGGGTCATAGGCGAATTGGGTTCATCGGCGACAACGCGAGATCTGACTTGGGTATGTCCGCATCGGAGAACCGCTACGCCGGCTATTTGATGGCCTTAGAGGCGGCCGGAATTGGACCCGAGTTCGACCTCGTGGCGCGCGGTCCCCATTCGTCGGAAGCCGCTGCCGTTCTCGCCGGTGCACTGTTCGAACTGGGGAAGCATCGCCCGACGGCGATCTTTGCGAGCTCCGACACCTTGGCCGTAGGTGTGATCAAAGCGGCGCAACAACATCGGCTCAAGACTCCTGATGACGTGGCGGTCATTGGTTTTGACAATCTTGAGGTCTCTTCCATTCTTGATATCTCGACCGTGAACCAGCCGCTGCTGGAGTCCGGAACAAAGGGAGCGTCAAAGATGGTCTCGCTGCTGAACGGCGAGATCGCAAAGCCTCATCGAGAGGAACTTGGACTCGATGTTGTCCCCCGAGGAAGTTCCTCGGGGATCCAGAAGAACAGTCCCACCAAGCTCTACGGCGTCGTGGAGGGCCCACAGGGCCTCCAGATTCTTCAGGGGGGAGAGGAGCTGGTGTCTTGAATGCAAACAACACAACAAAAAGGGGAGTTATGAGTATGAAATTATTTGGGAAGGTGAAGGCGTCTCGCAAGGCTCTGATAGCCGCCGTCGCATTGACGACCATCACTGGTATGTCCGTCATTGTGTCGGATGGTTCCGCGTTAGCGGCATCGAAGAAGATCGGCGGGAGCGTATCGGTGTGGAACGAATTCTCTGGCGGCGAGGCGACGGGTTTTGCCACGGCGTTGAAGCCCTTCGAAAAGTCGACCGGTGTGAAGGTGACCATTCGTAACGGAGGTTCCTCGCTTCCCACCCTGCTTGAAGCGGCAGTAGCGGGAGGAAAGCCACCGGACATCGCGGCAGTCCCGACCCCTGGGTCGTTTGACTTGCTCGCGGCGGGCCATCGGTTGACGCCGCTGAAGTCAATTCTGGGTAGTGAAGTGAAGAACTTTTCCGCCGGGTGGAACGCGGCGGCAACCTACGGCGGCAAGCTGTACGGAGTCTGGCTTGATTCTTCGTCGAAGAATACGGTCTTCTACAACCCAGCTGTGTTCGCGGCCGCGGGTATCACTTCAACACCAACGACCTTCGAGCAGTTCATCTCCGATGCCACGACGATCAAAGCGGCCGGTTACACGCCGATTTCCTACTGCAGTGGAACTCCCGGCGCCGGCTGGTCGGCAACGGACCTCTTTCAAAACCTGTTCGTGAAGGCGAACGGTGCTGCTGCGTATAACAACCTCGTGAGCGGGAAGTTGAGTTGGACGAGTTCTGACGTCACCCAGGCATTTGCCAATTACTCCTCGCTTCTCGGTACCAACGGAGCGAACGTGGGCGGCATTAGCAACGCGTTGGGCACGGACCAGCTGTGGCCCACCTGCGTCAACCCCGTATTCCCCACGTCGGGACCGCCGACGGCCGCCATGGTGATTGAGGCCTCCTTCGTGGAGCAGACTCTTCCATCGAATTACTCGCCGTCCGATTCATCAACGTGCACCTTGACGCAGACCAATCCCTGCTACGACTACTTCCCGTTCCCGGCGCCCGCTGGTAGCAAGTACGCCACGAACGACCAGTCGTCGGGAGACGTGGCCATGCTGCTGACGTCGACGAAGGCCTCGCGCGCGTTGATCCAGTACCTGGGTTCGAAGCAGTTCGCGACGCTGTGGGAAGAGGCCCCCGGTGGGACGATCACTCCTAACCTGGCCGTGCCGGCGAGCGCCCTCAAGAATCCCGTGACGTTGAGCATCGTGAAGAACCTCAATAGTGCGTCGGCGACGGTATTCAGCATGGACGACGAATACGGTGGCACGCTGGAGCCCCAGATGTGGTCGAACATGCTCGCCTGGGTGGGCGGCACGGACACCACGGCCGAATTCCAGTCGACGATGCAGAGCGAAACGAAGGCCTACTTGGCCTCAAACGGTTAGTCGTACGTAGCGTCATCGGCGTGCGGGTAGTTCCTCAGTGAGCTACCCGCACGCCGATGGATACGGTGGTTGTCGTTGTTGGGCGCAGCCGTATTTTTTGAGTGGTGGGGTCCGTGAGCGCTAGCACAATCAATGTGAAGACACGAACAGGCGGGCACCGCCCGTGGATTCGCGAGCACGCCGTATCGCTCGCCTTCTTGGCTCCCGCCGCGGTCTGGATGCTGTTCATCGTGATCTGGCCCACGATCGACACCTTCCGCCTGAGCCTCTTCAACGAATCGGCCACGAAGTTTCTCGGGCTCACCAACTACAAGACGGTTTTTTCGACGGACACCATCCTCACCGCCTTTCGCAACAACGTCATCTGGGTACTGATTTTCCCGTTTTTCGTCACCATTTTTGGTCTCATCTTCGCCGTGCTCTCCGAACGAATTCGCTGGGCCACCGCGTTCAAGGCGTTGATCGTGATGCCGATCGTGTTCAGTACGACGGCGTCGGCCCTGGTGTGGGCGACCCTCTTCGATAACAGCCCGCAGATTGGTGCGGTGAACGCAGCTGTTCTGACAGTGAGCGATTGGTTCAACCCGCCGGGAGCGTACCCTGTGAGCACCTCGGCCGGTCAAACGGTCTCGGATCTCGTGGGGAGCAACGCGCACGCCGAGAAGAACAAAAGCATCGTCAGTAACTCCTCGGCCCGAGCGGGGGGGATGATCAATATCGGGATGGAGGATGTCAGTCCGACGACGCTGGCTCTGCTCAAGGCCCAAGACGCGGTGAAGCCGCAGCCGATGTCCGGCGCCATCACGGGTGTCGTCTGGCGCGCGTTCTCGCCGACTGATCTGACGAATCGGACTGATGTTCTGCCCGGAGAGTTGGGCCTTCCGCTACTGCGCCTCTCGTTGGTGAACTCTCAGGGCGCAACTGTGGCGACGACCACCACCACGACGAGTGGCCAGTACAAATTCTCAAATGTCGGAAAAGGCTCATACTTCGTCTCAGTCGCATCCTCCAATTTCACGTCGGGGTTTACGGGCATCTCGTGGCTGGGCGGTAGTTCACTGACACCCGTTTCTGGGTTGGGTCAAACCGAACAGGCTTTGCTCTCCGTGCCACTCGCCGATATGGCGATGATCATCACCTACTTGTGGATATGGGCAGGCTTTGCGATGGTGCTGATCGGGGCCGGGCTCGCGTCACTCAATCGCGAGGTCCTCGAAGCCGCTCGCATAGACGGAGCGAAGGAGTGGCAAGTCTTTCGCAGGGTCACCGTCCCCATGCTCGCCCCCGTCCTCGCCGTCGTTTTCGTCACCATGATCATCAACGTGCTCAAGGTCTTCGACATTGTCTTGAACATGGCGTCCGGTGCCTCCGTCAACGCAACGCCCACACTGGCAGTGGAGATCTATAACGATGGTTTCACGGGCGGCGTTCACTCGGGCGTTTCGAGCGCCATTGCGGTCATACTCTTCTTGCTCGTACTTCCCGCGATGATCATGAACCTGAAGCGGATCAAGGGGGTGTGATGACAGCGGCTCTCCAGCCCAGTGATCTCACGAAGCGCCGTCACTTACTCCGGCGAATGTTGCCGGCACGGGGTCCATCAAACATCGTCCTCGGGATCATCGCCATTATCTGGCTGGTACCGACAGTGTCACTGCTCGTCATCTCTCTGCGTCCCGAGGCCGATTTTGGCGTCAGCGGCTGGTGGAAGGCGCTGTTGGCGCCCGCCACCCTGACCTTTTCGAACTATCGAGTTCTCCTAGGCCAAGGATTCGTCGCTGGTGGACTACTCGACTCGTTGATGACGTCGCTCGAAATTACGATTCCCGCCACCTTGCTGGTGGTCTTCTTCGCGTGCTTCGCCGGACACAGCTTGGTTTTTGGCAGGTGGCGTGGGCGTGACGTCGTCTTCTTGACTGTCGTGGGGCTCATGGTGGTGCCAGTACAAGTTGCCCTCATTCCGGTCACGCAGTTTTATCACGAGCTGGGGAATCTCTTCGGCTTGAACCCCTACGGGACGATTCCCGGTGTGATCATCTTTCACGTGGCGTTCGGCCTTCCGTTTGGGATCTTCTTGATGCGCAACTTCATGAGTGGTATTCCGAAGGACTTGCTGGAGGCAGCTCGCATGGAGGGCGCGGGTGAGTGGAAGGTCTTCTATCGCATCGTGCTGCCGCTCGCCCTACCGGCCCTGGCGTCGCTCGCGATTTTCCAGTTCATCTGGGTGTGGAACGACCTGCTCGTGGCTCTCGTCTTCTTGGGCGGCAACGCCCAC
>JBEKCK010000009.1:0-59760 GCA_050014915.1 Acidimicrobiales bacterium | reverse complement strand
TCCGCGCTGTTGACGTATCGTCTAACGCCATGAAGAAAATAATGCTTGGCTATCTGCAAACCGCACGTGACGTCGTCGTCTGGAAGATGGACGGCCTTTCGGAGTACGACGTCCGCCGTCCGCTCGTTCGGAGCGGCACTAACCTCCTCGGCATCGTCAAGCACTTGACGTACGTCGAACTCGGCTATTTCGGACCTGTCTTTGGACGACCGATGGGACAGCCAAATCTCTGGTTCGAAGATGGAGTTGCGGACAACGCCGACCTCTTCGCTCAAGCCGACGAAACGAGGCAGGACATCATTGGCAACTATCGCAAGGCTTGTGAAACCTCGGATGCAACAATCGAGGCGCTGGAACTTGACGCCGCGGGAACCGTGCCGTGGTGGGGAGATCAACCCGTCACCCTCAACCACGTGCTCGTTCACGTCATCGCAGAAACGTTCCGCCACGCCGGGCACGCTGATCTCGTTCGAGAGTTCATCGACGGTTCGATCGGGTACGCCGCGGACGACAGCAACGTTCCAGAGCATGACAGTGAGTGGTGGCTCGCCTACCGCGATCAGGTGGATCGTGAAGCGCGCCAGGCAGCGAGTTAACTCCACGACGACTTCTGAGTCATAAAGACACTCGGCTTCCCGAACTTTGAATCCGCCATTTGGAGACTGTCACCGTCGGCCCTTCGTCACTTGATCTCACGGCGACAATTCGTAACGCATCGGCGGCGCCAAATCTCCTCCCTGTGAACGGCATCTGCAGAGATGTTCCCTCGGTGAAGGTGTACCTGATTTAGGTGGCAAGTAGCGTCTAGTCAGTGCCCCGAAACTGGCGATCATTCACCGCGATTGTGTCTGTCACCATCATGTCAACTTTGTCTTGCGCGCAAGGTGCCGACGCGAGTAAAAACCAAAGTCCGGCGACCGTCGTCAATGTTCCGGTGAAGGTGATATCAACCTCGGAAGGTGACGTCGCGTACCGCGCCTTCGGCAACGGGCCGCCACTGCTTCTGATCATGGGCTACGCAGGAACTATGGAGACCTGGGACCCCCACTTGATCGACCAACTGGGGCGAGACTTTCGAGTGATCATCTTCGATAACGCGGGCATCGGTCGCAGCGCGGTCTTGCGATCGGTGAGCATTGATTCCATGGCGGACCAGACGAGTGCCCTCATAACTGCGCTGCACTTAGGTTCGCCCGATGTGTTGGGATGGTCGATGGGGAGCATGATCGCTCAGGCGTTGGCGATCCGCCACCCGGATCAAGTTCATCGCTTGGTCCTCTGCGCGACCTATCCAGGTACGGGAGGTGCCATTCAGCCCAGTCGAAAGGACATCGCCGCCCTCACGGGTAACGATCCAGCCGGCGCACAGGTCGATCTCTTCCCCGCCGACCAAGACGTTGCCGCTGCCTCGTTCTCCGGCAGCTTGGCCGCCTACCCTGCGTCGGAACCTGTCTCGCAATCCGTAATTGCGCATCAGGCGAGTGCCATAGTCGCGTGGTGGGACGGTAAGGACGCAACGGGTCGCCGAGTGCACCGAATCGAAGCTCCGACTTTGGTCACGGACGGGGCGAATGACCGCCTCGACTCCGTTGCGAACGATCGAGACGTTGCCAACCAAATCTCCGGCTCGCGCCTGGTCCTGTTTCCCGATGCGGGTCATGGCTTTCTCTTCCAAGAGGGAGTGAGCTTCACCTACTTGGTGCGGACTTTTCTACTGGGCACACCAAAACCATTGAACCTGAAGGCGTTGCGTAAGCACTATGAAGGCGGTCTGACGCAGGTGACTTCGGCCGGAAAAGTGTGGCTGTCGAAGTTGAAGGCGCTGACTAAGAAGTCGACCTTGCGCGACATCGCAAATATCGATCTCTCGCTCTCCGACGCTCTGGGATCGTTCGATCAGAACCTGCTCACTTGGGGAGCTGGCGGACCACTGAATTCGGCGACTCACGCGTTCGTCAACGCAGAAGAGGTCGGAGTCAATGACGTGTTGGCGATTGGTGGACAGAGTGATCCTTCGATCAAGAATCTCGCCAAGACAAGTGCGCGTCAAGATCGGATCATAGAGAAGACGGAGAACGCACTTCGGCGGGACCTCGGACTCCCTCCACTCACCGAAACTGCTACGACTACAACCACGACTTACTAATCCGTTCCCTCGGATCGATCTATTTCGCACGATTCGATTCGCTAGTCAGAGATTGCCGGCGGCGGTCTCCGGCAACACCGATTCAGACGTCAATTCGTAACCAAGATTCTCGCGAGTCAAGCCGCGCTCTTGCAAACCTCTGCGATTGTCGAATGATCCACTGCCAGATAGGCGTTCGCAGTCGCGGCGGCGCTGGTTGCGGCGATGAGATCCTGCGCCAAGTCGACCACGGCCGAAGAGTTTTTGGGATCAGATAACACGGTCGGTTCCACGCTGATCACTTCGGTGATGGCGGAGCTTTCCTTCGCCACAGAATTTGCCGCGACACGAATTACGTCAGTCAACACCGAACTGGGTGCGGCGCCAACCGCTGACATCAGTTTGGCGTGGATCTTCTTCAATGCGGTCACGTCAGAGGGCAGTTTTGACACGGCGGATGCGATGGCACTGGCAGAGTCGTTGCTGGGAAGTCCCGGTGAAAGAACGACCACTCCTTCAACATCTCTGCAAAACGTGGTGGTTCTGCTTGCGGCACTCGCAGGGAGCGCAAGAGCCGAGAGCACGGACACACCGGCGACCAGGACAGTAAGAAAGAGAGTGCGAGTACTTGTCTTGTACATGGGAATGAACTCCATTGACGGCGAACACGTAGCATTGCATTCTTTGGCTCGGGAGAGGCGGTTCAAGCCTGAAAATTGTCTAAATGTTGCTCGCCGCGGCGTAATTCGCCATTCGGATATTGGGTGGGTCGGTCCGCACACGGCGACACAGCGCTGCTCGGTTCATCGTGCGAGGGTGATGACGACTCGTCAAGTTGAGTAGGTGGCGTAAACCACTACGGAGACGACCTTGGGGATCGAGCTGGTGTTGAAGTCTCCGCTGCCGTAATTGACGGAGCCGGGCGCATCCACGGACACTTGTCCCACCGTGATCGAAATCGGCTTCCCCAACTTGACGTGTTTGCCCAACGCGGCTTGGGCACGTTGTCGCGCGTTCGCGGCCGCCTCTCTCGTAAGAGCGGGTCGAAGTCTCTTCAATCCATTGAAGGTGTACTGGGGTTGTTGGGCAATGAACGGAACGTTCTTGGCGAGCAGGAGGTTACTGACGCCCAAGACAGGCTGCATGGCGGTCAGTCGAGAGGACTGCACGGTCACCGTTTGGGTCATAGTGAAACTGGTCACTTGACCGGATTCCGATGTATTGGGTTGCACGCTCACTGTGCCAAATGCGATTTCGGCGTTGAAAGCTCCGGCGGCGAGCAGCGCGTTGCGAATCTGGTCTGCCCACCCGTTCAGTTGCGCCAATGCCGCCGAGGTTGTCGCCTGCGTGCTGGACACACTTGCCATCCATTGGAACGTGTTGGACGTGACCGCCTGTTCAGCAGACCCGGTGATCGTGATCTGATTGGTCTGCGGTAGATTTCGGTTTCGGATCCCCGACGCTACCGAGAACGATCCAACGATGAACGCCGCAGAGAGGATGATCATTCCAATCAACTGCTCATGTGACCGAATCGAGCCTTTGTTTCGGGACGCCGGTCCCTGGCTCTTCTCCTCGGCGCCGATGTCGGCTCCCTCTTCGGTACTCACGGGTTAACGCTATCCCAACACTTGTCCAGCGTTGCTAACCTTCAGCGTCACTGGTGGAGTCCCAGCGTTCTGGACTGCAAAGGAGCCTCCATGGCGAACTCATTCGGCACAGACATCCTGATACAGGCTGAAGATCCTGCGGTAGCGGCATCCTTCTACGTTGGCCTTCTCGGTTTCGAGATCACAGACGAAACGCCAGAGATGATCAGTCTTCACGGAGAGCACGTCAACCTCTTCATTGAGCGCGGACCTGCGCTCGGTCCGGTTCTGGAAGTGACGGTTGACAATGTTGAAGAGGCGAAACTTCAGCTGGTGAGAGATGGCTGCGAAGTCGTCAAGGATGAGCCGAATCGCCCGAGAACTTATGTTAAGGATCGATTTGGTTTGATCTATAACTTGACGACGAAGTAGTCAAGACGACGCTTGCGTCGCTCGCAAGGCGCCACGTCCAAAAGGAATGACGTAAGGTTGCGAAATGCCGACGGTCTGGTCCGGTGTGACATTCGACTGCCTTGACCCGCAGCGGGTGGCGCAGTTCTGGGCCGCGTTGCTCGGTCGCGAACCGGGCCCATCGGAAGAAGGATGGGTGTATCTCGGTCTACGAGGTGACACTCAGCCAAGAATTGTGTTCCAGCCGGTCAAAGACCTGAAGTCGGGAAAGAACCGCGTCCATCTTGATGTCACCGTTGATGACATCAACGAGGCGATCGAACGTGCATCCGTTCTCGGCGGGCAACCCACCGGCGAACGTCACGAGCACGACGACGGCATCGTCGTCGTCATGACCGATCCGGAGGGCCATGAATTTTGCCTCGTCCAGTACACGTGACGATCATCACGCTCCCCTATTGATGGGTGACCCGTCGCGAGTCAGGGCACATCGAGCCGCTCAACCCCAAAGCGAGGTTGTTTTTTCGCAACGTCGGACCGCGACGCCAGAAACTGCATTTTCGAGTCACACGTCGGTACCTGACGCCTTGACGCCAGTCTTCGGGGCAACGTTGTAGTCGATGGCTATCCAGAGACGTGCCCGATGCCATCAAGGAAAAAGATCTGGCGGAAGAGCGCAAGTGAGTGTTTGCAAGGTGGTCCCTGATCCTCGTTAACGGTGATGGATGAGTCGAATGTCCCCGCGATCCGGCGATACGTGCCGGTGCCTGATTTTGCGATGATGGTTATCATCCCACTGACCTTGAAATAGTCAGAACAGGTCGAGGCAAACAGTGGCTCGTCCGCCGATTCCGCTACGAGCTTCGCATCCAAGGTGGCGACGTCCACACTAAAAGTCCCTTTCGTCAAGTGCAGAGTGAGCTCAGTATTCCGCTGATTTGACACAGCGGACCCGTAATCGGCGATGTCTCCGCTCACGATTGCTTCGAACTTCGGGCCATCCGTGTTGACCGCAAAGATGGTTAGGTGCTCTATTCCCGCTGGAGTCGCGGCCCCTGCATTTGTCGAGGCCATCAATAGTGCGATAACCAACACAGAAAGTAATCGCTTGACGTTGCTGAGCACTTGGCGCATCTCGGTTCACACTTTCAAAGATCGAGTACCTATTGAACGTAACTGGTTGCTCACCAATTGGCTATCGGGGACAACCCCAGGGTTGCGGGAAGAGTCCGGCTGTGTAAATTGACGCCGGAGATAGCGTGGGTCGGCACCTCAATTTGGTCGAGACCACCGTTTTGAACGGGAGTTCCTTAGAGCAGCGAGCGCATTCTTTGAATTTCCACTGGCGTCATGTTCGTGTCTTTGGACTTCCATTCCACAACTTCGCTCAGCACCGAGTGCAGATCCGTCTTCGAGAAGGTTCTCAAGAATCCTCGTAAGAGAACTCCCCGCCCAACTTTCGCCTTCGCCGCGTCCAAGCGACCACCGGGGACACTCCCCGAGGCCAACAAAACCCACGTTGCTGCGACATCGACCATCGGATTCCCTCGTGAAGCATTTGTCCAGTCGATGACGACTGGACCATTGTTAGCCAGGATGACGTTTAAGGGGTGCAAGTCGAGGTGGAGGATCCGATTGCCTGGACTGAACGGACCGTCTGGCATCCAATCTGGAGCCGTCAAGTTGTGGAGAGATACATGCAACTCAGCGAGTTCACGACCGAAACTTCGCAATTTCCACGGCTGTTTCGACGCAGTCTCTAGCATCGTCGGACCTGAAACTCTCTCCATTACCAATTCGAATCCGTCGTCACTAACTTCGAAGACTTTGGGGACCGGGAACCCCGCGGAGTGAGCAAATTCCATGACCCTCGCTTCGAAGACTTGGGAGCGACCATTGCGCGAGCGACGAAGGACACTCCCCTTGCCATACTCGAAGATGTCGGCGTCACGGCCCGACGCAATCAATTTCCCGGGAGAATCCATTCCAAATCCTACTGATGCGGCGATCGGGCAATACCAGACGAAGCCGACATCGCCCGACGACTACTACCACCGTGCACTCATTTAGAGATCCTCGCCCTAATCGATAGAAGACTGCGCTCAGTGCGCCGCCGTCGTGCCAACATCTAGCTGAGCGAAGGTCAGCTCAGATAAATGCGAAAAACACAATCGAGAAGAGAACTGCAAAAACGATGACGGACAGTATCGCGGTGCCGACATTTCCGAAATGGTGTCTGGACCTTCGATGCCTTCGCATGAACCAGAAAGTCACTAGGGCAGCAATCACGGCCGATACGGCGGCGGCCTGCCAAGAATCAAAGTAATTGAGGAACTTGAGCATCAGTCGGCTTCAGTCGTCGACGTATAGACGTGGTCATCGCGCGCTCGCACGTCTCAAGACTACGGTCAACACTTCCCAGACTCGGGTCGGCGGTCTCGAGACTGAGTGCCGTCTATTGAACGTGCGAACGCCGTAGTCGCTTACGTCGCCTGATGATGTGAACCGTTGCGTACACGACCAAGACGATGGCGGCGAGTTTGTGCCACTGCGACAGGCCCGGCGGCAGTCCGAGTGCGTTGGCGAAGGGGAATTGCGTCGCGTGGTGGTTGACTCCGTCGACGATGCCGGACAGCAGTACGTTGAGCACGAGCAGTTCCAAGATCAAGTCCGAAACTGCCAGACGGGTGGCGGTTCGCGTGCGGGTTTGAACGCCTATGAGGCGTTTACAAAGTGTCGCGATGGTGCGACGACGTTGGAGGAAATGAAAGAGCAAGAAGAACATGAACGCCACGCCGAAGATCACGTGGATCGTGATGCTGTGGCTCAGAGTGATGAGCGTAAGGAGCGAGCCCGCCAGGGTGACCATCAGGGCCAAGTGGACGTACCACCGCCGGCGTTCGCCGCTCGTTCGAACGTTCGACTGTGTTGGGAGCGATGTCATCGCGCATCCTTTCGATGACGACCAAGCGGCACTTCGATCGTACCGACGACCGTGGGCGTGACACTGCGACCGCGCGTCGGGGAAAACCCCTAGATATACGGTTGCGCGTACGGGTTTTGCGCCGGGTACTCGCCGCGGCAGATCGCGAGGTCTTGTCCTCGCCCACCCGATACGTCGGCGTACATTTAGAAAGTGCCGATCACCCAATCCTCCAAAGATCGGCGACCAGACTTCCCCTGCCTCGAAGGGAGAGTCGAATTGGCCGAGGACTCACTCGAGGTGGGATGCCGAGGACTCGGTCATCTTCATCTCCGAAACGTCGGCGCGGACTTGATCGAGTTCCAAACCGACCAGCCCCTCCTGGCAAACGTCCTAGATCCTGCCACTTTGGAAAGCGTGGCGAGATACAGCGGTCCCGTCGCGGGAATGGGTCGCATGATTCATTTGGAACCTGGTGGAGAGGTGACCATTGCAGTTCTGATTGGAACCAGCAGTACGAGCAATGGCGAAGTCATTGAACTGTCGCCGGGTCCCTATGTAATCAGGGTCGATGTGCCGATCTACGAGTTGCGCCCCGACGGGGACGGCTACGAGCTGAGCCACCTCACGATGCCGCTCTCAGATCTTGTGCTCACCGAGAAGCGAATTGGAGGTTGATGAATTCACGTTCCTTCGTTGACAGTTGCCCGTCTCACGTCGGCTGACGCAGCCCTCATTACCCAATCGACTCAGCTCGAGCCTTGAGACCGGCCGCCTCCATCTGCACGTGTCGCCGGGCACTCCGCGAACTCAGCGCTTCGAGCAGTTGACCGAACGTCCCACGCTGGTGCACGCTCAAGATCGCCATCGTCCGTCCATTCGCCACGTCGGAGATCTGGTGGCCGGCCACCAGATGAAAACCGAAGCCCTTGGCGGCCCACTCGAATGACCGGTCAGCGGCCAGGTCCGTCACCGTCCACACCATCGAAGGCAGACGAGGTTGCTTGATGCGCGCCTTGCTCCCCACGCTGAAATCGCCGTGGTCAAGACGAGTGACCTCCGTCACGGAATGTGTCCACTCGGGCCATCGCTCGACGTCCGTCAATACCGACCACACCACGCCGGGTGATGCTTCGATGGTCACTTCAACATTGATCATCACGACCACCTCCGAACGAGTCCGCTCTTACGACCCGCGAAGTTGTTCGACGAACATCGCCTGGTAGAGCGGTTCGAGTTCATCCCACCGGGTCGGTGGATTCAAACCTTCACGTCCCTCAAGATGACGCCCCAGGTCCTCCAGATGCACCTGCCACCCCGCGCCGTACGCCCAGACCAGGTCCAAGGGCAGTCCACGGACCTCGAGTGACAAGATCGCGTGGTTGGCGTCGGCGACGAGTTCGGCCGCCACGACGTGTTGCGCTTCCTCTCTCTCCCACATCGTCACCTCCAACCTTCGGTGAGGAACGCATACGTCGATCCGGACGTGGCCGTCCCACCCACTGGCGAAGACTGCCGCCGTGAACTCCCCGCCGACGTTGAAATCTCCGCTCACCGTTCCGTACCATTTGGCGACACGCTGCGGATCGGTGATCGCGGACCACAGGTTCTCGACATCGGTCTCGTAGGAAGCCCTCAAGCGCACGATGCCTTCGCCGCGATTGGAGTGCAACGTCCCCTCGATTGGTGGTCTCGAGTCACCGGTCACGATTCACTCCTTCGACGCGGTACGGCTCTGACGTTCGCCAATCCACGTGCGCAGCTGTTGCGCGACACCATCCGGACCCGGCATCAACGCGATCTCGTCGGCGACGCGGCGAGCGCCGGAATCGAAGCGTGGGTCATGAATGGTGGCCGAGACCGCGTCTCTGATGGACTGGGGGTTCACGTGTCCCGGCATGAGGGTGAGGCCAGCGCCGACCCGTTCGACCATTGACGCATTGATGAAGTTGTCCGCCCCCTGGGGAATGACCACTTGCGGCACGCCGTGGGTAAGACAGCCGAAGGTCGTACCCGCACCACCGTGATGTACGACGACCGCGCAGCGGGGCAACAAAGCAGCTTGCGGGATGAAGCGCTCCACCCGAGCGTTCGCGGGAATGGGATCGAGCTCGGCGGGGTCCCGGTCCCGGCCCACAGTAACGACGACGTCGAGTGGTTCGTCGGAAAGTCCGATCAATATGTCGCGAAAGATATCCGTGGCCGTGTTCATGACGGTTCCTAGGGTGGCGTACACGAGCGGACGTTCCGGCACCGAGCGATCCTCGATTGGAGGCGGTGCGGGTCGCAGAAATAGACGCTCACCGTACGTTGTCTGGTCGACCTCCAACGACGGCGGGCAGATCTCAATCGTCAGATCTCGATAGACGCCGGCCAGTCCAGGAGACTTCCGACCGAACGATCGCCACAGTGGTGATACAGCGTCATCGATGAGTTCCATCACCTCGGTTTCAATCTTCGGACCGAACAGATGGTGGACGACCGGGACCTCCAACAAATCACCGAGGAGCGGGGCTGCAAAGGCGCACGACTCGAAGAGGATGACGTCGGGGTCGAATGCCTCTCCGACGACGACCAAGTCATCGATCATGTCGTCGGCCGCAATTTCGGCGAACACGCGAGGCAGGAAGTAGTGATGGATTCGTTCGGGAGCCAGGCCGTCGCCTGGTGCGCCACGTGTCCGGCCAACGAGCGTCGAGAACCACTCCCCTTCACCATGACCGACCGGACGGAACTCGGCCCCGGAACCTGCTACGAAACCGGCGGCGTCTCCGGCGGCCGCCACCGCGACGTCGTCGCCGCCCGCGACCAGGGAGGTGATCAGCGGCAACAGCGGTCTAACGTGCCCTTCGCCGGGTGTGGAGACGACGAGGACTTTCAGGTTTGCTCGCTGCGATCAAGGTTTAACGCAAGTACTACATGTCCGATGGGTGGATCACCCATCACAGTCAACTTGGTTTGGCGTACGTCGCCATTCCGGCGAAGTCGATGACCACACACGGTTCGTCACCCACGGTCCACCCATCGTGTCCCGCGGGGATCGACACGACGTCACCGGCCTTAACCTCGAACTCCGTGCCGTCGTCCATTCGGAGCATCTGCCGCCCCGACAGTACGTAGCCCATGTGGGCCATCTGGCAACTGTCGGTGCCCATGATGGGCTTTACGTGATCCGACCATTTCCATCCCGGCTCGAAGGTCGCCAGTCCGACGACGCCGCCGGCGATGTTGACGATTCGAACCTCTCCCTTTTCTTCCTGGAAGGGACGCTTCTCATCTGGACTGTCGAAGCGTTTGCTTTCGTAAGACGACATGTGAACCCCCTATTGATCAGCAATTGTGAGCGATGTTACCCGCACTCGGTGCCAGTTTCCACTGGCGCGAGAGTCGTGGCAAGGGCTCAAACGAGCCCGAGGATATTAAACGACAGCGACGTCGACGCGTCTGAACGCGAAGGCGCCATTGTGCACGTAGACCAGTCGGCAGTTCTCGACGTACTGGGCGTCGTGGATGCGCTCGGCGCCAACGTATCCGACGTCGCCTCTGTTGAGCGTGACCGGTTCGCCGTCGGCGACGAGCGACTCCCCCACTCTGAGGTAGAACCGCACAATCATCTTCCCTTCTACGACGATCGTCATGTCGTCGCCCGGGTGGAAATGCGGCGGTTCTCCCGTGCCAGCGTCCCAATGTTCGAGCATCACCTCGACACCTTCTACGTTCGAAGGATACGTGCCGCGCACGCTAAATCCCGGTGACCCCGGATCGGGAACGAGCCCGCTCCACACGCCACTACTGGCTGAACTGACCTCTTCGGCTCGATCGTCGATTGACATTGCGCCCCCTGTCCGGGTTCTGGCCCACTCCGCATGTGCGATGCCGCACAGTCGCCCTCTGGCACGATCATACGGCGCGAATATCGAAGCTTCACATGACATCACATCTCATCGCTACGTCGATTTGCTACCATCACCTTCGAGCGATGAAGCCCGCCCACAAAAGCGCCGGTTAGACCGGCTGATGGCATCTACCAGCAAGAAGAAGACACGCTGGTAGGGCCGGTGCGCCGTTCCCTGCCTTGACAGGAGGAAACGGTGAATGTCTATTACGTGATGGCGATCTGGGTCGGCATGGCCCTCATTGCGTCATTCTTCAGCATCAAGGTCGGACTCTCGGTGGCGCTGGTCGAGATTCTCATTGGCGCCATCGCCGGCAACATCCCGGGCATTCGCGAGCACGTGCAACAGACCGATTACACCACGCTACTGGCGGGCATCGGATCGGTACTACTGACGTTCCTGGCGGGAGCCGAGATCGATCCCGTATCACTCAAGAAACATTGGAAGGCGAGCCTCTCCATGGGTGCGGTGTCATTCTTGTTACCGCTCATCGGAGCCTTCTGCTTCGCGCGCTACGTCTTCGACTGGAACTTTCACGCCTCGGAGATCGCCGGTATCGCCCTCTCGACGACGTCGGTCGCGGTCGTGTACGCCGTCATGGTCGAGACCGGACTCAACCGACAAGACATCGGGAAACTGATACTCGCCGCCTGCTTCGTCACCGACCTGGGGACGGTCCTGGCGCTCGGTGGTCTCTTCGCGAGTTACGACTGGCTCCTGCTCGTCTTCGTCGTCGTGGCCACCGTCGTACTGTTCTTCCTGCCCCGCACCCTTCGCTGGGTCGTCGCGAACCTGGGTCATCGGGTGAGCGAACCCGAGGTGAAGGTGATCTTCGTCGTCCTACTCGCCCTCGGTGGACTCGCGACAGCGGCCGGGAGCGAGGCGGTGCTGCCGGCCTACGTCGCCGGTCTCGTCGTGGCCGGCGTCTTTATGAATGACCGCGTCGTCCTCGATCGCATCCGCACGATCGCGTTCGCCCTCCTCACGCCATTCTTTTTCTTGCGCGCCGGAACGCTCATCTCGGCGTCGACGATCATCACCGGCGGCGGCGTGATCGTGACCCTCTTCTTCGTGAAGATGGTGACCAAGTTCTTGGGCGTCTGGCCGACGGCCACCGCGTTCCGGCTCCCCAACCGCGAGCGAACCTACACCACGCTGCTCATGGCGACCGGTCTTACGTTCGGATCGATATCGGCGCTCTACGGACTGACGCACCACCTGATCACTCAGTCGCAGTACACGGAACTCGTCACTGTGGTCATCGTTTCCGCCTTCGTCCCCACGCTCATCGCCCAACAGTTCTTTCGCCCCGAGTTGGAAAACGCAAGCGAGAAGATTGAGGCCCTCAGCGAGGAGGACATCTCGATGCGCCATCGCCACCTCGACCAACCCAACGGCGAGACTCCTAGCTCGGCGTGATGCCGTCCAGGGTCCCAATACGTCCGGATCAAGGTTTTTCCCTTGCCTATCCGTCCGATCACCGCGCGAATTACGCTGGTCAAACTCAACCATTTCGCTGAGCGACTGGTTGAACTTCGAGAACGGAGCATGAGGTGGACGACGACCGAGCCCGAGAACTACTCAGTGCCGAACGGTCGCGCGTCGAGACTCTGTTGGACGCAGTGACTGGCGACAGCCAATCCGACCGATCGGCCGCGAACGAGCACGGCGATATGAGTGACTCGTCGGAACTGCTGGTCTCTGAAGGCACGGATGACGCGGTCGCGAACTCCCTGAGACTGAGACTGGCCGCGATCGGACGAGCCGAACAACGTCTCGCCGCCGGCACCTACGGTCGCTCCGTCGCCAGTGGCGCGCCGATCCCCGACGAACGACTGGAGGCCGATCCCGCGGCCGAACTGACGGTCGACGAGGCGCAAAACCGGTGAGCCGTCGAGTAGGGCGGCTCAGTTGATCCAGTAGCGACGCCACGACGGTACTCCGTCGTCGTCGTCGATCACCTCGTCGAGCACTCCCCCGCTGCGCTCGATGGCCATGATCGAACCCACGTTGGAGTCGGAACAGTACATCAAGATCGATTCCACGCCGCCGGAGCGCGCGATGACGATGGACTGTCGAAGGATCTCGGTGGCGTAACCACGCCGCCGAAATTCAGGCAGCACGACGTAGCCGATATGCCCACCTTGGGTGGCGAAGAACTCATTCAACTCGAACCGAATGGACGCACGACCGACGAGCACGTCGTCGACAGTGGCGGCGAGTTGCAACCCACGCACCCTGTACTCGGACGGGTACAGTCCGAGCCGCTGGGTCTCGACACTCTCGAGAAACTCGACCCAGGACATCTCGGGTTCCAACCCGATGAGGAACATCGAATCTTCGGCGGCCGCGATCTCATGAGCCCGGCGCGCGGCCGACTCGTCGTCCAACGTGTAGGGGCGGAGTCGCAAGTTCATGGGGACGACTCTACGTTGGCGACATCGCTCGACAACTCAATGTGCAAAGGCTCGGGAATTCGAGACCCGACCGTGAAATCGACGGCGCCGTTCTCGGGTCAACGAGACGACGTCCACCACCGACGCTCGCAGTCGCGACAGGAGCGCGGCGGTGAATTAATTCTTGCGGGCCAGGTAGTCGCTGCTTCGTTCGACCAGCCACCGGAAGGTCGGGTCGGGCTTGTCGAGCAGTTCCGGGTGCCACTGCACCGCGAGGACGTCATGACCGGGCAGTTCGACTGCTTCAACGACGCCGTCGGGCGCCGTCGCCGACACGACGAGGTCGTTCCCCAAAACCGCGAGTGTCTGATGGTGCAGGGAGTTGACGCCGACCGTCGCCGGATACATCGTGGAGAGCAGCGAACCGGGCACGACGTTCACCTCGTGCGTACGCTCTCGGCCGTCGGTATCCCACTGGGGGTGGCCGGCACCGTCGTCGAGTTCGACGTGCTGGTTCAGCGTGCCGCCGTAGTAGACGTTGGCCAGTTGCGCCCCCCGACAGATCGCCAGGACCGGCATCTCCAGTCGACGGGCCTCGCGAAAGAGAGCCAACTCCCACTCGTCGCGGTCCGGTTCAATGGCGCCGAGGTTCTCGTCCGCGTGGTGTCCGTAACGGTCCGGTTCCACGTCGGCGCCACCGCTGAGGATCAGCCCATCGAGGCGCGCGAGCACGCCCTCGACGTCGGCGTCGCGGGTCAGTTCGACGGGCAGTCCCCCGGCCGCGGCGACCGAGGCCGGGTAGTCCGAAAAGTGCAGGTCGAACTTGAGTTCGTACATGGCCTTGGGCACGTTGTTGGCGAGCGCCGACGCCGGCCAGCGACGCCCGGACATGCCGATGAGCGGTTTCGCCATCCCTCCATAGTAGGAACGATTCGGCCCCGTTGTGTACCAACTGTCGTTTGGCAACGAACGAGTACCCTGTGCTCAACGAAGGAGCTTTCATGCCGCCCGACGCGCCCAACGTCGATATCACCTCACACGACACCTACGTCGACGGCGTGCCGCACGCGGTCTTCGCCCGGATGCGCGCCACGGAGCCGGTCGCCTGGACCGAGGAGGCCGACGGGGGCCGCGGCTTTTGGAGCCTCACCAAGTACGACGACGTCCTCTACGCCAGCCGCCACACGGAACTGTTCTCCAGCCGCCTCGGCATCCGCATGGAGGACATGGACGCCGAGGAGACCGAGGCCCGGCGCACGATGATGGAGATGGACTCCCCGGAGCACACGCGGCTGCGGCGCATCGTGGCTCGACCGTTCACCCCGCGCGCGGTCGCCGACTACGAGGGCGCCGTGCGAGAGCTCGCCAAGGAAGTGCTCGAGAACCTCGACGGGAGAGAGGAGTTCGACTTCGTGAAGGACGTCGCGCGTGAACTCCCGATGAAGATGCTCGGGCGTCTCCTCGGACTGCCCCACGAGGACCTCGACTGGCTGGTCAGTCGTGGCGACGCCCTGATCGGAAACTCGGACCCCGACTTCACCGACTACGTCGTCGACCAGAGCGACACCAGCGCCTACCGACTGCTGCCCTTTCGCTCCCCGGTCTCGATCGAGCTCTTCGAGTATGCCCAACAGGCACTGGAGGAACGCCGACTCACGCCGACGCCCGACGTCCTCACGGCGCTCCTCGCTCCGACGAAGGACGGTGACACGCTCGACGACCCGACATTGAAGAACTTCTTCACGCTGATGGTGGCGGCCGGCAACGACACGACGCGCTACACCATGACGGCCGGGACCCAGGTCTTCATCGAGCACCCCGAGATCTTCACCGCGCTTCCGGAGATGGACGAGGCCCAGATCAAGATGCTCGTCGACGAGGTCCTGCGCTGGGCCAGCACGACCATGCACTTTCGTCGGACCGTCGTGGAAGACACGCAACTGCGGGGTCAGACATTGAAAAAGGGCGACAAGGTCGTCCTGTGGTACATCTCAGCGAACTTCGACGAGGACCAGTTCAGCAACCCCGACGAGTTCATCATCGACCGCGCGCCCAATGACCACGTGGCCTTCGGACTACACAGCGCACACCTCTGCCTCGGCGCGCACCTCGCTCGACTCGAACTGCGCGTCATGTTCGAAGAGATGGCCAAGGCGTGGTCGAACATCGAAGCGGCCGGCCCCAGCGAACGTTTCCGGTCGAACTTCATCAGCGGGACGAAGAAGCTCCCGGTTCGCGTGACCTGGCGCTAGAGGAACGGCAGATACTCGCGCAGCTCCCAATCGGTCGTCGCGCTCGTGTAACGCTCCCACTCGGTGCGCTTGACGGCGAGGTGCTGGGCCACGAGCTCGGCGCCGACGGCGTCGACGAGGTCGTGATCGGCCTCTAACGCGTCGAGCGCGTCGCTGAGCGACGGCGGCACGCCCACGGTGGCGTCGATGGTGTCGAGTCCGTTGCCACTCTCGTGGGGACCGAGCGGCGTCTCGTTCACGAACCCGAGTCGCGCGGCCTGCAAGACGGCGGCCATGGCCGTGTGCACGACGGCCGCGCCGTCGGAGAGTCGGTGCTCGAGACGCGAACCCTCACCACGCTCGGGCGGGATGCGAACCGTCGCTCCCCGGTGGTCGTAACCCCAGTTCGCCCAGTAGCCCGACAGCGACGCCGGTCGCAGGCGCTTGTACGCGTTTATCGTCGGCGCACAGAGCCCGGCCAACGACTGGTGGTGCTCGAGCATCCCGGCCACGGCGTGCCGGGCCAGCGCCGAGACGCCGTCGTCGGCGTCGGCGTCGAAGACCACGTTCTCGCCGGCCTCGTCGCGGAACGAGATGTTGAAGTGCAGGCCCGATCCCCCACGATCCGAGAGGGGCTTGCCCATGAAGGTCAACAGCAGACCGTGGCGATGGGCCACCTCTCGCGCCAGCACCTTGAACAGGAAGCCTTCGTCGGCGGCGCTGAGGGCGTCATCGTAGCGAAGCGTGAACTCGAACTGCGGTGTGTCGTACTCGGAGTTGACCGACTCGAGAGGGATGTCCGCTTCGTTGCACGCCTCCCAGATCGCGTCAATCAAGCCGCGCGGGTCGACCGACGGTCCGGTGCCGTAGACGAAGGCGCCGGGCGTGTCGAGGGGCCGCCAACCGCCCACGCCGTCGGGCTCGAAGATGTACGCCTCGAACTCCATCCCGACGTAGGGGCTGTAGCCGAGCGCCTGCCAGTCGGCGATCGCTCGGCGCAACGCGTGGCGCGGCGCCGGTCCGAAGGGCTCGCCGAGGCGCATCAGATCGGCGACGACGACCCGGGTCCCCGGCTCCCATCCGGGACGGATATCGCTCGTGTCGTAGCTGGCGTCGAAGTCCGGGAGGCCCTCGCTCCAGTGCGAACCCGGCGTCTCGGGTGTCATGACGCGGTCGTAGCCGAGCGCCCAGGTGCCGGTACAGTGTCGGGTCCCGTGCTCAGCCATCGACGCCGGCACGTATTTACCCCGGGCGAGCCCGAGGTGATCGGGCCACAGGACCCGCAGACGATTGAACTCACTGGACATCAGGCCCCCTTGGGTTACGTTGGGAAAGGTAGCACTCTGGCGCGGAGTAACCCACAGCCCAACTTACTAGTCTTGTCAACAACGTTTAGATACAAACGACTCTGGGAGCGCAGTGGAATTTCGAAGAATCCTCCTCGACGGATACCCCACCGAGGTCGTGCTGGACGGCGACTCGTTGATCGCCCGTGATGGCCGTCGCGTCGAGGCCCGCACCGCCACCCACCTGGCGCCGGTCTCGCCCACCAAGATCATCTGCTGTCACTTGAACCACGTCTCTCGTGTGCGCGAGTTCGGCGTGCAGCTGCCGCCGGCTCCCACCTACTTTCACAAGCCCATCTCGGCGCTCAACGCGCACGGCGGCGCGGTCGTGCGCCCGTCGAACTGTCACTACCTCAACTTCGAGGGCGAGGTCGCCATCGTCATCGGGCGAACGGCCCGCAACATCGCCTACGCCGACGCCGCCCACTACATCGCCGGCTACACCATCGCCAACGACTTCGGACTGCACGACTTTCGCGACACCGACGCCGGCTCAATGCTGCGCGTCAAGGGCGCCGACACTCTGTGCCCGATCGGACCGGGCGTCGTGACCGACTGGGACTTCAACAACAAACGGATGCTTACCCTCGTGGGTGAGAACGTGCGCCAAGACGGCTCGACCGACGAGATGGCCTGGGACATGCACTACCTGGTGGCCGACATCGCCCGACTGATCACCCTCGTGCCGGGCGACGTCATCCTCTCGGGCACCCCGGCCGTCTCACGTCCGGTGCAACCGGGCGATGTCGTGAGCGTGGAGGTCGAGGGTCTGGGCACGTTGACGAACCACATCGTCGAAGGGCCGACGCCGGTCAGCGACGAGATCGGCGCGCAGCCCACGGTGACCGAAGAGGTCCTGTCGACCGCCCTCGGCGCCGAGTGGGAGTTCCGGGGTCAACGACGACCCAACCCCACCGCGCGCGAGGAGCTGCCGTTCCCTCGCGTCCACCCGAAGTTTCAATCATGAGTTCGCCGCACGTCGACGTCGACGGCGTCAGCGTGTCGCCCGACCACTTCATCAACGGCGAACGTATCGCGTCCTCGCGGACCTTCGAGGACCGCTCCCCGTTGGACTGGACGTGGAAGTTGGCCGATGTGTCTCGTGCCGGCTCCGTCGAAGCGGACCTGGCGGTGACCGCCGCCGAGGCCGCGTTCCCGGCGTGGTCGGCGTTGTCACCCGCGGAACGAGGCGCCTACCTCGAGCGCCTGGCCGACCTGATCGACCGCGACGTGGATCGGATCGCTCACGTCGAGTACCTCGACATGGCGATGCTCGAAGAGAGTCTGAAGCTGCGGGTTATCGGCCGCGGGGCGCGGAACTTTCGCGCGTACGCAGAACTCGCTCGCGACTACGAGCCCCGACGTTGGTCATCCAACGGTACGGCGAACACCGTCCTGCGCATGCCCGCCGGACCGACCGTCGTGATCACGCCGTGGAACGCGCCGTTCATGCTCTCGACGTGGAAGTGCGCGCCCGCGCTCGCCGCCGGCAACACCGTCATCTTGAAACCGGCCGAGTGGTCACCGCTCAGCTGCTCGATGTTGATGGACCTGGTCGCCGAGGCCGGCTTCCCACCGGGCGTCTTCAACCTCGTGCAGGGTCTCGGCCACGAGGTGGGCGCCGCCCTCGTGGCTGACGCGCGCGTACGTCGGATCTCCTTCACGGGCTCGCCCGAGACGGGCCGCGTTATCGGCGAAGCGGCGGCGAAGAACCTCGTGCCGTTCACGGCCGAACTCGGCGGCAAGGGACCGTTCATCGTCTTCGCCGACGCCGACCTGGACGCCGCCGCTGAGAAGGCCGCGGTCATGTTCGACGACGGCGGCCAAGTCTGTCTCGCCGGCACCCGGCTGCTGGTGGACGCGTCGGTCCGCGACGAGTTCGTCGAGCGCTTCGAGGTCGCCACCAAGCGCCACGTACTCGGTGACAGCCGCCAACCGGCGACCACCATCTCGCCGTTGATCCACCCCGAGCACCTCGCGCGCGTCGACGGTTTCGTCAAGCGAGCACGTACGAACGGCGACACCGTCGTCTTCGGGGGCGAGAAGTTGAAGAAGGACGGCCTCTGGTACGAACCGACGTTGATCGAGCCGGTGTCCAACGACTCCGAGATCGTCCAGCGCGAGGTCTTCGGACCCGTGTTGACGCTCCAGAGCTTTCACAGTGAGGACGAGGCCGCCGATCTGGCGAATTCGACGTCCTACGGACTCTCGGCCATCGTCTACACCTCGAGCGAAGCCCGCGCCGAACGACTCGGCGCCCGACTGCGCGCGGGGACGATCTGGGTGAACTGTTTCTTGGTGCGCGATCTGACCGCACCCTTCGGCGGCACCGGCATCAGCGGTATCGGCCGCGAGGGTGGCGAGTACGCGCTGGACTTCTACTCGGACCTGAAAACGCTGCAGATCAAGGAAGGGACCACCCATGGGTGAAATCGTCGGCGCGGGACTGCTCGCGCACGTACCGACCATCGTCTTGCCCGACGAGCTTCGTCGCGAACTCAACAACGGCAACGAGAGCACGCTCTACACCGGGTTGAGGGCCCTGCGCACCGAGGTCTTCGACGACTTGAAGCCCGACCTCGTGCTCGTCTTCGACAGCCACTGGTTCACCACCGTCGAGTTCGTCGTCACTGCCGCCGAACGCCGCATGGGATTCTTCACCAGCGACGAGCTGCCGCGCGGCATGTCGAGCGTCCCCTACGACATGCCCGGCAACCCCGACTTCGCGCGGCTCGTCGGCAAGATCGCCGACGAGACCGACGACTGTTGGATCACCCCAATCGACAACGAGCACCTGCCGGTGACCTACGCGACGTTGAACTTCCTCTCCTTCTTGCAGGGCGACGAGGCCTGGGCCTCCATCGGCGTCTGTCAGACCGCCGAGAACCGCGACTTCGCGACGGTGGGTCGGGTCGTCGCCGAGGCGGTGGCCCAGAGTGACCTTCGCGTCGTCCTCATCGCCTCGGGCGCGCTGAGCCACACCTTCCACAAACTGCGTGACCTGCGTTCGCACGAGGCCGCACCGGAGGAGCACATCTACTCCGACGAGGCGCGGCGCTGGGACCACCGGGTCATCGACGCACTGGTGCGCGGCGATCACGCGCAGGTCGTGAACGAGATGGACGAGTTCATGGCGGTGCGCCCCGAGGGCCACTTCGCGCACTACCAGATGATGGTCCACACCATCGGCGGCGCCGACTGTCGCGCGCCCGGTCGGATGTTCTCGGCGTACGAGAACTCGATCGGCACCGGTCAGGTCCACGTGTGGTTCGACCGTCCGGTCGACGGATGGACCGGTGCGGACTGATGTCGCTCCAGGGCATTCCCTTCCCGCGAACCGCGACGGGCGCGGCGTCGATGCTTCCGCCGACGCCGTGGCACTACTCGGGTGACCTCCTCACCGTGGAGTACCGCACCGACCCCGCCAACGTCCGAGCGATGTTGCCCCCGGACGTCGAACTGGCCCACGACGACGAGGACCCCGGCGCGGTCGCGTTCATCTGGGCCGACTGGCAGAGCTGCGGCGACGACGGTGCCGAACTGCTCGACCCGGTTCGCGCGCAGTACAAGGAGTCCTACGTCGTCGTGCGCTGTCGCTACGACGGCCAGCTGTACAGCCGCTGCGTCTTCATCTGGGTCGACAAGGACTTCGCCCTCGTGCGCGGCTACCTCCAGGGCTATCCGAAGAAGCTCGGCTCGATCCACCAGACCCGACCGGTCACGGTCGGGCGCGCCGGGCCGCGACTCGAGGCCGGCGGCACGTTCGGTATGACCCTCGCCGCCGCCGATCGACGCCTGGCCAACGCCACGGTCACCCTGGAGGGGCCGGTGAAGTCGAACGGCTTCGTCAACGGACACGCCATGTTGCACCATCGGTGGTTCCCGCGCATCGAACTCGACGGTGTTGACGCACTCGATGAGGTCGTGACGATGTCGGGCGTGAGTCTCGACCTCGGACCGGCGTGGGGCGGACGCGCGACACTCGAGCTCTTCGACTCGCCCAGTGAAGAGCTGTCCCGGCTCGCGCCCAATGAGATCATCGGCGGCTACTTTCGCTCGGTGGGGAGTACGTTCGCCGGCGGCACGACGCTGCGGGGTGGCCGATGAGTCGGCGCATCGCTTCGGCGTCACCGGCCGTCGTGTTGCAGGCGGAGAAGGACATCAAGGCGCGCCTCAAGGGACAGCACTTCGACTTCACCGCCATGAGCGCCGTCTCCAACGTCTACCGCGCCGGAACCGCCGTGCGCAATCACATGGAGCGCACGGTACTCGCCGAATACGACCTGAGCTGGGTCGCGTTCACGGTCCTGTGGATCCTCTGGATCTGGGACACGCAAGAGACCGGCCACGTGGCCGAGGAGGCCGGCGTGACCAAGGGAACCTTGACCGGCGTCATCAAGACGTTGCAGTCGCGCAAGTTGATCCGTCGTCTCCCCCACCGTGACGACCGTCGACGGGTCTCGATCAAGCTCACGGCCTCCGGTGAACACCTCATCGAGACGCTCTTCCCGAAGTTCAACCAGCACGAGCGCGTCGCCGTCAGCGCCCTCACGCCCGCCGAACAACGCGAACTCGCTCGGCTCTTGCGCAAGGTCACGCACGGCATTTCGGCCGCTGAGCGGAGCTAGTTCGACGCAGTACCGCTGATCGGCGGCGGCGGGGCGTCCTCCCACGGTAGATAGAGCACGATCACGAAGCACAACAGCGACGCCAGGGCGAGTACCGCCATGAAGAACGAACTCACGTCCTCGTTGAAGTCAAGGAAGCCCGCGCCCGTGAATCCGGCGCCGATCGATCCCATCGCGCCCAGGGTCGACCACGTGATGATCGATCCACGTCCGCTGCTGAAGGCACTCGCCACGATGCCGATGACCATGAACGCCAAGAGCAGGCCGAGCACCACGTGAACGGCCAGTGCGATGGCGCCGTGGCTGATCGCCCAGATGACACTGCGCGTCGAACCACTGAAGTAGTTCGCGGGATTCGCCCCGGTGTGGTTCTTGGGAATCGACACGAAGAGGTTCACGAACATCCCGATACCAGCCTGCAGCGCAATCATGAACACCGCGCCGAGTACTTGGAGGCGCAGGCGCGCACCTTTCGTGAGAGTCGCCATCGTGCCATCCTTCCAGACCGACCGGCGACGTGTTCGAATCGTCGGATCACCGACGAGGAGTTCGATTACCGGCTCGCGGCGTCCTCGGTCGGTATCAGGTGGCGTGCGGCGCGGGCCTCGTCGACCCGAGAGACGGGAGTCGTCTGCGGCGCCCGATGCAGACCGTCCGGGTCGTCGATCGCTCGCTGCGCGATTCGTTCGACCGCTTCGGCCAGCGCCTCGAGCGTCTGGAGGCTCTCGGTTTCGGTCGGCTCGAACATGAGCGCCTCTTCGACGATGAGCGGGAAATAGACCGTCGGTGAGTGGAAGCCCTCCTCCAGCAGCGCCTTGGCCACGTCGAGACCCCGCACCCCATACCGGGTCTTCAGGGGCGTCGCGGTGAGTACGCACTCGTGCATGCAGACGCGGTCGTAGGCGGCGGGCAGTGTCTCGCGCAGGCGGTGACGCAACCAGTTCGCGTTCAACACGGCGTACTTGGCGACCCGGGTGAGTCCGTCGCCCCCGTGCACGTCGATGTAGGCGAGGGCGCGCGCCAACACCATCGCGTTCCCGTGCCAACCGTGCACCCGACCGATTGAGCGCGGTGGCTTGACCCACGCGAACGTTCCGTCCTCGAGTCGAGTGGCCTTGGGGCCGGGTAGGAAGTCGACCAGGCGCTTCGAGACCGCGACGGGTCCAGCACCGGGCCCTCCGCCGCCGTGCGGTGTGGCGAAGGTCTTGTGCAGGTTCATGTGCACGATGTCGAATCCCATGTCGCCCGGACGCACGGCACCGAGGATCGCGTTGAGGTTGGCGCCGTCGTAGTAGAGCAGTCCACCGACCTCGTGCACCGCCGCGGCGATCTCGGTGATCTCCTCTTCGAACAGACCGAGGGTGTTCGGATTGGTGAGCATTATGCCGGCGACGTCGGGGCCGAGTGACGCCTTCAGCTTCTCGAGGTCGACGAGCCCGCGGTCATTCGACGGAATCGTCGTCACCTCGTAGCCACCAAGGGTGACCGACGCCGGGTTGGTGCCGTGGGCCGAGTCGGGGATCAAGATCCGTCGCCGCGGATCCCCGTCGGCGCTGTGGAAGGCGCGCATCAACAACAGACCGGTCAACTCCCCCGCGGCACCGGCCGCCGGTTGCAGCGTCGCCGCGGCCATGCCGGTCACCGCGCAGAGTTTCTCCTCGAGCGTCGCGAGCAGCTCCAGCCAACCCTGGGAGAGCTCGGCCGGCGCGCCCGGGTGCACCGAGTTGAGACCGGGGTCGTTCGCCACGGCGTCACAGAACTTGGGGTTGTACTTCATCGTGCACGAACCGAGCGGGTACATTCCGAGGTCGACCGAGAACTGGCGATGCGACAGTCTCGTGAAGTGCGCGACCAAGTCGCGCTCCGAGACCTCCGCGACGTCGATCACCTCGCCGTTGAGGTGTGCCGCGGGGATCAGGTCGGTCAATGACCTGGCGGGCACGCCGGTCGTACGCAGTTGGTAGGCCGAACGACCGGACACGGACATCTCGAAGATCGTCGGCTCGCTCTCGTGTCCGAGCAGTGGCGCCGACGCCGCTCGGCCGCCCGAGAGCGCGCGGCCGGTCATTGGCCGACCGCCTTGCGAAGTACTTCGACGTAGCGATCGATCTCTTCTTTCGTGCGTCGTTCGGTCACCGTGACCAGAAGCACGTCGTCGAGATCGCCCTCGATCGAGAGGTCCGATCCCGACGCCAACGCGGCGACCGACACCCCTCCCAGCACGCCGTCGTCGGTCATCGTGAGCAGCGCGGCCGAGGCGTCACGACCGAGATGGACGGCGAACTCGCGGAAAAACGGTTGCGTGGAGACGGCACGAACGCCGTCGATGCGCACGAGCTCGTCGAAGAGGTAGTGCGCGCCCTGCGCGCAGCGGGTCGCGACCTCGCGCAGGCCCCGCGTGCCGAGCCAGCCGAGTTGAATCGCGGCGGTCACCGCCATCAGGGTCTGGTTCGTGCAGACGTTCGAGGTCGCCTTCTCGCGGCGGATGTCTTGCTCGCGAGCGCGCAGCGTCGTCACGAACGACCGGCGGCCGTTGGAGTCGACGGTCTCGCCGACGATCCGCCCCGGCAGCCGTCTGGTCTGTTCGGTGGTGCACGCGAAGAGTCCGAGGAAGGGACCGCCGAAGGCGAGGGGCGTGCCGAACGGTTGGCCCTCGCCGACGAAGATGTCGGCGCCCCACTGGCCCGCCGTCTTCAAGACTCCGGCGGCCACGGGATCGGCTCCCAAGACGAAGAGCGCCTCGTTGGCGACGGCCAGCGCTTTGGCCTCGGACATGTCTTCGAGCACGCCCAAGTAGTTCGGATAACTGGCGACGATCGCGGCGGCGTTGGTGCAGTCCACGCTCCCCCAGTCGGTGCGACCATCCTTCAACGCGACTTCGACGATGTCGTGTCCGGTGCCCCGGGCGAACGTCTTGGCCACTTCGCGCCAGTGGGGATGGACCCCGGCCGAGATCACCATCCTCTGACGGGCCGTCGCGCCGTGGGCCATGTTGAGCGCCTCGACCAATGCCGTCGCGGCGTCATAGAGCGACGCGTTGGGGATCGGCAGTCCACTGAGTCGCGCGATCAATGTCTGGTACTCGAAGATCGCCTGCAGGACGCCCTGGGCGACCTCGGGCTGATAGGGCGTGTAGGCCGTCACGAACTCCGAGCGCCCGGCGAGCATCTTCACGACCGCCGGTACCTCGTGGTCGTAGACGCCGGCGCCGGCGAAACACGTCATCTCACTCGCCTTGGCTCGGTTGGCCGACGTGTACTGCGTGAAGAGCGCCGCCACGTCGGGCTCGCTCATGCCCTCGGGCAGGTCGAGACCCTGGGAGAGTCGAACGGCCGGCGGGATATGAGCGAAGAGCTGGTCGAGCGAGTCCATCCCGAGGAACGACAACATCTCATCGATCTCCGCGCTCGTGTGCGGCAGGTAGTCGGCCACGTCACTTCACCTTTCGCACGAAGGGCAACGCCGTCACGCGCGCGGCGATCTCCCGACCGCGAAGCGCCACCGCGACCGGGGTGCCCGGCTCCGGGTCGCCGACCAACATTCCGAGACCGATCCCGCGTTCGAGCACCGGCGAGTAGTTGCCCGACGTCAACGTCCCGATCACGGCGTCGTCGAGGATGACCTCGCCGCCGTCGCGTAACGGCTGACGGCCCTCGACGATGAGTCCGGTCATCAGCTTCTCGGGTCCGCGATCGCGCTCGCGCTCGACGGCGGCTCGACCGCGGAACGTCTCCTTGTCCCAGCCGAGGACCCATCCGAGGCGAGCTTCGAGCGTCGTCGAGGAGAGCGTGAGTTCGTGTCCGTAGAGCGGCAGCGCGGCCTCCAGGCGCAACGTGTCGCGCGCGCCGAGCCCGGCCGGCATGATGTCGGCGTCCACCAGTTGTTGCAAGAGCCCCTCGGCCGCGGCGTTAGGTACCGCGATCTCGAGTCCCTCCTCACCGGTGTAGCCGGTGCCGGCGACGCGAACCTCCACGCCGTCGTAGTCGAAGCGCGTCACGCGGAATCGTCCCACGTCGGCGAATCGCTGGTCGACGGCGGCGACCTTCTCGCGCGCCCGCGGCCCCTGGACGGCCAGGATGCAGCGCTCGGCGGTGACGTCGACGCCCGGCAGTGCGTCGGTCACGCCGGAGGTGTTGGACGCGTTGGGCATCACGTCGAACTCGTCGTCACCGACCCACCACACGATGATGTCGTCGACGACGAACCCGTTGTCGTTCAAGAGGTGCGTGTACTGGGCCCGTCCGGGCGCCACCTTTCGCAGGTCGTTGGTGAGCGTGGACTGCAGCGCGTCGAACATGCCCGGTCCGTCGCAGCGCACGGTGCCGAGGTGGCTGACGTCAAAGACGACCGCGTCGTGGCGACAGGTGAGGTGCTCGGTGACCGTGCCGGTTGCGTACTGCAGCGGCATCTCCCAGCCCCCGAAGGGAACGATTTTGGCCCCTAATTTGACGTGCGCGTCGTAGAGATACGGGCGTCGGTCGGTCACGGAATTCACTCTATGCCGCGAAGGTAGCCAGAGTTCCGAGTCCGTGCTGTTCGAGCAGCGCCGCGAAGTCACGCTGGTAGACCACGAGCAGTTCAACCTCGGGATAGAGCTCGCGGAACTTGCGGACCTTCTGATTCTTCTTCGTGACGAGTCGCTGTTCGAGCACGGTCAACTCGATGAAGAGGTGTCGTTCGGGTAGATAGAAGTCCGGTCGGAATCCCTTGACCGGGACGCCGAGTTCGTTCCACTCGAGCGGGAACTCGACCGGTTCGTACGACCACGCGAAGCCGTAGAGGTTCAAGAGCCGCGCGAAGGCGCGCTCACTGGGGTGGGCGAACTGGTCCTGCGTTACGGGTTCGATGCTGGGGTGCCGACGACGCGAGGCGTCGATCGGCGATGGGTCGGTCACGCCGAACGGGTCTCCCTCTCCGACGTTGCGAGTTGCGCCTGGCGAATGGTGGTCGTGAGTTCGGCGACCACGTTCGCCAGTGGAACGATGTTGAAGACGCCCTGGCCCCCGCGAAGGAGGTCGACCAGGTCGCCGTCGTCACGCGCGAGCACCGATCCGGCGTCACTCAACACGAGGCTGCTGGAGGCGAGATCGGCGCCCAGGGAGTTGCGGAGGCACTCGACGGCCTGTCGGGCGCGATTGAGGGCGACGCCCGAGGTGAGCAGTGACTTGATCACCTTCACCTCGAGGACGTCGGAGTAGGAGTAGGTGCGCTTCGATCCGCTGCCCTGGGCCGCGGTGATCGACGGCGTCACGAGGTCGGTGCGCGCCCAGTAGTCCAACTGACGGTACGTGACGCCCGTGAGGCGACAGACCATCGGGCCACTGAATCCGTAGGTTAGGGAATCTGCCATGTGTCGTTTTCCTCCCGACCGAGGTCTGTCCAGACTAACCCGACGGACTACACGAGTGTAGTTTGGCCCGGGCTATTCGACAAATAAATCTGGTCGCCCGAGCGACGGTGAGGAGGCCTCGGCGTGCAGGCGCGGGGGGATGCGCCCGGCCCGCCGGGCCAAGAACCCGGCTTTCACGGCCTCGCGCAGCGATTCGGCCATCATCACCGGATCCAGGGCGCGGTTGATCGCCGAGGCAGCAAGCACCCCGTCACAGCCCAGTTCCATTGCCAAGGCGGCGTCCGAGGCGGTGCCGACCCCGGCGTCGAGCAACACGGGCACGCTGATCCGCTCGCAGATCAGTCCGATGGCGTGCGGGTTGCGCACCCCGAGCCCCGATCCGATGGGCGAGCCGAGCGGCATCACCGCGACACAGCCGGTCTGTTCGAGACGCTGGGCGACAATGAGGTCGTCGGACGTGTAGGCCCAGACCTCGAAGCCGCTGCGCACCAGCGTCTCGGCAGCGAGCAACGTCTCGGAGGTGTCGGGCAGCAACGTCACGTCGTCACCGATCACTTCAAGTTTGACCGCGTTGGTCTCGAAGGCCTCGCGCGCCAGTTCGGCGACCTTCACGGCCTCGGCCGCGCTGTAGCATCCCGCGGTATTCGGCAGGAGCGAAAAGTTCAGTCGGCCGAGCAGGTCGTAGATCGAACCCTTGACGTTCGGTTCCACGCGTCGCAGCGCCACCGTCGCGATCGACGCCTCCGAGGCGACCAGCGAGGCCCCGAGCACCTCCATCGAACGAAATCCTCCGGTGCCGACGATGAGTCGCGAAGGAGAGCTGAGCGAACCGATTTGAAAGAGATCTCCCACGTTTCCAGCGTACTAACCGTTGGTGGCGATTCATTAAGGTTGTTCAGGTGCAACCCCTCACCGTTCTCACGATTGCGGGTTCGGACTCCGGCGGCGGGGCCGGAATTCAGGCCGACCTGCGCACCTTTTGCGCCTTCGAACTACACGCCACGACCGCCCTCAGCGCCGTCACCGCACAGAACACCGTGGGCGTCACCGCGGTGCAGAACATCGATCCCGACGTCGTGGTCGCCCAGGTCCTGAGCGTCGTCGCCGACTTCGAGGTCAGTGCCGTCAAGACCGGCATGCTCGCGCAACCGGCGACCGTGGAGCGGGTCGCCGGTCTCGCCGACGAGGGTCTGCTCCCCCATCTCGTGGTCGACCCGGTCCTGGTCACTTCGACCGGACACCCCCTCATGGACGCGGGCGGCATCGACGCCTATCGCGACACCTTGCTCGCCCACGCCGAGGTCGTGACGCCGAACCTGCGCGAGGCCGCCCTGTTGTGCGGCGTAGACGTGAACGACGTGAAGAGCCACGACGACATGGTCGCCCTCGCCCATCAGCTCCTCGGTTACGGTTCGACCTGGGCCCTGGTGAAGGGCGGTCACTTCGCCGAGCGAACGCTCACCGAGAGCCGGGCCCCCGACATCTTGGTCGGACACGGTGACGTGTTCATCTTCGACGCGCTTCGCGTCGCGACTTCGAACGACCACGGGACCGGCTGTTCGCTCTCGGCCGCCATCTGCGCCGGACTCGCGCTCGGACGAAGCGTGCCCGACGCCGCACGCGACGCCAAGTCCTTCGTCTTGGCCGCTCTCACGAGCGCCGCCGACTGGAAGCTCGGTCGAGGCCGCGGTCCGATCGACCACCTGGGCTGGGGCGAATGAGCGACGAGCCGCGCGCGCCGCTGACGACGACCACGAGTATCTGGCCGGCCGCCGGCGTGCTCATCTTCGCCGCCGTGGTACTGGGCGTGTTCATGATCGTCAACCTCATCTCGGATCAGGGCGTGACGTCCACCCCGACGACGATCCCCGTCGTCGTGGGTGGTCTCAAGGTCGCGCCGTCCTCGACAGTCCTGAACTACTGCACCAGCGCGTCGGAGATCCCGTCAAACATCGACGACGTCTTCATCGTGCCGGTCGGCACGACGGTGGAGTCCGGCGGCAACATCCCCAACGCCGGCGCCGGCGACTTCGACTGTTACCAGCCCCTCACGACCACGACGAACGGTGCGACCCTGTTGCAGTTCTACAAGTCCGAACTCGAGGCCCGCGGCTGGTCGCTCTTCTCCCATGGTGCGAGCAACGGCTCGCCGCAGTCACTCTTCCAAAAGGCCGGCAACGACGGCTTCTACTGGGTGGCCGGCATCACGGTCACGAAATCGTCCGGCAACCTCGTGCACTGGACCTTCCGGATCTTTCAGAACTCCGAAACCATCTGAACCAGTTCCCTTTCGGGCACCGGCGTCTCGGTGCAGGCCCAGGACCACAGCGCGAAGTTGAGGGGGTAGATCACGTACCCGATTCGGGTCGCCGTCGAGACGCACATCATCGTCAGGAACACCACGCTGAGGATCGCGAGCATCTGTGGCAGCGTGAGCGGCCAATGACGACGCAGGTACATCGCCATGAAGTATCCCCCGACGAGGAACGTCACGGGTGCCAGGATGTGGCCGGCCGGCGCCCACCACGACGTCAGGATGTGTCCCGGCAACGCACTGGCCGCCGGCGAGGTGACGCTCGTCAGACCGAGGGGGTAGGCGAAGACGTTCGACATGAAGGCCCACGGGGCGCGCAGCGCGAACGGCGTGACGGTCACCCCCACGATGGCGACGACCCACAGAGCGACGCGCTTCCAGGCCGAGCGGCTCTTCGCGTCTCGCGCGACGAGCAACGCGCCGATGGCCATCGGCCACGCCGTCAACTTCATCGCGGCGGCCAGGCCGAGGCTGATCCCGGCAAAGTTGTTCTGTCTTCGTTGCAAGGCGGCGACACCGAGCAACGTCAGCGCGAGGATCGGCATGTCGTCGCCACCGGTGGAGAGGAACAGCGCGCCCGTGGGCAGCGCCAGGAGGATCTGCGCGACGCGGATCTTCTTCTTCGACGAGGCGCGCAGAAGTCCGAGCGCCAGCCCGCTCGCCATCAGCGTGAGGAGTGACATCGCGATGCGCGGGTCGGTGAGGCCCTTGGTCTTGTGCGTCTCGGCCGAGGGCAGTCCGAAGACACTCATCAGCGGGAAGTAGGGGAAGAACGACTCGAAGGCCGGTAGACCCTCGAGCTGGTGGTACAGCTTGCCGTGCTTGTCGTAGGACGGGTAGAGGTTGCGGTCCTTGCTGAGGTTGTCGCCGGCGCGCAAGATGACCCCGACCTCGGGCTGGGCCACGCGCCAGCGCGCCTCGAGTCCGAGCGGAATGGCGACCGAGCCGAGTAGGACCAGCGCGAGTAGTCCGACGCGCAGCATCGTCGTGCGTCGGAGCTTCACTCGATAGAGCGCGTAAGCGAGGAGCGCACAGAGTGCGTACGGACCGAACGCCAGGTAGCCCCACTGCCACTGAGCCCCCTGACCGGAGGTCAGTCCGAGTCCGAGCGCGAAGAGGGCCGACAGACCGTAGAGAAAGGCGTCACTGCGCAGTCCCGGCATCGCGCCCCACCACGTTAAGAGACGGGTGCGCGCGAAAGAGAGGCGCGTCAACATTGGGCCAATTGTACCCATTGTCCCAATTTTGTGACGGCCTTTCCTAGTCCTCGATGACCGTGTTCGACCGGCGCAAGGGAGCGAAGGTGACGGGTGGCAACTTCGAGTTGAGGAAGTGATCGATCAGGCGCACGCTCTCTTTGGTGCGCTCCTTCAGCACCATGTGCGAGGTACCCGGCACGATCGCCAGTTGCGAGTTCGGGATCGCCTCGAACATCGAGCAGGTGTGAGCCAGCGTCGCGACGTCGTCATCGCCCGCCATCACCAACACCGGCACCGGGATGGTCGCGAGATCCCCGGTCGTGAGCGTGGGCTGGGAGAACGTCATGACCCGCGTCTTCTCCGCGACCGCGAGGGCGTGCTCGGGCCCGTCCGGCGAGTTCTCGCCGAAGCGCTGCGCCCACTCGGCGAAGTCGTCGCCCTCGGTTTCGAAGTCGGGCAACGGCAGGAGTCCCTCGTAGTGGTAGTTCGCGCCGATCGCCACCACCCGGCGCAAGAGGTCGGGGCGACGCATGGCGACGAGCAGCGCCACGTTGCCGCCGTCGCTGTGGCCGACCAAGTGGACTCGACGATCGAGGTACTCCACGAAGGCGATCGTTTCGGTCGCCATCGCGTCATAGGAGAACGGCTCGTCGGTGTCGGCCGTACGGCCGTGCCCGCGGCGGTCGAAGGCCGCGACGCGGTGCCGCTTCGAGAGACCCGGTCCGACCGATTGGAGCAGACTGTTGCTGCTGCTCATGCCCCCGTGCAGGAGGACGACCGTCGGCCCCTTGCCCCGGGGCAGTCGGGCCCACGTCGGGTGTCCGTTCAGGGAAATCGTGGTCACCCCGTCATGGTAGGCGTCACTCGAGTCACCCTCGCTGGCCGTAGTGTTGCTCCGTGCGTGCGTTCGTCGTCAGCGAGATCGACGACGTACTGTCGACCGAAGTGCGCGACGTCGAGGCCGTCGCGACCGATATCGGTGACGTGCTCGTCGCGGTCGACTTCAGTGGCGTGAACTTCAAGGACGCCATGGTCGCCGCTCCCAAGAGCCGGGTCCGTCGAGTCCCGTCGCTCGTCGGTGGCGTCGACGCCGCCGGCACGCTGATGCACTCCACCAACCCGAGCCTCCCGGTCGGCACGCGCGTCGCGGTGCACGGTGGACCGCTCGGCGTCGCGCGCGACGGCGGCTTCGCCGAGTTCATTTACTCCCCCGCGCGGTACGTGACGGCGCTCCCGGCGTCGATCCCGACGCGCGTCGCGATGGTGGTGGGCACCGCCGGCTTCACCGCGATGGAGAGTCTGCTCGCGCTCGAGGACCGCGGTCTCGAGAGAGGGTCCGAGGTACTGGTCACCGGGGCGACCGGTGGCGTGGGCTCCCAGGCCGTGGCCTTCCTTGCCGCGAGTGGTTACCGCCCCGTCGCCTCGACCGGCTCACCGCAGGAGACGCCGTGGTTAATGGATCGTGGCGCCGTTCGCGTCATCGGTCGTGACGACGTGGCCGAAAGTCCGGGACGCGTGTTGGCCAGTGAGACCTGGGCCGGCGCCATCGACTGCGTCGGTGGCGAGACGCTCGCGCAGATTCTTCGCTCGCTGCGCTACGGCGCCGCCGTCGCCGCGAGCGGACTCGTCGCGAGTGCCGAGTTGGCCACGACGGTCTATCCCTTCATCACGCGTTCCGTGGCCCTCCTCGGCATCGACTCGGTCGAAGCGTCGACGGTGACTCGCGAGCGGGTCTGGTCGGCCCTCGGCGCGATCGCCGACGACGTTGACTTCGAAGCGCTGGTCGACCGCGAAGTGCAGCTCGAGGGATTGCCCTCGGCGTTGCGTGACGTGCGCGACGGACTAACCCGGGGCCGAATTCTCGTGAATCCGACCCCGGGTTAACCGCGCGTGTAGTGACTACTCGTCGGCGACGATCGACCCCACGCGTTCACCGAGACCAGGATCACGACTCACGAGGATCGACGCCCAGACGAAGGACACGACGATGAAGCCGGCGGCCACCCATGGGTACCAGTTGTAGGGCGGCGTCGGCGGACTGGGCCGGGCCAGGTAGTAGAGCGGCACGGCAATCAGTATGAATCCAACGGCCGGCAGCACGGCGTGACGGAACGTGTTGTAGAGATCGGGATGAAAGCGCTTGTAATAGAACGGCAACGCCAGGTTGCTCAGGGCGTAGACGATGATGACCAGGATCGTGCCGAACGTCGAGGACTCGGCGAAGAAGAGCACCGGGCTCATCGACGCGGAGTTCGCGGAAGAACCCATGATGTGCAGAAGTCCCCAGATCCCGATGATCGCTAACGCGAGGCCCAGAAACGTGAAGAGCGCGTTAATGGGCGTTCGTCGAGTGTCATGGACCTTTCCGATGAACTTGGGAAGCAATCCCTCTCGTCCGGCGTTGAAGATCAAACGTGCCTGTGAGTTCGTGCCGGCGATCAGGGCGCCCAGCGTGGACGTCATGCCGGCGAGCAGCGCGAAGAACAACGCCGCGCCAAGGACACCCTTCGCCACCGTGATGAACGGGATCAACGCACTGCTCAAGGTCGCCACATTGTTCTTGAATCCCACCACGGTCGAGAACGCGAACAGTACATAGGCAACCAACATGATGAGCGTCGACACGAAGACGGCCCGGGGGATGTTCTTGCGAGGATTATCGGTTTCTTCGGCCAGTGCGGCGGAGTTCTCCCACCCGATGAAGAGATAAATGGCGAGGGGGAACCCGGCGGCGAGTCCACTGAAGCCGTTGTGGATGTTCTTGGGCTCGAATGGTCGGAAGGTAATCGAACTGTGGAACTTGATCAGCGCGACGACGCTCACGACGATCAGAACGAGCATCTCGAACGCGAAGAATATTCCCGCGATCCGCGTAGAGATCGAGATGCCGCGAATCATCATGAAGACCGCGAACGCCAAGAAGACCAAGGTCCAGATGATCCACGGAACGTTCTCGAGGCCCGAGACGTTGTAGTTCTTCAGAATGATTTGGAAGAAGCCGCCGACGATCGCCACCACCGATGCCATCGCGGCGATGTACCCCGCACCTGTCATCAAGGCCGTCGTCACCGCCATTCGACCACCGAAGGTCTTGCCGATGAACGAGATGAACCCGCCCGTCGACGGCAACACCTTGCAGAACTCCGACAGTGTGTTGCCGAGGAACAAGATCGCGACGCCGGCCAGGATGATCGTTAGCGGTGACGCCAAGCCCGCCGTGTAGGCCAGGTAGCCGAACCCGAAGTAGAAGCTCATCGCCGGACCGATGTTGGCCATCGTCGCCGCGGCGATGTCCAACGGTCCTAGTTGGCCCTTGCGCAGCCGCTCGTGACCGTGTTCCGGCTGTTTCGAACCGAGAAAGTCCGTACTCAAACCATCGCTCATACTTCCCCCTAGTGCCCTGTCGCGTCGAGGAATGCAACCTTCGACGATCGTCTACGTTGACGCTCACTTTGAATGTAGTTGAACGTTCGACGCTGATGTGAAGAACGTCTTTATTCCTACCGAGCGAGGACTAATAGAACGGACTGACCCAGATCTTGCCGTTGTCACACGGCTGGATCGGGTACGCCGGCGTGATCGGTACGGTCGCTCCCCCGGCGGCGAACTGCACACTGATCGTGACGGCGTTGTCACAGACGGTGTTGGCGGTCGAGACACTCGAATAGGCCAGCGAGAAGTTGGTCACCGAACCGTTGGTGAGCGTCAGCTGGGTGGGCGCCTCGTTGGCCTTGGCGCTCGAGAACTGGATGGCGTTGTCCGTGCCGGTCTGTTCCACGAGGCTCACGGGTAGCACGGCGCCGGTCTTGTCCTGCAGCGTGAGGATCGGCCAGCCCTTCACCGAACAGGTCCCGGCGGTGTGTTTGGTCAACGTGACGCTCGCGTAGACCGTGCCGGCGGCGCCTTCACCCTCGTTGAAGACCCCCGTGAACGCACTCCCCTGGCACGTCGCGGCGACCGTCGCGGTGGTGGTCGTGCTCGCCGCGGCTGCGGTGGTGGTCGTCACGCGCACGCTCGTCGTCGTCGTGCCAGAGGTCGAATCGATGGCGTGGCGACTCAGCGTGAAGATGATGACGAACGCAAAGAAGATGGCGACCGATGTGAGACCACGTCTCACTGACCAAAGTCCTCGGGCCTGATCGTGTCGAGGAACTCTCTCAGTTCGGCGACGAGGTCTGCCTCGTTTGGCGCGTCGGTGTCGCCGTCGGTTTCGACATCGACGTCGTCATCGTCCTCGTCGTCGTCGAGGTCAAGTTCCATGACCCGTCCTTCGGCGGCCATCAACTCGTCGTTCACGAGTATCGGTGCGCCGACGCGAAGCGCGAGCGCTACGGCATCACTCGGACGCGCGCTCACGTTGATCTCGTCGTGATCCCGGAGCAGACGCAGATTGGCGTAGAACGTGTTGTCGCGAAGTTCGGTGATCTCTGCGGCGAAGAGTTGCGCACCCAGGGCGACGATGACGTTGCCGAGCAGGTCGTGCGACATCGGTCGCGGCGCCTTCACACCTTGAAGCGCGTACGCGATGGCCGTCGCCTCGGGCGCACCGATGAAGATCGGTAGAACGCGTGTGCCGGTCACCTCTTCGAGCAGGAGGAGGGGTGTCGATGATCCGACGTCGACGCGGACCGCTCGAAGGACTACTTCAACCATGTAACGAGCCTAGACCGCGACCGGTAGAAAATTTACGTCTAGTGACCGAGGTAGTCCTGCAGCGCGCGCTCGTACAGGACTGAGCGCAGTGCGCCGACCTCGGCGGCCAGTTCGACCGTCACGCCCTGGGCCTGCTCGCCGGAGAGTCCGCTGCCCTTGGTTCGCAGCGGCGCCGACAGGTCTTCGACCAGACCGACCTCGCGCTCGGCGACTCGACGCAGTGAGCCGAGCAGGCGAACGTCGACGCCACGCTCGAGCAGTACGGCCGCGACCGCCGCGACTCGCACGTCGAACTCGGTGAAGGAGATCTCGCTCCCGAGCAAGACCGGGGCGAGCAGACCGAGGGCGTGGAGCTGCGTCACCGCCTCCGGCGTCAATCCGGTCGTGCCCAAGAACTCCGACGACGAGAGGTAGTGCTGGTCGCCGGCGGCCGTGACCTCGACACTCGGTGGGACGACCTTCAAGTTGGGACGTTGCGCGGTCGGTGGCGGCGCCGGTATCGACACGACGTTGGAGAGGGCTTCGCGCGCCGCGTGACGCGGACTCGACGGCACCGGTACGTCGCGCAGCAGTCCCTGCTCGATCAGTCGCAGTCGCACGACGCGCAGCGGCACGAACTCCTCCTGCGCCAAGCGAATCGCTTCGCGCAAGCACTCGACATCGCGCTCGGAGTACAGGCGATAGCCCTTGCGGCTTCGACTCGGCTGCACGAGTCCCTTGTCCTCGTAGTAGCGAATCTTGGAAAGTTCGATATCAGGGAAGTACTTTCGGAGTTGGGCGTGTACCTCTCCGATGCGCATGATTCCCTGATTGCCGGTCATCGCGTCGCCTCCCAAAAGACCAGTTTGAACTTACCGATCTGCACTTCATCGGCGGAGTGCAGGGTGGTCTCTTCAACTCGAGTGCCGTTGACGTACGTGCCGTTCAGCGAGTTGAGGTCGCGTAACGTGATCCGGCCGCTCGCGGTGCGCGTGAAGATCGCGTGATGACGCGAGACCGAGACGTCATCCAACAACAGGTCGCTGTTCTCGTGGCGACCGACGGTCGTCGTCTCGCCCTTGAGCTCGATTCGACTGCCCGCGTCCAGTCCCGCCGCGATCACCAACTCGTCTCCGTGCTCACCGTTCGGTCCTCGATTGGTTCCCGGGTGCAGAACTTCGGCCGCGGTCACGACGGGTACGGCCACGGTCTCAGGAGAGTTCGCGTCGTGCTGGGGAGCACCGCACGACCAACAAAAGTTCGCGTTGGCGTTCAGAATTTCCCCACATCGACGGCAGTTCATCGGTTTCACACTAGTTACATTCGCGAGTGCGCGTCAGTGTCAGTTGTTGGTGAGGGCTTGGTAGCCCGCGGCGTCGAGCAGTGCGTCGTAGTCGACGCTGCTTGTCGTCGTGATCTCGCAGATCCAACCTTCGCCGTACGGGTCGGCGTTGACCGACTCCGGTGCGTTCGACAACGTGGCGTTCACCGCAGTCACCGTTCCGCCCACCGGCGCGTAAATCTCCGAGACCGACTTCGTCGACTCGACTTCCCCGATCGCCGAGTGCGCGTCGATCACGGCGCCGACCTTCGGGAGGTCGACGAACACCACGTCACCGAGCGCGTCCTGGGCGTAGTCGGTGATGCCCACGCGAACGACATCGCCATTAGCGCTCGCCCACTCGTGGTCACTGGAGTATCGGAGGTCACTGGGAATCAACATGGGGCAAACCTACAAGATTTTGCGCGCCTGGCGACCCGTGCGCAGCGCGCGCAACGCCGGTTTCACGTACCCCGCGAGCACGATCCACGAGAGCGTGAGCCCCATCAGCCCGATCACCCAGCAGACGTCGCGCGCGTCGTGCTGCCAGGGTCGCAACGCCGCGTGGTGCGGGTTCGTCGTGAGCAAGAACAGTGGGAAGGTCGTCATCAGGGCAAACGTCGACACCTTGCCCCACCACAGCACGTCGATGCGCGCGGCGCCGAGCGCGGCCAGCACGAGCGTCAGCACCGAGACGATCAGTTCGCGCGCCAGCGTCGTCAGTGCGAACCACCACGGCACGCCGGCGGCGGCCGCGACCGCGAGTAGACCGCTGATCACGAGGACGCGATCGGCCACGGGATCGAGGACCTTGCCGACGTTGGAGACCTGGTGCCAACGACGTGCCACGAAGCCGTCAATCCAGTCGGTCGCCCCGAGTGTCGCCAACAGCCACGCCGCGATGGCGCGGTGATTGGTGCCGAAGAGCAGCCAGAAGAAGAGCGGCAGCAACGCCAGTCGCACGACGGTGATCAGGTTCGGCCACGTCAGCCAGCCCGCGTCCGAAGTTTCGTCTCCACTCATCACCGAAGCGTATTACTAGGCGATTGTGATGGATTCGTCCAGGTAGACGTCCTGCACGGCGTTGATCAGCGCCGCGCCTTCGTCGATCGGTCGTTGGAAGGCCTTGCGTCCGAGGATCAGTCCTTGTCCACCCGCGCGCTTGTTGATGACCGCGGTGCGAACGGACGCCGCGAGGTCGTTGTCGCCCGTGGATTCGCCACCGGAGTTGATCAGTCCGATGCGACCGGCGTAGCAGTTCACGACCTGCCAGCGCGTGAGGTCGATGGGGTTGTCGGTCGTCAACTCCGAATAGACCAACGGACTGGTCTTTCCGAACTTCACGGCGTTGTAGCCGCCGTTGTTGATCGGTTGCTTCTGCTTGATGATGTCGGCTTCGATGGTGACGCCGAGGTGGTTGGCCTGACCGGTCAGGTCGGCGCTGAGGTGGTAATCGACACCGTCCTTTACGAAAGCGTCATTTCGCAGGTACGTCCAGAGCACGGTGAACATGCCGAGGCGGTGGGCTTCGGCGAAGGCCTTGCCGATCTCTTCGATCTGACGGATCGACCCCTCGGAACCGAAGTAGATCGTCGCGCCGATCCCGACCGCCCCCAGGTCCGACGCGAGCTGGGCCGACGCGAAGAGGCGCTCGTCGTAGGAGTTCGGATAGCGCAATAGGTCGTTGTGGTTGATCTTGACGATGAAGGGGATCCGGTGCACGTAGCGCCGCGAGATCGATCCGAGGGTGCCCAGCGTCGAGGCGATCGCGTTGCAACCGCCCTCGATCGCCAGGTCGACGAGCCGCGCGGGGTCGAAGTACTCGGGATTCGGTGAGAACGACGCCGCGGCCGAGTGCTCAATACCCTGGTCGACGGGGAGTATGGAAAGGTAGCCGGTCCCACGGAGTCGTCCGTGGTTGTGCAGGGTGCCGAGGTTTCGCAGGACCGTCGGTGACCGGTCGGTGAGGGCGAATACGTCATCTAAGTAGTTCGGTCCGGGGAGGGTCAGTAGTTCCTTGGGGAACGCGGTGGCCCGGTGATCGAGCAGGAGTGACGCGTCGTCACCCAGTAGCGAGGCAATGTCCATGACCCAAGGTTACAAGGTGAGGCGAAGTCCCCTTCCTCGAACATCGTTACGAGAGCATGAATTGCGCGACGAGCTCGCCACTGCGACAGACTGCGAGCATGGACTTCGACTACCGCTCATCGCTGTCGCGGCGACTGCGCGCCGTGCACTCGCTCTACCTCGAGGCCTGTTCGACGATGGACCTCGAACAGGTCAACCGAGTCGTCGTGCCCGGCGTGTTGCCGATCGCGTTCTCGCTCGTGCACCAGGTGCTTATCGAAGACGGGAGCGTCGTCTTCGTGGGGGGTCCCCCGCCCCAGATCAGCGAGACGTGGGCAACGAAGATGGGACTAGCGATCAACGACCCCGGCAAGGAGAAGAGCGTCGAAGAGATGATGCACCAGCGAATCGGCGACTACGAATCGTTCCTCGAGTTCCAGGGGCTGGTCTTTGGCGCCACTGAGGAATTCGTCGACGGCATTGATCCGACGACATTCTCCGACGTCATCGTCGCCTACCCCTACGGCGCGACGGTGGCCCGCACCTTCTCGGCGCGCGTCGGCGCTGCGGCGGGAATCTCGCGCAGTGACGCGATCGAATGTTGGATCTACCAGCACGCCCTACGCCACATGGGCGAGATCGAACACGCTCGCGCCCTGGTCGGGCTGGGCGGTATGACGTTCTGAAAGTAACCTCGGCACCAGTCAACGCTGGGAGATACGAATGTCGCTAGTCCAGGGAACGACGACCGAGAGATTCGGCGGACTCGTCGATTACCTCGAACGCAATCTCGAAAGTGGCGCGGACCTCGGCGCGTCGATTGCCGTCTATCACCACGAGGAACTGGTCGCCGATCTCTGGGGCGGCTACCGTGACGAGGCGAAGACGACACCCTGGGACCGCGACACGCTCGTGAACGTGTGGTCAACGACCAAGACGATGACCTTCCTCGTCGCCCTCATGCTCTTTGACCGCGGCGAACTGGACTTCAACGCCCCGGTCGCGACCTACTGGCCCGAGTTCGCTGCCAACGGAAAAGAAGACATCGAGGTCCGCCACGTCATGAACCACTCGGCCGGACTATCGGGCTGGCAAGAGCCGATCGCCCCCGAACAGTTGGCGGATTGGGATCTGGCGACGACGTGGCTCGCCGCCCAGACACCGTGGTGGGCCGATCGGACCCTGACGGGGTACCACGCCATGACCCAGGGATTCCTCATTGGCGAGATCGTCCGTCGCATCACCGGTACGACGATCGGACAGTTCTTCAAGAGCGAGGTCGCCGAGGTTCTCGGGGTCGATTTCTTCATCGGGTTACCGGAGTCTGAAGAGTCCCGCGTGAGCGTCGTCACCCCTCCTCCCGCTGAGGACTTCAGCAACGACGCACCAGATTCGATCCGGGTCCGCACCCTTCGCAGTATCGACGCCGCCGCCGTGTTACCCCGTCAACGTTGGTGGCGCGCGGCCGAGATTCCAGCGGCGAACGGTCATGGCAACGCCCTCTCCGTCGCCACGATCCAACAGGTGATGGCCAACAACGGGCACGCGAACGGGCATCGCTTCTTCTCGGAGAAGACGGGCGACTTGGTCTTCCAGCGCCAGGTCGGGGGCGTCGACCTCGTCCTCAGCCAGGACATGAGCTTCGGTCTGGGTTACGGTCTGGCGAGCAGTTACGTGCCCGTCGGACCGCGCACCTGTTTCTGGGGCGGATTCGGCGGGTCGCAGGTCACGATGGACCAAGACCTCGGACTGACCATCGCGTACATGATGAACAAGATGCAGGTCGGTCTCATCGGCGACACCCGCGGCAGCGAGATCGCGTTGCTGGCGACCGTCGCGGCGATGAGTTAGTCGACGGACTTCTTCTTGGACACCGGGGTGGTGCGTCGCTTGCGATTCTTGCGTGGGGTCCCGGCACCGAGCTCACCGAGGCGGGCCCTGGCGTCGTAGGCGTCCGGTTCGGCGATGACGACGCGCGCGAACAGTTCGCGTGCCGAGGTGAGGTCCCCGGCCCGGTCGAAGACGTCGGCCAGCGCGTACCAGAGGCGGACGTGCCGGTACGACGGGTTGCGGAGCTGCTTGGTCGCGCCCGCTTTGGTCAAAAGATCGATCGCCTCGGCGTAGAGCCGCTGATCGGCCAGCGACGCGGCCATCACGATGCGACCCTCGGCCAGCACTTCGGCGCTCGGTTCGCTTGTCTCCAGTTCAGCGAAGGTCTTGGCGACCGCGCGGAAACGGAAGTTCGCGCGGTCACAGTCCATCACGAGCGGCAGGTGTTCGGCGTCGCCGGTAATGGTGAAATGTGCACGCAGGTGAATCTTCGCCATGTTCCAACGCTCGGCGCGGTAGGCCGCGAGACCCGTCAGTTCGCGAACCGGCGCAACCCCGGGCACGGCGTCGGCGACGATGCGCCCGAGGCGTAGCGCCTCTTCGTAGCGCTTGCGGTCGTAGGCCTCGGCGGCCTTGGTGAGGGTGATGACCATCTTCTCGCGCATGTAGGACGTGCCGATGAAGGCCCGGCGCACGTCGGCGGCGATGTCGCCCGGGAGGGCGTACTTGACCTTCGGCTTGGCCTTGGGTGCCGGTACGACGCCCGTCGGTCGCTCCTCTTGCACCCAGGTCGACATGCGATCGGGCTTCGTGCCCGAACTCGGCGTGACCTCCATCGCCTGTCCGGTCGACTTGATGTTGGCCCCGCCCTTTCGCGCGACACCCCCCCATCCCTTGGAGCGACCGAAGGAGTCGGCCTTGGCCCGCTCGATCTCCTCCGGCGTCAACTCCCGGGGTCGCTCGGGCCGAGTTCGACCGGGGGGTCGGTTGCGCGGTGGCAGGCTGGGCCGACGATCACGCGACGTCGCACCGTAGCGAGCGTCCGATCGCGGCGCGCGCGTCGAACGATCCGGCGCTCCCCGACGATCGTCTGGACGAGGCCGACGGTCCACTGAAGCGTTCTTCGAGTGGGCGCCGTCGCGTGACGGACGTGCTGCGTCGTTGCGACGGGGAGGTCGGCCGTCGCGTGACGGAGTTCTCGATGGGGCTCGTCCGACGCTCCCGGCGCCGCTCGGTCGGCGACGTTCGGCGCTCCGGTCGCGGTTCTCTCGGTCGTTGCCGCGAGGCGCACGCTCGCCGTACGGCCTGGCGTCGCGGGGGCCGCGATCGTTGGGTCGCGCGCCGCGTGGGGCCGGTCGGCCCTCGGGCTTCGGTCCTACGATTCGGCGCTCGGCGCCGTCGCGCGGCTCGCGTCGCTCGTTGCGCGACGAATCGCCGTCGCGCGGAGACCGGCGGGTTCCAGAACCGGAGGGGGGACGGCCCGCGCCCCTCGAGGCGCCGTGATTCGCGCTCGGTGGGCGCCCACCGGAGGCGCGACGAGGCGAAGGATTTCGAGCGGGCACCGTGCAATCCTACTAAAGCCCTTTGCGGGCCAGATCGGACTACGGTGCGTCGGCGTCGACGGGCGACGTGCCCTTGGTGCGACGCAGTCCACGCCACGCGATCGGCACGTCGCGGGGTGAATCGACCACGTCGGCCCCCGACACGCGGAAGCCCACCGGCAATACTTCGATGTGAAAGGTGTCACGAACGAATCCCCATATCCCTCGGGGCTGCCATATGGCGACACCGACGGCGAGGGCCCCGAAGATGATCAGGTACCAGGCGCCGAAGTTCTGCAGGGTCTGTTGCAGGACGAAGAAGATCACGCAACCGAGGATCGGCCCCTCGATCGTGCCCAACCCGCCGATCATCGAGGCGAAGAGCATCTCGGCGGCCCACTGCAGGTTGAACTCGTTACCGATCTGCAGGAACGGCTGACTGATCGCTAGGACGGCGCCGGCCGCCCCACAACCGGCCGCCGCGATGATGAAGATGGTTCGCCGCGTCGAGGTGACCTTGGCGCCGGAGCTGCGCGAGGCGACCTCGTTGTCGCGCACCGAGGAGAGAACGAGCCCCAGACGGCTGCGCAGCAATATATATGTCGCCACGACCACGAAGAGCGCCACGAACCACGCCGCCAGGTAGATGTCGTGGTTCAGAGTCTTGTACGAGATATTCGTCAAGCCCGGCAGGTAGTGACCGGTACCCCCGCCGAAGAAGGCGATCGACCCGATGATCAGCATCGCGGAATCGGCCACCACCCACGTCGCGACCGAGAAGTAGCCGCCGCGCAGTCGAAAGAGCAGGTAGGTCACCGGGAAGGCGATGACGGCGCAGATCACAGTGGCCAGCGGGATGGCGACGAAGGGGTCCATACCCTTGATCGCGAAGTACAGCGTCGCGTAGGCGCCGAGGCCGATGAAGCCCTGTTGGCCGATCGAGACCATGCCGGCGTAGCCGGCGAGCAGGTTCCACATCGTCGCCATGATCACGAGGATGAAGAAGTTCATCAGGATCGTCACCCACGAGGCCGGCAGGATCCACGGCGCCCACGTGAAGAAGACGACCAGTGCGATCGCGCCGGAGAGCGTGTAGGCGACCGGGATCTGGTTGCGTTTGACCGTGATCGCTTGTTCGACGGGCGTGAGGTCCTCGACGCTCACGACATCGCCACCTTCTTGCCGAAGAGGCCCTGAGGACGGATCGCCAACACGATGAGGAACAAGATGTTGCCCGCCAGGAGCTGGTACTGCGCGTTGAAGTGCGCGCCGAACTGTTGGGCGATGCCCAACAGCATGCCCCCGACGAGCGTGCCCCACAGCGAGCCGATGCCACCGATGACGACGGTCTCGAAGGCGAAGAGGAGGTTCACCCCGCCCGCGGTCGGATCGAGTTGTGAGTACATCCCGTAGGCGATCCCCGCCAGGGCCACCGTGGCGAAGGCCAACGACGAGGCGATGCCGAAGATGTGTCGGTAGTTGGTGCCACACAGCATGGCGGCCTCGCGGTCGTCCGAGACCGCTCGGATCTGTCGTCCGGTGCTGGTCCTGGACAAGAACAGCTGCAGCGCGCCGAGCACCACCACCGACACGATCAGGACCGTCAGCGACAGGTACGAGACGTAGATCGTCTGGTTGACCTGCCACGACTTCGCGATGAGTGAACCGATGTTGATCGATTGGGCGTTGGCCGTGTAGATCTCGAGCAGGAGGTTCTCGATGACGACCGAGAGACCGAACGTGACGAGCAAGGTGGTGAAGGGATCACGCTCGATGCTCTTCTGGAAGAGGGTTCGCTGCACGACGTAACCGAGGAGAGCGAAGACCGGTACGACGATGAGGAACGACCACACCTCGGGGAGGTGGAACTTGGGCACCAAGAAGACGGCGGTGTAGCCCGCCACGACCGCCATGTCGCCGTGGGCGAGGTTGATGATCTTCATCACGCCGAACATCAGCGACAGTCCACAGGCGAACAGGGCGTAGAAACCGCCCAGGAGGACGCCCGAGACGATCACGTTGACCCAGATCACGTCGCCACCTCCGGTGACGGTGGTGACGGCGACGTCGCGGTCCCGAAGTAGGCCGATTCGATGTCCGCCGGAGTGACCTCATTCGGTGCGCCCACCAACGACGTCCTGCCCTCCAAGAGACAGTGGACCCGCGTCGCGACGGCGAGCGCTTGAGAGACGTCCTGCTCGACGAGCAGCACACCGATCCCCTCGGCCACGATCGTCGGCAGGAACTCATAGATGCGCTCGATGACGATCGGCGCCAAGCCCAGTGATACTTCGTCGATCATGAGCACCTTGGGGTTGGCGACGAGGGCACGCGCGATCGCGACCGCCTGCTGTTCGCCGCCCGAGAGTTGGCCGACCTTCTGGCGTCGCCGTTCCGGCATCCAGGTGAAGAGCGCGTAGACGGCATCCATGTCGAAGGGTCCGGGTGCGGGTTGTTGCGCGCCGACCTGAATGTTCTCCTCCAACGTCAACGAAGGGAACAGGCGACGTCCCTCAGGTACCAGCGAGATCCCGCGGCGGACGCGGCGGAAGGTCCGCAGCGTGGAGATCTCCTCACCCTCGAAGGTGATCGTTCCCGAGGTCTGGGTGTGCAGACCGGCGATCGTCCGTAACAACGTCGACTTCCCGGCGCCGTTCGCGCCGATGATGGCCAGGACCTCGCCCACGCCCAATGTGAAGCTGACGTCGTCGACCGCGCAAAGCTGACCGTGATGAATCGTGAGACTCGACACGGCCAACAGGTCCGGACCGGAACTCCGCGCCGAGTCGCTCACGCGACACCACTCTCGTTGATGATGCGCCCGCCGAGATAGACCCGTCGAACGGCGTCCGAGGCCAGGACCTCGTGTGGCTCACCGTCGGCGACGAGGGCGCCGTTGGCCAGGCACAGCAGTCGGTCGACCGTCGACAGCAACGCTCGTACCACGTGTTCGATCCAGAGGATCGCGATGCCCTCACCCTGCAATGTGCGGATCACGTCGGAGAGCTCGATCACCTCGGCGTCGGTGAGCCCCCCGGCGATCTCGTCGAGCAACAAGATGCGCGGACCGGTCGCCAGCGCCCGAGCGAGCTCGAGTCGTTTGCGGTGCAGCAACGCCAATGAACCGGCCGATCGATTGGCGAGCGCGGCGAGCCCCGCACGCTCCAGCGCGCGGTAGGCGGCGTCGTAACTCTCACGCCCGCGCATCCGCGCACCCTGTTGGGCGGCCAGCAGGGCGTTCTCGAAGACCGTCATGTGCTCGAAGGGCTGGGGAATCTGATACGTCCGACCGATGCCCAATCGACACCGCTGCGGCGTCGAGACCCGAGCGAGGTCGTGATCGGCGAAGCGCAGCACGCCCGCGTCGGCCCTGATGTCGCCCGAGATGATGGCGAACATCGACGTCTTACCCGCGCCGTTCGGTCCGACGACCCCCACCGACGCCCCTTCTTCCAACTGGAAGGTGATCCCATCGGCTACGACGACCTGTCCGAAGCGCTTAGAGACACCTTCCAGCTGTAGGAGCGGCATGCAACTAAGTATGACTACGCGTTGGTCGGTTCGAGCGTCGCTTGGATCGGGATGTCCTTGTTGAGCGTGTTGTCGACGACCCACGGTGACCACGGCCAGCGCTTGTGGCCCACCAGTTCAGTCGAGCCGGGCTTCCACTGGATCCCCACGGGCTTGATGACGCCGACTCCCTTGGCCGGGTTGGTCTTGGCCGAGAAGTTCAGCGGACCACACATACCGTCGTAGGCCACCTCCTTCAACGCGCTCGCCACGGCCTTGCGGTCGTGCGGGTTCCGGACCTTCTTTAGCGCCTCGACGACGACCTCGAACAACGAGTAGGTCGAACCCATCGACTGCACCCACTGCTGACCCGTCACCTTCTGGTAGTTCGCGGCGAAGGTGTTGGCCGACATGCCCGTCAAGGACGACTTGTACGGCGCGTTCGGGGAGAACCAGCAGTCGGTCGCCACGTTGTTCGACAGGTCACCGAGGGCGTAGACGTCGGTCGGGAACAACATGACCTTGGCGACGGTCGCCAGTTTCGGGTTCCAGTCCTGTTGGGAGGCCTGCTTCCAGAAGGTGTTGAAGTCCGGCGGCAGCGGGCAGTTGATGAAGAAGTCACAGGACTTGCCGCCCGAGCCGGTCTTGAACGTCTCGATCATCGTCGTGTAGTCGGTCGAGAGGTCGGTGTAGGCCCCGCCATCGACGAACGTCCACGGCTGACCGCCCTGGGCGGAGTTGATCGCCGCCAGCGTCGGGGGCCAGGCCGCCCGGAAGGCGTTGCCGTCGGAGTCGTTCGGGAACATCCCGGCGTAGACCTGATTGGCGCTGGTGACCTTGAGCACCTTGTTCCACATGGGCAAGAAGCACTCCACGAACTCCGGGACGCCGAAGAAGAACATGGTGCAGTACTCCGGTGACGCGCCCACGGCGTTGCCGGCGGGGCCGATGGAGTTGCCGGTGAAACCACCCCACCATGCTTCCCACGGGCAGACCGTCGAGAGACAGGGCACGCCCGCGCCCTCGCACACGACGCTGACCGGGATGGTCGTCTCGGGCGCCGAGGACGTGACGATGAGATCGACGCCGGTCTGTTGGATCAGCTCGGTCGTGACCGTGCTCGCGATCGACGGGTCGGACTGGGAGTTCTTCACCGTGACTTCGATCTTGTACTTCGTCTTGCCGATCGTGATTCCCTTGGCGAACTGGCTGGCGCCACGCACCAAACTGAGGACGAACTTGTCCGGTCCGGCGAAGTCGGCGAGTGACCCGGTTGACGGAGTCACGTATCCGATCTTGATCGTGCCCGACTTCACGGCCGCCGACGCCGCCGACGCGTCAGCCAGTGCGGCGATGCCCCCGGCGAGCGCGGTTCCGGCCACGGCCTTCAATCCCAGTCGCCGTCCGAACTCGACGCTGCCCCAACCCGGAATGGTTCTCTCTTCGGAACCACTGCCGATAGATTCTTCGATCCCCATTACTCCCCCTCTACGTGATTGCACAGATGTTTTCATTACATTACGTCGCGCGTGTTGCGAATTTCAGGCAAGAACAACGGCGTTCGTTTACATTCTGGCGCTCGTTGTTCGCTATGCGGTCAAATGCCCTTGACGCGTCAACTCCTCTTCACCCAGCTGGGCGAGCATGTGTCGCGCGGCGAGTCCGCCCCGATCGATCTTCACGCTGACCTCGGTCATCTCGCGTCCGGAGTTGACGCGTTCTTGAATGATGTTGAGCGCGTCGACGTCTTCTTGCACGACGCCGATCTGCATCTTCTCCAGCGCGGTGTCGATCGCCGAGTCGCCGACGCAGAAGTCCCGAGAGAGCGCCCAGAAGTCGTAGACCGACGTCTCGGTCGACGGCGTCAACCCGTAGAAGATCTTCAGGTGGAAGGCGTGATCATCGGTGCCGTCGGGTAGCGGTGGTTGCGCCACGGGCGCGATCCTCGAGTTCAACTTGTAGAAGCCCGGTGGGAAGTACTCGATGTCCTGCCACCGGTCTATCGTGCCCGACAGTCCGGTCGTCGTCGCGTAGAACGGAGGACACTCGACGTCGGCCATGTGGCGATAGACGCTGACGATCCGCGACTCCTCGTCGACCTCCACCTCGATCGGTGTCGTCGCCACCTCCGGGGTGCCGATCGAACTGTTGTGCAAGAACGTCTCGTGGGAGAGGTCGAGGAGGTTGTCCACGAGCAGGGAGAAGGCGGCGTCGATCCGGGCCACGCCGGAGACCACCGACCAACTCTCCGACCCTTCTAACCAGGGAATATCGGGCAGCAGTTCGTAGTCCGGCTCCCCGTGACCCATCCAGATCCACAGCCAACAGCCCTTCTCCACGACCGGGTACGTGCGCACCGCGAGCTTGGTGGGAATCCGATCCTGCCCGGGGACGGCGACGCAGGTTCCTTCACAGTCGTAGGTGAACCCGTGGTACCCACACACCAAGAGGTCATCGACGACGGTGCCGAGGGAGAGCGGATAGCCGCGGTGGGGACACTGGTCGACGAGCGCGACGACATGCCCGCTTGCGTTGCGATACATCGCCACCGGTTCACCGAGGATCGTTCGTGCGATCGGCCGTTCGGTCAGTTCGGCGCTCAGTGCGGCCACGTACCAGTGCTGACGAAGAAACACGTTCCTCCTCGAGTCACGCCATGACGGCTGCGCGTAGTTGTTGCGGCGTCGACACGTCTGCCAACCTCGCGAAGGCTAACTCTGGTGTGATAAGACGTCAAGACATAGCAACCGAATCGAGGGAACGATGGCACTCCTAGACGACGCCAAGTGGCAGTCCAACATCTTCATCGGCGAGTGGACCAAGGGCGGGGCCGGCGACGCACCGGTCGTCGAGCCGGCGACCGGCGAAGAGTTGGGTCGCATCGGTCGAGCCAACGTCGACGACGTGGCCCTGGCCTCGAAGCGCGCCAGCGAGACCCAACGCGAGTGGGCCGCGCTGCCGCACAGTGCGCGCGCGGCGGTCTTGCGCAAGGCCGGGGACCTCTTCCAACAGCACGAAGAGGAGATCTCCTCGTGGATCGTTCGTGAGTCCGGCGGCATCCCCTTCAAAGCCGGTCTCGAGGTGCACACCGCGGCCGAGGAGTCCTACGAAGCGGCGGCGATCGCGTCGCACCCGACGGGTGAGGTCTTGCGCAGCGAGATGCCCCGACTGAGCTTCTCTCGTCGCGTGCCGGCCGGCGTTGTCGGCGTCATCGCGCCGTTCAACTTCCCGCTCATCCTCTCGATTCGTTCGGTGGCCCCCGCACTTGCACTCGGTAACGCCGTCATCTTGAAGCCCGATCCGCGTACCGCGGTCTGCGGCGGCGTCGTGCTCGCGCGCGTGTTCGAAGAGGCCGGACTGCCGGCCGGCGTGCTGAACGTCCTGCCGGGCGGCGCCGACGTCGGCGAGGCCCTCGTCAAGGACCCGCTGGTTCGGATCATCGCCTTCACCGGTTCGACGGCCGCCGGCCGCGCCGTCGGTTCACTCGCGGCCCAACACCTCAAGCGCGTGCACCTGGAACTCGGCGGAAACTCCGCGATGATCATCATGGACGACGTGGACCTCGAGAAGGCGGTCGCCGTCGGATCGTTCGGGTCCTTCGCCCACCAGGGCCAGATCTGCATGACGACCGGACGACACCTCGTCGACGCCCGGATCGCCGACGACTACGCCGCGCTCCTCGTCGAGCACGCCAACCACCTACCGGTCGGCGACCCCAAGAGCGGCCAGGTGGCACTCGGGCCGCTCATCGACGCCAAGCAGCGAGACCGCGTGCACGCCATGGTGAGTGACACCGTCGCGGCGGGCGCGACGTTGGCCGCCGGGGGCACCTTCGAGGAGCTCTTCTATCGACCGACGGTGCTGACGCACGTTCCGACCAGCTCCCCGGCCTACGCCCAAGAGGTGTTCGGTCCGGTGGCGCCCGTCGTGAGCTACGGATCGCTGGATGAGGCGGTGGCGTTGGCGTCGTCTTCTCCCTACGGGCTCTCGTTGAGCATCCTCTCGGGTGACGGTCTTCGTGCGCTGGAGTTGGCGAGTCGGATCCCGAGTGGCGCTATTCACATCAACGACGCCACCCCGGCCGACGAGGCCACGATCCCCTTCGGCGGCATCGGCGACAGTGGCAACGGATCACGGATGGGTGGCCTGGCGAACCTCGACGCCTACACCGAGACGCAGTGGGTCACGGCCCAGGCCGACATCGCGTTCTATCCGTTCTGATGTTTCACAAACTGGACAGATTGACGTAGTTGCGCGCCAGCGCTCGTGCGGTGTCCTCGGATTCGATGACCTGGCGCAGTCGAGCGGTCTGGACGCCGTTCTCGAACTCGTCGCTCGGATGTGGGTGCAGCATCTGGGTCATGTAGGTCGAGAACTCCTCGGCGCGCCAGACCCGCCGCAGACACTCGTCGGAGTAGGCGTCGAGCAGCCGTTCGTCGTGGTCACGAAGTGACGCGACGAGTGCCGGCGCGAGGAGTCGCACGTCGGCGAGCGCCAGGTTCATTCCCTTGGCGCCGGTAGGTGGCACGATGTGCGCGGCGTCGCCCGCGAGCAGGAGCCGACCGAAGCGCATCGGTGCAACGACGACACTTCGCATGGGCGTGATGCCTCGCTCGATGATCGCACCTTGGCTAATTGTGACCACCTGTTTGGTCGCTAAGCGAACAGTGAGCTCTTCCCAGATCCGTTCGTCGGACCACTCGTTGAGCGATTCGTCGGGGTTCACCCCGAGATAGAGACGGCTCAGCGTCGGTGAACGCATGGAGTACAACGCGAATCCCCGCGGGTGGCGACAGTAGATCAACTCCTCGGTGGCGGGCGGTGCTTCGGCGAGTATGCCCAGCCACGAAAACGGGTAGAGGCGCTCGTACCGACGTAGGACCCCCGAGGGAACGGACGCTGACGCGACACCGTGACTGCCGTCGCAGCCGACGACGTAGCCCCCCGAGATCACGCGGTCACCATCGTTGGACGACACGACGACCGACGGCTCATCCGTCGTCTGAGCGTCGACGCTCGTGACCGTCGCATCGAAGTACAGGGGCGCTCCACTCGCGATACGGGCTGCGATCAGGTCTTTCACGACCTCTTGTTGCCCGTAGACCGTGATGGCGTGACCGTCGTAGAGTTCGCTCAGCGCCACACGGTGCGAGACGCCGTCGAGACGAATCTCGATCCCGTGATGGACGAGGCCCTCGGCGCGCATACGCGAACCGACGCCGGACTCTTCGAGAAAGTTCGCGATGCCGTATTCGATGACGCCCGCGCGCACGCGCTGTTCCACGTACTCGCGACTGCGGGTCTCGACGATGACCGAATCGACGCCCTCGCGTTCCAGCAGGTGTCCGAGTAAGAGTCCCGCCGGACCGGCGCCGATGATCACCACCTGCGTGCGAACTGACTCCACGTTCCTCCAACAATCCTGCACACTTCGTCGACGACCGGAGGCTACTCGACAGTCCCGAAAGTGGCGTTTAGTCTGGTCGCAGAACGACCGTCGCCCGTAGTGTGACGGTCGAGAGCAACGAGAACGTCGACGAAGGAACCCGAGGGACGTATGGCAGAAGTCGTGAGAAACACGCAACGCACTCCGATCGGTACGGTCGACGCGTTTGCGAACTACGGCGTCGCCACCATTCACGAAGCGCAGGGCCGAACCGGCCTGTTCGCGTCACGTCTGCGTCCGATCTATCGACCGGTGCGCGTCGCCGGCAACGCGCTGACCTGCGAAGTGGCCCCGGGCGACAACTGGTCGATCCACGTCGCGGTCGAATTGGCTCAGCCGGGTGACATCCTCATCGTCACTCCGACCAGCCCGTGCGACGACGGGTACTTCGGCGAGCTGCTCGCGACGAGTCTCGTCGCGCACGGCGTGCGCGCACTCGTCATCGACGCCGGGGTGCGCGACGTCGCGGAACTGACGTCGATGGGTTTTCCGGTCTGGTCCAAGACGATATGCGCGCAGGGCACCGTGAAAGAGACACCTGGCAACGTGCAAACGCCGATCGTGTGCGCCGGCGCGCACGTGCGACCGGGTGACGTGATCGTGGCCGACGACGACGGTGTCGTCGTGGTCGCGCGCGAGCACGCCGAGCGCGTGCTCGCCGCGGCGTCGGATCGAGAGGCCAACGAGGTGGAAAAACGCCGACGATTGGCGAGCGGTGAACTCGGGCTCGACATCTACGACATGCGCGAGAGGCTCGCCTCACGCGGCCTTCACTACCGAGAGGTCGATGAGTCGTGAGTCAGATGGCGATCCGCTGCTCCGTGATACGAGGTGGCACGTCGAAGGGCCTGTACTTCCACTCCGGTGACCTACCCACGGACACGGCGACACGCGACGCGGTGCTGCTGGCCGCCATGGGTTCACCTGACGCCCGTGAGATTGACGGCATGGGCGGCGGACACCCGTTGACCTCGAAGGTCGCGGTGGTTCGACCGTCGCGGCGTGACGACGCGGACGTCGACTACCTGTTCTTACAGGTGTGGCCCGATCGCCCCGAGGTCTCGGACAGTCAGAACTGCGGCAACCTCCTCGCCGGTGTCGGGCCGTTCGCCATCGAAGAGGGGCTGATCAGCGCGGAGCGTGACACGACCAACGTCCGGATCTGGATGGAGAACACGCAGAGCCTCGCGGTGGCGACCGTGCAGACGCCCCAGGGTCGAGTCCGCTACGACGGAGATTCACACATTGACGGAGTCCCCGGTACGCACGCCCCGATTGCCATCGAGTTCCTTAACGTCGCCGGCTCCTCGTGTGGCGCGCTGCTGCCGACCGGACACGCCCTCGACGTCATCGAAGGGATCCGCGTGACCTGCGTCGACAACGGTATGCCGGTCGTGTGTCTGAAGGCCGAGGAGGTCGGACTGACCGGCTACGAGGAGCCCTTGGCCATCGAGAGCAACCGCGAGGTGTGCGATCTGGTGGAGCGACTTCGTCTCGTCGCCGGTCCCCTGATGAATCTCGGTGACGTCACGGCGGCGACGGTGCCCAAGATGTGCCTGCTCGCGCCCGCCCAGCACGGGGGTCTCGTCAGCACCCGAACCTTCATTCCCAAGAGGGTCCACGACGCCATCGGCGTCTTCGGCGCGGTGTCGGTCGCGACCGCGTGCCTGATACCGGGTTCGGTCGCCTTCGAACTCGCCGAGGGCGCGACGAGCGACCTCACGGTGCTCGACGTCGAACACCCTTCCGGCTACTTCTCCGTGACGCTCGACGTCAACGTGAGCGGCGGCGACGTCGTCGTCAAATACGCGGCGCTCTTGCGAACGGCGCGCCTCTTGATGCGCGGTGACGTGTTCGTCCCCTCGGCGGTGTGGCCCGACGCATGATCATCGACTGTCACGGTCACTACACGACGGCGCCTGAGTCTCACAACCGATGGCGCCAAGCCCAAGTCGCAGCGTACGACGCGCACGCAGCGGCACCGGCCTACCCAACTATCTCTGACGACGAGATCGCCGAGAGCATCGAAGAGAACCAACTGAGGATCCTGCGCGAGCGTGGCGCCGACATGACCATCTTCTCGCCGCGCGCCTCGGCCATGGAGCCCCACGTCGGCGACGAAGCGGTAAGCCGAGCGTGGTCGCGCGCCTGCAACGACCTCGTCAAGCGCGTCGTCGACCTCTATCCCGACGCGTTCATCGGCGTCGCGCAACTCCCCCAGTCGCCCGGCGCCGGGCTTGAGGGCTCGATCGAAGAACTCGAACGATGCGTCACAGATCTCGGCTTCGTCGGGTGCAACCTGAATCCCGATCCGAGCGGCGGGAAGTGGAACGGGCCACCGCTCACCGACCGCTACTGGTACCCGATCTACGAAAAGATGGTCGAGCTGGACGTGCCGGCGATGGTCCATGTATCGAGCAGCTGCAATCCCAACTTTCACGCCACCGGCGCGCACTACATCAACGCCGATACGACGGCGTTCATGCAGCTCATCCAGGGTGACCTCTTCTCGGACTTCCCGACTCTGCGTCTCGTCATCCCTCACGGCGGTGGCGCCGTGCCGTATCACTGGGGGCGCTATCGCGGATTAGCCGACATGCTCGCCAAGCCGGACCTCGCCGAGCACGTCATGCGGAACGTCTACTTCGACACCTGCGTATACCACCAGCCCGGCATCGACCTGCTCTTCAACGTGATCGAGGGAAAGAACATCCTCTTCGGCTCCGAGATGATCGGCGCGGTGCGCGGGATCGATCGCGAGACCGGCAACTACTTCGACGACACCAAGCGCTTCGTCGACGCCGTGGGGTTGACGAGCGATCAGCTCGCCGAGATCTACGAAGGCAACGCCCGCCGGGTCTATCCTCGCCTAGACGCGTCGCTGAAGGTTCGGAGCTAGCGAATGTCCACTTTCACAATGGACCCTGACTGGCTCGTCTTCGACCCCGAACCGTCGCGCCCGACGTTCATCGTTCCGGCCGGATCTGTCGACGCGCACTGTCACGTCTTCGGTCCCGGTGATCAGTTCCCCTACGCCGCCGATCGCAAGTACACGCCGTGCGACGCCAGCAAGGAGCAACTCTTCGCCCTCCGCGATTTCCTCGGTTTCGAGAGGAACGTGATCGTCCAGGCCACGTGCCACGGTACCGACAATCGAGCCTTGCTCGACGCACTCTCCTTCGCGAACGGCAGCGCCCGCGGCGTCGCGACCGTGCGACCGGACGTGGGTCACGACGAACTGGCCGAGATGCACCAGTCGGGTGTGCGTGCCGTGCGATTCAACTACGTTCGCCGACTCGTCGACCCCGAACCGGACGAGTACTACCACCGGATCGTTGAACGCGTGGCCCCGCTTGGCTGGCACGTCGTGATCTACTTCGAGGCCGCGGATCTCGCCGATCGTTGGAAGTTCTTCACGTCGCTCGAGACCGACGTCGTGGTCGATCACATGGGTCGTCCCGACGTGGCCCAATCGGTCGACGGTCCGAGCTTCGCGCAGTTCCTGGCGCTCATGGAGGAGCACGAGAACTTCTGGTGCAAGGTGACGTGCCCCGAGCGCGTGAGCGTGTCGGGACCACCGGACTTCGACGACGTCGTTCCTTTCGCGCGACGCGTCGTCGAGCGCTTCCCCGATCGCGTGCTCTGGGGCACCGACTGGCCCCACCCGAACCTGCATGACTACATGCCCGACGACGGGTCGGTCGTCGACTTCATTCCGCGCGTCGCTCCGACGAAGGAACTGCAGCGTAAACTCCTGGTCGAGAATCCGATGCGACTGTATTGGAGGGACGACGCATGAACGACCAAGAGGAATTTGACGACATCCCCGGTACGACCGTCTTCACGACGCAGCGTTCGCGTCAGGGCTTCCAGCTCAACCAGTTCTGCATGAGTCTGATGAAGCCGGAGAACCGCGAGCGGTTCTTGGCCGACGAACGGAGCTACCTCGACGAGTGGCCGATGACCGAAACACAGAAAGAGGCCGTCCTCGCGCGCGACTACAACGCCGCCATCGCCCAAGGCGGCAACATCTACTTCCTCGCCAAGATCTTCGCGACCGACGGCCAGAGCTTCCAGCAGGCCGCCGCGTCCATGACGGGAATGACCAGCGACGAGTACGCGGCCATGATGCTGGCCGGTGGTCGCTCCCCCGAGGGACAGCGTTCGATCAAAGAGGGGCGCTAGTCGATGGCGCGCATCACGGCCGGCGTGGCCACCAGTCACGTGCCGGCGATCGGCGCGGCGCTCGATTTCGGAAAGTCCGGTTCGGACTACTGGCAGCCACTCTTCGCCGGCTACGAGTGGTCCAAGTCGTGGATCGCCAAGGAGAAGCCCGACGTCGTCGTGTTGATCTACAACGACCACGCCTCGGCCTTCTCGCTGGCCGTCCTTCCGACCTTCGCGATCGGATGCGCCGAGCGCTACGCCATCGCCGACGAGGGCTTCGGTCCGCGACCGGTGCCCGAGGTCATCGGCCACGCCGAGCTCGCCTCGCACATCACCGAAAGCCTGATCCTCGATGAGTTCGACATGACGATCATCAACGAGATGACGGTCGACCACGGACTGACCGTGCCGCTGTCGTTGATGTTCGGCCAGCCCGAGGCCTGGCCCGTGCAGGTGGTGCCGATCGCCGTCAACGTCGTCGAGTATCCCCAGCCGACGGGTAATCGCTGCTTCGAACTGGGCAAGGCCCTGCGAAAGGCCATCCGGACCTACGACGAGGACCTGAACGTCCAGGTCTGGGGCACGGGTGGCATGAGCCACCAGTTGCAGGGTCCGCGCGCCGGACTCATCAACTCCGAGTTCGACCACGAGTTCTTCGACCAGTTGGTGTTGGACCCCGACACCCTGAAGAAGGTGCCCCACATCGAGTACCTGCGCGAGGCCGGTTCCGAGGGGATCGAGATGATCATGTGGCTCATCATGCGCGGCGCTCTCGGCAAGAAGGTGAAGGAGCTCTATCGCTTCTACCACGTGCCGGCGTCGAACACGGCCGTGGGCCACCTGATTCTGAAGCCATCCAGGTAACACCCACCGCGTCGAAGGGATCACATGCGCGTCGCCCTCGCTGGAGCCGGAGCCTTCGGCCTCAAGCACCTCGACGCCCTCGGGCGAATCGATGGCGTCGAGATCGCCGCGGTGGTCAGTCGACGACTGGATCAGGCCCACGACGTCGCCGACCGGTACGGCGCGCCGATCGCCACCACGTCGTTGGATGAGGTCCTGGCCTCACCCGACGTCGACGCGGTCATCTTGGCCACGCCCACGCAACTACACGCGCAACAGGCCATCGCGACGATGAACGCCGGCAAGCACGTGCAGGTGGAGATCCCGCTGGCCGACTCGTGGGCCGACGCGCGGCGCGTCGCCTCGACTCAGGTCGACACCGGCCTCGTGTGCATGGTCGGACACACGCGGCGATTCAACCCTTCGCATCAGTGGATCCACCAGCGGATCGTGGCGGGCGAGTTGAACGTCCTCCAGATGGACGTGCAGACCTACTTCTTTCGGCGTAGCAACATGAACGCGCTCGGTCAGCCCCGCAGCTGGACCGACAACCTGTTGTGGCACCACGCCGCGCACACGGTCGACCTCTTCGCGTACCAGTGCCGCGCGGAGATCGTCGACGCGCACGCACTCGCCGGTCCGGTGAGCGCTGAACTGGACATTTCGATGGACATGTCAGTCCAGTTGAAGTCCTCCAAGGGACAGCTCTGCACGCTCTCGCTCAGCTTCAACAACGAGGGACCCCTAGGCACCTTCTTCCGTTACATCGGTGACAGCGGCACCTACATCGCGCGCTACGACGACCTGATCGACGGCCGCGACAACGTCATCGACGTCTCGGAGGTCGACGTGTCGATGGACGGCATCGAACTGCAGGACCGCGAGTTCGTGGCCGCCATCAACGAAGGCCGTGAGCCGAACGCGTCGGTGCACCAGGTCCTCGGGTGTTACGAGGTGCTCGACCGTCTCGACCGACAGATCGTGGGATGAGTGTCGTTCGTCGCGACGCGCACCGCGAAGGTCGCCACTCCGGCCGCGCAGGGTGAGCGGTACGAGCCGGCGATCGGATTCGTCATCACCGGCGTCATGGCCGCGGGCAAGTCCACGGTCGCCGACGCCCTCGCGCAACGATTCCAACGCGCCGTGCACGTGCGCGGCGACGTCTTTCGCAAGATGATCGCGCGCGGTCGCGATCCGATCACGCCCGAACTCGGCGAGGAGGCCCTCCGCCAACTCGACCTTCGCCAACGGATCGCCGCGAACGTCGCCAACGAGTACTGGCGCGACGACTTCACGGTCGTACTCCAGGACATCTACGCCGGCGACGGCCTGGCCAACGTCGTCGGACGACTCGAGATCTCACCGCTCTACGTCGTCGTGCTCACACCTCGGCCCGAGGTGGTGGCCGCACGAGAAGCACGACGCGAGAAGTCCGGCTACGGCGAGTGGGACGTGGCACAGTTCTGTCGGTCCTTCGAAGATGAGACGCCGCGCATTGGCCTCTGGCTCGACACCTCCGAGATGACGCCGGAAGAGAGCGTCGAGGCGATCCTCCTGGGGCGTCACGACGCGCGCGTTCGTTAGCCACGACGACGCGGCAGCGGCGAGACGGCCTTAGGTGGGGGCGATCTTCTCGTAGAGCGCGAACCCGCCGAGGGAGTTCACCACCCGGTAGTCGCGGCGGATCTTTTGGAAGACGTCGGGGTCCGTGACGCTGTTCAGTGGCGTCGGCAAAAGCAGATACTGCACCTGGTTCGCGGCGGGAAGTCGCTGGCCGGTGACGTTGCCGACGCCGTAGTTCTCGGCGTAGAACGGGGTCGGCCACACGTAGATCCCCGAACGCTCGTCGATGTGTGACAACAGCGGATACCACGCCGAGACGACGGCGTTGGGCGGTATCTCCTTTTCGAGCGTGTTGAGCGCACTGATCGACGTCGGCGCCACCGTTTGGGAGTACACCGCGTTGTCGGAGAAGGGAGCGAAGCCCCAGAGCGTGCAGGTCCACAACGCTCCGGCGAGCGCCACGACCGTGAGGGTGTTGCGGCGCCACAGCGCTCTCTGGTTCGCGATGGCGAAGAGCGCGCCCAGTACCAGGATCGGTCCCAGCACGATCGAGTACTGGTAGAGGATCAGATGCATGTACCCGAAGTTGCTGATCTCGTTCTCGGCGACGAGGAACAGGCCGATGGCGGCGATCTCCGGCGAGAACAGGAAGACGAAGCCGACGGTGCTGGCGATCTGCCAGAGGTAGTACGGGCGACCCTGGGATCCGAGGTAGGAGAACAGTTGACCCGGTCGATGGAAGAGTGTGCTCAAGATGCCGGTGACGCCACCGAAGGGCAGATAGCTCCCGTACGAACTCGAGGTTCCCAGTATTGAGGGGATGATCAGCCAGTTGTCGAGCATCGCCCACACGACGGCGCCGCCGACGATCGAGAGGCCGAGGCGTCGGTCCCGGCGAGCCGCGACCCACAGGCCCAACGGGACGACCAAGACGGCGGCGTCCTCTTTGACCATCAACATCAGAGCCGCCATGACGACGAGCAGCCCCGACTTGCTCTCGATGGCGGCGTAGATCGCCACACTGACGAAGAAGACCTGGAAGGCCTCGGGGTGGAACTGGTCGAGGTTCCCCTGTTGCACGAGCGGGCTCAAGAGGTACGTCGCGACCAGTGACGTCGCGATGACCGTGCTCTTGATGTACTTGCGCGCCAGCACGTAGATCGGGATCGCCGGCGCCGCGAGCAGCAGCGTCTGCAGCACGAGGAGGCCCTGGGGCTCGGGGAAGAGTCGGTAGAACGGCGCGAACAGATAGAGGACGAAGGACGAATGGTCACCGAAGAGGTTGCGTCCCATGACCGTGTCGAACGGTATGTGGAAGTGCGAGATCAGCCACATGCCTTGATCGAACACGGCGAGGTCGAAGGGCGGTTCGCCGTAGGAGTAGTACGACACCAGATTCAAATGAATGAACCATCCGACGTAGGCCCCGACCAAGAGGATGACGACGATGTTGCGTCGATGCGCCAGTGAATCCCAGATCCCGCGCACACTGGTGCGCAGGTCCCGTGGCACATCGTCGGGCATCCTCAAGGGTGCGGCGCTGGGATCATCAACGAAGTACGCGCTCGTCGCCGTTCTATCGCTCATGTGTTCGCGCACTCCCCGTTGGCTCCTCGCCACCATGTCGAGTGCGCCACGGGCTGCGTCTTCCCAATCCGGTACGCCCGTATCCGCATCATACAAATGTATGTTGTAGTAATCGCGCTGCGAGGGAACGGCTATGGGTTTCACCGACAGGATCATCGAACTGAACCGTCGACACGCTGGAGCGCTGCGCGCTCGACGAGAAGCGGCGTGGCGACAGGGGCACGGGCTCGCGGTCTCGGCCGACGCACTTCTCGAACTCTCCTCGATCGACCAGACGGTCGATTTCTTCGAGGACCGACTCGAGTTCCGTAGTCGACTCGGTTCCGCCCACGGCGTGATCCCCTACAGTCGCGTGCGCGCGGTGCGCATCTTGGGCCGAGCGGTGGCGCCGCGCATCAGCACGAAGACGAACACCTACGACATCGTGCTCGCGACGCCGTCCAAGATGTCCCTCACCCTCGACTCGGCGCACCGGCCCGTGACCTTCGACTTCCGAAGTGAATCCCCCGAACGAGTCGACGAGGCGTTGGCCGTCGTGCGTCGGTACCTCCAGGTGCACCGACCGGCGACGAACGAGGCACACGCCACGACCTCCGCGACAGGTCCGAGCCGGGCCGATGAACTGACCAAGATGTCCGAACTGCACCGACGCGGCGTCTTGAGCGACGAGGAGTTCGAGAGGGAGAAGGCGCGGATCCTGGGCGCGTAAGACCGTCAACCGACATGCGAAAGGCCCCCACCGAAGTGGGGGCCTTTCAAGAAATCCCGGCGGCGACCTACTCTCCCAGGGGGGGACCCCCAAGTACCATCGGCGCTGGTGGGCTTGACTGCTGTGTTCGGAATGG
>JBEKCK010000008.1:0-93957 GCA_050014915.1 Acidimicrobiales bacterium | reverse complement strand
GCACCGCCGCCTACTGCGACGAACTGAACGAGCGCGGCGAGTCGCCGGCGGTTCGTTCGACGACGGGACTCGTACTCGACTCGTACTTCTCGGCGACGAAGATGCGTTGGTTCCTCGACCACGGCCGGATGGACGGGTTGCAGGCCCCGAGCTTCGCCACGGTCGACTCCTGGCTCGTCTGGTGGCTCACCGGCGGCGTCGAGGGCGGTGTCTTCGCGACCGAACCGTCGAACGCGTCGCGCACGATGTTGATGGACCTCACGTCGAAGCAGTGGAGCGAGTCGATGACCAAATTGTTCGACGTCGATCCCGCGACGCTCGCGAAGATCCAACCGTCGCGTTCGACCTTCGGGATCGTCGCGGCGAACGTGATCCCCGAACTGGCCGGCGTCCCGATCACCGGGATACTCGGCGACCAGCAGTCCGCGCTCTTCGGTCAGGCTTGCTTTCGACCCGGCGTCGTGAAGGCGACCTACGGCACGGGCGCGTTCATCCTCGCGAACGTCGGAACGAAGAACCCCGGCGTCTTCGACGGACTGATCACGACTCTCGCGTGGGACCTCGACGACGGTGCTGCGACCTACGCCGTCGAGGGTTCGGCGTTCGTGGCCGGTGCCGCGGTGCAGTGGCTCCGTGACGAGATGGGGTTCATCGAAGAGTCGGCACAGCTCGAAGACCTCGCCACGAGTGTGGGCGACAGCGCCGGCGTGCAGTTCGTCCCGGCCTTCACGGGACTTGGTTCGCCGTTCTGGCGCAGCGACGCGCGCGGGTCGATGACCGGACTGAGTCGCGGCGTCGGGCGCGGTCAGATCGCGCGGGCGCTGATCGAAGGACTCGCCTACCAGGTACGCGCGATGACCGACGCCTTCGGTGACGGCGGCATCGCCCTGCAGGAACTGCGCGCCGACGGGGGTGCCGCCGCGATGGACCTGCTGATGCAACTCCAGGCCAGTAACTCCAGGTTGCCCGTCCTTCGCAGCACGTCATTGGAGGCGACCGCGCGCGGCGCGGCGACCATCGCCGGACTGGGCGCGGGCGTGTGGTCCTCGCTCGATCAGCTGGAGGAACTCTGGACCCTCGACCGACGCTTCGAGCCCGGGGACCCGACCTTCGTCGACCTCGGATACGCGCAGTGGCGCCGCGCGCTCGCTCACGCGTGAGTAAGTTTCGAAAGACGTCGAACGGAGGACCATGAAGGAATACACCGCCACGGTGGTGCGCGAAGGACTCGGATTCGGTGAGGGCCCGCGCTGGCACGAAGGGCGTCTGTGGTACTCCGACTTCTATCGACACGGGATCTATTCCATGGCCGAAGACGGGTCGGACGAGGTCCTCGAACACGAGGTCCCGACCCAACCGTCCGGCCTCGGCTGGCTGCCCGACGGCGATCTCTTGAGCGTCTCGATGACCGATCAGAAAGTGCTCCGCTTTCACGACGGCCAGGCGAGCGTCTTCGCCGACATCAGCGAGCACTGCGTGTTCTGGGCCAACGACATGATCGTCTCGCCCACTGGTTACAGCTACGTCGGCAACTTCGGCTTCGACCTGGACGCGCGGTTGGCCGAACTAGGCGTCGAACGTTTCATCGCCGAACCGCCCCCGACGACCAACCTGGTGGTGTTGAACCCCGACGGCGAGGTGGTCCAGGTCGTGCCCGACATGGCCTTTCCCAACGGCACGGTGATCACGCCCGACGGTGCCACGCTGATCGTCGGCGAGACTTTCGGCGCGAAGCACACCGCCTTCGACGTTCAAGACGACGGCACGCTCGTCAACCGGCGCGTCTGGTCTGCCCTCGAGAACGCCGCCACCGACGGGATGTGTCTCGACGCCGAGGGGCAGATCTGGTTCGCCAACGCGATCACCCGAACCTGCGTGCGCGTGCGAGAGGGCGGCGAGGTCACCGCGACGGTCGAGTGCTCGAAACGGGCCTTCGCGTGCGTCCTCGGCGGCGAGGACCGTCGAACGCTCTTCGTCATGACCTCGGGATCGAGCGATCGCTTCGAGGTCGCCGAGAAGACCGAGGGCTGCATCGAAGCGGTTCGCGTCGACGTCGCGGGCGCGGGCACGCCGTAGGGAGATTCCCGTACGAGGAGGCTCAACCCAACTTCGTGAGCGCCCTGCGCAGGTTGCGGATCGCCTGCGCGGTGCGCAGTTCGTTCTCGATCAAGGCGAAGCGCACGTGCGCGTCGCCGCCCTCACCGAAACCGACGCCCGGACTCGTCGCGACGTCGGCCGACTCGATGAGGAAGCGTGCGAACTCGAGTGAGCCCATCTCCAGGTACGGCTCCGGCATCGGGGCCCAGATGAACATCGAGCCGCGCGGTGCGGTGACCTCCCAACCGATGCGGTTGAGTCCCTCGACCAAGGTGTCACGGCGCGACTGGTAGATCATGCGCAGGTGCTCGGGATAGTCCGTCGCCTCGTTCATCGCGACGATCGCGGCGATCTGGACCGGCTGGAACGTGCCGTAGTCGAGGTAACTCTTCAACTTCGTTAGCGCCGCGACGATCTCGGCGTTGCCGACGAGGAATCCCACGCGCCACCCGGCCATCGAGAAGGACTTGGTGAGCGTGTAGAGCTCGACGCAGCACTCCTTCGCGCGCGGCACCTGCAGGATCGACGGCGGCCGGTAGCCGTCGAAGCCCAGGTCGGCGTAGGCGAAGTCGTGACAGACGATCAACTCGTGCTCGAGTGCGAAGGCGACCAGTCGCGTCATGAACGCGAGGTCCACGCACGCGCTGGTCGGGTTGTGCGGGAACGAACAGATCAGCACCCGCGGCTTCACCTCGGCGCTCTCCCACGCGCTGACGAGTCCGGCGAAGAAGTCGTCACCCGGGTCGTTCGTCGTGGCGCCGGGGTCGAGCATCGGCACCGTGATGACGGTGGCGCCGGCGAAGCCCGGTCCGGCCAAGTGGATGGGATAGCTCGGACTGGGAACCAGCGCGCTGTCGCCGGGACCGAGCAGGACCCACATGAGGTGCGTGAGACCTTCTTTGGCGCCGATGGTCGTGACGACCTCGGTGTCGGGGTCGAGGTCGACATCGAAGAGCGCCTTGTAGCGCGTGGCGATCGCGAGACGCAGATTCGGGATGCCGCGCGAGGCGCTGTAGCGGTGGTTGCGCGGGTTGTTCGCCGCCTCGGCCAGCTTCGCGACGGCGACGTCGGGACTCGGCAGGTCGGGGTTACCGAAACCGAAGTCGATGACGTCACGACCGCTCGCGCGCGCGTCGGCCTTCAGCCCGTTGATCTGGCTGAAGACGTAGGGCGGCAGCCCATTGACGCGACGGAATTCCATCTATAGACCTTACTTGTCGTGTTGCGCGCGCCACTGTCGCAGCGCCTCGATGTCGACGTCGGGGGCGAACACCGCCCAGGTCGCGCCCGCGTCAGCCACCGCGTTCAGTTTCGACGCGAGATGCGCGGACGGCGGTCCGGCCCAACTCACTTCTCCCGACGCCGTCATCTCTCGAATCCGTTCGGGTGAGGCGTCCCAGAGGTTGATCGTCGCACCGACCTCGCGGGCCACGCGATTCGTCTCGTCGTTGCCCGCGCCGAACCACACCGGCATTCGATCCCTCAGCGCACGCGCGGTCTCGGCCATCATCGCTCGACGTTCGTCGGCGCTGCGTTTGGGGATGTCGTAGGCGTCGTTCTCGGCCGCGGAGAGCCTGTCCCCGGATCCCAGGGCACAGATCACGCGCGACGGCGCCACGCGTTCGAGCGTCAAGAACTCCTCGACCAGGTGCGACGTCCCGATGAGACCGACGCGCGCGACGAGCGGTCCCACGACGACGCCCTCGTGGCGCCGCGCGACCGCCGCGAGCAACGGGAAGGGCGCGAGCGACGGCCGCGTCGGGGAACCCATGGGCCAGAGGTGGTCGTAGGCGAAGAGGCCGTCGACGCCGGCATCGACGGCGCGATCGGCGAATTCGATCGCGTCCGCGCTCCCGTTGCGAAAGGTCGGCAGGAGGACGCCCAGTTTCACGACGAGCGCTCGAAGGCGACGAGGGCGGCGCCCATCGCGCCCGAGCGGGGTCCGAACATCGACGGGGTGATCGTGATCGCCGGTCGAGTGCCGTACCCCTCGACGAGGTCGACGAGGTACTCGCGCGCCGACGGCAGGACGATATCCGAGGCGATCGACAGTCCCCCGCCGATGACGAAGTGCCCGCAGTCGAGGATCGCCGCGAGGTTCGCCAGACCGAGTGCCAGCCACCACCCGACCTCTTTCATCAACACGACGGCCTCGTCGAGGTTCTGCGCGGCCGCGGCCGTCACGTCCTCGGCCCGTACCGCGGCCGCGTTGCCCCGTTGGGCGACCAGCGTCGGCAGTCGACCGTCGATGGCCGCCTCGCGCGTCAGGCGGTTGAGTCCCCCGCCCGAGGCGTAGCGTTCCCAACAGCCGTGACCCCCGCAGTGACAGGCCGCCCCTCGCGCCGCGACCACCATGTGACCGATCTCCCCGGCGAAGCCGCTGTGCCCGCGGATCAGCTGACCGTCGGCGATCACGCCGCCGCCGATGCCCGTGCCCAGGGTCACCATCACGAAGTCGTCGATGCCGCGACCGGCGCCCCACTCGTGCTCACAGAGCGCCGCGCAGTTCGCGTCGTTCTCACAAAAGACCGTCGAACTGGCCAGGGACGCCCCGAGCAGGGCGCCGAGGTCCGCGCCCGAAGCCGAGAGGAGATTTGGCGCGTAGACCAGACGTCCGTCGCGGCGCATCATGCCGGGCAGACCTATGCACACCGGCAACGTCGAGGGATCGAGCCCCTGGCGCGCGCTCAACTCCTTGATCAATCCCGTCACGACGTCCGCGGTCGGCGTCCCGACGTGGTCACTGTGCAGGTGCGGCGTCGGGGCCTGGGCCTCGCCCAGGACACGGCCGTCGCGCGCGACCATCAGGGCCAGCGCCTTGGTCCCCCCGACGTCAACGCCGATCGCGACGTCGATCATCGCTGCTGCTCGGCCTGCGCCTTCAGTTCGCGCAGCGCCTGGGTCTGGATGCGGTAGGCCGCGCGCGACTTGATGAACGTCGGGATCGGCACGAGCAACTCGACCTCGAGGTCGTAGGTGACCTTGGTCTCGTCGCCGTCGCCGTCGAAGCGGTAGCGGCCGTTCAGGGTCTCGGTGAGGTCACCCTGGACCTGGTGCCACGAGAGCTCGGCCGGCGCCTTGTCGTATTCGTAGTGCAGGGTGTAGGTCGTCGAGCGTCCGAAGGCCGCCGCGCGGAACTCCACTTCGAGCCCCCGTCCCTGGTCGTCGCGGGTGAGGACCTCGATGCGCTTGAGGTCCGAGACCCAGTCGGCGTAGTGCTCGAAGTCCGTGACCACTGCGTAGACCGTTTCGGGCGTGGCGTTGACCGTGATCGACTCCGTGGCTCGTTGTGTCACCGCACCTCCTCTCCCTCAACCCTAGGGCAGACGGTTTACGTCCTCAAAGTGGTCAAACGGCGCGAGTTCCGCCGAGAGGCGCTCGGCGAGCGTGTTCCAGTCGAATCGATTGACGGCGGCCACACGAGAGGCCCGCGCGAACTCGCGGCGGCGTTCGTCGTCCACCATCAACGTGCGGATGGCCTTGGCGAGCAGATCGTCGCTGCGCGAATCGGCCACGACGAATCCGGTCACCCCGTTTTGCACCGCCTCGTGACTCCCGCCGGAACGCCCCGCGATCTGGGCGACGCCGGTCGCCGCCGCTTCGACGAACACGATGCCGAAACCCTCCTGTTCCAATCCGAACCAGCGACTGCGACAGTCCATCACCATGAGGTCGCTCGAACCCACCCAGTCACCCAAGACGTCATCGGGCACTCGACCGAGGAAGGTGACCGGTGCACCCAGGCGCTTGGCGAGCGCCCGCAGCCGCTTCTCGTCGCGACCGGTGCCACCGATGCTGACGCGCAACTCCGGGAACTGCGGCTTCAAGAGATTGGCCGCCCGGATCAAGGTGTCCATGCCCTTGCGCGGGACGAGCCGTGAGTACGAACTGACGAGGAAGGCACTCTCACTCAGTCCGAGTGACTGACGGACCTCGGCGCGGCGCGCCGGATCGATCGGCGTGAAGCGCCACGTGTCGACCCCGGGCGTCACCTGGATGATCGGCGGTGTGTACTCCGCGGCGATCCGTCGCACCTCGGACTCCGGGTACGACCCGGCGCAGATGATGACCTCGGCGTTCTTCAAGACGTAACGAAGCGATGAGGCCACGACCGGCAGTCGCCCCGGCACGGTCACTTCGGCGCCGTGGACCACCACGCCGTAGGGCACGGAGAGCCCGGGACCGAGTAGCCCGAGGGGCCAGGCGGGGTCGAGCAGGACCAGATCCGGCTCGTGTCGCTTGATCGCCTCTTCGATGGCGCGCTTCGCGCGCCACGTGGGTAAGAACAGCGTCTTCGCAGCGATCCGTTCAACGACGACTTCCGAGGTCATGTCGAACGTTTCGGCGTTCGGGTCCGACGTGGCGGTCACCACGACGGCTCGATGGGGCTCGAGCCGGCGCCACAGTTCGTGGAGGTACACCTGGATTCCGCCGGTTTTCGGTGGGAAGTCGTTGGTCACCAACAAGTGACGGGCCATGAACCAAACCTAGTCAACGCCCCTGGTGCGATTACTGGGTTGACGCGCCTCGACGCTGGAACTTGAGTCGCGGCATCATGCCCTGGGACGTGAAGAGTTGGACGACGTCGGCCTCTTCGGCGGTCATCACGAGTTCGTCGGGCTCTTCTCCGAGTACGAAGCTCACGAGACAGTCCGCGCAGTCCGGCGTCCCGCGCCGCACGCAGTCGTTACAACTGATGGACAGTTCGATCTCGTTGCTCATGGTGTCACCCTTCACTTGCCACCACTTTGCCCGACGCATGTGACACGTCAGTCGTGAAGGAACGGTTCGATCTCCGCAGCTACCTGCGCGACCCCGAAGAGAACGCCCTCGGTGAGCACCTTGCGCGACACGGCATCGATCAAGACGTAGAAGGGCGGCCACTTGACGTCGAGCAGGCGCAGCGCTTCTGGCGAGACGAAGACCGGCTGACGCGCGTCACTGAACTCCTTGGCCGTGTCCTCGTCAGCGCTGACGACGAGGACCGGAACTGAGAGCTCGCTGAGGTCGGCGCCGATGAACTCTCGACAGCCGTCACAGTTCGACTTGATGGCGACGACCAATGTCACCCCCGAGAGTTCGATCGTGACGTCATCGCCGCTGGACCAGTGGCCGACCAGGGAGTCCGGCGCGACGCGCTCGCGCGGTCGGTCGAAGGAACGGGCGTTGAAATCAGACGTCACTGGATTCGACAATGGGTTCGACGGCGCGTCCGTGGCCACACCAACGACAGGTCACCGAGTCGACGTTCCTCGCGATGATCTCGGGCTCCTCGACCGAGAGATCGCCGCCGACGGTGTAGTGATGGAAGGCCCGAACTGACGTCGTCTCCACGACATCGAATCTCGTGAGGTTCCCGCAAGCGGTGCATCGGTAGCGAGTCGTCACAGTGTCACGGTACTTGGAGATTTCTGTACTCATTCGAACGTCGGGTGGTTACGCTGACGCCTAGGTCGCACTTCGTAGTCAAACGGGTCGGGCTCGTCATAGCCGAACACGGTGTCGAACGGTACCGGGTCAATCTGGTTGTTCGCCCGCTCGGCGTCGACCAGGCGCACGAGCGCTCCGGGATGGCGCAGCTTGCCGATCATGATGGAGCCGGCGTTCGTTTCCAGCACCACGATGCCTCGACGGGTGAGGCGCTCCGACACGCGCTGGTCGACGCGCAGGGCGACGACGTCGCGCAGGTCGACCGTGCTTCGCTGGTGGTGCAGAACTCCTCCTTCGACGATGATCCGTTCGTTCGTGATGTGCACCTTGTGCGAGCGCCAGCGCCACGTGCGCGTCAGCACCACCAGCGCGAAGGGACCGGCCAGGATCAGCCCCAGCAGCATCTCGTGCTCGTGGATCAGGTGCACGTACTTCGCGCCGAATATCACCAGTCCGAGCATGATGATCGCGGCGAGACATGGTCGAACCGTCCCGCGTGCGACGGGCGTCACCGAGATGATCTTCACTTCGCCGTCGCGCAGAATCATCTTCGGGGCCATATCTTCAAGCGTAAGGACTTCGGCGCGAAAAGTCACAACATCGACCGTGAATCTCGTGTGAAATTCCTCGTTACATGTTGCGCATCTGGTGAGCGGCCATGTCGAAGTATGCGTGCAACTCGTCGAACTGCGCTTCGCTCAGCCCCGCGCGCTCGCGTTCGAGCGACTTCGCCATCGCGGCGAGCCACGCGTCACGGGCGGCCCGAGTGATCCGAAACGGGGCGTGGCGCATCCGCAGGCGTGGGTGCCCGCGTTCGGCCGAGTACTCCTTGGGTCCACCCCAGTACTGCTCCAGGAACATCTCGAAGTGCCGTTTGGACTCGCTCAGGTCCTCGGGGTACATCGGTCGAAGGAGTTCATCGCGCTCTACCTCGGCGTAAAAGTTCGAGACCAATCGTTCGAAGAACGCGTGACCACCGACTTGGTCGAAGAACGTGATCTCCACCTCTCCACGATAATGGTGTGCTCTAGACTCTTTCGGGTCTCGTGCGAGGCGCGCGGGTGTAGCTCAATGGTAGAGCTCCAGCCTTCCAAGCTGGCCATGCGGGTTCGATTCCCGTCACCCGCTCTCAGGCTTTTCGTTGAGAGTGCAATGGTTTCAAGGGCTTTTGAATGACCACGAGTGACCAGGAGTAACCACGAGAGACCGCTGTGAAGTGCCCAGAGGTGCCCAAAGTGAATTCTGGAGTGCCCATAGGTGCCCAAACGTGAGTTCCGGACGATCTAGTTCGGCATCTAAAAACGGCGAGACAGAGCGTTTGAAAGTAGAAACTTTGAAAACGGACTTACGCAGTGGGTTGTTCACCAATCGGCTTGGCGATTGCACCCAGTGCGTCAGCGATTATTCGATCGCGATCTTTGGTCGCGTGCTGGTAGCGCATCGCGGCTACTGACGACGAGTGTCCAGCGCGATGCATGAGCTCGACCGTCGTCGCACCTGTCGCTGCTGCCAGTGTCAATCCCGTGTGTCGTAGGTCGTGCAGGCGCAGGTCTGTTCGACCAACCTTCGTGCGTGCGCGCTGCCAAGCGACCTGTAAAACGTTCCCGGTCAACGGTACGCCGGTAATGCCCATGAAAACTAGGGCGTCGGCTTCTGGACCTGTGAAACGGTCGAGGTGATCCCGGAGTCTCGCAATCAGGAATCCTGGAACGGCAATTGTACGGCGACCGGCATCGGACTTTGGCTCTCTGACGAGGGATTTTCCATGCATAGTGATGGTTCGACTCTGTTCAACTCTGAGCGAGCCATTGGTTAGGTCGATGTCCTTTCGCCGGAGGCCAAGCAGCTCCGCGCGACGAAGTTGACACCACGTCGCGAGCAACACGATGAGACGAAGATGTTCCGGCATCGCTGCTTCCAGAGCCTCAACTTCCTGAACGGTCGCCACGGGGCGTTCTGCAGGCCGCTCCACTCCCCCTCCGGCGACTTTGCACGGAGACGAAACGAGGAAGCCATCGGTCACCGCCGTTCTCAAGATCGAAGAAAGGAGTCGATACGCCTTGGCTGCGGTCGAAGGATGCTCCCTGGCGAGGCTCGAGTGCCAACTACGAATCTTCGACGGCGCCAGACCGATCAGGGTTGCGTTTCCGAGGGTGGGAATGATGTGGCTCTCGAGGAGATAAGCGTAGAGCTCTTTCGTGCGAAAGGCGAGATCGTTTCGTTGGTCGAGCCACTCTTCGGCGTACACGCGAAGCGTCATCTTGCCCGCGCGAGGATCGATCCACACTCCGCGGCGAAGATCCGATTCAATCGTTGCAAGACACGCGAGTGCGTCGGCCTTAAATGTGTACGCCCCCGCGGAGTACATGCGGCCCTCGACGCGATAGACGACCTGCCATCGTCCTGACGACCGTTTACGAACCGTTCCGAAGTGTCGCCTCGACGTCATCGCACCGTCATCGGCTCATGATCTCTTTTGGGCACCACACTCCAACGGTCGCGAACAATCGCTTCAATCTGTCCCGTCGGAGCGATTTTGAACGGGGAATCCGTCAGCCTGAAGGCTCTTCGGCCTTCGCGCGTTCCCTTGCGCGGGCCTCGGCCTTGAGTTCTCGGTCGAATGTGAAGAAGAGCTCGGCGAGCTGGGTTGCCCGAGGATCGTCGTAGCCACGACCTTCGAAGTGGAATGTGCCCTCGACGGGGTCGCCGTCCCTTTCGCGGGCCATGTACTGCGTTCGAGCGCTGCGGAGGGCTGCGAAGGTAGTTGAGAACGCTCTCGACTTCGTAATCAATTGCCCCGTGAATCCGAAGGTATGGGCGTGTTCCTTAAGGCGGAACGATTCGTACTTCTCATCTCCGCCAAGATCCCAGGCCGTGAGAGCCAGACGCCGCAAATGGGGATCGTCCACGAGTGTCACGATTTGACGTCGCGAGCGAAACTGTCGCGCCAACTCCTTCGAGCCATCTGTAGTTTTCGCCGCGTACTTGGCAACGTAGGCGGCCACCTTGACGGCCTCCTCCTCTCGACCAGCGAGGTCCTGGATGTCGTAGATGCGGCCCCACCGAACCGACCCGCCATCAAGATCGGGCGCCTCCGCTCTTTCGATAGACGTGCGAACAACCCGTTGAAGCAGTTCTACTGTCGCCCACGTTGGCGGTTCAACATCAATCGATTCGGGGCCATCCAGGCGCAGCACACAGTGGAAGTGCGCCAGGCCTCGACGCTGCACCTCGGCCACCTTCAAATAGTGCAATTGAGCGACCGCGCCTAAATTCGGTTGCCCAACGCCTCCCTCCGCGGCCAACAACCGACGAATCAGTTGGATGGTGTTGTTCCATAGCCGTGACGCATGCGCGTTCCACAAGACGGCGCCGCGATAGTTGAAGCACTTCTCGCACAAAGGTCGACCAAGTTCGGCGTCATTCTCCGTATGTCGCCGCGAGCACGAAACGGGCCGGCTGTGGACGCAACGAGATTTCGAAGATCGGGATCGCGCGACACAACATCCGCTATCTCGAATGGTGTGGACTGCGCCGAACGACGGAGCCGTCAGCGTGACGAAAAGTCGTGGATGCGTGCCGACGACGACGGGTGTGCCCTTGCCGCCAACGAGTCCGGTGGAGACGAGAATCCAAGTGTCAGCTCTGTAGAGGTACGAGCACGCTGGACAGATAACTTCACGCCTGTCTTTGCACGCGACCTTTAGATCGCGTTCTGAAACTTCGCCGGTTGCAGCATTAATGATCTCACCACGAAGACGAATCGGATGTGAACAGTTGCTCGAGCCTTGGAGTTCTCGAACTAACTTCGCAGCTTCCTCAGAGTTCACAATCGATGCGATGCGGCATGGGGGTCGGCATCGAGCAATCGCTCATCGCCGACTGAATTGATCTCCAACCGATCGGCCGCGGCACGCTTTCGCACTTCATTTTCTGATATTCCCATTGAGTCCCCAATTCGAAGCGATCGATTCTCGCCCTACCCAAAGGTTCCAAAACTTTGGTCAAATTGGACTCGATCTCAGAGAATCCAATAAATGTCTTCTAACCCTTTATTTCAACGATTTTGATGGTCGTCTAGTCCGCCCGCTTGGCCGACTTGGCGCTTCGCGCCCGCCGGCCGCGGGAGTTGGGATTCCAGAAGAAGTAGCACACCGGGGGTCGATTTGAGGAACTCTTCTTTACGTTGTCAAGCTCTACGAAGCGTCAATATGTGCCGCCACATCTTCAGATTGGCTCGCTCTCCCAGATATCGCTCAATGGCGCAACCCAGAGTTTTCGATGTGGGAGGACTTCCATGAGGGCCAGTGTTAATTCTCTCACCTCAACCTCTTCATATTTTTTGGGATCGATTAGAATAACCTCTTCAGTGTCATCCGAATTAGTGGACCGTCGAGCATGCGATATCCCGAATCGTTCAAGCACCGCAAGCACGTCCTGACTAGCAAATCGTTCCGTGTCCCCTCCTAGAAAGGCGGATTCAAGGCAATCGTCCACAAATTCTGGAGCTGAGCCGCTGGATTTGGAAAGAGTATCTCAGGAGCACCGCCGGGGCCACCATCTCCGGCGAGCGCATCGCGAGTAATAGCTCCCGTGCTGTCTAAAACAGATGCTTTTGACAAGAACTCTCCGGAATTACCTTTCGGCAAACCCAACTCTGATCGAGGATTATCCATTTCGAGAGGATTGTCGGTCGTCCACGATTGACCCCACGGCCCAGAATCACCGCCGTGAACTCGATACACGTATTGCGGAGCTTCTTCAGCCGCTGCATCAGCAGATTCGGCTTCTGCTGCTTCTGCAACTTCAGAGGTCGCTCCAGTGTCTGCGCCGACTCCTACCCCACCACTAAGGATTACGGTTGCAAGAAATCCATATCCAAAGCCGACATCCGAAGCCCAGTTGAATCCACAGTAGGGCGAGGAAACATGGTCATGACCCAAGGTTGCCGTCGAGACGGCGAAGTTTGCAATGCCGGCGCCATAGTCCGCCACCGCCTCGAAGCCGTTGGTGATACTAAAACCCCCTGCACTGGCATGTGACGCAATGTACTGTCCTGCCGCCATTGCTTCTGGCCCATTAGTCGCACATTTACCCGGGTAGTATCCATTCTCGACACCAGAGTTGCAGAGCCCCAATGGGTCACTACTGTCAACCGGGTCGTCTCCCGCGTAAGCGTATGCCTGATCAGTCTCAGCGATGTCCGGGTCTACGTTTGTGAAACTCCCCGTCGTCGGGTCGAAGTATCGATTTATCAAGTAGACGAGATTCGTCGCGTCGGTGTAGCCCCCAGCGAAACCTAGGGGCGTATAGGACGTGAGACCGCCCGTGGTCTCCGGGTTACCCCAGGCATCGTAAGAGGTCGAGGCTGTGAGACTGCCACCAGAACTCACAACGCCGCGCACTGAACCGAGAGCGTCGCAGTCGACGTAGTGGATGGTGCCACCGGACAAACTAATCTGCTCGAATGGCGTACCACTTGGCCCGTAGATGTACGCGTTGGTCGAATCCATAAGGAGTTCCGGCACCGATGTGATCTCGTTCCAGACGAAGTGTTGAGTTGTGGATCCTGTCGTCTCTGAGGTGCGTAGCCCGTCACCGTCGTAGGTGGCGTTCGACATGTTGGCCGCGGCGTTGTCGTAGCTCGCGAGCTCACTAGCCCCGTTGTAAGTGGCGGTGACCGTTGCCGAGCCCGCGACACTCGCTCCGACGCGGTTGCCCGACGCGTCGTAGGTGTAACTGGTCGTCGTGCCCGAGAGTGCCGACGACGTCAATTCTGACGCGTCGTCGTAGGTGCCGGTCGCGCCAGTTGGTGTCGTTGACAGATTACCGCTGGCGTCTTCGGCGTAGGATTTCGCGCCACCTGACCCCGGGGTATCGCTTGTTACCTGGCCCTGAGCGTCGAAAACGTAATCGGCCGGTGAAAGCGCACTCGATGGCGTGTCGGTCTCGCTCAGAAATTCCCCCGACGGGGAGTCAGAATATGCAAACTCCTGCAGAGTCGAACCGTTACTCAGCGTGATAGACGACGGCGTATCGTTCGACGCGTAGCTCGTCGAGACGGTGTCGCCACTCGCCCCAAGGGTGAAGGCGGTCGGAAGTCCGTCAGCGCTCATCGAGACGTTGGACGTGTGACCGTTGAAGTCGGTCACCGAGGCCAACTGGTCAGCGTGGTCATAGGTGTAAGTGACCGTGTCGGTGCTGGCCCATGTGGCGCCAGAGCCGAGGGGGTAGGAAATCCCCGTTAAATTTCCATCAAGGTCATAAGCGTAGGAAGTGGTTTGGCCTGCACCATTCGTCGTGCTGGTTAGTTCGTCAAACGGGTCGAAACTGCTAGACGAGATGCCGCTGGCGTCGAACATGCCAGTCTGGTTGCCGTCAGCGTCATAGTTATACGTCGCGGTGTGGGTGCCCGCGGAGTACGTCACCGAAGCCAACTGGTTGAGCGGGGTGAAGGTGTTGGTCGCTGTAGCGCCGTCAGGGTTCTCCAAGGTGAGTTCGTTGCCTGCCGGATCGTAGGTGTAATTCGTGACCTGCCCGCTCGGCGCGGCCGCCGTGTCGGCGGCGGTTTGGGTCACGAGCTCACCAAGGCTGTCGTAGCTGTAGGCCGTCTGGTAGGGCGAGGAGGTCTCGTAGGGCGAGGAGCTCGAACACGTGGCGACCGATGAGACGTTGCCGTCGGCCGCCACAGTAGCGGTGACGTCGCCGTTCGGGTCGTAGCAGCTGCTGGTCGTGGCGACCGTCGCAGTGCCGTAACCCGTGGTCGTCGCGAGCAGCTCCCCGGCGGCGTCGTAGGTGTAGTCGGTGACGTCGTTCGCGGCGCCGCCCGAAGTGCTCGTGGGCGGTGCCGTGACCGAGGTGAGACGACCAGTGAGGTCGTAGGCGTAGGTCGTCGTCTCGTGACCCGTTAGACCCGCGGGCGCCGGGGTCGTCACCGAAGTCTGTTCGCCGAGCGCGTTGTAGGCGTACGTTGTGGCGTCGGTGGCGAGCCGGTCGCCGTAGTCGGACGGGTAACTCGTCGGGCAACTACTCTCGGTGAGCGAATTGGCCGCGACCCCCACCGCCGGGACGGTCTCGGCGACGTTGCCGTCCCCGTCATAACAAGTGAGCGTGGCGTTACCCAATGGGTTGGTCGCGAGCGTCTCTTCGTCGTCTGCGTTGTAGGCGTAGTCGGTCGTGTAGCCGCGCGGGTCGGTCACCGAGGTCTGGTTGCCGTCACCGTCGTAGCCGTAGTCCGTGGTGCGCGGCGTCACCGTCGCCCCCGAGCCCCCAGCTTGCGTCGCCACGGTCACTTCGCCGTCGGCGTCGAGCGTGTAAGCGGTCGTAAAGTTGGCCGCGTTGGCACCCGCCAGGTTGCCGTTCGGAACCGTCACGCTGGTCACTTCTCCATCAGCGTTGTAGGTGTAACTCATGGTGACATTGAAGTTCGAGACGTCGTTCACGGTGACGTAGCGAATTCGACCCTCACCAGCGTCGCTTATGTAGTACCCGCCCGTCGGGTCAGGGGCGACCGACCACAAGTAAGAGAACTCGGCGCTGAGCGGCGGCCCACCGTCACCGGAGTAGTGGCTAGAACTCCAGCCCTCGCCGGCGATGGTGTAGAGGTCGTTGGCCGTCATCGATTGACCGTAAAACTCCGCGGTCGACTTGGGCACGAACTGCACGAGGTCGTTACCGTTGTCGACGATCAAGACGTCACCCGAAGCGTCGAACGCCGCGTCCGTCACCGTACCCAGTTCGGCACTCGTCGCTACGCCACCGACGCCGCTGTTGCCGAACGTACCGTTGCCCGCGATCGTGTAGATATCGTTCGCGGTCATCGACTGGCCGAAGTGCGTAGCTGATGACGCGGGCACGAAGCGGACTACGTTGTTGCCGGCGTCGGCGATAAGGAGGTCGCCGTTCGAGTCGACCGTGGCGTCGTTGGGTCCGTCGAGCTTGGCGCTCGTGGCCGCGCCGCCGTTGCCGCTGTAGCCCGCGGTGGCGTTTCCGGCGATCGTGTAGATGTCGTTCGCCGTCATCGACTGGCCGTAGTAGGTGCCCGAGGTCTTGGGCACGAAGCGAACGACGTTGTTGCCGGTGTCGGTAATGATGAGGTCGCCCGAGGAGTCGAAGGCGACGTTGCCGGGAACCTTCAGTTCCGCACTCGTGGCCGCGCCACCGTTGCCGCTATAGCCGGCGGCGGCGTTACCCGCCACGGCGTAGATGTCGCCCGCCGTCATCGAAACCCCGAAGTACGTGCCCGAGGTCTTGGGCACGAATTGGATCACGTTGTTCTGCGTATCAGCGATCGCGACGTCGCCGGAGCTATCGATGGCGACCCCGTCGGGCTGATCCAGATGCGCGGACGTGCCAGGCCCCCCGTTACCGCTGTAGGCCTGCCAGCCGGTCCCAGCGATGGTGTAAATGGTGTGCGCCGTCATGGAGACACCAAAGTAGGTGCCTGTAGTTGCGGGAACGAAGCGCACGGCGTTGTCGTCGGTGTCGGCGATGAGCACGTCGCCGGCAGCGTCGGTGCGCACGTCGCCCGGACCGTAGAGATCCTCGGCCGACGGTGCGCCCGAATTCGTCGCTTCGGTGAAGTGACCGGAACCCGCGAGGTTGTAGATATCGTCCGACGTGACCGTCTGACCGGCCAGGGTACCTGACGCGGCCGCGACGATTCGCAGGTCGTCGTTGTAGTTGTCGCTGACCACAAGGTCACCGCTGGCGTCCATGGCGACACCGTCCGGAACGGCCATCTGGGCGCTCGTGGCCGCACCGCCGTTACCGGAATACCCGTAGCTGTTGTAGCCCGCGACCGTGTAGATGTCATTCGCGCTCATGGAAGCGCCGAAGTGGCTGCCCGACGAAACGGGGACAAATCGTACGAGGAAGTTCCCGGTGTCGGCGATCACGAGGTCACCGGCGCTGTCAAAGTTCACGCCCTCAGGCGAAGAGAGCTCAGCCGTCGTCGCCAACACTCCGAAGCCTGAGTAACCGGCCGTGTGATTCCCGGCGACCGTGTAAATGTCGTTCGCAGTCATGGACTGTCCGAAGTGTGTGGTCGTCGTAGACGAGACGAAGCGAATGACGTTGTTGCTGGCGTCGGCGATGGCAAGATCACCGGAACCATCAAAAGCGACTTCGTCGGGCGAGTTGAGTTCGGCGCTGGTAGCCGCCCCGCCGTTGCCGGAGTACCCGGCCGTGTGATTACCCGCCACGAGATAAATATCGCCAGCCGTCATCGAAACGCCGAAGTACGTTCCCGAGGTCAGGGGAACAAATCGTATGACGTTGTTACCGGTGTCGGCGATGGCAACACCGTTGCTGCTGACGGTCACCGACGTCGGTCCTGAGAGTTCGGCGCTGGTGGCCGCACCGTTATTTCCCGAGTAACCCGACGTGCCGTTCCCGGCGATCGTGTAGATGTCGCCGGCGGTCATGGAATGTCCGAAGTACGTGCCCGACGTTGCGGGCACGAATCGGACGACATTGTCACCGGTGTCGGCGATTACGAAATCTCCCGAGGAGTCGACCGCGACACCCTCCGGATACCCCAGCTGAGCGCCGGTGGCCACCCCGCCATCACCAAAGTATCCGTAGGCGTAGTTGCCAGCGACAACCGTCTCGGCGTCGGTGGACAGGTTGACTCGACGGATGACGTTGTTGATGGCATCCGCGACGTATGCGTAACTCGTACCGCCAACCGTCGCCGTCGCCACCTGCAGGTCTTGTTGTGCCAGGTTGTTGGCCGTCGCCGAGCCCATGGGACCACCGGCGTAGGTGTTGATCGTGCCCGGAGAGGAGATGATGTTCTGATTGGGTGTCGACGTCGACGTGAGGTCACCGTGGCTGTCGTACGCGAGTTGAGTGACAACGCCGTCGGCATTGATCGTTGCGCAGGGCAACTCGGTCGCCGGTGCGGTGTTGGTGCAACTATCAGTTACGGAGTTCAGCGTCACCGACTGACCGTTGTATAGGTCGTAGGTCGTGCGCGACTGAGAGGCACTGCCAGATCCGGGGGCGTAGTCGCCGGTCGTGGCGTAAATCAGGTTTCCATCAGTGTCGTACTCGCGGTAGGTGACGTACTTGGGCGGCGCCGAACTTGGCGCTGTGATCGTCCCGGTGCCAGCGGTTATCGCCGACGGCGGAGAAAGTGTCGAGCAGGGATTCGCCGCTAGCGGTTCGGCCGCGCAAGTCTGCTCGTTGAACGAGTTATACGAGTAGCTCCAGGTGTTACCCAGTCCGTTGGTATTCGTCAGCACGTTGCCGGAGGAGTCGTAGGTACGGGATGTGCCGTTGCCATTGGGATCGGTCGTTTGGGTGATGCCGAGTGACGTGGGGTCGTATTCGTAGTTCCACGTCGCGGCTGACGCAGTGCCGTATCCCTTGGTCAACGATTGCAACATTCCGTCCGTGTAATCCTGCACTTCGACGTTTCCGTCAGGGTCCGTGATCGTCGTCGTTCCGCCGGCGTCCGTGAAGTTATTACCCGTGTAGGAGTACGTCGTCTCATTACCCACCTGATCGGTCTGAGTGACTACTTGATCCGACGAGTTGTACGTATTCGTGACTTTGTCGCCAGCGTCGGGACCTCCCGACTGTCCGTTCGGGAACGTCATGGTGAGGAGAACATGACTCGTCGTGTTATAGGTAAATGAGCTGACACGACTCAATGGATCGGTGACACTCGTCAAGTCGCCGGACGAGTCGTACGCGTACGTCGTTACCCGACTCATTGGGTCAGTGACCGAAGAGACGAGACCATTCGAGCCGTAAGCGAACGTGAGGGTTCGACCAGTCGAATCGGTGACCGTCGTGAGTTTGCCCGACGAATACGTGAGCGTCGTCGAATAACCGTTGGCATCGGTGATGGCGGTCAAGAGACCGGAGGAGTTGAACGAATACGTCTCGGTGCTTTGGCGAACGAATGTGTAATTGCTGCCTGACGGAGTCAACGTCGAGTCGGCCCAACTCGGCACGTTGAAGCCACCACTGCCGTTCGGCTCGGCGGTCACCTGGCTACCGTCAGCCTCGGTGATCGTTATTGACCCGTCACCGTTTACCGTGAGATGAGACTCGTAGGAAGACGTCCAGCCGTATCCAAAAATGCCTTCGTTGGATGCGTCGAGGGAGTTGTAGGTGCGGGTGAGATCGAGCCCCGGCCCGTATCCAGGTATCGATGCGTCCGTGAAGGTATGCCAGAAGTCGCCGCTCGCGCAGTTGACTGGATCCTTCCCGTTATTGCAGCTTGTATCGCTTTTCGCTGCATCTCCAGTGGCAAGACCGTCCGCCGTTGGGGCGATAGTACCGAAGCCGTTAACGGTCGCGGTGATCAGTGTGCGCGTTTCGCCACCGTCGGTGGAGACAAGTATTGAGCCGGGAAATGGATAAGTGACACCGCCGTAAGAGACGCCACCGAGTGAGGTTAGCCAATGCTCGTAGGGCTGAATGTACACACACCCTGATCCACCCGTGTAAGTGTTGTGAACGTCGTCGCCCGGTCCATAGCCGACGGGTAGGGTTGCTGACCAGTTGGTGGGAAACGTGCCGTCTTCGTTGCCGTTGCATGCCTGATCCCAGTACATCGGGAATTGGAATGAGTTGTCATATCCTCCAACGGTTTGGGTTGCGGTTATTACGTCGTAGTCGTCGCCGGTTGGAAGACCGGAGCATGTGAATGATGCGCCGACGTCGCCAGAGTACGTTTGTCCGCTGTCCGATACGTAGTTAGTGCCGGTGGCGCTTATGGGTGCGGGTGATGTGTTGTTGGTGAAGTCAACTGTGCAATTAGCGGTGCTACCTGATGCACTTGCCACGGCCACGCCGGTGACAGTCAGAGGTACGAGAAAGGAGGTCGCGGCGACGACAGTGACGAGGGCGGCGCGAAAGAGCGGAGAGTGGCGATGAGAGAAAGCCTGATGCAGCACTCGCGTCAGCAGATGGGCAACCTTAGGTGAAGAAGTTTCAATACGGACTAGTGGAGAAACCAGTCGTGTGATGGAGAGTTCATGAGTGACTTCGGATGAAGATGTCTGATGAGAATCTCCGTTGCGGGCGACGGTCAGACGACTCACTCCGGACCTCGTTTCCTTGACATTTATTGGAAAGTGGTCAAGGGTTTAACATTTGGCTTAACGATTGCTCAACAACTGCGCACCAAATCTGAGAATCTCCATCGAGTCTCAAAACCTCCTCGTCAGCCTCCACAAGACTTTCACCAAAGACGCACCCCGAACGAGTGTTGATCACGTTCGCCACGACATCGATCTACGTTGCAGGTCAAGTCGTTCAGATAATTGGTTGAGGTTGAAGCTATGTAGCCGCTGATGCTTGCGCGCCACGTTCGCGCCGTCGGAACGGGGCACTTGGTGCCCATGAAGTGCCCAAACCATGTACGGTCGCCCGAGACTCCGAAAGATTCATCTCTTGATCAGCACTGTTGCACGAACAGCTACGATGGTTCGTCCACCCTTCCAAGCTGGCCATGCGGGTTCGATTCCCGTCACCCGCTCTCACTGAAGGAGGTACGGTGCGCAAGAGCCTCATCATCGCGACGTTGGTACTTGCGACTGTGGCCGGAGCGGGTGCCGTCGGCCTGACCTCAGGTGCCACGTCCATCCCGAATAGGGCGCATGGCGACGTTACGGCTGCGTCTCGAACGACGGCTTTCGATCACCTGTCATCCGGCGAGCACTGGATCTACTTGATGGTGGACGGCCTCCAGCGACTGTTCATCGTCGAGGTGCCCACCGGTAATCCCGTCGTCGACCGCGCGTTGGTTCTGGTGTATCACGGCGCCCTCGACACGGCGTCGAACACCATCACGGAGACCGATCTTCTGCCAGAGGTGATCGCGCGTGGTGACGTCGTGGTATTCCTGCAGGGCTACGAGGACACGTGGAACGAAGGTTCAGGTTCCACCGCTGCCCGACTCGCACACGTCAACGATGTGGCGTTTACGGCCGCCGTCATCGCGCGACTGCGAACACTGGTCTCCTTCGACCCGAGGCGTGTGGCCGCAGTCGGTTTTTCGAACGGCGCGATCATGGTTGAAGACCTCGGATGTCATCAGGCTGCAAGCATCGATTTGATCGTTCCGGTCGAGGGGCAACTATCAACGGCGCAGAGCTCCTCGTGCTCGCCCGCTCGCCCAATATCGGTCTACGAAATCCATCAGACCGCCGACCCACTGATTCCCTACGACGGCGGCTACTTCCAAACGTCCGTCGGCTACGACACGATGTTGAGCGCACCCGATTCGGTGGCGCGGTGGGCGCATCTCGACGGATGTTCCCGGGGACCGGTTACCTTCACCCCGAGTTCGATAATCAAACTCTCGGAGTACTCGAAATGCCGAGGCGGGGCCTTCGTCACGCTTCGAACGATCACGGGCGACAAACATGAATGGGCACCCGACATCGGTCAGCTGGTCGTCCAGCAACTCGCCAAGCTGCCTACGTAGATGACGGCGACGTGGCGCCGCGGTCAATCAGGGTTACTCGACACCCCATGTCCTAGACTTTGGGCAGTTTCACCATCGCCCTTCGCCATCACCCCCAACTTCAAACAAGGAACTCCATGACCGACACTCGAGGTTCCTCTCCCTCCCAGAACTCTTCCGTCAGCGAGCGGATGGCCGAAATCGCTCATCGCGTCGCGGAGACGATCACCGCTCCGAACGCCTACGACGTCGACCTCAACGCACGCTTCCCCTCCGAGTCGGTCGCCGCCCTCCAGGAGGCCCGAGTCCTCTCCGCGCTCGTTCCCGTCGAGCAGGGCGGGATGGGCGCCTCCCTCACGGATATCAGTTACATGATTCGCGTACTCAGCCGTGCCTGCGCCGCAACCGGATCGTTCTTGGGAATGCACACGGAGCAGATGTTCGTGCTGCTGAAATACGGCACGACCGAGCCGCTGCGCCGCGTGATTCAAGAGGTCGTCGACGATCAGCTGATCATCGCGAACGCCAACAGTGAAGTGGGTATCGGCGGCGACGTGATGCGGAGCAACACCGCGCTGACCCCCGATGGCGACGGCTGGCTCTTCGACAAGCAGGCGCTCGCCGCCTCATACTCACAACACTCCGACCTCATACTCTCGACGGCGCGTCGCGCGCCCGACGCCGCCGACACCGATCAGAAGTTGGCACTTCTTCGCACGCGTGACTTCACCCTGGAACCGACCACCGGCTGGGACACGCTCGGCCTACGCGGCACCTGTAGTTCCGCGATGCACATCACCGGTCACGTGACCGCGGACGACCTTTTCCCCGTGCCGTTCGCCGACATTGCGAACGGCGGCGGCGGCCAACTGCGCCACGTGCTGATGACGTCGGTGTGGACCGGCCTGGCCGAGGCCGCCATGGAGGAAGCGCACGAGGCGGTGCGCGCTGCGGCACGCAAGAGCGTCGGTACGACGCCGCAGTCGGCGATGCGATTGGCCGAGATCATGGTCACCGTCCAGTCGGCGCGCAGCATGCTGGCCGAGGCGCTCGAGAGCCTCGAAGCCGCCATCGTGGCGGGGACCATCGATGACATCGGACTGGTCATGAGTCTGCGCAACGTAAAGGTCGTCACGTCCACCGCCGCCATGAGCGCGGCGACGGCGGCGCTGCAGATCTGCGGCATCAACGGTTTTCGACGCGGCCCGGAACACCGACTGGAGCGCGTCGTTCGTGACGCCTGCGGTGCCTTGATCATGGTCAGCAACGACCGTTACCTCCAAGAGAACGCGCAGATGATCCCCGTTCGCCGGGCCATCTAACCGCCGCGGTGACGTCGCTGCCAACACTCGCCTACGTCTACGATCCGCTCTCCTTCAGCCCGCTTTCTATAACCCAGGCAGCCGACGGCGTCTGCCGGGTCCTGTGGGTCATCGACAGTTCGAAACCCGAGGCATCGATAACGGCGCGACTCCTGCGGAGGTTTGGACCGGTGGTCGATTCGTCGGAACGCGACCTCGAGGACGTCGCCGCGGAAGTGCGGGCCCTGGGGCCGGAGGGCATCCTGTCCATGCACGACGCGGACCTCGTCTGGACCGCTCGGCTCGCTGCGGAACTCGAGTTGCCGTTTCACAGTGTCGACACGGCGAAGAAACTGACCGACAAGCACGCCCAACGCGACGCACTCGCCGCGGGCGGACTGGCCGTCCCGATGTTTCGCATCCTTCCCCGCGACGCGACGATTGCCGACGTTGAATCGATCGGCGCTTCGTTCAGTTATCCGGCGGTGCTCAAGCCCCGTTGGGGTCAGTCCAGTCGCGACACGCTGCCGATCTCGTCGTTCGCGCAACTCCTGGCGACGCTCGAGGAGTCCCGGGGCCTAGAGGCCGAGGACTACGTGCTCGAAGGGTTCGTGCCGGACGCCCATCAAGAGCTCGGGGGACGCGGCTTCGCGAACTTCGTCTCGGTCGAGAGCGTGGTGGAGGGTGGGCGCGTCGAACACGCCACGATCAGTGCCCGAACGACGTTCCGTTGGCCGTTCCGCGAGACCGGGTACTTCACGCCGAGTGCGCTTTCGCCTGTCGTCGAGGCCGACGTCCTCGACGTCGCCACGAGGGCGTCGCACGCGCTCGGCGTCGACATTGGCTGCTTGCACACCGAGATCAAACTGACCGACGACGGACCGGTCGTCATCGAGGTCAACGGGCGCCCCGGCGGGGGCATCTCTGAGATGCTCGAACGTGCCTCGGGCTTCAGCATCTTGCGAACGGCCCTGCGCCTCGCCGTCGGGGACCCGGTTGGGCTTCACGGCCCCATAGCGTGCTCGCGGGTCGGTTATCTCCTGTACGTGTTTCCGGAGACCGACGTCGAGTGGATCGACGTCGTCGATGGCTTGGACGATCTGCGCGCGGTGGAGGGTGTCGACGAGATCGTGCTCGTGCGCGGTCCCGGGCAGCGAATCGACTGGCGGGAGGGCTCCGAGGCCCACGTCTTTCACCTCACCGGCACCACCCGAGACCTCGACGAGCTGCGTCGTCTTATCGACGCGACACGACGACTCGTGCGGATCGAGGGGCACGATGAAGTGCGCTGAGCACGATCGGCAAACACGGGACCGTCGCGTCAGCTAGCGCGACGAAATCGCGTCGTCGGAGATTCGAGATCGAATCGTACGACTAGTCGACGGCGGCGAACTGCGCCTCAATGGCGGCTTCGACGACGTCGACACCGGCGAGCAACGTCTCGTCGTCCGTCGTCAGGGGCGGGAGGAACTTCACGACCTCCGAGTACGAACCCGCGTCCTCGATCACGACGCCGTGCTCGAACGCGTAGCGCGACACATGAGATCCGAAGTCCGGGTCGATGAGCGACGCGACGCCGAGCATGAGACCGCGCCCGCGCAGTTCGAGTTCGCCGGGGTGGCGGGCGACGATCTCGGCCAGGCGGCGCTGCAGCAGTTCGCCCTTGCGCTTGACCTCCCGGCCGAACGTGTCGTCAACCCAGTAGGTGTTCAACGCGGCGGTCGCCCCCACGAAGGCGAGGTTGTTGCCGCGGAAGGTGCCGGTGTGTCCACCGGGCTTCCACACGTCAAGTTCCGGACGGATGAGCACCAGCGACATCGGCAGGCCGTAGCCCGAGATCGACTTCGAGAGCACGACCACGTCGGGCACGATCCCCGACTCCTCGAAACTGAAGAAGTCGCCCGAACGACCACAGCCGGCCTGGATGTCGTCGACGATGAGGGGGATCGTGCGCTCGGCGCACAGTGCGGCGAGGCGGCGCAGCCATTCGGCGCTCGCGGCGTTGACGCCGCCCTCACCTTGAATCGTCTCCACGATGACGGCGGCCGGCTGGTCGACGCCGCTCGACGGGTCGTCCAGCATCTTGGCCAACATCGGAATGGTGTCGACGTCGGCGCCGAAGTATCCCTCGAAGGGCACGAAGGTCGCACCGCCCAAGGGCACCGCTGCGTTGGTACGAAACTTGCGCGACGCGGTCACGGCGAGGGCGCCGAGGCTCAAACCGTGATAGGCGTGGGCGAAGGCGATCACGTTCGTGCGTCCGGTCGCCTGTCGGGCGACCTTGATCGCCGCTTCGGTCGCGTTGGCCCCGGTCGGTCCCGTGAAGTGGAGTTTGTAGCGCAGTCCGCGCGGTTTGAGGATCAGGTTCGCGAACGCGTCGATGAACTCACGCTTGGCCCGTGTGGCCATGTCGAGTCCGTGGACGATGCCGTCGCGCTCGAGGTAGTCAAGGAGAGCCTGCTTGAGGAGCGGGTTGTTGTGCCCGTAGTTGAGAGTGCCGGCGCCCGCGAAGAAGTCGATGTACTCCCGGTCGTCCTCGCCGATCAAGAGCGAGCCGCGAGCCCGGTCGAACACGGTGGGAAAGGAGCGGATGTAACTGCGTACCTCAGACTCCCACTCTTCAAAACTTTCCAGACTCATGGCACACCTATCTCGGGAGGATTCACCTACCGGCGACCTTAGCCGACGGTCGAAATCGTTCATATGCTCGTCGCGCCGGAGACGGCCCACTACTATCACCCGTAACAGTTGAACGTTGTGACAAAATTGATGTGCGACAAAGCGGTCAACGTCCTTAGGTTTGCCCAACACTGGCGGGATGCGTACGCGTTTGACGCTGTGAAGAAAGGCTCATCTACTCCTTGTGACTCTCCTGGTGGGTGTTGACTTTCAAGAGATCGACGATGTCCGAGAGTCGATAGAGAACTTTGGCGATCGCTTCCTTCGTCGGATCTGTACCGATGACGAGATAGACGATTGTCGTAGGAACGCCCAATCGACGGCAGGGGCACTAGCGAGTCGATTCGCGGCGAAAGAAGCGGTATTCAAGATCCTGAAGGATGGTGACGTGGTGGCAACGTGGCACGACATAGAAGTTCGGCGCCTCGAATCCGGACAGCCCACCGTGACGCTGCATGGTGGCGCGGCCACGCTCGCTGCGCAACAGGGAATCACCACGATCTTCGTGAGTTTGAGTCAGAGTAGAAGGACCGCGGCGGCGCTAGTTGTCGCGGAAAGTGATGCGAGGGGCAGTGACCAGTGAGTGATGTCGACACCACGATTCGTGAAGTCCTTCAAGCCCACGGTAAGTTGCCGGTGTCGGCGATGTCGTTGCGCGACGACGATGATCTCTACCAACACGGATTGTCCTCATTCGCCAGTGTGAACGTCATGCTGGCCCTAGAAAATACGTTCGACATCGAATTCCCCGATGTACTGCTCAAACGTGAGACGTTCAAGTCGGTGGCGGCAATTCGATCAGCTCTCGCGTCGCTCGGCGCCGGGGCCTAGTCGAGACGACGTTCAGCACGGCAGTTGTGGTGGAAGCGACAGATAGGTGGCGTCACTGACCGAACGTTCGCAGCCCGCTACCGCATCAAAACCACTTGATCGATTTCAGCGGCCAGATCCGAACGAAGACCTTGCCGATGAGGTCAGACCTCGGCACGGTACCCCACGTTCGACTATCGCAAGAGTCCGGATGGTTGTCCCCCATCATGAAATAGCGCCCGGCCGGGACCGTCGTCGGCCGGATCGGATCGCCAAGGGTGGGATCTACGGTCCACCTCTGATCGAGTGGCTTGCCGTTCACGTAGATCGTGTTGCCCCTGGAGTACAGATGATCGCCGGGCAATCCGATTACCCGTTTCACGAGGTCGGTGACCGGGTCGTGACAGTCCTTGGCGACGTCCGGCGGAGCCTTGAAGACCACCATGTCACCGATGTTGATCGTGCCAAATTCGACGCTCAGCTTGTTGACGACGATTCGATCGCCCTTCCACAGTGTTGGGTTCATCGAACCTGACGGGATGTAGAACGTTTGGAACACGAAGGTGCGAACCAGGAGGGACGCCAACACCGCAACGACGATGATCAGCGTCCATTCGATGGCGACGCGACGCTTCCTCGATCGATTGGGTTTTCGTTGGGGGGCCGTCGCGTCGGCGTCGGCGGTGAGAACGTCAACCGGCACTATTCGTGCCCGTCCACTGTCGATCGCGTAACGCGGCCGTCTTGGACGCCGCCGCTCCGATCGTCACCCGGAGGCTCCCCGTATAGTGCCGTGGCAGCACGAGTCCGACGACGCAGCCCGACCCACCGCCCGTGCACCGACCGAAGACCTCGCGGATCGGGCCCGCGTTGACGCTCGAAGCACCCACGTTCCTGACCGAAAGGATCGACCCGACACGTCCCGTGGGAACCGCCTTGTCGACAACGGAGATCGTGAAGTGGTGGTTCGCGGCGGCGGATTCCAGTTGACGGAGGACGTCCCCGGGCTTCGAGAACTCGATAGCGCCGTTGGTGCCCGACGCGCTCGCCGGCGTGAGCGACGCGAACAGGGCCAGAGGAGCGGCGATCCCAAGGACGAGTGCGGCGACTGCCGATCCGATCCGGACACTCGGCTTTCGAGGTGCTCGTTCTCTGGCGACACCGATCAGAAAGCTCCCGGCGATGGACCACCACGGCGTTCCGTCGTCCAAGAGCGCCGAGGCGATCACCGCGGCTTCGTCGCCGTGTCGGGACCGCCAACCCACGGGGTAACACCCAAGCACGGCAGCGATGACCCGGTTCTCATCGGAGCGTCGCACTAGGCGCTCCCCAGAGCGAGTCGACGTCGACCGGTCGCGCTCACGCGTTCCAGCGCATCGAGATGAGAACGCAGCGCGCTCACACCGGCCGCCGTCGCGCGGTAGGGGTGGCGTCGATCCTCGGTCGGTAGCTCCGCAATGAGGCCCAGCCCCTCGAGGCGGTCCAGTGCTCCGTAGAGAGTTCCGGGGCCGAGCCGGACTCCGGAGAAGTTGAGAATGTCCTGGATCAGCGCGTAGCCATGTTTCGGACCGTCGGCGAGGCTCGTCAAGATCAGGACCGACGCGTCACCGGCGCGGCGCAACACATCGTGGTTGTCGCCGAGATCTCTTGCCGCCACGGTTCCCTCCTATTACGATGGCCAATACATCAGTGAACGTAATAGTAGGTGACGTCAGGCTCGTCCGCAATGGCACCACGGCTGAATCTCAGTCACAGCTCTTCGACGGTGTGACGCGAAGGAAGTAGTCGGTGAGATCCCGGTCGAAGAGCAGGAATGTCCGCCCGCCGAACGTGGCCAGTGAACCTGATCCCACGCCAAGCGGCCCACCCGTCGCGCGCACACGACCACTTGACTGCGCGAGACACTCGGTCGAACCCAGGCCTCCGGAGTCGACCGACCAGATCACTCCTATCCCGCGATACAAGGACGTATCGAACGGATAGTGGCCTCTCGCCACGGAAGGGACAAGCTGATCACCGTAGTAGTAGCGAGCGGTGGCGGTCTTGCTGTTGACGTTGTCGGTCGCGACCCAAACTCCCTGCGCGGTCGTCGCCAGCGGCCCGCCCGTCGCACCGGGAATCAGGCGCTGCGCAACCCTTCGCCCCGAGGTCGCGTCGAACACCGTCACGAACTCTCTCGAACCCTTCGATCCGAGCACATCGAGATACGCGCCGTCGCCCGAAGGCGTCATCTCGATCGGTGAGAAACCGAGGGAGAACTTCACGAGGACGCGTCCGGACTCGGGGTCGACTTTGAAGAGCGTCGTGGGGGTCGCCACCCACAGTGACGTACCCGCAACGGTGACTTGGAGCGTCCGATCGGGAAGGATGAACGTGCTCACGCGACGCAACGTCGTTGGATCGATCTTGAGCAGGGCTCGCCCGCTGTTGGGCGCCGGTATGTCGAAGGCGTCTTGGCCCGTTGCCCACCAGAGCGCGCCGTCACCGAAGGCGACGCTGGTCACGTTGGGGAACCTGGCCGCTGCAGCGATGCGCCACGAGCGCAGATCGATGCGGATGAGGTCATCGGTGCGACGGTTCAATTGGTCGAAGGTGCCGACCACGAACATAGAGTCATTCCCCGCCGCCACGAAGCTCGGGTTGGAACCATCGGTGTCGAGTCGGAGAGCACGGCTGACGGAAAAGAGCGGACTCGAATTCGGTGGTGCCACCGAGGTGCTGACACCTGACGATGCAACGGTATCGGGGCCGAGCGTCAACATCACCGCAGCGAGAAGAACGGCGAAACCGCGAGTGATTCGACCTCCGCGCATCGCCACTCTCCTGCTCCCGATGTCCAACGGTACTGCAACGGAATCTCAGTGTGATTCGCGATCGAGAACCCCGCAGGCGACGACGTCCCGTCGCCGCGATGCGCGAAAGACTCGTTAGTTTGTTTCGATGACAGAGATTCCGATTGCCTGCACACTTTCTGAGGCCGACAAGACGACACGAGGCGACCAGTGGCGCCAGTTCGTCGTCGCCAACGTGGTGGAGGTCGCTCGACTCGACACCTCAGTTCGAATGCGGTTGAGGAGCGGTGACGACGTCATCTTGAGCACCGTCGACCTCGCGCGACGCGAGAAAGCGTGCTGTGCGTTCTTTCAGTTCCGACTTGAGCTGTCGCCCGACGCAATCTGGCTCGAGATTAGGGCACCCGTTGAAGCCTCGGCCATACTCGATGCCCTCATCGACTCCGAGACCTCGTAAGAGTTCGGTCGCGGCGACGATCCGCAGTTAGACCGCCGGCGTGACCGGCGTTTATCCCAACGCGTCTGAGTCGTCGGTGTCCGGACCGCCTAAGAGGTCCCCGTCGTCGGTGTCGCCACCGCCAACGGCATCGGAGTCCGTGCTGTCAGCGCCGCCCATAGATTCCGAGTCGACTGCATCGTTCGCGCCCAGCGCATCCGAATCGTCGCGGTCCGTACTTCCCAACGCGTCACCACCGGATTGAGCATTCGTCATTCTGATTCCTCCTCATTCATCCACCTCTGTCTAGGTCACGGGGCGTCCCTCGGTCAAGGGGCTCCGTCGCGAGGAACGTGCCGTTATTCGCCACCGTGAAACAGTCGTGGCTCCGGTCGCTTCTCTTGAAAGTATCGGGCGGGCGTTATTCCGGTCTCGCGGCGAAAGGCGGCGACAAACGAGCTCGGCCACTCGTACCCGACCTGTCGAGCGACCTCGGTCACGGACTCATGCGAACCGAGTGATTCCATGGCGCGTTGAAGTCGAACCAGGGCGCGCCAGCGAGCAAATGGCAATCCGGTGCCGGCGACGAATGCTCGGGCGAGCGTCCGGCTACTGGCACCGACGTCGGCCCCCCATTCGGCCAACGTCCAATCGATGGCGGGGTCATCTATCAACATCTGCGCGACCTTGAGTGCTCGGGCGTCAGTGGGCATCCGGACCTCAAAGGAAAAAGTCGGAACCGGCTCCAGGAGATCGACGAGCAGTAGTTCAGCGTGTGTCCGTTCCTGGGGCTCCAGGTCACTGTTCTCTAGGTGATCGAGCAGCGCGGCGACCAGCGGCGACACCTCGATCGGCGTGCACGTCGTCCACTCGATCGAACAAGAACTCGGTCGCACGTACGCCGATCGCATCGTCGCCACGCCCTCGGAGAGCGTCTCGTGGCGTACGCCCGCGGGAATCCAGAGGGCCCGCGTCGGCGGCAACACCCACGCCTCGGCGCCACTGCGCACGGTGAGGACGCCACTCGCCGCCCACGCGAGTTGATGGTCCTCGTGAACGTGCCAGTCGAAGACCGTGCCCGCGGGCATCAAAAACGTGCAGACGTCCAATCTCACGGCCGGATCGATTGAACAGTCGTCACGTTGTCCGTCTTGCGACATTGATTGTCAGCCTACGGTATTGGTTTCGCGCCGAGCCGTGCGTACGTTGGTGACATGAACGAAAACCACACGCAGCTCTGTCCCAGTCCCGAGTGGGCGACCCACATCCAAGAAGAGGTCCTGCCCTATCTCGCGACCATCGTGGACCTCGGGGACCACGTGCTCGAACTCGGTCCGGGACCGGGTGCCGCCACGGAGTGGCTGCACAAACGGGTGCGCCAACTCGTCGCCGTTGAATCCGACGAGGCCGCGGCGCGCCAACTCTCGGAGCGATTCGCCGGTACGAACGTGCAGGTCGTCGTCGGCGACGCGTCGCGACTCGCCTACCCGTCGGACACGTTCGATTCGGTCGCGTCGTTCACGATGCTCCATCACGTGCCGACCTTCTGGGACCAGCAACTGCTCCTCCAGGAGTCCTTTCGCGTCCTCAAGCCCGGGGGGACCTTCCTCGGATCGGACAGCCTGTCGAGCAACGGCCTCCATCACTTCCACGAGGGTGACGATTACAACCCGGTCGATCCGGCATCATTTCTGGTCCGGCTCCAGTCCGTCGGCTTCACGCGACTCACGCTCGTGGTCGACGGCAATCTGAAGTTCGCGGCCCGCAAACCCGACCTGTCGACGTCCACTCGCTGTGCAGGAGATGAAAAGGGGCAGTCATGACACTTCCCTACGACGAACCACTCACGACGCGCGCGCTCGGCGATCCCGTCATTCCCGAGCCGCCACGTCGAGGTGAACCGGGTGGAGACCCTTGCGGGATCTGCGGCGGCCACGCCACGAGTGCGGTCTGGTCCAACGAGAACTGGTCACTGCACCCTCCCGTCGGAGGAAGCCTGCGCGGCGCAGTGTGGCTCGCTTCACGCGAACACGTCGACTCGTTCCAGGATCTCTCCGACGCCGCGGCTTCGGAGTTCGGACACGTGATCGCCAACGTCGAACGCGGGATCCTCTCGCTCGGCGGGGTCGCACGAGTTCACCTCTATCGCTGGGGCGACGGGGGCGCGCACTTTCACGTGTGGATGCTTCCGCGACCACTCGGGATGCTCGAGGCCAAGGGAATGATGCTTCCACTGTGGGAGGACGTACTGCCCAACGTCACGGACGACGAGTTGCGCGCCGCGGCAGAAGTGGTGGCGTTGGCAATGGACGAATCGTGACGGCATAATGCCCGGGGCGACGTCTCGTCACTCGAGACGCTCCCTCTAATCCCAAGAACGTGTGATGCCACGATGAGACACGACCCCGCGAGGTCCGATGCCGGCGAGACGGTGTCGCTGGCCGTCATCGCGCGCGAGTGGACGAGGCTCGGCTGCATCGGGTTCGGCGGACCACCGACCCACATCATCTTGTTGCGCCGGCTGTGCGTCGAGAAACATCGATGGCTCGACGCCGAAACGTTCGAGGACGCCATCGCCACGACCAACCTCTTGCCCGGTCCCGCCTCGACGCAATTGGCGATCTACTGCGCCTGGAAGTTGCGCGGAGCCGTCGGGGCGGTCGTGGGCGGCCTCTGCTTCATCTGTCCGGGCCTCATCCTGATCATCGCGCTCGCCGCCGTCTTCTTAGCGAAACATCCACCCATCGCGATCCTTGGTGCCGCCGCGGGCGCAGGCGCCGCGGTGCCGGCCGTAGCCCTCAACGCGTCGCACCAACTCGTGCCGTCGAGTTGGCGACGGATGGAGGCACGACCGCAACGGCTGCGATGGGTGACGTACGCCCTGGTCGGTGCCGCGAGCGCCATCTTCTTCGGTGAGTTCCTGGTTATCGTGCTTCTCGGATGCGGCGTCGTCGAGGTCGTCGTGCGTCGTCCGGACGTCGACGCCAGTGGTGGCTCGAGAGCCCTCGCGGTCGTCGCGGCGCACGCGGTGGCGATCGGTGGACTCGCGGCGCTCGCCTGGGAGGCGTTCAAGGTCGGCGCCCTCTCCTACGGGGGCGGCTTCGTCATCGTGCCACTCATGCAGCACGACGCCGTCGTGACCTATCACTGGATCAGCGGACCGCAGTTCTTGAACGCGGTGGCGCTGGGTCAGGTGACGCCCGGTCCGGTCGTGCAAACCGTCGCCGTCGTCGGTTACGCCGCCGCCGGAGTCGGTGGGGCTCTCCTCGCCGCGGCCGTGGCCTTCGCACCCTCCTTCGGATTCATCCTCGCGGGAGGATCGAGGTTCGACCGCATCCGGGCGAACCGCTCCGTCGGGCACTTCCTCACGGGAGCCGGACCGGCCGTCGTCGGTGCCATCGCCGGTTCGGCGATACCGCTCGGATCATCACTTCATCGTCCCTGGCAGTTCGCGGTCGTGGGCGGTGCGGCGTTATGGCTCCTACTCGCACGTCGGAGTGTCGTCGGTTGTCTTCTCGTGGCCGGCGTCATCGGAACCATCGTGGCCCTCGTCGGTGTGACGGTGTAACCCTGCTACGACCAGAGTCCTTCGGTCGCCGCGCCGGCATTGGTGAGCACCGACTCGAGTCGCCGGGCCACGTTCAGGTGATCCGCGGTCCATAGGATCCGTACCGCCGGAGCGAGGTTGGATTGGTCAGATCTCACTAACTCGCCATGAACGGCCTCGGCGACCTCGTGCTCGGCGACGTCCTGAACGGACCATCCGCTGAAGGTCGCCGTGGAATCGAATCGATCGGCGAAATCGTCGTACCACGTCCTGACCTTCGCGGCAAGCGCATCAAGATGGTCCCGCGCGTCTTGCCAGGACTGGTCGTCATCCTCGTGATCGTGCTGTCCCAGATCGTTGACCGCGTCGGCCGAGAGACGCAAGATCGTCACTCCGGTCACGAGCGTCGTGATGTCGGCGAGAGGAGCGGGCTTGGCCCCGCGTTCGGCGAGATAGTTGCGAAAGACGTCGTCCAACCGCCGGGCCGCTCCGGCAGCCTGCTCGGCGGCGAAGGTCGCTACCTCGGCCACGCCACCCGCGCGAGAATCGACCTGACGAGCCGCCGCGGCCAGATAGGCGGCAGCTCCCACGTAGGCGTCACGCAGGGCCGCGCCGAGTTCGGCTCCGGCGCCTCGCGGCCAGATCAATAGAGAGACACCAGCACTCACCGCGACGCCGATTGCGACGTCTTCGGTACGTACGAGTCCGACGTGCCAGCCGACTGGCGCAAGAACATTGAACAAGATCACCAGGAAGAGGGTGAATCCGGCCTGGCCGACAACGAAGGAGATGGCGGTCGGTGCGAAGCCGGCGACGAGCAGCGATATGGGGAGTAAGAGCCACCAGACGATCGAGTTTGTTCCGACGAGAACGACGAGCGCGGCGCCGACGACGAAGCCGATGAGCGTGCCGCCAATCGCGCGAGCCGCATTCTGTCCCGTACTCAGTGCGTTCGATCGCAGGACCGACAGCGTGCCGAGGATTACCCAGAAGGAGTGCTCGACGCTGATTTCTTCGGCGACGGCCACGGCGACGGCGAGTCCAATGGCGCCTCTCACGCTGTTGTGTAACCAGATCGAATGGCGAGTCAGACGCGACGTGATCCTCGATCGGGCGCTCGACCAGAGACTGGTACCCCCTGGCTCGTGACCAAGAACCCGCTGTACAAATGACCGCTGATCTGCGATTATGGCGCGATCGACGTTGGTAGCGATCATCGTCGCGGCGTAGCCAACCTCCCGGGTGCGAAAACTGAACTCGAGCGAAGTGATGAACCGAGTCGCCAACTCATCTTTCGTGACGCGAGGTGCCGCGGGATCGGAGGTGTCCGTCAGTAGAAGTCGTTCCAGATGACCTTCCAGATCACTGAGGGCCTGCGCCAGTGCCCTCTGCGCGCTGCGCAGACCTTCGGTCGACGTCGCGTGCGAATCGAGCAGTGTGGCCGCTTCATTCAGAACCTGCGCCGCCGATGACTGCACCGCACGAGCGAGAGCTCGAGACGGATGGGACGCCTCAATCGATGCCAGACCATCAATGACCGAGTTCATCCAGGGGATTTCGTCAACGAGTCGGATGATCGCGCGATCCGACGCACCGATACCGGTGGGGCGCCATGGAGTTGCGAGAAACAGTCGTCCGAGTGACCCGACGGGATCACTCTCATTCCCTGTTTGATCCACGGCCGCGGGCTGCTCAGCGATCGAGGAAAGTCGATTGGCGAGAGCACGACACGCCGACGCCACGTTTGCACGAAGTGGCAAACGTGGCGGGGTTGGCCACAGGAACCAGACCGCTAGAAACGCCGCGGCGGACGAGAGTCCCCATCCAATAAGTCGATCTGGAAGATCGGAAACCGGAACCGGGGTCGCAACCGGGAGAATGAAGGCCAGTAACAACGCCGTCGCCGAACTGGCCAGAACCGAACTCACCACGCCGAGGAAAATCACGATGAAGGCGACCACGGCCATCGAGAGTGCGGCCAACCAGACTTCCCGGGAGCACAACGTGGCGAGCGTCACCATGACGGCGCCCGCCGCCGCGAGCGAGGCTTGCGCCTCCAGGCGACTACGCATCTCGCCGACATAACCTACGAGCATCAGCTGAGCCATGGAGCCGAAGACGGCAAAGAGCGCCACCGTTTGGTTATCGATGACCTTGAGACTGATCGCGAAGATTGCTGGCAGAACGATGGCCGTTCGGCTAGCCCGACGAAGCGCGTCGTAGCCGCGGTCGTGAACGTTCAGCCAGCGAACTACGGGAGTGAACGCGTTATCCACCTTGGTCGCCCAACATCGCACTCAGCGACATCAGCTTCTCCCTCTCGTTGACTCTATGGAACATTTCTTTCTATCCGAGAAGTGGGCAGCGCGCTCGGTGCGGGATCTTGGTTGAAGGGTGACGCTGAACCATCGAGTTGCGTGATCTCCGGGGCGTCGACGAACGTCGTCGATTCACTCGTCGATCAATCACGCGGAGACCGGGCAGCGTCGTTTCGGTCGTGACCGATGGCGCATTCTATTCTCGGTGTTTCAGCGGCGCCTCGACACACTCCGGGCTAGAGGACCTACCGCCAGTAATGACCGTCGTCGGCGACGAACGCGAGACCACCTTGGGGCACGTAGTTCGCTCCCGACACCGCGACCGGCGTCACCGTTCCGGTCGACTCGTTCAACGTCGCCAGATAGTTGGCCGGGTAGTTCGGCGCCGGGCAGGTCGCCGGAGCGCTGTTCTCGCCACACGGCGTCGCCACGACGATCGGTGCGTTGCGGTCGAAGTGACCGCGCACGACGTCAACGGCGTCGTTGGTCGAGTCCGTGGTGAAGAGGGATCCGAAGGCGTCCGTGGGCCACGCCGTGTCGTCGACCGAAACGTTCAGCGACAACACACTCAGTTGCTGGTGGGAGGTACCGGGGTCGCTCACGTAGATCTGCTCTTCGTCACCCTGGCTGGTCAGCATGAAGTCGCCACCGAAGCGCGGACTCCACCAAGGGACGACTTCGTTGGAGTCCGGGTCCGTGAGGGCCAGTTGCGTCGTGCTGCTGAGCTGACTACCCACGTTGGCCACCGTGGCCGCAATCTCGTCGAAGAAGAGAGGCGTCACGTTCGCGACGTGCGTAGCCTCATCGAGCGTCACGGAGTAGACCGCCGGGTACGTGGGCTGTGGCGCCGCGACGCCGGTCGTCCCCGGGGCCGAGGCGCTGATCAGAATCTGGCCATTGTCGATGGAGATGGCGTCGGTGCCCCCGTCGTGCGGCAGCGATTCGCTGTAGGCGAAGCGGGTCACCGCCTCGCTCGCGGGCGCGAACGGACGGATGAGATAGAGCGCCGAGTTGGCGTCTTCGTTCACGGTCGCGAGGACACCGAGCCCCGGGTCCGCGGTCACGCCGTCGGTCTTTCCGACGACGTCCCACTGGCCGAGTACGTGGCCGCTCATCGTCAGTTCGACCACCGTGCTGTCGAGGTTCCCGTCGGTGCTCGCCTGACCTTGCGGTCCGACGCCGTTCTGGAAGCCCACGAAGAGGTCGTTGCCCCACCGGCTGATGTCGTCCGGGTCGCTCAGCGCCTCGTTCTGGGTGGTCGTCGAACCGGCCGCCGTGTAGTTGTGGTGCAACGAGGATCCCAAGAGAACCTGTGAGACGCGAAACGGTGCGTAGGTCGCCGAGGCCGCGGGCACGCTGAGCGCAGACGTGAGCCCAATGGTTGATCCCCCGAGTACGAGTAACGCACTCCCTAAGGCCAATCGCGCCCTTGACTGCTTCATCATTCGTTCCTCCGTCTAAGTGAGAGGAACTATAAAATTCACGCATTACGGGCGCGTGACGACTTGCGTCCAATGCGGTGACGAGCGTGCAACATTGTCGGCGCCTTCGGGTCCTGGACAGGATCTGGCGGAGCACTCCTCGGCGGCGCAGTCCCCAGCGTCGCCAAGTCCGGGAAGCCTCTGTGGGCGATACCCATCGTTTGAGTGAATGCGTAGCGATGGTTGCGCCGCACCCGACCGCTCGACGTACGTCGACGTTACTGGCGTGTGCTTGAGTGGATGGCGAAACCGAAAGAGGATCTGAACCGTGAACGCCGCCGAGATCGAGGTCATCGTCCTCAATGGGGTGTCGAGCTCGGGCAAGACGACGCTCGCGGTGGCGCTGCAGGACGTCCTCGAAGAGTCGTGGCTGGTCTTCGGCATCGACACGCTGTTCGGGGCAATACCGCTCGCCCTCTTGGACATCGACGGCGCCGCGACGATCGAAGTGCGCCCGAGGGAACACGAACTGCGCAGCGGCGGGATAGCCTTCGACGCCGCCGGTGACATCACGGTGGGGGTCGAGTTTCGACGCCTCGAAGAGGCCTGGCTTCGAGGACTCGCGACCGTTGCCGAGTCTGGAGTGCGACTGATCCTTGACGAGGTCTTCCTGGACGGTGGCGCGTCCCAGGAACGACTGCGTACCGCGTTCAGCGGTCGCCGGCTCTTGTGGGTCGGTGTGAGGTGCGACGTCGCTGTTGCGACTCAACGTGAACGCGACCGGGGAGATCGCGTCGTGGGAATGGTTGAGCGACAGTCAACGCGCGTGCACGACGGCGTGCACTACGACCTGGTCGTGGACACCACGTCGCGCCCGTCGCACGAATTGGCTCGGCAGATCGCTGAACATATCCACGCCACGACGGCGTAGACGATGTCCTCCACTGCCCCTCGCGTCGAGAGCACCGCGCGACGGTACTGGCTACCCTGGCAGGTCTCCTTCGTGCTGCTCGCCACGACCTGGGGCTGTTCGTTCTGGTGGATCAAACTCGGTCTGCGGTACCTCTCCCCCATTGAGTTGGCCTTCACGAGGATCGCGCTCGGCGCTCTCGTGCTCCTCGTCACGTGCGCGATAACGAAGACGCGTCTACCGCGGCGGCGAGCGACCTGGCGCCACCTCGCCGTCGTCGCGGTCCTACTCAACAGCGTCCCCTTCGCACTTTTCTCCTACGGCGAGACGCACGTGTCCTCGATCCTGGCCGGACTCATCAACGCCATGACGCCACTCGCGACGGTGGCCGTCTTGTTGATCGCCTATCCCGAGGAGAAGCCGACGCGAGAACGCGTCGTGGGCCTGCTCCTCGGGTTCCTCGGTGTACTCGTGGTGCTCGGCGTGTGGGAGGGGCTGCGCACCGGTCAACTCCTAGGCACGCTCGCCTGCGTCGGCGCGGTCTGCTGTTACGGCGTCGCGTTCCCGTACGCGCGGCGTCACCTGTCGAAGGACCCCGAGGCCACGCTCGCGAAGGCGACCGGGCAGGTGATGCTCGGCGCGGCGTTCCTCATCCCCGCGCTGATCATCTCCGAGATCGTCGCCGCGCCGCAGCACCGCGGCCACCTGGGCCTCGCGACGGTCCTGGGCATGTTGGCCCTCGGCTTTCTCAGCACCGGCTTCGCCTACATCTTGAACTTCCAGGTCATCGACGCAGCCGGCAGTTCGACCGCCAGCGGCGTCGCCTATCTCTCGCCGATCGCCGTCGTGATCGTCGGTATGAGTTTCCTCGGCGAGCACCTCTACTGGTACGAACCGGTCGGCGCGGTGATCATCCTGCTCGGGGTGACCGTGTCTCAGGGGCACCTCCCTCGCGCACGCTTCGCGAAGTAGTTCGACCGCGTTACTTCGCCCGGTGCAGCGACCGCGCGTGAGGACTACGTTATGGGCAGCAGCACACGCGAATCGAGGTGCCATTGACCATCGCCCCTAGCCACCCCAAGGCCCGCACCGTCGCCCTGATCGGGCGAAACGGAGTCGGCAAGACGTCACTGCTCGAAGCCCTGGTCGTCGCGACCGGTGGACTGGAGCGGGCGGGAAAGGTCGACGCGGGCACCACCCTCGGCGCCAACGATCCCGAAGAGCGCAAGTATCAGATGTCCCTCGGCATCTCGATGGCGCCCGTGTGGATCGGCGAGGACAAGTTGACCTTGCTCGATACACCGGGCCTCATCGATTTCCACGGCGAAGTGGAGCGAGCCCTCGACGTGGCCGACGTCGCGGTGCTGGTCGTCAGCGCGGTCGACGGCGTCCAGGGGGACTTCGTCGCCACCTGGGACCTCGCGCGCGAGTCGGACGTCCCGGTCGTCATCTTCGTGAACGCGCTCGACGCCGAGCGCGCGGACTTTGAGTCGACCCTGCGATCGCTGGAGTTACTGGTCGGCCCGACGCTGGCGCCCCTGGAACTGCCGATCGGCGTGGGACTGGAGTTGAAGGGCGTCGTCGACCTCCTGGCCGACGAGGCCATCTTCTACGACGACAACACCTCGCGTCGCGGTGCGGTACCGCCCGAACTGGCCGACCTGGAATCCAGGGTTCGCGCGAGTCTGATCGAGGCCATCGTCGTCGCCGACGACTCCCTCACCGAGCGCTACCTCGAGGGCGACGTGCCGAGCATGGAAGAGCTCGAACCGGCGCTGGCCGAACTGATGATCGAGGGACGGATCGTGCCGGTGACGTGCGGTTCAGCGACGCGCGGCGTCGGCGTCGACCGTCTGGCCACGCTGCTCGACGAGATCGCCGTCTCCCGCCCGATCCCGGCGCTGCGAGACGGCAACGAGACCTTCCTCGACCGCGACCCCGATGGCGAACCGATCATGCGCGCCTTCAAGGTCATCGTCGACCCCTACGTCGGTCGCATCGTCGTGATGGAGGTGATCTCGGGCACGATCACGCCCGAAGTCACGCTCGTCAACGTGCGCACGCGAAACGACGAGCGACTGCACGGACTCCACCACCTCTTCGGCTCCAAGCTGGTGCCGGTCACTCGCGCCGTGGCCGGTGACGTGGTCGTGGTCGCCAAGCTCAACGACGTCTCCGTGGGCGACGTGCTCGCCAAGCGCGGCGTCGACCTCGCGACGATGCCGGCACCGTCACCGGCGCCGGCGCTGTCGGTGGCCCTCTTGAGTGCGTCCCACGATGACGACGACAAGATCGCGACCGCCCTGCACCGGCTCTCCGAGGAGGACCCGTCGCTGCGCGTGCGTCACGACCCGGTCTCACGCCGCCTCGTGGTCGACGCCATGGGCGACACGCACCTCAAGGTAACCCTGGAGAGGCTGCGTCGTCGATTCAACGTGAACGTGACGACGGCGACGCCCGACGTCCAGCGCTACGAGACGATTCGCTCGGCCCGAGAGTGCGAGGGACGACTGAAGAAGCAGACCGGCGGCCACGGCCAGTTCGCGGTCGTGAACCTGAAGGTCGAGCCGATCAAGCCCGACGCGCCCTTCGAGTTCGTCGACGCCATTGTCGGCGGCGCGGTCCCGCGCCAGTTCATCAGTGCCGTGCGCAACGGCATCGAGAAGTCCATGGCGCGCGGCGGCCCCGCCGGATTCCCCGTCGTCGGACTACGCGTCACGCTCTTCGACGGCAAGTTCCACAGCGTCGACTCCTCCGAGGCGGCCTTCGACACCGCGGGTTCCCTGGGTCTGCGCGCCGCCCTCGAGGCCTCCGGCACGGTCGTGCTCGAGCGAATCATGGAAGCGACGGCGACCTTCCCGACGGAGTACCTCGGCGAGGTCTTGAACGACCTCAAGGGTCGTAGGGGCAAGGTCGTGTCGACCAATCAAGACAGCGGCAACCTGGTCACGGTCGTCGCGTACATCCCCGAAGAGGGACTCAATCGCTACGGACTCGACTTTCGCGCCATCACCGCCGGTCGCGGTCGGGTGACCGTGCAACAGCACCACCTGTCCGAAGCGCCGATGTAGCCGACCTCGCTGTCGCCGACCGACGCGTCAGTCGGGCACGTCCAGTTCGAGCCACAGCCCGTGGTGATGACACCATCCCCACGACGCGGGCGCCTGACCCGGCATCGTGACGAGCACCTGCGTGGCGCCCTGGCGGGCGCGCTCACTCGTCGTGTCCGACGTCGGCCACTTCACCATGAACGGCGACTCGAGCGAGATCCACGCCACGTTGCCGTCGGCGCACCGTTTGACCATGTCCTCGTAATAGGCCGTCTGGTCCGATTCGGAGAAGTAGGCCGCGACGTAGCTGTTCATGACCACCGTCAGGCTCGACGGATCGCCGAGGGCGATCGCGTCGCCGAGTCGCTCCGCGGCCGTCCCGCGCAGGACCGTGGTCTCCGGCCACCTCGAGCGTTGCGCAATGATCGCGTCGAGGCGAGCCAGTCGACGTGGCTCTTCCGGCCACAGACAGGCCTGCAGCCAGAATCGGTCGTCCTCGACCGCGAGGTCCAGCGGCGAGGGATCGATGCCGACGCGCGAACGAACCTTCGGTAGGTCGAGGGACCGATCCGTCGGCCGATCATCGTGACAGACCAACGTCAACGGATTGTCGTCGTCCCTCTCTCGCACCGGGAACTCGTCGAAGTAGAGATTGATGCCGGCCGAGGTCCCGACGTCGATGAGGTTGATCGACGAGTGACCTCGTTGTGCGATATGGGCGATCACGCTCTGGAAGACCGCGCAGCGTCCCGGCTCGTTGGTCTGGGTCGAACGGTGGAGTTCACCGCGCACCAGATCGGGCTCGGCGTGGAGGACCTCGAGCACTCGACGCGCCGAAGCGACGGGATCCGTGATGCGTCCGTATCGGGCGTCGTGGTAGATCGGCGCCAGGACCGGATGACCCCGCAACGCGGCGAGGTGGAGCGACGCGAGGACCAACATCGGGTTGCGCTGTTCGACGCGAATCCCGGCCAGTATCTCCTGGGCAACGAGGTCGTTCTCGAGCGAGCGCATCAGCGCCGAATAGAACGGCAGTCGATCGTGGTCCTCACGGGTGAAGGAGAAGTGGTAGCGCCGCCGCGCGTCCTCCAGGTCCAGGGCCATACGTGCACGATACCGAGACGTGGATTCTGCACTCGCGCAGGTCCTACGAAGATCGATGGGGTCGTCAGGGAATCGGCAGTTGCGGGGCCATCGCCAAGGACATCCCGACGAGGCGCGAACCCCGCTTCGCCGAACCGGGGAATATGACCTCCGGTCGGAACGACCGGCCCTTGGACTCGCCCACGCGGCCCCCGCGAACCTCGACCCACTCGTCGTTCGTCGACTCATTGACGACGTGGGCCACGAACACCCAGTGCTGTCGTCGCTCCTTGACGCCGTCGACGACGACCGCGTCGCCGGCGCGCACACCGTTCCAGCGGGTGCTGCGCACGACGTGGCCGTGACGGGTGACGACCGCGCGTTCGTTCATAGTTCATGTTTACACGCTGGTCGATTGGTCACTCGACGTCACAGCCTGGTCCTACGGTGGGTTCATGACCTTCACGCAGGAGTTGCCGCGTTCGCTCTCCCCCTCTCGACTCTCGGACTTTCAGACCTGTCCCCGCCGCTACCAGTACGCCTCCGTCGAGCGCATCCCCCAGCCCGCCTCCTACGCGACCGCCAAGGGCCGTTTCGTCCACTACGTCTTCGAACGGCTCTTCATGCTCCCGGCACCCGAGCGCACCGTCGAGAGGGTGCGTGAGTTCGTGCCGGCGGCGGTCGAGGAGATCTTGACCGACGACGTACGCGCCGACATCGGCATGGACGACGCCATGATGCAACGCCTCCTCAAAGAGACCGGAGAGATCGTCACCACGTACTTCGCGATGGAGGACCCGACCACGGTGACGAGCGAAGGTGTGGAACTGCGCCTCGGCGCGACGGTCGACGGCGCGCCCCTCTTCGGCATCCTGGACCGCCTCGACCGCGACGAAGACGGTTCACTCACGATCGTCGACTACAAGACCGGCGGTCTACCGAACCGCAACTACGACTCCAAGACCTTCGCCAACGCTGAGCTCTACGCCGCGCTGTGCGAGGCCGGACTGGGCGAACGGCCCAAGAAGATCCGTCTGATGTACGTGGCCAAGGGCGAGAGCATCGAACGAGACGTGAGCGACGTCGTCGTGAAGGCCCGTTCGCTCTCGGCCGCGAACGCGTGGGAGAGGATCAATCGCTTCTACGACGACGGCGAGTTCCCGGCGACGCCGTCGGTCAACGCCTGTCGGTTCTGTTCTTATAAGGACCTCTGTCGAGCCAACGGCGTCGCGGTGCCGGTCTGAAGCCGAAGGTTTGCCCGAATCGACCTTTAGGCTGATGCGATGCAGTCTTTCGACCTCTCCTTTGACTATCGCTGTCCCTTCGCGAAGAACATCCACCTCCACGTGATCGAGGCGCTGCGCGCCGGCGCCGACTACGACGTCAACTTCGCGCCCTGGTCGCTCAGTCAGGGCAGTCGCGATGACGGTCCCGATGTCTGGAACGACCCGGCGTTCGACGCCGACCTGCTCTCACTCGCCGCGGCGGTCTCGGTGCGCGACCAACAGAGCGAGTACTTCCTCGACGCGCACGAAGCGCTCTTTCGCGCCCGCCACGACCGCGCCATCCGACTGGTCACGCTCGATGAGATCAGCAACGTACTCGCGCCCCTCGGCGTCGACATGGCCAAGGTCGCCGCCGACGTCGCCTCGCGCCGTCCGCACGACGTGATCGCCGCGAGTCACAAGGAGTTCGAGCGCTTCGAGGCCTTCGGCGTCCCGACGTTTGTCGCGAATGACGACGCGACGTTCGTGCGCTACATGAGCGAACCCGACGGCGACCGGGCGAAGTCCGTCGAGCTGATCAGTGCGCTGCTCGACATGATGACGAACCGTCCCGACCTGAACGAGTTCAAGCACACGCAACTACCGCGTTAGCGGCACTACCTCGACTGGTACTCGAGCAACGTGTCGTAGGTCTCGTCTCGATCGTCGACCTCGCCGGTCATGGAGGCCGAGAACTCCGTCACACCGGCCTCGGCCAACTCGTGCAGTCTGTCCAGGACCTGATCGCGGGTGCCGAAGAGGCCGACGTCGGCCGGACCCTCGGCCCCTTCGCGGTCGAGCATCGCGCGGTAGCTCGGCAACGTGCCGTAGATCGCGAGCCGCTCGTTCACCTTGGTCTTCGTCTCGGCGACGTCACCGGTCACCGAGATCGGCAGGCTGCAGACGACGCGTGGCGTGGGTCGTCCGGCCGCCGCCGCGGCGGCGTTGATCGTCGGCACGACGTGCGTCGCGATCGTCTGCACGCCGGTCATCCACGTCAACGTGCCGTCGGTCAACGTCCCGGCCATCTCGAGCATCTTGGGCGCCAGGGCCGCGACCAACAGACCCGGCGTGCGCACGTCGCCCGGTCCCAAGACGCCGATGGTCGTCGCGCTCACGCGCTCGCCCTTCACGTTGACGCGTTCGCCGCGGAGCATCGGGGCCAGCGCATCCAGGTACTCGCTCATGTACCGCGCCGGGCGGTCGAAGGAGATGCCCCACATGCCTTCGACGACGGCCTTGTGCGAGAGGCCGATGCCGAGCGAGAGCCGCCCGCCGATGGCCTCTTGGACGGTGCGCGCCTGGGCCGCGAGCATCGTGGGGTGACGCGTCTGGATCGGCACGACGGCCGTGCCGAGGTCGAGGTCGCGGTACTCACGTCCGACGACGGCGAACACGGTCAGCGTGTCCGGCCCGAAGATCTGCGACGACCACATACGGGTGAAGCCGCGCTCGCGCAGCCCGGCCGCGCGTTCGAGTGTCTTCTCGAGTGGTCCGTCGACGTCCATTCCGACTGCGATGTCCATGGGGACCTCCTCGTGTGACCGGTATCGTTACGGTCGTGTTGATCGATTCCCAACCTACTGGTCCGGTTTCGGTGGGGGTGGTGGGAGCCGGTCAGCTGGCGCGGATGATGGGTGACGCGGCCCACGGGGCCGGCGTGATCTTGACGGTCCTGGCGACCTCGCACGAGGATTCGGCCGTCGCCACCGCCGACGTCACCGTGATCGGCGCACCCGACGACGCCGCGTCGCTCGATGAACTGGCGGCCCAGGTTGACGTCATCACCTTCGACCACGAACTGGTCGACCTCGAACAGATCGCCGACCTCGAGGCGCGCGGCGTGGTGGTGCGACCGGGTGCGCGCGCACTGCGCTTCGCCGTCGACAAGGGCCACCAACGCCGGGCCTTCGACGCCGCGGGGATCCCACTGCCGCGATTCATCGTCGTCACCTCCTCGAGCGATCCGATGCTGAAGGGCTTCCTCGACGGCGTCGGTCCGCCGGTCCTGAAGGCCGCGCGCGGCGGCTACGACGGACGCGGCGTCCTCTTTCCCCAGAGCCGCGTCGAGACGCTCGCCATGATCGACGAACTCAGCGCCGCGACCAGCGTCGTGGTCGAGGAGCGACTGAACCTGCGCGGTGAACTCGCCCTCGTCGTCGCGCGCGGCGTCAACGGAGAGTACGCCAACTATCCCCTGGTCTCGACGGTGCAGTCCAAGGGCATGTGCGTCGAGGTGCGCTACCCCGCCAACGTCGATGAGTCGACGGCGCTGGAAGCGAACCGCCTCGGTCGAAAGATCGCCAACCTCGTCGGCGCGGTGGGAGTGCTGGCGATCGAGTTCTTCGTGAGCGACCGGGGCCTCGTGGTGAACGAGATCGCGCTTCGCCCCCATAACACCGGTCACTGGACGATCGAGGGCGCGCGCACGAGTCAGTTCACGAACCACCTGCTCGCGGTCAGCGGACGCGCGCTCGGCTCGACGGAGGCGATCGTCGACGCCGCGGTGATGGTGAACGTCGTGGGCGCCGACGTCGAGGGTTCAATCGAGAACGCGATGGCGATCCCCGGCGCGCACGTGCACGACTACGGCAAGTCGTGGCGCCCGGAGCGAAAACTCGGACACGTCACCGTCGTGGGCGGCGATGCCGACGCGGCGCACGTGAGAGCATGGGAGAGCGCGCGGGCGTACGGCACGAGGACACGGGAGACGTAGTGCAACCAGTGGTGGGGATCGTGATGGGCAGCTCTTCGGACTTAGAGGTCATGAACGGCGCCGCGGTGATCCTGGAACGCTTCGGCGTCGCCCACGAGGTGCACGTGGTCTCGGCCCATCGCACGCCCGAGGCGATGATCGAGTACGGACTCGGTGCACGAGCTCGCGGACTCCAGGTCCTGATCGCCGGGGCCGGCGGCGCGGCCCACTTGCCCGGCATGTTGGCCGCGGTGACGACGCTCCCGGTCATCGGTGTGCCGGTGGCGCTGGCGCAGCTCGACGGCCTCGACTCGTTGCTCTCGATCGCCCAGATGCCCCGAGGAGTGCCGGTGGCGACCGTCGCGATCAACGGCGCGACCAACGCCGGACTGCTCGCGGCGCGCATCCTCTCACTCGGCGACGACGACCTGGCGCTCGCCCTGGATGCGTACCGCCTCGAGTTGGCGACGCAGGCCAACCAACAGGACCGCGAACTGCCCCGGAGTTAATGACTTTCTTAGAATGCGTGGGCCTCGATTCGTTCGCGGCGTACCCGCGTTGCCCCCTAGTGTGGACTCGTAACTAAGGAGGCCCCCGTGGGTATCATGAAGCGCATCAGCACCATCTTTCAGGCCAAGACGAACGCGGCCCTGAACAAGGCAGAGGACCCCCGCCAGACCCTGGACCTCTCCTACGAGCAACAGCTCGACAACCTCACCAAGGTGAAGCGCGCCGTCGCCGACGTGGCCACCGCGCGCAAGCGCGTCGAAATCCAGGCCGAGCAACTCAAGGCCCAGGGCGACAAGCTGGCCGATCAGGCCAAGGCCGCGCTGGCCCAGAACAACGAGCCCCTCGCGCGCGAGGCCCTGTCGCGCCGCCAGGCCATCACGGTGCAACTGGCCGACTTAGAGACCCAGCACGCCACCATCGTCGACCAGGAGCAGAAGCTGACCGACACCGCCCAGCGCCTCCAGACCGAAGTCGAGGCCTTCCGCACCAAGAAAGAGACGATCAAGGCGACCTACACGGCGGCCGAGGCCTCCGCGCACATCTCCGAAGCGGTCAGTGGAATCTCGTCGTCCATGGGCGACGCCGGGGCCGCGATGCAGCGGGCCCAGGACAAGGTCGCCGAGATGCAAGCGCGCAGCGGCGCCCTCGACGAGCTCCTCGCCTCGGGCGCACTCACCGATCTCACGAGCACGAATGACGACATCCAGGCCCAGCTCGACAAGGCGAAGGGGACGTCGGACATCGACGCCCAGATCGCCGCGCTGAAGTCACAGGTGGCGACGACGGAGCTGCCCTCGGGTGACGCGCCGGCGGCCGCGACCGCGACGGACGCGGCGAGCACCGAGGAGGCCAAGTAATGGCCCAGTCGAAGATCGAGAGCGACCACGGACTGAACGTCCGGATGTTCCTCACGGGGCTCGCTCTCGTCATCCTCTACGTCATCATCTTCTCGGTGCTGTTGAGCGTCGGTGTCGCTCTAGGTTTCGTCATCGTCATCTGCTTCGGACTCCTGTTCTGCCAGTACTACTTCTCGGACAAGATCGCGATGTTCTCGATGCACGCGAAGGAGGTGACGCCGGCCCAGGAGCCCAAGTTGCACCAGATCGTGGACCGACTCTGTCTGCTCGCCAACATGGAGAAGCCCCGCGTCGGGGTCGCCGAGATGGACATCCCGAACGCCTTCGCGACCGGTCGCAGCCCCAAGCACGCCGTGATCTGCGCCACCCGGGGACTGATGAACCGCCTGAACGACGAGGAACTCGAGGCGGTCCTCGCCCACGAACTGAGCCACGTCGCCCACCGCGACGTCGCGGTCATGACGATCGCCTCGGGCGTCGGCATGTTGGCCGGACTCGTCAGTCGCATCGCACTCTGGAGCACCATCCTCTCGGGCGGCGGTCGCAGCCGGAACGGTCAACAACTCGTCATCCTCGAGTTGCTGACGTTCGTGGTGTCCATCGTCATCTACATCATCGCGTTCCTCCTGACGATGGCGCTCTCGCGCTACCGCGAACTCGCGGCCGACCGCTCCGGGGCCATCCTCATCGGCAAGCCCAGCGTGCTCGCGAGCGCGCTGGTGCACGTCACGGGCGACATGGGCAAGATCCCGCGCACCGACCTCCGCAAGTCCGAGGGTATGAACGCCTTCTTCTTCGCCCCGGCGCTCGCCGGCAACACCGCCGCGTCACTCTTCTCCACGCACCCGTCACTGGAGAAGCGCCTCGACGCGCTGAAGAAGCTCGAAGTCGAACTGAACGGCTAGTGGGTCTTCGCGACACGCTCTTCGGTCGAACCAAGCAGGTCGCGCCGAAGCTCGACGGACTGTTCGCGCTACCGTCGGCCGCGCTGACCCTGCAGAGCGAACTGGACCTCGTCTCTTCGGGCAACGCCGGACTCTGTTTCAAGGCCGGGAGCGGCGAGGCGACGATCACCACCGACGACGACATCATCGCACTGCTCAACTTCGACGACAAGACCGGGACGGTGAAGGTCACGACCGACGACCTCGGATTCAAGTGGTTGGTGGTCACCGACCCCGAACTCGACGGACTCGTGACGCGGATCCACGGTGCCAACACGACGATGGTCGAGCACGGGCTCGGTCCGCGCCTGCTGTGCGCGGTCTTCGGGTTCGTGCCCAAGACGCCGCCGGGCGACGGCGCGGTACGCATGGTCTATCTCTTGAAGCAGGGAACCTTCTACCCCTTCGCGCCGACCGGACCGAACCAACGTGACAACGAACTCGAACTGCGCGTTCGTTCCTTCGTCGGCGACGACCTCCCGATGGAGAAGGACCTCGCGCGCTGGATGGCGCTCTGGAACCTTCCGGTCTCCTAGAGGATCAACTCGGCGAACTCGTCGGCGATGATCGCGTCGAGTCCTTGGGCGTAGTCGAGGTCCAGTTGCGTCACGCCGCCCCGGTCGTGCGTCCATAGTTCGAAGCACACCCGGCGATAGCCGAGCGTCACGACGGGGTGATGGTCGAGACGTTCGGCGAGCGAGACCTGGGCCTCGATCAAACGAACCCCGCTCGGATAGTCGACGGTCTCGAGCTCGCGGAGCAGGTGCGAACCGTCCGCTCGCCAGGCGGGATGGCCGGAGATCCACGCAGCCACAGCCTCCGAGTCCAGCAACTCCGGTCGGGTCAAGGGTGGGTCATGTCCTCGGGCACGACGGCCGCGTCGAACTCCTCGGCGCTCATCAGACCCAGGGTGAGCGCCGCTTCGCGAAGCGTGGTCCCTTCGTGATGCGCTTTCTTCGCAACTTCGGCGGCCTTGTCGTACCCGATACTCGGGGCCAGTGCCGTCACCAGCATGAGTGAGTTGTGCAGGTGCTGGGCGATGCGTTCGACGTCGGGCTCGAGCCCCTCGATACAGAACTCGCGGAACCGGTCACACGCGTCGGTGAGGAGGTCGATGGAGTTGCAGAAGTTGTGGATGAGGACCGGCTTGCAGACGTTCAACTCCAGGTTGCCGCGCGCGCCCGCGGACGCCACCGCGACGTCGTTGCCGAAGACCTGGACCGCGACCATGATCATCGCTTCGCACTGCGTCGGGTTCACCTTCCCCGGCATGATGGAGCTGCCTGGTTCGTTCTCGGGCAACTTCAGCTCGCCGAGACCCGAGCGAGGTCCGGAACCGAGCCAGCGGATGTCGTCGGCGATCTTCGTCAAACTGGCCGCCAGCGTCCGGATCGCCCCGTGGGCGAAGACCAGGGCGTCGTGTGCGGCCAACGCGGCGAAGTAGTTCGGCGCGGGGACGAACGGCCGACCCGTCAACGCCGCGATCGCGACCGCCACGCGCTCTCCGAACTCGGGGTGCGTGTTGAGACCGGTGCCGACCGCGGTGCCGCCCGCCGCCAGTTCGTAGAGCCCGGGAAGGACGAGGTCCAGTCGGACGAGGTCGGCGTCGAGTTGGGCCACGTAACCTGAGAACTCCTGTCCCAGGGTCAGGGGCACCGCGTCCATCAGGTGCGTCCGACCGATCTTCGTGATGCCTGAGAAGGCCTCGGCCTTCACGCTGAGGGCGTCACGCAGGCGAGCCACCGACGGTACGAGGCGGTCGGTGATCTCGAGGACCGCCGCGACGTGCATGGCCGTCGGGAACGTGTCATTCGACGACTGGGACATGTTGACGTGGTCGTTCGGGTGCACGGGCTCCTTCGACCCCATCACGCCGCCGGACAGCTCGATGGCGCGGTTCGAGATCACCTCGTTCACGTTCATGTTGGTCTGCGTACCGGAGCCGGTCTGCCAGATCCGAAGCGGGAACTCGTCCGCCAGAACGCCGTCGATCACCTCGCGCGAGGCCCGCTCGATCAGCGACGCCCGCTCGGAGTCGAGCTTCCCCAAATCCCTGTTCACCTGCGCGGAGGCGAACTTCAATATCCCGAACGCTCGAATGAGGGCCGGGGGCATCGTCTCGAGCCCGATGTCGAAGTGATGGAGGCTTCGCTCGGTTTGGGCGCCCCAGTAGTGATCTGCCGGGACCTCGACCGTGCCCATCGAGTCGGACTCCACTCTCACCTCACTCATCGGCGCCTCTCTACTTCTTCTTGGCAAGTTTGGTGGCCTTTTTCGCTGACGTCTTCTTTGCCGGCGACTTCTTCGCGGTTGCCTTCTTCGCGGACCTCTTCGTGGCGGTCTTCTTGATCGACGACTTCTTCGCGGTTGCCTTCTTCGCGGACTTCTTCGCCGCTGCCTTCGCAGCGCTCGTCTTCGCCGGCTTCTTCAAAGGTGACTTCTTCGCGGCCGTCTTCTTCGCGGCCGTCTTCTTCGCGGCCGTCTTCTTCGCTGGGGACTTCTTCACGGACTTCTTCGTGGCGGTCTTCTTGGCCGGCGACTTCTTCGCTGTTGACTTCTTCGCTGTTGACTTCTTCGCGGGCTTCGTAGCCGGTACCTTCGCAGCGCTCTTCTTCGCCGGCTTCTTCTTCTCCGGAGGCCTCGTCGCGGCGGGCGGCAAATCAAGAACGAACGCCTCGAGATCGGCGGACACGTGCCCGTCGTAGAGCTTGATGCCTTCGACCACGACGTTGCGCGCCGCGATGACGTCTTCCCAACGAGGACCTTCGCCGGTGCCGGGGACCTCGAGCAACAGCGGCAGGTCTCGGAAATCTGGATGACCGACGAGAGCCGCGAGACCCATCGTGCCGATGGTGCCTTCGTCAATGTTGGCGTGACGATCTCGGTTGCCGCCGAGCTCGATCTTGGAGTCGTTGAGGTGGAAGCATCGAAGGCGTCCGAGACCGATGCGCATGTCGATCTCGTGCACGAGTTTGTTCGTGCCGTGCGTGCTCGAGTAGTCGATGCCGCTCGCCCACAGGTGCTGCGTGTCGATGCACAGTCCGATGCGCTCGTCGCCGCCGGTGGCCTCGATCATCGCCGCAATCTCGTCGAGGTCGCGTCCCACCGTGCCGCCGGTCCCGGCCGCGTTCTCGATCAGGATCGGACAGTCCTTCACGCCGGGCGGTGCCGAGTCCGCGCTGTCAAGCGCGCGCTTGAAGGCCTCGGCGATCTGCGGCAACGCCGTCTCGAAGCCACTGTCCTTGTGCGAGCCGACGTGCAGGACGACACCCGACGAGGCCATGCCCCGTCCCGTCGAGAGGTTGCTGATCAGACAGTCGACGGACTTCTCGTAGAGATCCTTGTCGGGCGTCGCCAGGTTGATCAAGTACGTCGCGTGACAGAAGGTGTGCGTCACGCTCGGATGATTCGCCTGCGCTTCGCGATACGCCTCGAGTACCGCCGGCGCGTACTGCGAGGGCTTCCACATCCGAGGACTCTGGGTGAATATCTGAATCGACGTGGCGCCGATGTCGACGCCCTCTTCCAGTGAGGGGATGAGCTTGCCACCCCCGCGTACGTGTGCACCTATGTTCATTACAGTAAAACTACCTTCTGCTCCACCCGAGAAAGTCAGGACTCCGATGGCCGATACCTTCACACCTGCCGCACGCGAACTGATCGCCAAGAAGGTCCTCGCGCACGTGGCCAGCCTGGACCCTGACGGTGCGCCGAACGTCTCTCCGGTGTGGACCGAACTCGATGGTGACAACCTGGTGATCAGTACGGCACTCGGCCGTGCCAAGGCCCGCAACCTCGCCTCCGACGGGCGCGTCGCGGTGTCGATCGTCGATCCCGACGACGATCAAACGATCATCACGCTGCGCGGTTCCGTCGTGGGCTTCACGACGATCGGCGCCGACGAGGTCAGTGATCGACTGGCGATGAAGTACATGGGCGTCGAATCGTGGCCGAAGCTCGAAGGCGAGATCCGCGTCACGGTGAGGATCCAACCCGACCGGATATCGAACCAGCCCGAGTAGTTCAGCGAAAGGTCGTCACGTCACCGACGACGTCACTGGTCCCGGAGGAGTGCACTCCCATGACCTCGTCACCGCGACGCAGGTGCGCGCCGTCCCAGCTCCACACGGCGACCGGCGTCGGCGGCGCCGGTCGGTTGTAGGCGCCGACCAGGTGCGCCTCTTCGTTGGTGAAGTTGACTTCGTCGTTCGTGAGCAGCGCTTCGAGGACCCGCGCACTCGCCGGGGCGTTCGCAGAACTCACGACCACGGTTTCGAGCGGGACGAGCCAACTCAGGGTGGCGACGTCGCGCGCCGCCATCTGCGCGGAGTAGTCCTCCGTGATCTCGAGCCAGACGCCGAGCGGTCGCGTCACGCGATCGTGGTGCGCACCGACGGCGACGATCGTGTCGGCATCGCGAACCGAGATGACCGCGTCGTTGACGTTCGAGGCGTCGACGATTCGGTCGAGCATCTCGAAGGTGACGTCGAGTCGAAAGGGCGCCATCGCCTAGGGCTGCAGCTCCTCTTTGGGCAGCTTCTCGATATTCACGTCGCGGAATGTCAGCACCCGCACCGACGGGACGAAACGCGCCGTGCGGTACATGTCCCAGACCCAGGCGTCGGAGAGCGTGACCTCGAGCAGGGTCGGCGAGCCGGTCGAACGGACTTCGATGGCGACCTCGTTGGCGAGGTAGAAACGGCGATCGGTCTCGACGGCGAAGTTGAACGTGCCGACGACCGCTTTGTACTCCTGGACCAACGCGAGTTCCAGCGTCGACTCGTAGTCGTCGAGTTCCTCTTCGCCCACGCTTATTGCGTGCGCTCGGTGACGCGCAGCTCCTTGATCTTGGCGGCCTTTCCGCGCAGATCACGGAGGTAGTACAGCTTGGCGCGACGGACGTCGCCGTAGGATTCGACTTCGATCTTGGCGATCGTCGGGGCGTGGACCGGGAACGTGCGCTCGACGCCCACCCCGAAGCTGATCTTTCGCACGGTGAACGTCTCGTGCACACCCGATCCCTGGCGGCGGATGACGACGCCCTGGAAGATCTGCACCCGTTCGCGTGTACCTTCGACGACCCGGACGTGGACCTTCAGGGTGTCGCCGGTGCGAAAGTCGGGAATGTCATCGCGAAGGGAGTCGCGGTCGATGAGGTCGGTCGGGTTCATGGGAGCGGTCCCTTTCGGATCACTGAGGCTTTAGAAGTTTAGCCGTTTCGCCCGTTCTCTTCCAACATCGGGAATTCCGCCAGTATGGCGTCGTCCTCGTCACTCAGTCCTCCACGCGCCGCGATCAGATCGGGGCGCCGTTCGATCGTTCGGCGCAGCGCCTGCGCGCGACGCCAGCGCGCGATCCGGGCGTGGTCGCCGGAGCGCAGTATCTCGGGCACCGCCACGCCGCGCACCTCGGCCGGCTGGGTGTAGTGCGGGTACTCGAGCAGTCCGTCACTGAAGGATTCGTCGAGCGTGCTCTCGTCGTTGCCGAGCGCGCCGGGTCGAAGGCGCACCACGGCCTCGATCACGCACAGCGCGGCGAGCTCACCGCCGGCCAACACGAAGTCGCCGAGGGAGAGCTCGTCGTCGACGGCCAGATCGAGCGCGCGCTGGTCGATGCCCTCGTAGCGACCGCTGAGTAGTGCGAACCCTTCCAGTTCGGCCAGTTCCTTCGCGATCGCGTGGTTGAACGGACGTCCCGATGGCGTCAGTGCGATCAGTGGCCGCGCGATGTTGGGCCGTTCGTCGAGCGTGCGCAGGATCGGTTCGGCGCGTAGGACCATGCCCGCTCCACCACCGAAGGGCGCGTCGTCGACCGTGCGGTGCACGTCGTCGGTGGCGTCGCGCAGGTCGTGGAGATGCAACTGCCAGACGCCGCGTTCGTTCGCTCGTCCGAGCACCGACGTCGAGGCGTAGTCGGCGATGGCGTCCGGGAAGAGAGTGAGCACGTCGACGCGCAGCGTCATTCGAAGAGGCCCTCGGGGACGTCGACGTCGATACGCACGTTGGGATCGACCGACGTGACGAACGTCAGGGGCACGAGGGCCCCACTGTCCAGGACCAACAGGTCGCTCGCCGGATTGGCCTCGACCCCGACGACGACGCCGCGGCGCACTCCCTCGGCGTCGAAGACCTCGGCGTCGTAGAGCTGGTCGATCCAGATCACGCTCTCGTCATCGAGGCGAGGTGCCGAGAGGACGACACCGCGCAGGTGCTCGGCCGCCTCGCGCGTCGCCACGCCCTCGAAGGTCACGATGAAACGCTGCTGGTGCGCGATCGAGGCGACGACGCGCAGCGGTCCACGCTCGGTGAGGAGATCCGCGCCGGGCGCGAGACGTTCGGTGCGGTCGCTCCAGAGGTCGACGAGGACCTGACCCTTGAGGCCCTGTGCTTTGATGATGCGCCCGACTTCGAGCGTGGGGCGCTCTTCGGCGCTCACGGTTAGTCGACGATGTCGACGGAGGTCGTCACGCCATCGCGTGCGCCCGCGGCGCCGACGAGGGCGCGAATGGCCTGGGCCGTGCGACCACGGCGTCCGATGATCCGGCCCATGTCGTCAGCCCCGACGCTGAGCGAGAGGACGACCTTGCCCTGACGCTCCGAGACTTCGACCGACACCGCGCTGGCGTCCTCGGCGAGTGACGTGGCGATGAACTGCAGTACGGCGGTCGCCGTCGCGGCGTTGGCGACGGAGTCCGAACCTTCGTTGACGTCGTCGTTGACGTCCTCGTCGTACCCGTCCTCAATCGTGTTGACGTCGCCGGCGACGTAGTCGTTGACGTCGCTCACGGGGCGACCTCGGCGGTGTCGCTGGCCTTGGCGGCCTTGGCGGCTTCGAACATGTCAAGGGCGCCACTGGTCTTGAGCAACTTGGCGACGCGCTCGGTCGGCTGAGCGCCCTGTTGGAGCCAGCGCACGACCTTCTCGTTGTCGATCAGGGTGACGGTCTCTGGTTCGGCGACCGACAGACCCCGCGGCTGATAGGTGCCAAGGATCTCCAGGAACGCCCCGGAGCGCGCCCGGCGACTCTCGGCCGCCACGACGCGATAGGTCGGTTGCTTCTTCTTACCCATACGCACCAAACGAATTTTCACAGCCACGACGAAATTCCCTTCAAACCTTTTGTCCCGTCGACCGGAACAGGGCGAGATACCCGAACGAGCAAGTTTAGCGTTGTTTGGGGGGTGTAACCCTCCCGCCCTTCTTCTTCTTGTTTTTGCCACCGCCACCGCGCGCCGGTTGCGCGGCCTTCATGCCCGCGCCGAGCGCCTCGAAGCCCGGCGGCAGCGCGTCGTTGCGCTGGGCCTTCGCGGCCACGTTCGCCATGCGACCCATGCCGGGCATCGCCGGCATCGCGCCTCCGCTCATCTGGCGCATCATCTTTCGCATCTCGTTGAACTGCTTCAACAGTTGGTTCACCGCGCTCACGGTCGTGCCCGAGCCGCGGGCGATGCGCGTGCGCCGCGACCCGTCGATGATGACCGGTTCGCGACGCTCGCGTTTCGTCATGGACTGGATGATCGCCTCGACCTTGTCGAGCTCGCCCTCGTCGACGTTGCTCGCGGCGCTGCGCATCTCCTTCGTCACGCCGGGCATCATCTTCATGATGCCGCCGAGCGAACCCATCTTGCGGACCTGATTCAGCTGGGCGAGGAAGTCGTCGAGCGTGAAGGTCCCGCTCATCATGCGTCCGGCGCCCTCGGCGACGACGTCGGAGTCCATCCGTTGCTCGGCCTGCTCGATCAACGACAGCACGTCGCCCATCCCGAGGATCCGCGACGCCATCCGGTCGGGGTGGAAGAGCTCGAAGTCGTCGATCTTCTCGCCGGTCGAGGCGAAGACCACCGGCCGCCCGACGACACCGCGGGCCGAGAGCACGGCCCCGCCGCGCGCGTCGTAGTCCAGCTTCGTGACGATGATGCCCGAGAGCTCCAGCGTCTCGTGGAAGGCGCGCGCCGTGACGACGGCGTCCTGGCCGGTGACCGCGTCGATCACGAGGAAGGTGTAGTGCGGCGAGGTGACCTTACTTATCGAGCGCACCTCGTCCATCAGCGCTTCGTCGATCGAGAGTCGACCGGCGGTGTCGATGATGACGACATCGCGCCCGAGTCGCGTCGCCTCCTTCAGCCCGCTCTTGGCGACATTGATAGGGCTCGAGGGTTCGGAGAAGACGTCGACACCGATCGAGGCACCGAGGACCCGCAGTTGCTCCACGGCCGCCGGACGCTGGAGGTCGGCCGCGATCAAGAACGGCTGGCGGCCCTGCTGCTTGAACCACGCCGCCAACTTCGCCGCCGCCGTCGTCTTGCCCGCGCCCTGGAGACCGGCGAGCAGGACGACCGTCGGGGGCTTGGAGGCGTAGGTGACCTTGAGGGCCGATCCCCCGAGGACTTCGATGAGCTGTTCATTGACCGCCTTGATGACCTGTTGGCCCGGCGAGAGGCTCTGGTTGAGCGTCTCGCCGCTCAGGCGTTCGCGCACGGCGTCGAGGAACGCGCGCACCACGCCCAGTTCGACGTCCGCTTCTAAGAGGGCCGCGCGTACCTCGGCGAGCGCGTCGTCGAGGTCGGCGTCACTGAGACGACCACGCGAGCGCAGCGACGTGCCGAGTCGCTCGAAACGTTCGCTCAGGGCATCAAACATGGGGCTTAACCTACCGTTACGCGTCGAGAAGTGAATCGACGAAGGTCTCGGGTTCGAAGGCGATCAGATCCTCCACGCCTTCGCCGACCCCGACGAACTTGACCGGTATGCCCAGGTCGCGCTCGATGGCGACGACGATCCCGCCGCGCGCCGTGCCGTCGAGTTTCGTGAGCACGATGCCCGTCACGTCGGCCGCGGCGAGGAACTCGCGGGCCTGGCTCAGCGCGTTCTGCCCGGTCGTCGCGTCGAGCACCATGAACGTCTCGACGACCTGTCCCGGTTCGCGATCGGCGACGCGGCGCACTTTGCTCAGTTCATCGAGCAGGTTCGTCGAGTTCGAGCGTCGACCGGCGGTGTCGGCGAGGACGATGTCCACTCCCCTCGCGGCCGCTCGACCGAGCGCGTCGTGCACGACCGAACCGGGGTCGGCGCCCTCGGCCGCGCGCACGATATCGGCGCCGGTCCTCGTGGCCCACTGCTCGAGTTGGTCGGCCGCGGCCGCGCGGAACGTGTCGCCGGCGGCCAACATCACACTGCGTCCGGCGTCGATCTGACGCTTGGCCAGTTTGCCGATCGTGGTCGTCTTGCCGACGCCGTTCACCCCCACGAAGAGCCAGACCGGCACGCGGCCGCTGTCGGCCGTCGTGGTGACGGTGCGCTCGGCGCGCAACGACTCGAGCAGCGACGCGCGCACCGCACTGACGATCCCGTCGGGCGCGCCGTTCGCGCGCAGGTCATCCAGGATCATCGTGGTCGTGACCACGCCGACGTCACTGCGCAACAGCACCTCTTCGACGATCGCCAACTGGTCGTCGCTGAGCGCGCCCACGCTCGAGAGGGACCGTACGCGGTCGAAGACGCTGCGCGACGATCCCAGTCGTTGGGCCAGCGACGGGGCCGCGAGCGACGGTCGTGCGGCCAGCTCGGTCACCAGGACCGTTGGCATCGCGGCGCGCGGCGGCGAGGAGATCGCGACGCGTCCGCGACGGCGACGTCGCGCCACGACGACACCGACGCCCAACACGAGTACGACCGCGACGACGATGATGGCGATGATCACGCCGATTCGACTTCCCGAGTGCGTTGCGCTCGTTGACTGATCACCTTGGACGACGCGCCCGGACCCATCGTCACGCCGTAGAGGGCGTCGGCCGCTTCCATCGTTCGCTTCTGGTGGGTCACGATCAAGAGCTGCGCCTCGTCGCGGAACTCGTCGACCAGGCTGAGGAATCGTTGCAGGTTCACGTCGTCGAGCGCGGCCTCGACCTCGTCCATCATGTAGAACGGCGACGGTCGCGAACGAAAGACCGCGAAGAGGAAGGCCAACGCCGCCATGGAGCGTTCACCGCCGGAGAGCAGCGAGAGCCGTCGGACGTTTCGACCCAGTGGTCGCACCTCGATCTCGACGCCGGTATTGAGCGGGTCGTCGGGCTCGGTCAGGATCAGTCGACCCTGTCCCCCGGGGAAGAGCATCGCGATCAGTGCGGAGAAGTGTTCGTTGACGTCGGCCACCGCGCTCGAGAACGTCTCCATGATCTCTTGGTCGAGCGCGCGGATCACCTCTTGGATCTCGCGCCGCGCGTGACGGACGTCGCTCACCTGCGCGTCGAGGTCCTTGTAACGCTCCTCGAGGGACGACAGTTCATCGAGCGCCAGGGGATTGATGGGACCGAGTGACGTGATGCGCGCTTCGAGTTCGGCGACGCGCACTTCGAGGGTCACGCCCTCGGGAAGGTCGACGGGGACGGCCTCGCCGAGTTCACCCGGTTCGATGCCGAGGTCGTGGCGGATCATCTCGTTCAGGTTGGCGATCTTCACGACCAGTTCGGCCTGCTCGATCTCACTACGGCGAACCGCGTCGCTCAACTCCGCCAGCTTCGACTCGGCCTCTTTCCGCTCGCGCCGGACCTCCTCGAGCCGTTCGGCGCCGGCACGCGTCGCCTCCAACTGTTCGCGGTAGGTCGAGTCCATCGCCTCTTGGGCCGCGCGAATCTCCTCCGCGCTTCGTTCGACGAGGCGCGACAGCCGGTCGAGGACCTGGAGGTCGAACTCCAGCGACTCGCGCCGGCCGGCCGCCTCGGCCCGTTCACTCGAACGACCCTCCAGTCGGAGTTCGATCTCGCTCCGACGTTGCTCGAGGAGCCGACGGCGTTCGGAGAACTCGGCTTCGCGACGTGACAGCGCGGTCGCCTCCTCGTTGACCCGCAGGCGCAGGGTCTCGAGTCCTTGGCGCGCGACGGCCACGCGCGCGTCGCGTTCACCCGAGAGAGCGACGGCCTCTTCGAGCGCCGGCAACTGTTCTCGCAGGTTCAACAGTTCCTCGTCGTTCGTGACGATCTGTTCGGTCAGCTCGGCGAGGTCATCGCTCAGTGTCTCCTCGGCGTGCGTGAGCTGTTCGATCAAGGTACCGAGACGGCGAACCTCACCCTCGAGACGTTCGGACTCCGCGAGCGACTGGGCCTCGCGCGAGGTGGCGCGATTCAACAGTTGGCGCGCGTCGATGGCCGCGGCGTCCGCGACCTTTCGTCGCTCACGCACGGGCGCGACGGCCTCCGTCGCCTCCCGGGCCGCCGCCTGGGACTCCTCGACCGCCGAACGCGTGACGACGGCCCGACCGGACGCGATGCGCCAGCCCGAGGAGGCGAAGCGGTCGCCGTCGCGTGTCACGACGATCAACTCGGGATTGGCGAGCGCGACGTCCATACCGGTCTCCCAGTCGGCGGCGATGAAGGCGCGCGAGAACAACGCGTCGAGGACCCGCGTCACGTGCGTCGGTGCCTTTCGACGGGCGCGCACGAGTGGACGCAGCGGCTCGCAGCCGTCGGGCGTCGCGGGCGCGACGATGTCGCTCTCGGCGACGGGCAGGATCAACCCCGCGCCGTTCTCCTTGCGAAGCGCCTCGAGTGACGCGCGCGCCGAATGACGTCCGTCCACGACCATGGCGCCGACCGAGGCGCCCGCGGCCGACTCGACGGCCCGTTCCCAACCAGCGTCGATCTCGATGAGATCCAAGAAGGCGCCGAGCACTCCCTCGAGATCACCGATGATGGCTCGGCCACCGGCGCCCGAGAGTTCGTCGAGGGCCCGCGCGAGGGCCTCGGCGTGGGCCTCGGTCCGGGCGGCCCAGTCGGTCGCCTCGCGCAGTTCCTCGTCGCACGTCGTGCGCTCCACCTCGGCTTCGTCGGCCGCGTGCTGTGCGTCCACTCGCTCCTGACGGGCACTCGCCAGCGTGTGACGAGCCTCGTCGAGGGCGTGGCGCACCACCTCGTGTTCCGAGGTGCTCTGGGTGATCCGAGCCCGCGAGTCACTGAGGCGCGTGGTGGCGCGCCGCTCGCTCTCGCGCAGTGAGTCAAGCGATCGTTCCAAGAGCGCGACGCGCTGACGAGCCGCGACCAACGCCGCTTCGTCGAACTCGCTCGAACCGCTCCCCCACGTCTCGTCGAAGGTCCTCTGGGCCACGTCCAGTTCCTCTTGGGCCAGGGCGACGGCCTCGCGCAAGACGTCGAGCGCGAGGTTCTCGTCATCGACGCTCGCGAGATCAGAGGTGAGTTTCGCCGCGTCGGCCTCGAGTGTGGCGATCACGTTCTCGTCGGCCGAAGCGATCAGCGCCTGACGCAGCGAGCGATCGCGTTCTTGGATGACCGACGTCGTGCCTCGGGCGCGCTCGGCCAGCGCCTGCAGGGTGCCGAGCGTGGACGCCAACATCTCCTCGCGCCGGCTCGCCATCTCGGCGGCCGCGTTCGCGGCCTGCGCGTCGAGGGTCACGAGTTCGAGACGCAGGTCTCGTTCGCGCGACGTCGATCCGACCAACTCGCTCTCGAGGGCGGCGCGTCGCCGCTCGAAGCCGTGGAGTCGGGCGGAGAAGAGCGCGCGACGAGCGGCGCGCAGGTCGCCCTCGACGTCGGAGTAGGTGCGCGCCGAGACCGCTTGTCGTTCTAGCGGTCGCATCTGACGACGGACTTCGCGCACGAGGTCACCCAGGCGTTCGATGTTCTCCTGCGTGGCGGCCAATCGCCGTTCGGCGCGCTCCTTGCGACGCCGGTGCTTCAAGACGCCCGCCGCCTCTTCGATGACCGAGCGACGGTTCTCCGATGAGGAGTTGAGGATCGAGTCCAGCTGACCCTGGCCGATGATCATGTGCTGCTGACGTCCGACACCGGAGTCGCTCAGCAGCTCTTGCACGTCGAGCAGCCGACAGGTCGTGCCGTTGATGGCGTACTCGGAGTCGCCCGAGCGAAAGAGCGTGCGCGAGATCGTGACCTCGGCGCCGTCGATGGGCAACTTGCCCGAGGAGTTGTCGAGGGTGAGCGCCACCTCGGCCCGACCGAGCGCCGGGCGGTTCGCCGTGCCCATGAAGATGACGTCGTCCATCTTCGAACTACGCAGGGCGCGGGTGCTTTGGGCCCCGAGCACCCAGGTGACGGCGTCCACGACGTTGGACTTGCCCGAGCCGTTGGGACCGACCACCGCCGTCACGCCGGTCTCGAACTCGAGGACGGTGCTGTCGGCGAAGGACTTGAAGCCCTTCATGGTCAATCGCTTAAGAAACACGGAAGAACGCTACCAACGTTCCAGCTCGACTCCGGTTCCTACGACTGGCACTTGGGGCAGTAGAACGTGCCGCGTCCGCGTACCGTCTCGCGCACGATGGGTTGGCGGCACTGGAAGCACGGCTGACCCTCTCGGTTATAGACCTGGTGGAACTGTTGGTACGTGCCGGCGATGCCGTCGGGGTCGACGAACTGCTCATCGTCCAGCGTCGAGCCGCCGTGCTTGATCGCCTCGGTCAGCGTCTCGGAGATCGCGCGGTGTAGTCGACGGATCTCGATAGTCGAGAGCGACTCGGACTCGCGGTCGAAGCGCAGTCCGGCGGCGAAGAGGATCTCGTCGGCGTAGATGTTGCCGATGCCGGCGATGATGTCCTGGTCCGTGAGGACGACCTTCAGGGACGTCGAGCGGCTGCGCAGGATCGCGGCGAATCGGTCCCAGCCGATCTGGTCTTCGAAGGGGTCGATGCCGAGGTGCGCCAGCTCCGGTACGGCCTTTCGCAGGGCCAGCCCGTCGCCCCCGATCGAGAGGCGCGCGAACTTCGAGAGCTCCACGTCGTCGCCCTCGCTCGGCGGCGTCGAGACGTAGAGCTCGCCGAAGGTGCGCGGGTCCACGTAGCGCAACTCGCCACCCTGGACGAACGTGAACACGACGTGCGTGTGCTTCGGTTTCGGGTCCTTGGGACCCTTGGCGCGCAGGAGCTGTCCGCTCATGCCGAGGTGGATCACGAGGTGCGTGCCGTTCTCCAAGGCGAAGACGAGGTTCTTGCCGAGGCGCTGCGCGCTGCGGATCGAGTGGCCCTCAATCATCGCGCGAAAGTCCTTGGCCGTCTTGTGGCGGCGCACGATGCGACCGTTGGTGACCGAGACGGACTTGACCTTCTTGCCGATGACGTCGCGCGCCAGAGAGGCGCGGACCGTTTCGACCTCCGGGAGCTCAGGCATCGCGTCGCCCCCAGGCGTCCTCGGCGGCGCTCGCCTCGGCGCTCTTTTTCGACCGACCCTCGCCGGAGCCCATGGGCCTGTTGGCGATCCGCACGACGGCTGAGTACGTCGCGTCGTGGCTCGGGCCCGAGGAGATGACGTCGTAGTCCGGGGTGCCGAGGCCGTTGGCCTCGGACCACTGGCGCAGCCGCGTCTTTGGATCACTGTCACCAGGAGTTTGGGCCGCGTCGGCGACGGCGTCACGCAACATCTCGTGGACGAAGGTCTTGGCGGCGTCGTAACCGTTCTCGAGGTAGATCGCCGCGACGAGCGCCTCGAAGGCGTCGGCCAGGAGCGAGGGGCGCTCGAGGCCCCGCTCCTTCTTCACGCCCTTACCGACGCGCATCGCGCCGGCCAGTTCCAAACGCGTCGCGGCCTCGGCGAGGGACGACTCGTTCACGACGCGAGAGCGCACGAGCGAGCCCGATCCCTCGTTGAGTTCGGGGTAGTCGGCGACGATGAGGTCGGCGACCGCGAGTAACGCATCAAGTGGCGACAGCAACAGGCTCACGTGCCTCGTTAGGTCACCTGCAGCTTGTCGGCGACGTAGTTGACCGCGTCGCGGACGCTCAGGAGACCTTCGAGGTCCTCGTCGTCGATGTGAAAACCGGCGGAATATTTCGACAGGGCCTCTTCTAGGGCCTCGACCAGTTCGATCAGGGCGAGCGAGTCGGCACCCAGGTCGGTGAACGGGACGTCCTCTTGGATCTCGTCGGGGCTCTTCTCCAGGATTTCGGCAAGTTGATCACGCACGATGCCCAAAATGGTGGCCCTATCCAGTGATGCCGCGTCTGCCATTGCGCACTCCCTTGTTGTTGCTGTTCGAGTTTACCGAACCGAGGGGGCTGTGGTCCCGGAAATTAATCCTGATCAGGACGTATGGCGAGACGTAGTTTTGCGACGACGTTGGCGGCGTCCATCTCGGCGGCGACGCGCAGGGCGTTCTTGATCGCCAGGGCGTTGGAGGACCCGTGGGAGATCACGCAGATGCCGTCGAGTCCCAGGAGCATGGCGCCGCCCTGATTCTCGGGCGTCATCTCCGCCGCCAACGGCAACAGGTACTCGAACAACACGTCGCCGGCGGCCTTGGTCGCGTCGTTCGTGTTGACGGCCGACAGCACCGTCGCGAAGATGAACTTGAGCGCCCCCTCGAGGGTCTTGAGGGCCACGTTGCCGGTGAAGCCGTCGGTCACGACGACGTCGACCGGCGCGGGGACCAGGTCGCGGCCCTCGACGTTGCCGACGAAGTTCAGTCCCTCGAGATCCGCCAGCAGTTGGTGGGTCTCTTTCACCAGCGGCGTGCCCTTGGTCGACTCCTCGCCGATCGAGAGCAGTCCGACGCGCGGACGCTCGACGCCGTAGTGCGCGGTCACGAAGGTACTCGCCATCAGGGCGAACTGCACGAGCATCTCGGCCGTGCACTCGGAGTTCGCGCCGGCGTCGACGAGCACCATCGGCGTGTGACCGGGGTTGGGGATCGGCGTGGCGATGCACGGGCGCACGACGCCCGGCAGTCGGCCCATGCGCAACAGCGCCGAGGCCATCGTCGCGCCCGTGTTACCGGCCGAGACCATCGCGCAGGCCTTGGCGTCGCGCACCAGTTCGGCCGCGCGCACGAGTGAGGAGTCCTTCTTCTTGCGCACACTGGCCGCCGGGTCGTCGTCCATGGCGATGACCTCGGTGCAGGGAAAGACCTCGAGTCCGCGCGTGTCACCTAACAGCTCGGGCACCCCGACCAGGATGACCGAGAGTCCGAGCTCGTCGACGGCGTCGCGCGCCCCGGCGATGATCTCCTCGGGAGCGAAGTCGCCACCCATCGCGTCCAGGGCGATGGGCAGGCTCAACTTAGTTGACCTCTACGGCAACGCGATTCTTGTACCAGCCACAGTTGGGGCACACGACGTGCGGCAGTTTGGAGGTCGCGCACTGCGGGCAGACGCTGCGCGCCGGGCGCTCCAGGGTCCAGTTGGCCGCACGGCGGCTGCGGGTCTTGGCTTTGCTGGTCTTGCGCTTCGGGACGGCCATCGATCTTCGCTTTCAAATTGAACGGGCGGGCCCGTCACACTTCGGTTGATTCGCCGGGCTCTACGTCCGTGAATCGGAGTCCGTCCAGTGTAGCCCAGCGTGAATCGATGGGCGCCTGGCACTGACAGGTCGCCTCGTTGCGGTCGATTCCGCAGAACGGGCATAGGCCCTTGCAGTCCTCGCGACAGAGCGGCGCGAGCGGCAGGTCGAGGAAGATCGCGTCGTGGACCAGCGGGGCGAGGTCGATGAAGTCGTCCTCGATCAGGTAGACCTCCTCGTCGCCCACCTGGCGGTCGTGGACGAAGCGCTCGTTCACGCTCACGCTCGACATCCCCAAGACCGGCGTCGAACAGCGCCGACAGACCCCGTGCCACGGGGCCTCGACCTGGCCGCGGGCGCGCAGTCCTCCGTTGAAGCTCTCGAGGCGCAGCTGCAGCCGGACGGTCGCCTCGGGGAAGACGTCGGTCTCGGCCGGCCCACGCGGCGCGAACTCGTGGGGCTCGTCGAACAGGGCCTCGAAGGCGACCTCGGCGCGCGAGGGGACGTCGCGCAGGAGTCGCGCGACTGGGACGAGGTACGGCGAGGACACGGGCTAGAACGCGTCCTGGTCGAAGAACGACGTCGTGTCCTCCAGCCCCGTCGACTCCCGGTACTCCGGCGCGATGCCCGAGAGCTGCTCGTCGGTCCCCGCCTCTTCGATCAGTGACGTCGGCAACCCCTGGGCGCTCAATCGCTCGCGACCGGAGTGCGTCGTCTTCAAGAGACGCTCGAGCACGATCTCGAAGCTGCCGAGCTTGCCGTCGATGAAGTCCTCGGACTGGTTGATCATCTGGCGCGACTGGGCCTGGGCGTCGGCGACGATCTGCTGGGCCATCAGGCGGCTCTGGCGCACGATCTCGGTCTTGTCGACCATCCGTGCGGCCTCGGCACGGACCTGGTCCATCAGTTGCTGGGCCTTTTGCATCTCGGCCGCCATCAACTCCTCGCGGTCGCGCAGCGCCCAACGGGCCTCGCGGATCTCGTCGGGTAATGAGCGCAGCGCCTGCTCCAAGAGCCCCAACACGTCGTCGCGCGGGATCAGGGCCGAGTTCGACAGCGGCATCTGCTTGGCGTTGGCGACCAGTTCGATCAGGTCGCGCAGGTCCGACTCGATGTCGCGGCGCGCGTGGCGGCCGGTCGGTTCGAACTCTTCTGGGTCGTCGTAACCGTCAAAGGACGTCATTGCCCACCTCCTGGGAATTTGCCGATCAGGCGTTTGGCGACCGGGGCGGGCACGAAGGGCGAGACGTCGCCGCCGTAGCGCGCCACCTCGCGCAACAGACGCGAGGCGATGAAGGAGTAGATCGAGCTCGAGGGGAGGAAGATGGTCTCGACGCCCGAGAGCGAATGGTTCATCTGGGCCATCTGCATCTCGCTCTCGAAGTCCGATACGGCCCGCAGGCCCCGCACGATGGCCGTGGCGTGGACGTCCCTCGCCACGTTCACCAGCAGCGTGGAGATCGAGACGATCCGGACGTTCTTCACGTGGGCGAGGGACTCCGCGATCATGTCGCGACGATCGTCGAGGTCGAACAGCGCCTCGGACTTCTGGGGATTGCGGATGGCCGCCACCACGATCTCGTCGAAGATGAGCGAGGCCCGCTCGACGACCTCGAGGTGCCCGTTGTGGAACGGGTCGAACGAGCCGGGAATGAGACCAACCGTCGTCATGCGCCGCCTTCGTCCGGTTCCAACATCGTTACGAGCGTAGTGCCGTATCGCTTGGTTTTCGTCACGATCCAGCCCTCCGGCGCCTCCATGTGACGGTCGTTCTCGACCATCACGCGGCGAGCGACGACGCCGTTCAACAGACCGGCGAGGTCGAGCGGTCCGTAGGGCGGATCGGCGAGGACGAGGTCGAGGTCATCCGGTGGCGACCACACCGGCAGCATCGCCCGCACGAAGACGGCCTCGGCCTCGAAGCCGAGTGGTTCGAGGTTCAACTTGACCGCGGCCAGACAGGCCGGGTCGTCGTCGACGAAGTAGACCTTGGCGGCACCGCGCGACATCGCTTCGATGCCCATCGCGCCCGATCCGCAGTAGAGGTCGGCGACGACGAGGTCGTAGAGTCCACCGCGACTCTCGAGCATCGAGAAGATCGCCTCACGCGCGTAATCGGTCGTCGGGCGCACCGTGGACGGGAGTTTCGCTTTGAGCGGTCGCCCTCGAGCCGTACCACCGATTACCCGCATTCTCCAAGGGTAGGTCGTGCACTCGTCACGACTTGAACAAGTACGTCGCTTCTTCGTCGTCGATGAAGAGCCGCAACTCGTCGACCATCTCGGGCTCGGCGTCGAGTCCGTTTCGCTCGACCATCGTCGCCGCCACGCCCTGGGCCGCCATCAATAAGTCCTCGTCACGGCGTAGTGAGGCCAGGTGCAGGTCGCTGCGCCCCCGCTGGCGCGAGCCCAGCAGGGTCCCCTCGCCGCGCAGGTCGAGGTCGATCTCGGCCAGGGCGAAGCCGTCGTTCGAATCGACCAGCGCCTGCAGGCGGATCGCGCCCTCGTCGGTCGGCGAAGTTCCGAGGAGGTAGCAGTAGCTCTGCACGTCGCTTCGCCCGACCCGGCCGCGCAGTTGGTGCAGCTGGGCGAGACCGAAGCGCCACGCGTCCTCGATGACGATCACGCTCGCTTCGGGAACGTCGACGCCGACCTCGATCACGACCGTGGCGACCAGCACGTCGAGTTCGCCGGCGCGGAACTGGTCCATCACCTCTTCCTTGTCCGGTCCCTTCATCTGGCCGTGCAGGAGTCCGACGGCGAGTCCGCGCAACTCCTCGAGCGCGAGCCGGGTGCGCTCTTCGACCGCGGAGGTCGCCTCCACTTTTTCTGAGTCCTCGACGAGCGGGCAGATCACGTAGGCCCGTCGGCCGAGGGCGACCTCGTCGCGCACCCGCTGCCAGCAACTCGCGACCTCGAGGTCACCGGTCGCCCAATAGGTCTTGATGGGGAGTCGCCCCTGGGGCATCTCGTCCAACACCGAGATGTCGAGGTCACCGAAGACGACCATCGCCGCGGTGCGCGGGATCGGCGTCGCGGTCATCACCAGCATGTCGGGGTCGGCGGCCTCGTCGGATCGCGCGCGGCCCTTGTCACGGAGGGCCGCGCGCTGCTCGACGCCGAAGCGGTGCTGTTCGTCGATCACGATGACCCCGAGGGCGCGAAAGCGCACGTCGTCGGTGAGGAGCGCGTGCGTGCCGACCACGATGTCGACCGATCCGTCACGCAGGCCGTCGAGCACGCTCTGGCGATCCTTCGCCCGGACGCGGCCGGTGAGCAGTTGAATCGACAACGGCCGAACGCCCCCGAGGACCGTGGGGTCGAGTTTCGTCAGTCCCTCCAGGTCCTTGCGCAGTGAGGCGAGGTGTTGTTCGGCCAGGACCTCGGTCGGCGCCATCAGCGCGCCCTGTCGACCCCCGTCGATCGAGGCCAGCAGGGCGGTCAGCGCGACGACGGTCTTGCCCGAACCGACGTCGCCCTGCAACAGGCGGTGCATCGGCAGTGGCGCGGCGAGGTCGGACGCGATCTCCCCGAGCACGCGCCGCTGGGCGTTCGTCAGGGCGAAGTGGTGGCCGACCAGGAATCGACGGACGAGCGACGACGAGTCGTCGGCGAGGGCGCCGGGACCGACGTCGAGGTCGTCGAGGTCGATCGGGTGACGGATGCCCGCCGAGGACTCCTCGAGGCGACGGCGCCGCAGGGCCAGCAGTAACTGCAGGCGCAAGAACTCGTCGAAGGCGAGTCGTCGTCGCGCCGGCTTCGTGTCGGCGAAGTCCGCGGGCAGGTGGATCCCCCAGTACGAGGCGGTGCGGTCGACCAGTGAGAGTTCCTTGAGCACGGCGTCGGGCACCGGGTCGAGGAGTGGTCCGGCGCGGCGCAGGCTCTCGTCGATGAAGCCGCCGATCTCCCAACTGGTGAGCCCGGCCTTGCCCGACGCCGGGTAGATCGGCACCACCCGGCCGATGCGTGAGGCGTCTCGTTCGTCGCCCGAGGGTCCGATGATCACGTCGACGACTGGGTTCGTCATCTGGCGCTGGCCCTTGTAGTCGGTCACCTTGCCGAAGAACAACGCCTGGACGCCGACCGGGAGTTGGCGTTCGCGCCAGGCCTGGTTGAAGAAGACGACCTTGAACGAGCCGCTCTCGTCACTCACGCTCGCCTCGACCATGACGCGGCCGTTCTTCGTGCGCCGGCCGTTGACCTTGGTCACCTCGCCGAAGACCGCGGCCTCCTCCCCGACCGTGAGGTCCGAGAGGTCGACGCGCTTGGTGCGGTCGATGTAGCGGCGCGGATAGACGGTGAGCAGGTCGAAGACGTTGTCGATGCCCAAGGTCGCCAGGGCCGCGGTGCGCTTCTCGCCGATATGGCGCAGTTGGCTGACCGGGATCTCGCCCAACTCGCGTAGCCGGCGCGGCGCCGTCTCACTCATTCGACGCCGAAGTAATAGGGGTACAACGGCTGACCCCCGTGGTGGACTTCGACCGCGACGCCCGGGTACTCGTCGGCGATGAACTCGGTGATCCGGCGGGTGTTGGCGGGAGAGGAGCCTTCGCCCTCGATGATGGTGAGCAGTTCGTGCGCCGGCGTGATCAGCTCGGCCAGCAGGTGGTTACTGGCCGCGGCGATCGAGTGGGCGATCGATCGCACGCCCTTTGACGAGAGTCCGATCCAGTCCCCGACGTGCACCTCGCCGACGTCGGTCGTCGTGTCGCGCACCGCCTGGGTCACTTCACCGGCCACGACGTTGCACGCCGAGGCCGCCATGGCGGTGGCGTTCTGCTCGGCCGTGGCGTCGGGGTCGTACTCGAGCAGCGCGGCGAAACCTTCGACGATCGAGTTCGTCGGCACGACCGTGACCGTCTGGTCGACCAGCCCGTTCACCTGCTCGGCGACCGGTCGGATGTTCTTGTTGTTCGGTAACAGCACGACCTGGTCGGAGCCGGTGGCGTGCACGGCCGCCACGAGGTCGGCCGTCGAAGGGTTCATCGACTGACCACCGGCGACGAGTACGCGAACGCCGAGGGAGCGGAAGATCCGACCGACGCCTTCGCCGACGACGACCGCCACGACCGAGGTGGTCGGCGCCGCGTCGAGCTCGTCGTCGGGCTGGTCGGCGCTCCCCTCGCGCACCCAGCGCTCCTCGATGACCTGCTCGGTGAGATCGGTCACCCGGATGTCGCGCGGTCGGCCCGCGTCGAGGGCGGCCTCGAGCGCCGCGCCGATGTTGTCGGTGTGGATGTGACAGTTGTAGAGGCCGTCGCCACCGACGATGACGATGGAGTCACCGATGCCCGACCACACTTCGCGAAAGGCGTGCATCTTGTCGTCTTCGGCGTCGAGGAAGTACATCACCTCATAGCGCAGGTCCGCGATCGTCGACTCCCTCGACTCGGTCTCTTCGTGCACGTGCACGTTGATCGAGTCGGCCGACGGCGCGATGGGGAGTGGATCGTGCGCCACCACGCTGCACAGCGCGTCGAAGAGCAGCAACAGTCCGGTACCACCGGAGTCGACCACCCCGGCCTGCTTCAGCACGGGGAGCTGCTCGGGCGTGAAGGCCAGCGCGTCCTTGGCGCGGTCGCGCGCCGAGCGCACGAGGTCGATCAGCGTCTCGCGGTGGGCCCGCGCACCCTCGGCGGCCGCGCGCGCGATCGAGAGCATCGTCCCCTCGACGATGCGCACGACGGCCTGGCGCGCCAGCACGTCGGCGTTCTCGAGCGACTCGGCCAACAGGTCGGCCGAGACGTCGCCCTTGATGGGGAACTTCGCGACCAGCCCCCGCAGCATCTGGGAGAGGATGACCCCGGAGTTACCGCGCGCGCCCATGAGCGATCCGTGGGCGATGGCCTTGCAGACCTCGGACATCTCGGCGTCGTCGGCCAGCGGACCCAATTCGGCCGCGACCGACTCGATCGTGAGGGTCATATTGGTCCCGGTATCGCCGTCGGGGACCGGGTAGACGTTCAGTCGATTGATGACGTCCTTATGGGATCGCAGCAGGTCCGAGTAGGTGGCGATCGTTGAACGCAGTTCGCGCGCGGACAGCGTCAACGGAGAGGTCATTGGTTGGAATGCTACAGTGGACATTGCATTTAACCCGGCGGCGACATCGGGCGCCCGCGACCCAGGAGAGAGTTCACTATGGCATCCGTCTGCGAAATCTGCGGCAAGAAGCCGTCGTTCGGCATGAACGTCTCGCACTCGCACCGTCGCACCAAGCGTCGTTGGAACCCGAACATCCAGCGCGTGCGCGCCATGGTCGGCGGCACGCCCACGCGCATGAACGTCTGCACGGGCTGCATCCGGTCGGGCAAGGTCACCAAGCCCGCTCGCCGCAACGTCCCGGCGTAGCTCAGAGCTGGTGCTGCCAGCCCCGTCGTTCGAACTCCTCGCCCCGTAACGTCCTCGTCGCGGGGTCCTCCACGACCGCACCGATGCGCAGTGGCGCCCGCAGTCCCCGGTCGTGGAAGACCAGGCGGAGCCGGGCCGCGTCGTCCGTGGCGATCAACAACTCGTAGTCCTCTCCCCCGCTGATGGCCTCGTCGATCGTCGCGCCCTCGGCGACGGGCACGTCGTCCAATTCGAAGCCGACGCCCGAGGCGTCGGCGAAGCGGTGGAGGTCCAGTCCCAGTCCGTCGCTGAGGTCCATCATCGCGTGGGCGCCGCCGCCGCGCGCGGCCATGCCTTCGGCCAATCGGGGCCAGGGACGCCGGTGTGCGACGACGAGTTCATCCGAGAGCGACGCGCCGCCGCGCCGCCGTCGAAGACCCGCGGCCGAGCGACCGAGCGGGCCGGTCACCAGCAACTCGTCACCGGGCCTGGCGTCACTGCGATAGATCGCGCCGCGCCCGGGGCACTCCCCGAAGACCGTGACCGCGACCGTCACGTCGCGGCCCTGCGCGAGGTCGCCGCCGACGATCGGACAGCTCGTCACGATCGAGGCGTCGGCCATGCCGCGGTGTAACTCCTCGAGGTCGGTGCCCGGTGGCGCGGTCACCGCGACGACCGCCCCGCGCGGACGCGCCCCCATCGCGGCCAGATCCGAGACCGCGGCGGCCACCGCCTTGAAGCCCAGGTCCTCTAATGGGAAGTATTCGAAATCGAGATGGACCCCGAGAACCGCGACGTCCGTGCTGATCACGGCCTGTCCCACGAAGGGTGCGAGCACCGCGGCGTCGTCACCGATGTGGCGCTCACCGTCGGGGACCGCACCCTGTCCCACGATTTGGGCGATACGCTCAATGACGTCATCTTCACGCCGGGAGTAAACCCCTTTGGGGACTGTTGGGTCAGTCGGCGCGGACATGAACCTGGTGCGCCAGGTGAACGTCGCAATGTCGCGGCGCAGTTCGAGCGGAGGAACCCAACGTGAAGTACCCGACCCAACACAAGAAACTCATCGCGTGGGTGGAAGAGATAGCGCGGCTCACAACCCCCGATCGTATCCACTGGTGCGACGGATCGGACCAGGAGTACGACGAACTCTGTCAGCGCCTCGTCGAGGCCGGCACCTTCACCCGACTTTCGCCGACGAAGCGACCGAATAGTTACTACGCGACCTCTGACCCGAGTGACGTCGCGCGCGTCGAGGACCGCACGTTCATCTGCTCCAAGGACGAACGCGACGCCGGCCCGACGAACAACTGGCGCGAGCCCGGCGAGATGCGCGACGTCTTGACCAACCTCTTCCAGGGATCGATGAAGGGCCGCACCATGTACGTGGTGCCCTTCTCCATGGGACCGCTCGGATCGGACATCAGCCACATCGGCGTCGAGGTGACCGATTCGGCGTACGTCGCGGTGAACATGAAGATCATGACGCGCATGGGTCGCGGCGCGCTCGAGGTCCTTGGCGACGAAGGCGAGTTTGTCCCGTGCCTGCACTCGGTCGGCATGCCACTCGAAGAGGGCCAGGTCGACGTCAAGTGGCCCTGCAACGCGAACGACAAGTACATCGTGCACTTCCCGGAGACCCGCGAGATCATCTCCTACGGCTCGGGCTACGGCGGCAACGCCCTCTTGGGCAAGAAGTGCTTCGCGTTGCGCATCGCCTCGGTCCTGGCGCGCGACGACGGCTGGCTGGCCGAACACATGCTCGTGCTGAAGCTCACCAACCCGTCCGGCGAGTCGCGCTTCGTCACCGGCGCCTTCCCGAGCGCCTGCGGCAAGACGAACCTCGCCATGCTCGTGCCGACACTGCCCGGCTGGAAGGTCGAGACCGTCGGTGACGACATCTGCTGGATGAAGCCCGACGCCACCGGACGACTGCGCGCCATCAACCCGGAGGCCGGTTTCTTCGGCGTCGCACCCGGCACCAACATGCAGACCAATCCCAACGCGATGCTCTCGGTCGAGGCCAACACCATCTTCACCAACACCGCCATCACCCCCGACGGCGACATCTGGTGGGAGGGCATGGGCGAACCGCCCGACGGCCTCATCGACTGGAAGGGACAACTCTGGTCCAAGGACCTCGGCACCCCGGCGGCGCACCCCAACTCGCGCTTCACCTCACCGGCGTCCCAGGACCCGGCGATCGCCGACGAGTGGGAGGACCCGGCCGGCGTGCCGATCGACGCGATCCTCTTCGGCGGCCGACGCGCCAGCGTGATCCCGCTCGTCTCCCAATCGAAGAACTGGACCCACGGTGTCTTTCTCGGATCGATCCTCTCCTCGGAGACGACCGCCGCGGCGACCGGCGCGGTCGGCCGGCTGCGGCGCGACCCCTTCGCGATGCTGCCGTTCTGCGGGTACCACATGGCCGACTACTTCGCGCACTGGCTGACGTTCTCCGATCGTTACGACGAGGCCAATCTGCCCAAGATCTTCTACGTCAACTGGTTCCGCAAGGGCGCCGACGGTCGCTGGCTCTGGCCCGGCTACGGCGAGAACAGCCGCGTGTTGGAGTGGGTCTTCGAACGTTCGGCCGGGCGCGGTGACGCCGTCGAGACGCCCATCGGATTCGTGCCCACGACGACGGCGCTCAACCTCGACGGCCTCGACGTCACCGACGACGACATGACCGAACTTCTGACGGTACGCCCTGAGGAGTGGCGCCACGAGGTACCGAGGATTCGCGAGCATTTCGCCGAGTTCGGTGAGCACCTCCCGGCGAAGCTGCACGCCGAGGTCGACCGACTCGAGTCCGCCCTCGGCTGAATCCGCCAAAGCGAACGCGACGCCGTGCTAGACACTCGAGCACGCGCGCAACGTCCTTGGGGGTCACCGTGATCATCGACCGCTTTCGCATCGAGGACCATGTCGCGATCATCACCGGCTCCGGTCGGGGCATCGGGGCCGCCAGCGCCCTCGCCCTCGCCGAGTGTGGCGCACACGTCGTGCTCGCCTCTCGTACCGCGTCGGACCTCGACGAGGTCGCCCACCAGGTGGCGGCGTTGGATCGGCGCGCGGTGACCGTGCCGTGCGACCTCTCGGACCTGGCGGCGATCGCCGAGCTCGCGACCATCGCGCGACGCGAGTTCGGTCGCCTCGACATCGTCGTCAACAACGTCGGCGGCGCGGTCCCGTTGCCCTTTGAGATGACGACACCGGAGTACATGGAAGAGGCCTTCCACTTCAACGTCGCGACGGCCCACGCGCTGAACCTGGCCGCGGTGCCGATCATGCTCGAACACGGCCGCGGGTCGATCGTCAACATCTCGTCGGTCATGGGACGCGTCGCCGGTCGCGGCTACGCCGCCTACGGGACGGCGAAGGCCGCCATGGCGCACTACACGCGCCTCATCTCGAAGGACCTGGCACCGAAGATCCGCGTGAACGCGATCGCGGCCGGCTCGATCGCGACCTCCGCGCTCGAGTACGTGATGACCACGCCGGAACTGAAGTCGATGATGGAAGCGATGACCTTGCTCGGTCGCATCGGCGACGTCGAGGAGATCGCCGCGGGCGTGGTCTACCTCGCGTCGCCGGCCGGCGCCTACATCACCGGCAAGGTCCTCGAGATCGACGGCGGCATCGACATCCCGAACCTGGACTTCCAGCTCCCCGACCTGTAGTCGATCAATCGACCGTCTCGGCGTCGGCGACGATCAGTCGCGGTCCCGACGGCCAGTCGAAGTAGCGCCACGTCCAATTGATGAAGACGCGCAGTCGATTGCGAAATCCGACCAGGTACCACAGGTGCAGGCCGAGCCACGCGAGCCATCCGACGCGACCCTTCACGACGACGCCGCCCGGGAGCTCGGCGACGGCGGCGTTGCGCCCGATCGTGGCCATGATGCCCTTGTCGTGGTAGTGGAACGGCGTCGTCGCATCCCCGTTCAAGAGCCGAAGGATCTGTTGCCCGCAGTGTCGGCCACTCTGGATGGCGACCGGCGCGAGCTGGGCGCAGACTTCGTCGCCGCGCAGCGGCACCGCCGCGGCGTCACCGACGGCCCACACGTTGGCGCTGTCGATCAGACGCAGGTCGGGTGTCACTCGAAGTCGCCCACCGGGACCGCGCGACGAGGTCACGTTGTCGGGCAACGCGTCACCGGCACTGACGCCGGCCGCCCAGATGACGGCGGCGCACTCGATCCGCTCGCCGTCGTCGAATCGAATGGCGTGCTCTTCGATCTCGACGACCGATCGCCCGAATTGGACCTCGACGCCCGTCGATTCGAGTCGTCGTCTCGCGTAGGTGCTCGCGCTCTTGGCGAAGGCCGTCAACAGGCGCGGCGCGACGTCGACCAGGACGACGCGGATCCTGGCGGGGTCGAGTCGGAGGCCGTCACGCCGAATGGCGATCTTTATCAACTCCGTCAACGCGCCCGAGGTCTCGACGCCCGTCGGTCCTCCCCCGACCACCACGAACGTGAGGTCGACGGCCTCCCTCGCGCGTTCACTGCGCACTTCGGCCTCTTCCAGTACCGAGAGCAGCCGATTACGGAGTCGTCGAGCGTCGGCCAGCGTATAGAGCGGCATCGCGAACCGCGAGGCACCCTTCACACCGAAGAATGCGGCCGTCGCGCCCGTGGCGATCACGAGGTGGTCGTAGCCGACCTCCGAAGAGTCCGAGAGCGTGACCAGGTCGTGTGACTGGTCGACGCTGCGCACGTGCGCGTGACGGAACCGCACGTTCGGGGCGTGACCGAAGATCGTGCGGATCGGGAAGGCCACGTCGGCCGGTTCCAGTCCCGCCGTCGCCACTTGGTACAACAACGGCTGGAACGTGTGGAAGTTGTGCTGGTCGATGATGGTGACCCGAACGTCCTGATCGGCGAGGACCTTGGCCGCGGCGACGCCCGCGAATCCCCCTCCGATGATGACGACGTGGGGCAACGACGAGAGGTCCCGAGGCACAGAGCGCGGGGAGGTCGCCATGTCACCCTCAGCATAATGAAGGGCCCTTCGCCGACGTCACGAGTGCGCGAAGCGACGCCCGACGCCGTAGACGATGCTGGCGGCGATTGTCAGCACCGCGAGTAGTCCGTCACCGAGAGAGAAACGCAAGGTGATCGCGACCGGAATGACGGCGCCCACGACCCAGAGCAACTGTTGACGTACGGCGAATCGCGCGAAGGTCCGACCTTGGGCACCGGGCGCGACGTGGCGTTGCGTGATCGCGTCGAAGGTCGGCTGGGCCACCGCGGCGCAAAGTCCCAGCCACCCGGCGAGGACGACCTGGGCGATCAACGTCGGATGCAACGACGCGAATCCGGCCCCCACGCCGGTCGCCAACAGCGCGAGTGTCAACAACGTCGACTCCGGGACGGCGTTTCGCACGCGCGTGACCAACGCCAGCCCCCCGAGTGCGCCGAAGGCGCTGAGCGCGAGCGCGAAGGCGAAGTACCCGAGCCCGGCGTGTTCGCGTCGAAGACCGAAGGCCAGGAGGAACGTCGCGAAGCCGACCGTGAAGCGCATCAGCGCCGCCGCGCCCAGTCCCCAGAGGACCTCGACGTCGCCCAAGGGATTGAGGGCGTTGCGGTCGCGTTCGGCCTGGCTAAGCCCGGCGACCTCGTCGCGCACGACCTTCGCGGGACGTTGCAGTCGAAGGCTCGCGACCGTCGCCGCGATGAAGACCACCGAGGCGGTGACCAGGACACTGGTCGCGCCGACGCCCTTCAGGATCCCTGCGCCGATCGATCCGATCACGAGTCCGCTGAGCGTGCCGAGCAACGTCAACTGCGCGTTGAAACCGGAGTAGCCCTTCTCCTGTTGGACCGCCGTGCTCGGCCACCCCGCGCCCCCGACGTGATCGGAGTGCTCGCGCAACTGGTCGGTGCGGGCCATCTCGGGAACGAGCGCCCCTCGGGTCACGACGTAGAGCTTCGAGGAGATGAGGACCACGAACGCCATCGGGAAGAGCCAGAGTGAGTTGAGGTGCTCGCTCATCATCCAACAGAACACGGCGCGCACGACCGCCGATAGGGCGACGAGGATGCGCCGACCGTTGGCCGACTTGTCGATCAGCGGTCCGAGCAACGGCGACACCACCGCGAACGGCGCGATGGTCAACAAGAGATAGGCCAGTACCCGCCCCTTGGCCTCGGTCGGTGACACGGAGAAGAAGAGTGAACCGGCCAGTGAGACCGTGACCAACGTGTCGCCGGCCATCATCAAGACGTGTACGAGCGCGAGTCGGCCGAAGGCCGTGGTTTGGTCGAAGAGTTCCTGCGCGGAGGCCCACGCGAGAGAGCCGAATCCCCGTCGTCGCACGCATATGAGCGTAGGTGATGAGTGCTCGCGCGAAAAAGCGCACGCACGCTCTGCTAAACCGTCTCGGTGCGCTGGTCCTTCTTGGCGAACCTCCCGATCGCCGTCGCTGTCGCGTGGCTGTGGTCGCTGCTCGCGTTCCTCGTGGGTCGTGTCGTGCATCGTCACTCCACGATCGACGTGTTCTGGGGCGCCGGTTTCGTCGTGGTCTACCTCGAGAGTCTCCTCTTCGCCCACTTCGGGTATCCGATGAGTCACGTCGGCATCGCGGGACCGTCGTTCGCCAACCGCTTCGTCGTGCTGGTCTTCGTCGCGTTATGGGGGCTGCGACTGGCGTTCTATCTCGCGAGTCGCCAGCGCGGCGCGGCGGAGGACACCCGTTACGTCCTCATCATGAAAGGCGCGCGGGGTCGTAACGAGACGCTCTACGCCCTGCGAACGATCTACGGGCTCCAGGGCCTCTTGTTGTGGTTCGTCTCGATGCCGTTGCAGTGGATCGCCTTCCACGAGAACGTCGGCGCGCTGTTCGTGCCCGGACTCGCGCTGGTGGCGATCGGCGTTTTCTTCGAGGCGACCGGCGACGAACAGCTGCGTCGGTTCATCGCCGACCCGGCCACTCGCGGCACGACGATGAACCGAGGACTGTGGCGCTACACGCGACACCCCAACTACTTCGGCGACGCCGTGGTGTGGTGTGGCTTCTACGTCGTGGCGTGCGCGAGCGGCTGGGGTTGGCTCACGATCCTCTCCCCCGTCACGATGATCTATCTGCTGACCTCGTTGTCGGGTAAGCCGATGCTCGAGCGCAGGCTCACCAAGACCCGCGCCGGGTACGACGAGTACGTCGCGACCACGAGTTCGTTCATCCCGCGACCGCCCCGCAAGACGTGATCTAGTTCGAGAAGCAGCCCTGGTGGTAGATGACGCTCGGCAGGATCGTCGCCTTGCAGTCGGTCGCGCGCGAGACGAGGGCCCACTTCTCGCTCGACTCGTTGTAGGCCAGCACTTCGGTCACGCCGATCGCCTCTTGGCCGGTGCCGACAGTCGCCCACGCGTAGGCCCACTCACCTTCGCACCCGTAGTTCTGGATCGACGAGAGGTGGAACTCACCGTCGAAGGCCTGGCCGAGCGCGGCCGTCGTGCACGGCACGGGAGGGTTGGCCGACGCGGCACTCGAGGTGGTGCGCAGGCTCAGCACGACCAGCGCCACCAGCACGAGGACGGCGATCACGAGGCGCGACAACTTCATGTTTTCACTACACCACAAAATCGCCGTCAGGGACGCGCAACGATGACGCCGAGCAGGGCGGCCATCGAGGACTCCCACTCCGCGTTGTCGATCGGCGTGGTCGACACGTCGTCGAGGGTGCGCCCGACGAGGAGGACCTGGATGAGCACCGCGACCGAGTGCGCGGTGAGCTCTCGATTGAGCCACTCGCGCTGCTGTCCGTACTCCACGATCGACTGCAGTTCGAGGGTGAGGCGCGATTGGGTGGCGCCGATGAGCGCGCGCAGTTCGGGGCGCATCATGGAGGCCGCGACGATACGTGCTCGAAGGGCCCGCCGGGCGCGGCGTTCGTCGCTTGAGGCGAAGGTCCCGACGAGGGCCTGCAGCGACACGAGGTACTCCTCGAGGGTTCGGGCCGAGACGCTGACCAACTGCAGCGTCGCGATGTCCTCCTCGGCCAGTTTCGTGAACATCTGGTGGTAGGCGGCGTCGATGACGCCCTCTCGCGATCCGAAGTGGTGGTACACCGAGCCGTAGTTGACACCGGTCGCTTCGCAGATCTCCGGGATGCGGATGAGCGATTCGTCCGCCTTCATCAGGCGTTCACCGACCGCGTCCAGGACGGCCTGCATGACCGGCGCGGAGCGGTTCTGTTTCGCCATCAAACTATATTAACGGAATGATTCGCACCTTTGACAATCTGTATAGCGTAAACCACCTGTTCACAGGCCAATTGTTCGAATGTTGTGCTAGTCCAAACGACGCGGTCCCTTACCGGTGCGTATCGTTCGGAGGGTCGCAACGCGCCCGCGTCACCAAGTGACGGGCAGTTCCGCCATACCCCGCAAGAACGGGTGCGGTTGGTAGACCGGCGTGAAACCGTCAGCCAGTCGAAGGTTCGGGAGACGCTGCGCCAGCGTCTCGAGCGCGACTCGCGCCTCCAGACGCGCCAACGGAGCGCCGATGCAGTGATGGATTCCCCGACCGAAGGCCAGGTTCGGCGCGACGCGACCGCGATCGAGGGAGAACGAGGTGGCGTCGGCGTAGTGACGCTCGTCGCGGTTCGCCGCGAGATAGACGAGAAAGAGCTTCTGGTCGGCCCGGACCGTCTGTCCGAGGAGCTCGGTGTCGCGCGTCGCGACGCGCCACATGCCATAGACCGACGGGTCACAGCGCAGGGCCTCGTCGAAGAACTGCGGCGCGAGGTTCGGTTCCTCGACCAACGCGTGCCAACGTCCCGGCACTGACAGGAGTCGCCACAGCACGTTCGTGAGCTCGTGGGCCAGGGTCTCGTGGCCGGCGAGGAAGAGGCCGGGGACGAGCGAAAGCATCTCGCGTTCGCTGAGCGAGTACTCGTCTCGACCCCGCGCGATCACCGTCAACAGGTCGTTCTGGGGCCGAACGTAGCGCTCCTCGATGAGCCGCGCGATCATCCGGTGCATCTCCAGGATGTTGTTCGCCATCGCGAGCTGCTGGTCGAGCGGCACGCCCATGAGGAGCGCGATGGCGAGGTCGGGCCAGTCCTTCACTCCCCGACGAAGCGACGGCATGGCCTTCTTCGGCATGCCGAGGAGCAACGCCACGACCCGCAGCGGCAGTGGGTACGAGAACTGACTGAGCAGGTCGGCGTTCGAAACGTTGTCCAGTCGCCCGACCAGCTCCTCGCAGGCGTAGCGAATCATGGCTTCGTGCGACGCCACGGCGCTCGTGGTGAAGGAGGACTCCATCACGGCGCGCAACCTCGTGTGATCGGGCGGGTCCACGCCGATCAGGGTGCCCTCCATCGGGATCTCGTCGCCGAACAGTTCGAGCACCTCGGGTGACAGCAGTTCGTTGATGGAGAGGATCTCCCTGGAACAGAACAGCTCGGGGTCTCGCAGGACCGACACGACGTCGTCGTAGCGAGTGACGATCCACGCGTTGAGGATCGGGCTGAAGAAGATGGTCCTCTCGTCGCGCGCGCGGGCCAGGACCGCGTCCGGCTCGGTCATGAAGCCCGTGTCGAAGGGGTTGAAGGCCGACTCCAGAGGGATGTTCTCGTCGGTGGTTTGGACTGCCATGGTGCCGGGACCCGCGTTCAGTTGTCAGTGGAGATTGCTCGGCGCGGACGCGCCAGTGAAATGACGTCGCCGCCAATGTACCAAGCACGAGTTTCGATCGAGCGGACTTGGCCGTCCCGCCGCGCTCGACGCGCACCGAGACGGCCCGGCGGTGGAGCCGCGGCGCTCACGACCGTAAAAGTTTGTCATCGGTGGTCACCGAATAGGTCGTGGTCACGCACTATTTTTGCTATATGGATCCGAGCGTTCAGTTCCTCTTGGGCCACGACCTTCCCGAGCCCGAAGGCGCGACGATACACTCGATCGTGCCCCAGGCGCCGGCCTCGATTGACGACGACAAGATTGGCTTCACGCTGGACGTTTCCATGCGCCTCGATCAGGAACAGTCCCAGGACATCCGCGCGGTCGTCGTACCCATCGCCGAGTCGCCGCCGCAGGACCTCGCCGACTCCGCGTAGCTGGTTACAGTGTCTCGTCGATCAGTCGATCGACTGGGATATCTCCCAGATGTACCCGTCGGGATCCTTGAAATGCGCCGTGCGACGCCCCCATTCGCGGTCCGTCGGATCGACGATGAAGGCGACGCCCCTGGACCGGAGTAGGGCGAAGGACTCGTCGACGTTCTCGACGAAGATGTTGAACAGTCCGACCGGTTTCTGTCCCTGGGTCGTGCCCAACGTCTCCCCGGGCAACATGTCCGAGGCCGACGGCACGCTCACCAGGAGGAACATCACGTCGCCCAGGAAGAGCCCGGCCGAGGTCGCGTCCCCGAACCCGAAATTGAAACCGAGGACGTCAACGTAGAAGTTCTTGGCCCGTTCGACGTCCTCGACGAACAGCACCGGTGGTCCGAATTCTCCAATAGCCACACTCACGGACAACCCCCGATGCTCGATTCCGTCCCATATCCGCCTTGCTGGTCAACCCAAGGTAGCGCGACCGGACGCGGTCGTTATGATGCGCTGCAGGACGTCTAGATCTCGCATCCTTCCAACCGAGCTACGTTGTGGCCTTCAAGAAGCGAGTGTGAAATGGTGCACATCGAAATGACGTTGCCGTTCCGAGAAGCGTGCGGCGTCGTGGCCGCAACACAGGTGCGGGCGCGGTCATGAGCGACGCGGCCAGCGAACGCAACGTCGTGTCGAGTCAATCTGGCGGAGCGGTGTTTCGAACCCACCGATTCTCGACGGTTGGGAAAAGAACCGGGTGGGGTCGTTGGAGAAAGATCGCACGTCGCAAGACATCTGCCGTGACGAATTTCCGCCGACCGGACACGATGGATGCATCCGAATCTGCGTAGCGACCCGTGTTCACATGACCCGCTGACCTAACTACGCGGAATCCCTCGAAAGGCGATGACTCGATGTGACGACGCGACCAACATGAGGCCGTCGCCCACGCTCGGTGTGGTGAAGTCATTGTCGACGGAGCCAATGGCGGCCCGCCGACGGACCTGGCCCGTCGACGCGTCGAGTCCGTATAGGACGCCGTTCTTCCCGACGGTCCACACCAGACCGGCCGCCACGATCGGCGGGCCACTGCCGTCCACATTCGCATTCCACAGCACACGTAGCGACGCCGGCGACTCGGTCACGCGCAGCGCGACCGTACCGTCGAGACACGGCAGGTACACGGTCATTCCCACGACCGCGCTCCCTCCGTCGATGTCGTTCGAACACACTGACGACAGGCTCGCCTCCTGGGTACCGATGCCGCCGAGATGAGCACCGTTCAAGAGATAGACGGTCGGTGACTTTCCCGCGAGAACGACCTGACCGTCGCTGAGCAAGACTGGCGATGTCGACATGTCAAGGTCGGCCGAGTTGTCCGACGGCCAGCTCGTGGGTGCGAAGTACTGCATGAGCCGTCCGGTCGACGTCAGTTCGAGCACCGAGTCACTGTCGTCGTAGCCCTGGCTCGCGTTGGAGACCGACCCGTTACCGACGCTGACCCACACGTGGCCGCGCGCATCGACGACCGGCGCGGCGCCACCCATCCACACGGCCCCCTGGCTGTCGCCCGGTCGATTGTCGACGGTGAAGATGGCCGGTCGTGATCCGCTCTCCTTCACAGAGATCACGCGTCCGCGGTAGGTCGCGCAGTCACCGTCGTTGCCACCCATCCCGAAGACGACGCGTCCGTCGACGAGGTTCAAACCGGTGCGCTGGAGGAGCGCCGCCGGGGTCGACCCTGACGGATCGACGCGCTCGCGAAGTTCGATGGACCCGTTCGTCGTGCGCAGGCCGAAGAGGAAATGCTCCGGGTGGCCGCGAACGAGCTCGTCGGCCACGACGAAGATCTCGTTACGCGCCGAGTCGATCACCGGTGTGCCGGTGATCCCCACGGTCGGCGCGATGTTCCCACACGGCAGGTCCGTCGACGGAACCGCCGTGGCGAGGTGCCGAGACCACGCAACCGATCCGTGCAACGAGGTGAGCGCGTAGACGGTGTCGTTCTCCGTCGCGACGAAGACGTCATTCGCATAGACCAGCGGCTCGCCGTAGATCTCTCCGGACAACTCCGGCGAGGTCCACGCCCGCTTGGAGGTGGTGACGGATTGGAGGACCGTCGAGACACCACTCCCGAGTGCGTCGCCGTGATAGACGGTCCACGCGGAATCGCTCTGCGGTGCCGCCGTCGAAGGTTCCTGGGCGATGCCCACGAACGTCGAGATGACGAGTGCCCCGACGACCAACGCCGCGAGTGAACGAAGGTGCCCCATGGTCAACTCAAGCTAACGGGGAGATGTCAAATTCTCGCCATCGTGGCGACAACTGGACTAGCGATTTCCGAGCCTGGTCTGACCGTCGAGCAGTTCGCGAGCGATCTCAAGGTGTCCCGAATGCGTCGCCGTCTCTTCGATCATGTGCAGGACGACCCATCGGACACTGGGAACCTCTTGGTCGAAGTGGCGTCCCTTCGGTTTGTCCGACATCGACACCTTGGCGAGAACCGCGTCGGACATGTCGCAGATTTCTTGGTAGTTGCGAAGTACCTCGGCCGACGGTAGATCGGAGACGAACGCGGCGTACGGGTCGTACGGCACGTAGTCCTCATCCATCGAGTGGTCCTCCTGGTTGCCTTCGACGATCTGTTGGAACCAGTGATACTCCGCACCGCCCAGGTGTTCGACGAATCCCGCGGGAGTCCAGCCCGAGGGAACGACCGACCTATGCCAGTCCTCTTCGCTCAGTCCCCCCACGATCGAGCGAACCGAGGCCCGCTGGCTCTCGAGGAACTCAATCAGTGCGGTCTTTTCGTCGTCTTCTTCGCTCATGGCGTCATACTGTCACAAGAATCCCATTGACGCTCGGCCTAGATCGTTACCTCGTCCGCGTCCAGGTCGAGGATCGCCGACATGGAACGTTCGAGCATGCTCGTCGCGAGCGCCACCGCCCGGTCGTTGACGAGTTCGACGGCGCCACCCTGTAGGGGGTAGCAGAGACAGAAGAGGATCGCCCGGCGGTACCCGAGCCAGAAGTCGTCGAACGAGTAGTCGGTGACGCCGTGCTCGACCAACGTCTCGTAGTAGAGCCTGGTGAGCTCCTCTTCGTACGCGCGGCGATCCGCGACCGCGAGGCTCTGGCTCATGAAGTAGCCCAGGTCGTTCACACCGGTGGCCGCCGACGCGATGGCCCAGTCGACCAGTGAGACGGTCGACGCGTCGTCGTCGTGAAAGAAGATGTTGTCGAGGCGTACGTCGCCGTGACACAGCGTCATCGGATGGTTCTCGATGTCCTCGAGCAACGGGGGTCCGACCTCGGGCCAGCGGCTCGCGAGGTCCCGTATCCGATCAGGGATCAGGTGTCCGAAGCGCTCGTCAATGATTGGCCACGACATACTCGCGGCCTGACCGTTGAACTGCGGGTACGGCGCCCGGCTGAACCTCGGGACGTAGGACTCGCCGAGCCGCTCGTCCTGCCACCAGTGGGCGTGATGGAGGGCGAGCTGGTAGGTGACGGCCCGCGCATCCTCAATAGGACAGCCCTCGAGTTGGTCGTCGGACCGGAGTCGACCCAGGTCCTCCATCAAGATCACGAAGTCATCCGAGTCCGGATTGTGCGCCGCGTAGTAGAGCGCCGGTGGTCGCATCCCGAGCTCGGTTGAGAGGTTGCGGTAGATCGCGACCTCGGTCTCGTAGAATCGGTACCCCGCCGCGATCATTCGTACCATCTCGTACGGCGGCGCGATCTTCGCCACCAGTGAGCTCGGACCGCTGCCACGCACGTAGGTGGGGGTCAGCCGGAACAGCAGACTCATGACCCCGATGCCCACCCCGATGGGCTCGATGGTGAGCGCCGAGATCGAGATTGGCCCGTCGCCACCGGTGAGCGCGGAACTCAACCATTCGGACGTGATCTCCTCGGGCGACGTCGGCACCGCGACGTCGAAAAATCCAGCCATACATCCCCCCTTGGCCCAAATGAAGATTACGTCAGATCGTTCTCATTCGCACGGGCGATCCGACGCTTGTTGAATCGTGAGCGCAGCGTCAAGACGAGAATGTACCCACACGCGGGGGCGATGAAGACGTTCGGCAGTGCGATCGGGAGTCTGTCGGTGGCGAATCCGTAGATCGTCCATAGAACTGCCTGCGATGTCGCAATTGCGTAGGCGACGACACTTAATCCGGTCATGGCGAGGTGGTCATTCCTACGCCGAATCGCGCGCCACAGCTGGGGTGAGAACTGACCAACGTCAATGATCGCCGCCAGGTAGCCGATGAGAAGTATCACGCCCGAACCCGAGCCCTCGTGACGACGGAGACGATGAGGAGGCTCATGACGAGATTCACGCAGGCCGCGACGATCACCGGGACGCCATGAGTGCCGATCCCGTACACGAGCAGTAGGGCGTTGAAGAGCATTCCCGCGTAGTACGCCGTGACACTGATTCCGGACAGTGCCCTCACGTCGTGGCGCTGTTGGATGACCCGCCACCCCTGCGGAAGCCACATGAGGAGAGCGCCCAAGCTCGCGAGGTATCCGATTGCGTCGATCATCAGTCCATGGTGTCAGTTAGATTTGGGTCCGAATTCTGAGACGGGGTCTTGGGTGACCTTATTGGCTTTTCGCCTCGTTCAAAGGAGATGATCTGGTGCGCAAAGTAGTTGTCTACGAGTTGCTGTCGCTTGACGGCGTCGCCGAGGACCCGGACGAGTTCATCACCGAGTTCGATGACCTGATGGAGGAGAACCTTGATCGCGTCATCTCCGCCCAGGACACCGTGCTCCTCGGACGCCGCACGTACGACGACTGGGCTGCGTTCTGGCCGGACAGCGACATCGAACCATTCGCGAGCTTCATCAATGGCGTCGAGAAGTTCGCCGTGACCTCGACGACCCCAGAGAGGAGTTGGTCAAATGTCTCGGTCATGGACGGCGAACTGGTCGAGTTCGTCACTGACCTCAAGCAGCGCTCGGGTGCCGACATTGGAGTGCACGGGAGTATCGCACTGGCCCAATCGCTGCTCGAAGCCGGCCTCGTTGACGAACTACGCCTTGTCATCGCCCCGGCCCTGCAGATGCACGGGCGCAAGCTCTTCGACAGAGCTCTACCTACTCGACTAACTCTGACCCGTGAAGTCGCGTCGCCCTCGGGCTACCTACTCCTCGACTTCAAAGTCGGTAGCTGAGGTCGAGCATCGCTACAACGCGCGGTCAATCGTCTTGCCTAGCCATTCTGACGGCCGGTGATCTGGGTCACCCCAAAATCGCAGAATTACCCTGCGAGACTGGAACTACCGCGTTCCGGTGGCACGAACCCTCCGAGCGGTGCTAAAAGTATGTACCGGTCAGGCTGGCCGGGAAGAAAACTGGGGGTAGGACATATGGGATCTCCAACCGTGTTTGCTCCTATGGTTGACGAGAACGAACGATGACGAACAACCTTCACCGACTGAAGCAGCGTCGTGACAATGGTGAGATCGACGGCTTCACGTTGTTCGAGATCCTCATCGTCATCGTGGTTCTCGGCATCTTGGCGGCCGTCGTGATCTTCGCTCTCGGTGGCATCACCGGCGAGAGCGCCGTCGCCGCCTGCCAGGCTGACGGTGCGACGGTTTCATCGGCAATGTCCGCCTTCAATACTCAAAACCCGGGCACCGCGGTAACGATCCCGCTGCTTCTCAGTGGCACCTCCGAGGATGGCAATAACGCGTACATTCAGTCGTGGCCGATGAACACGCCGCACTACGCCTTCGAGATCTCAACGGCTGTTGGTGCGCCCGACGCCGCTGCGACCGCCGCGAACCAGTTACAGGTCGCCATCGCGCCTCCCGATGGAGTCGTCTTAGCAACTCAGAGCGAGTACTTCCCGTACAACGGTCCCAGTTCTTGCGTCGGAGTCTCGTAAGGCGAGAAACATCGAACCGACGATTTAAGGGGCAGCGCAGCGGGAGCAGCGTCGACACAATTGCGTCGATTGCCACCGTTTCGACGCCTCGCGGTGTTAAAAAAGTGTAGTGAAGAGGTCAGTGACGTTGGTCCTGTGTGTAGTGACCGTGGGCGTGGGCCTCTGGGTGATGAACACTTCCCAAACCTTGGACTCCGCGTGCACGCTTAGTGCGCGGACGGGTGGCGGCGGCGCGTGCGTCAGCGGTATGCCCTTCTACCTGCTCGGAATCGCGCTCATCGCCACGGGGGCGGTAACGGCGGTCGTCGCGCTCTCGACTTTGGTGCGCAGAATGAGGCACGAGTCGGCCCGACGGGAGCGATCGACGATCACCACCTTGCACGCACCGGAGAGTGAATCGCTACGCGACGTTGCGTGACCCGGCCGCTCCGATTTCCTTCGAGCCGTCTTCGTCCTACTGCGCGAGATCGCTCAAAGAGACCGCAACGAAGTTGATCGACTCCACTTTCGTACAGTTCCACATGATCGCGAAGGTTGTGACAGCGTCGATCGGCGTTCGCGTCGGCGACCGACCTTGCGTGGCGTGCGGGCAACCTCATAACCACGCAACGTCGCTCTGGCCTCTAAGGGGCACCGTGGAGTCGAACTTCAAATCGATCTGCCTCTATTTGCCACGAGCGACATTCATTGGAGACGTTGAAGAGTGGGCCGTCGGAGACACGGGCCCCTCGACCGACGGATTGTCGAAGTACCCTTAGACGTGCTCGAGCTGGCCCGGGGACTTTCCCCTGACGCACTCTCAGGGATTGCTACGTTGGAGGCCGAAACGGTCTCCGCCGATGGCGGACGACTGAAGTTGGAGTGGAGCGTCCTCAATTCCCGCACGCTCGACGACGTTTCCGACGTCCTCTGGTGGGAGGATGGTCGACTCGTTGGATTCATTGGCCTCTACAGCTTCGGCGGTAACACGGTCGAGGTCGCCGGTATGGTGCATCCGGACTTTCGACGACGTGGCATCGGGTCGCGATTGCTGGACGAAGCGATGGCCTTGTGTCGTGATCGAGGTCTGCTCAAGCTGCTGCTCGTCGCTCCCAGGACCTCAGTTGGCGCCCGCCGCTTGGCGGAGTTGCGGCACGGCTTCCTGGAGCACTCCGAGCATGCGCTGGACCTCGATGGTGTGGTAAGCGAAGGTCCGTCCGACCCGTCGCTCACCTTGCGACCGGCCGTGAACGACGACGCCGCACGAATCGTCCGTCTTCTCGAAGAGGCGTTCGGAGAGCCGTGGGGTCCGCTCGAGGAGGAAGTTGTGGGTGATTCAACCCTGGTCGGCGAACGTGGCGGACGGGTCTTGGCAACGCTCCGAGTGAACAGATCTATCGACGTCTGGAGTATCTACGGATTCGCCGTCGAGCCTCAGGAACGAGGCAAGGGGGTTGGACGCGACCTCCTTCGCCGAGTCTGTCGCCAAGCCAACGAGGCCGGGGTGATGCGACTGCATCTCGAAGTCGAGGTCAACAACGATCGAGCGCTGGGCCTGTACACGTCGTTGGGCTTCACGCGGACTGCGACTGACGACTATTTCGAGATACCACTTTTCCCGACACCATAGGCTTCGAAGGTTGCGATTGTAGATGGTCAACGTGCTTTCCCAAGAGGAGCATTCATGGAGGACAGCAGGACGGAATTGGAAAAGGCGACAGCGCAGGTCGAGGGACTCGAACGCTTTCTACGAGCTCGCCTGCTCAACACGATGGCCGGCCTCTTTCTGGTTCTGCTGCTCGTCGGAGGGCTCATCCTTGCCGCAACACCCAGATCGCACTTCCTCGAGACGGCATCGATCTGCGTGGTGGTGGCCGCGGCGTCGGCGATTGGGTTTATCGTGCACTACCTGCGGCTCGTGCGTGATCTTCACACCGACCCCGTGCGCGAAGTAGCCAGACTCCACAAGAAACGTACGATCAGGGACGCCGGATTCGTTGACGGCGCTGAATCCTCACGAGGTGTTCCGCGAGCCGGCGAAGGACGTGACTCGGACGCTCGCGATTCGGACCGTTATGGCGCCATGCGCGACATTGACGTTCTTGGTCAAAAGTCAAACGACGGAGTGAACCGCACTGACGATCCTTCCCGCGGGCCGATCGAGTAAAGCACGGTGGCTGACGAGCGCGTGACACAATCGTTCAGCCGCGATCTAAGTGGCTACGTCGGTACGGGCGCGCGTGTGCGGAGACGTTCATTACTTCGCGATTAATTGGACGAATTGACTGCGTCAGTTTGGTACGTAACGTGGGATTTCTCTTTGGTCATGACCGATTCTGTACACTTCCTCGGTGATCGACGATCGACTCGTAGAGCTCGGAATTGTTCTTTCGGCGACGCGGGACACCATACGCGGAGTGCGGTCGGCCTGGCCGAGCTGCCGTTCGACATTGCAGTTGAGATTGAGTTGATTGCCAAACTCAAGCCCACAGGATGACAGCACTGACTGACTGGGCCGGTGGAGATTGAAAGTGAACTATGCGAACGAGGCGGGAGTGGCGGCCTATTCGGGAGGTTCAGCCGTAGTGCTTCAGGATGTCGGTTACCGCCTCTTCGACCTTTCGAACCGGCAGAATCTCAAACATCATGTAGGGGGCGTAGGCCATTGCGGTGTCGTGAAGTTCCGCGATGTCGTTGTTTTCGCTGACTACCGTACCGCCACTGCCGTCAACGTGTATGTAGTGAGCGATCTCACCAGGGCTGCTTCCTCGTTGCATGAAGAGCGCCATTAGTTCTTTACCCGTCTCAACGCTCCGATCCCCAATGAGCGTGTAGTTCGTTTGAAACAACATTCTTGATCCTCCTCGCTGATGCCCTCAGTGTGCGAAAAGTACCACACTGAAAGACGCGACGCTCCGCCCATGAATTCGATGCAAATTGTCCTCGACGGCCGGTTCCCCGAGGCAGCGCTCGAGAGCAAAGGCCGTTGGTGGATTCGGTCCGATCAGTGCCTGACCTTCCGTTCATAGGTCAACTGAGTATCGATGGGGAGAAGCACGGACTTGCCTGACGATGACGCAGTCAGAACCAACTTTCGCGGCCGTCGCCAAAGTCTCTCAGCGCCACTCCAGCGGGAATGCCACGTGCTCGCCCGATAGTCCCTTCAGCGTCAGCGATCTCGCACCCGCTAAGGGAAAGGCGCCGCCGAGGCCCTCCTGAACCGCCTTCGAGACGAGGATCTCGCGACCCATCGCGGCTCCGGCCACTCGAGCTGCGACGACGACCGTGCGCCCGAAGAAGTCGCCCCCTTCGGCCTTGGCGTTGCCACAGTGCATCCCGATTCGCACTGGAACCTGGACTCCGTTCCAGCCAGCGCTAAGTGCGCGTTGGATCGCCATGGCGCACGAGGCACCAGCGCCAATGGATGGAAAGGCCAGCATGAAGCCGTCTCCTTGGCCCTTGACGACGACGCCGCCGAAGAGGACCGTCTGGCGACGGACGACACCTTCGTGCCAGGCCAGCAGTTCCAGCCAACTTGTCTCGCCGAGTGTCTCCATCAGTGCCGTCGAGCCCTCGATGTCGGTGAAGGCAATGGTGGTCGAGCCGTCGTCGGAAAGGGCCGACGACGGGGGTGAGTCGCCCTGAACGTGAACCAGGAGATCATCGAGGGCCGTCGTCATGTTCATGCCCATCGTCTCTTCGTTCGAGAGCGGAAACGACGCGTGATACTGCACGACCCGCCAGTAGGCACCTTCTTCATGCAGTGTCATCGTCAGTCGCATCGGCGTCTGGGGAAGGTCGCCAACGGGTGCGGTGATTTGGCTCTGAATCCAACCGACTGAGCCTTCCTTGAACGCGTCGATGCGCTCAATGACTATGTCGAAAGGACCCATCCCGACCATCTCTTGGAGCTGCACGCGAAATAGCGCGGCGATCTCGTCGAAGTTGACCCACCACTCTTCGAGCGCCGTGCCGATCGCGACCACTCCGTCGGCCCGGGAGAACGCGTCGGCGATGGCATCGCCATCTAAGTTACTGATACTGCGAAAGAGCCGTTCCGCGAAAGCAACCAGTTCCGGCGCGGGCTCCATGTTCCGACGTTACAACCGTCTCGAGAGACCGTTCCTTTGAGCGCTGACGCCATCGGTATCGTGGCTCAATGGCCAAGGTGCTGGTGACCGGAATGTCCGGAACGGGAAAGTCCGCTTGCTTGGAAGTCCTCAGATCGCGCGGATATACCGCTGTGGACACTGACACAGATGAATGGAGCGTCTGGTCGAAGCAGTCAGATGGATCTCCGGACTGGATTTGGAGAGAAGACGCGATATCCTCGCTTCTCGACGAGTACCAACAGGGCCAACTATTCGTTGCGGGTTGCAAGACCAATCAAGGCAAGTTCTATCCAAGATTCGATCACGTCGTCCTGCTTTCGGCACCCGTGGAAATCATCCTCGAAAGAGTCACCAATCGCTCGACGAATCCCTACGGCAAGAGCGACGACGAGAAACGCGAGATACTTCGCTACTTGTCAGAAGTTGAACCGCGACTTCGAGTTAGCGCAACGATGGAAATCGATGCGACTGTACCCCTCATTGACGTCGTTGATCAGATACAACGACTAGCTTGACAAGTCGAATGGCGTCGACTGTTCCGAGTCTTGATCAGCGATCTCTCATTCGTTGGAATGAATGCGTCTTTACGTGATTCGACCTCCACGTCAGCGATGAACGGCTGCAGTACATCGTGATCGTAGGTCCGGTGGGGATCGCACCCACGACCGAGGGACCATGAGGTGGAAGCAAACGGTTGGACTAGTCCTAGTGCGCTACGGCCAAGGGTTCGAGCCCTTCGACACTCACTGGCGTTGCCATGATCACAACGCCAATCCTGATCCAATTGCGTTCGCACCCTGATGCCCCTCCACCCACCGGTGGGCGGTCACGTCGCCTTGTTAGAGTTGCCGACAGATCGTAGGACGGGAGCCGCTAGTGGCGGAACATTCAGTTGGAATCGCAACTCTCGAAGACGGTGACAAGGCGATCACGACACTGGAGTTCGCGTTCGCAACAGATCCCGTTATGCGTTGGCTCTGGCCGAGCCCGTGGACTTTTCACACAACCTTTTCGAAGTTCATCGACGCCGTGGCGAGTGACGCTTTCGTTCAGGGCACGGCGCAGACGGTGGATGACGGCCGCGGAGTTGCACTTTGGTTGCCTCCGGGTTTCGCCGCCGATGACGTCGCTCTAGTGCAGGTCATTCTGGAGAGCGTCGACCCTGACCTGCTCACGGACCTATCTGAGTTCTCCGACATGCTTCGCGAACACCATCCCGTCGTCGACCACTGGTACCTCGCCGTCACGGGAGTCGATCCCTATTTTCAAGGTATGGGACTGGGCTCGACACTCTTGCGACATGCCCTAGCCAGATGCGATCAGGACGGACTACCCGCGTATCTCGAAGCATCAACGTTACGAAACCGAGCGCTCTATGAGCGATTCGGATTCGAGGAGGTCGGTGTGATCCAAGCAGGGAGTTCGCCGCAAGTGTGGGCGATGATGCGGCACCCGAATACGACGAGATGATTCTGGCCAGCCGACGGTCGGCGCAACAAGTTCATGCTGAAGTCGGGCCGGTGGGGATCAAGTCCACGACCGAGAGATTATGAGGTAGGAGCAACCCGTTGGTCTGGTCCGGTGGGGTCGGATTGGTCCGAAGTTCGCTGCCCCCTTAGTCGGGTGGGGTTGGAATTGTCCAAGTGGGATGAAACGTGGGATTGCGACGATCAAACATTTGTGATCCGTAATTTCCAAATACGCAACCTAGAGTTAGCGATGGGTCGACGAACTGGAGGTCAAGTGCTACAAAAAGCACAACCCCGGGCTATCGCACTTGCCGGTCTTCTTATTGGACTGTCCTGCAGTTTCGCGCTTGCACCGGCAAGCGCGGGCGGTTATCCCCCGATTAAGAATCCGCCAGCGTCGGTAAGTCCGGTGCCGGACTTTCTCGATGAAGGTCCTTGCTATAACCTCGGCTTTTCGACTCCGAACTGCGTCGCATTTCTCAGATCTGCAATCGATTATGCGCGCGGATTCGAAGGCGTGAAGGATTTGCAACTGCCGAGCAACTGGCTTTCACTTACGTTGAGCGAACAACTTTTTGTGATTGCCAATCTCGAGAGGATTGACCGTGGCTACCCACCTTACCTTGGGCTGAACGGAGCTTTAACTGCGGATGCCCGGAGGTCGGCTAACACTGACCAATACCCCGAACCAACTGGTTTTCCAATTGCGAAAACCACAAGAGGCTACCCGCCATATGTTTCGATGTACGAATTGAGTCTCCCGAACGCCCTCGCGGCGGACTACGGAATGATGTATTCAAGTGCCTGGGGTAGCGGAGAAACTGTGAAAGGGTGCGTCAGCGCGAGGTCCCAAGCTTGCTGGTCAGTCCGCGATGGGTTGATGGGTTCTTCTCCCACCACGCACGAAGTAGTAGGGCTCGGCTGCACGACGTGCGAAGTTGGTATTGACGCCAAACGACTAAGCCCAATCACAATGGTCTTCATGATTCTCATTGTCCGACCGGCTACTACTCCCCCGCGAATGAATTTCAAATGGTCGGTCGAGAAGACGTACTTCAACAAGTCTTCATCAACGACGACAACAACAACAACGACGACGACGACGACAACAACAACAACGACGACGACGACGACGACGACGTCTTCGACCTCAAAGACCTCAACGACCTTTGCGAATTAGCGGTTGCGAATGCGATGGTGGGGCTCTAAAACTGACGGACATCGGTGACATTGTTGGTTCCTCAAAAGGAGGAATCTGCGACCGAAAAGGAACAGCAACGCATAATCAAGCGTCGACTGGCGATCATTCAGCACGTCGACGAGGTGACTGGAAACGTCGCGGCAACCTGTCGCTACTTCGGCATCAGCCGACAGTGCTTTTACGGATGGCTGCGTCGCTACGAGGAGGAAGTAGGGCTGCGGGAGCGCTCACGTCGGCCGCTCACCTCGCCCAACGCCACGCAGAGTGAGGTCGTGGGCAAGAATATCTACCTGCGAAAGCACTATCACCAAGGGCCCCAGAAGATCTCGATGTACTTGAAGCGCTACCACGACATCGACATCAGCCCGTCGGGGGTCTGGCGGATCCTGAAGAAACTCGACATGAGCCGGCTCCCGACGTCCCAGCGTCACCAGCGTCACGCCAAGCGCTGGAAGCGCTACGAGAAGCCGCTGCCGGGCCACCGCGTCTAGGTCGACGTCAAGTTCATCGAGCCAATCGCTGGGCTGTAGAAGCGTCACTACCAATACACGGCCATCGACGACTGCACCCGAATCCGAGTGCTGCGGATCTATCCGAAGAACGACCAGAAGACCGCGATCCAGTTCGTGGACTACCTGCTCGAGCGACTGCCCTTCAAGGTCGAGGTGATTCAAACGGACAACGGTGCCGAATTTCAGGGGTCATTCCACTATCACGTGCTCGATAAGGGAGTCGGTCACGTCTGCATCAAACCGGCGACGCCGAGGCTCAACGGGAAGGTCGAGAAAAGTCATCGCATCGACAACGAAGAGTTCTATCGCCAACTCGAAGGCGTCGTGATCGACGACACCGGACTGTTCAACGAGAAGCTTCAAGAGTGGGAGGACTTCTATAATTTCAATCGTCCCCACGGCGGACTCGGTGGACAGACACCCTACGAACGACTAAAACAGAAAGTGACGAGCCGAGTGTGATCGGTGTTCGTCAGTTGCACACGCGACCAGTAGGGCCGGTGGGGATCGAGCCCACGACCGAGGGATTATGAGATGCATGCAATCAGTGCAGTACGTCTTATACGTCCATCTAGTTACTCCCTG
>JBEKCK010000007.1:0-62597 GCA_050014915.1 Acidimicrobiales bacterium | reverse complement strand
TGGATGTCGAGGTAGTCGATGTCCGCCAGTCGACGCGCGGCGGCTTCGTCGATGCGCGTTCCGTTCGTGGAGAACTTCACGCCGACGTGCTGGGCGACCGCGTGTTCGATCAGTTCGAAGAAGTCGCGACGTATCATCGGCTCGCCGCCGCCGATGTTGACGTAGAAGATCTGCATCGCCGCGATCTCGTCGATCAACGCCTTGGCCTCGGCGGTCGTCAGCTCATTGGGATCACGTCGACCCGATGACGACAGACAGTGCGTGCACGCGAGGTTGCAGGCGTAGGTCAACTCCCACGTGAGACAGATCGGCGCGGCGAGGCCGCGCTCGAAGCGATTGCGCAGCGAACTCTCAGCGCCCACGGATGATCTCCGATCGAACGAGCGACGCGAGTGCCGTCACGTACCTGCCGCGATCGTCGGGCGTCACGAGCGCGTCCAGCGCGGCGTCGGCGGTCGGATAGTCGCCGACGCGTCGCACGACGTCGACCAGTGCGCGCGACTTCAGGAAGACCAGTCTGCGCGTGCCGTGGTGATAGGCCAGGGCGCCGAAGGACTCATCGCGCAACGAGACCTGCTCGTTCAACTGCCACGGTGCCGTCACGTCAAAGGCGACGGTGATCGGTGACACGTCTAGTAGACGCCGCAGAGTCCGTCGATGGAGACCTCTTCAACGAGAAGCTCCTCGATCTCTTCGGTCTCTTCGACCTGTTCTTCGATCAGTGTTTCGGTCGACATCGTTCCTCCTCGGACGACTCCATTCTGGTCGGTGGGGCGACCGCGCCCGGACCAAATCGTGCCAGACTCCTCAACGTGAGCCAACTTCTCCCCCTGGCCCCGTTGCCGGTCGAGGTCCCCATCCCCACGGGGACGAAGGTGACGCTCGATGAGAACGCGAAGTTCCTCGACCGTGACCTCCTCACCGGCGGATCGCCGTGGCGCCTCCTGCGCCTCCCGGGCGGATCACGGGCCGTCGCCGAACGATGGGTCCATGGCAACGAGGTTCAGGCCGGCGAGGAGCGATTCGCCCGCACGCTCGTGCAACAAGGGCTCCTGCACCCCCACTATCGCGTTGCCACCGATGTCGACGACGTCGACGTCATCGTCCCGATACGCGACGACGTCGATTCGTTGGAAGTCCTGCTCGCGTCACTACGGGGACTCCACGTCACCGTCGTCGACGACGGATCGAGCGACGCGAACACCGTGATGCGGTGCTGCGAAAGGTTCGGCGCCGAGTCGGTGCGACTCGACGAGAACCATGGACCGGGTAGCGCGAGAAACGCCGGGGCGCGTGCGACGTCGCGACCGCTTCTGTGGTTCATCGACGTGGACGTCACTCTCGACAACGCCCTCGACGTATTGGCGCGGCTGCAGGCGCACTTCGCGGACCCGCTCGAGGGTGCCGTCGCTCCTCGAATTCGCGGCGCGCGAGGAACATCGATGCGCGACCGTTTTGAAGAGCAGTTCAGTCCATTGGACATGGGCGATCGAAGCGGCCTCGTCATCCCCAACGCCGTCATCCACTTCGTGCCGAGCGCGTGCCTACTCGTTCGGCGCTCGAGTTTCGGCGAGGGCTTCGACGAATCACTGCGCTACGGCGAGGACGTCGACCTCGTGTGGCGACTGCACGATCACGGATGGCTGGTCCGCTACGTGGCCGACGTCGTGGTGACGCACCGCGCGAGGGATTCGTGGCGCGGCTGGTGGCGACAACGCATTCGCTACGGCCAATCCTCGAGCGAACTCGCCAGACGCCACGGCACGCGACTCGCCCCGTTTCGCACCGACACGTGGACCCTCCTCGCGTGGACCAGCGCCCTTCTCGGCAAACCCATGGTCGGACTTCGCATCATCGACGCCGCGCGCGATCAACTGCGCGAACGAATGCTCACGACGACGGACAACGCCGATGCGGTGGCGGGCGAACTGGTGGGGCGCGGCATGGTCCGGGCCGGTCCCCTCATGGCGAGGGCCGCGGTGCGCACCTTCGGTGTCCTCATCCTCCTCGGTGCGCTGCACCCGAGGCTGCGCCGTCGCGCGCTGTTGCTCTTCGCCGTGGGCACGGCCTACCGCTGGCGATCGGCCCGCGTGCGCGCCACCGACGTCCCACTCGGTGTCGCCGACGACCTCGCCTACGGGACGGGCGTCATGAGTGGCGCGATACGGTCTCGCTCACTGGGCGCCCTGACACCGCACATCACGAAGTCGACGCTCGGCCTGCGCAGCGTCCTCGGTCTCAAACCCGGGGCCGGGAACCTCTAACTGCCTCTCGTCGTCACTCGATCGGCTGACGTCCCATGATCGCGGGTTCGCGACTGGAGAAGAGCCAGCCGACCGCCGCGGCGATGAGCGGCATACCAATGAGCAAGAGCATGAGGTCGCGCACGGGAACGTCGGTCAACGCCGAGATCCCGCCGTTGAGCGAATTGCTTCTCAGGAATCCGAGCATGGCGACGTAGCCACCGACCACGCCCAAGAGGGCGCCGAGGAACCCGAGCGCTCCGGCCGTGACCGCGGTCAACGTGCGCCGGGTGTAGCTCGACGCGCCGGTCGCCGCCAACGTCCGCATGTCGCTCGCGGTCTCACTGCGCACGAGCCCGACGGACATCGCCAGGATTCCGAGCGCAATGAGAATCCCGAAGAGCGTCGCGTCGTTGATGATGGTCGATCCCGAGGGAATGTCGTTCCTCGACTCGACTTGGAGTTGCGCGGTCGACGCGGTGAGTTGCGCGGCGCTGATCTGGGCCGCGGTGAAGCCCTGCGTGCCCACCACCAGCCAGTCGCTGGTACCGGAAGAGATGTGGTACTTCTTCATCGCGTACTCGGTGACGACCGTGTTGGGCGCCGAGGTGCCGCTGGGCAACGCACTGATCTCCTGGATAATTGGGTGCCGTAGATGCCCGCCGGTACTGGTCGGGTCCTTAGGGTTGCCGCTCCCGTAGTCCATGCTGAGACCCGTGACTCCCGAGAGGCCGGGACGCGACGTCAAGACGTCGGCCCTCGGATTGATCTCGGACGCCTTGATGCCGAAGGCGCGCAGTAGCTGCGGCGTCGCGACGTAGATCTGCCCGCTCCAGTTGCGACCTCCCTGTTTGCCATTCACGAATGCGTTGGGCGTCTCCAGGGCGATGAGTTGGGCGTCGAGTCCCTGGGCGATCTGGTGCGCGCTCGCGGCGAGTTGCGCCGGTGTCGCCGTCTCCGTCTTGTGGTTCTTGACCCGTACCAGTTGACCCTTGGCGTTGCGGTGCACGAGCACTTGGCCCTGCCCGAGGTAGCTCGTGTGGAGGGCGATCTGATTGGAAGAGAGGTTGGGTCCGGCGTAGTCGAGGACGTTCGAGAACCGCGACGCCGACGCGAGCACCACGATGACCGCGATCAGGACACCGATGCTGATCGCCGCGAGCGCCGAACCGGAGCGCGCCCTGAACCGAGCGAGGTCGCGTAGCGCCAGGCGCGGGGCGATCGGCGCGTGCCGACCGACCCGCTCGGTCAACGACAGTAAGAACGGCGCGAGCAGTATCAGTCCCGGCATCAAGAGGAGGAGTCCGAGGAGGAGTTCGGGCGCTCCCCCATTGCCGTTGCCACCACCGGTCCCACCGGCGTAGCCGAGCAGGAGGAAGGCGCCCACGAGGATGACGATGCCCGGCAGGGCGGAGCGGTGGATCTGACGCGGGGGCGCCGGGCGACCGGAGAGCGCCAGGACGACCGGGATCTTGGTGACGGCGCGCGCCGGACGAGACGACGCGAAGTACGCGGCCGCCACGGCGAGGACCATCGCGGCGATCACTACGAGCCAGGGCAGGGCGAAGACTCCCACGAGGTGGTGCGCGCTCTGCTCGAAACTCGGACGATAGGCCAACCAGGCCACGAAGCCCACGACGAATCCGAGGATCGCACCGACGACACCCACGACGGTGCCGTTGGCGCTCACGACCAGTCGCACATGACGATCCGTCGCGCCGATGGACTCAAGCATGCCGATCGATCGCATCCGGCGCTGGGCCAACACGGTGAAGCCACCGATGGACACCAGCGCGATCAACACCATCCCCAGGACCAGGGCCGCCAGCGAGATCGTTTCGGGATTGAGCGGGTTCGACTGGGCCACCGACGCCGGTGAGCTGACGTTCACGCCTCCCAACGACCGCAAGGAGCCTGGCGAGGCGTCGAACAGTACGGTGACCTCGGTCGGATTCGGCACCTGGCCCGGAACGACGAGCGCGAACTCGTCGAGCAGGCTCTGCGGGTTCTCGACGACGCCGACGACCTGGCGAGTGACGCCGCCCACCTGCCAGCTCTTGCCGACCGAGAGATGGAAGGCCGTCGCGACGCTACTGGTCACGGCGACCTGATTGGCACCGGACGGGAAGTGACCGGAGACCAGCGACAGCATCGGAGCACCGTAGGGGCCGTTCGCGGCCTGCGACCGGAGTTGGTACGTGTTGATCGAACCGGGAATGGAGTACGTGGTGTTCTCGATCACCTGCACGGTGCCCAACTTCTCTATCTTCGAGATGTCCGCCTGGGTCTTGGCGTTGTCGCTCGTAAAGGTCGCGGCGTACTGGGCCGTGCCGAAGCCGGCGTTCTTCGGCGGCGGGTTGTTCACCGCGACCGAGGAGCCGAGGATCGTCGCCGCGACCGCCACGGTGATGAGGGCGAGGATCAGAAACTGTTGACGCCACTCACTACGAAAGAGGCGCCACGCCCAGTGCGTCACGGCGCGGCGCGCGGGGATGCCGCCGTCGGACGGCCGTCCTGCGCTTCGGATCGAGAGTTCGTCCATGACTACGCCCGGTTGGGGACGTCGGGGTTGAGCAACTCTTCGGGACTGGGCGGCGGCAGCGTCTCGTCGACCGCCTTCCCGTCGCGAAGAAAGACCACGCGGTCGGCCCACGAGGCGAGCTTGGCGTCGTGGGTGACCACGACCGCGGCGACGCCGCCGTGACAGGCCGCCAGGATCATGCGCATGACCGACTCACCGTTGACCGAGTCCAGGGCACCCGATGGTTCGTCGGCCAAAAGCAGACTTCTCTCGCCCACCACGGCGCGCGCAATGGCGACGCGTTGACGTTCGCCGCCGGACAGTTGGTCAGGGAAGCTCTCGGCGCGTTCAGCGAGACCGAGGCCCTCGAGAGCGGCCATGCCTTGGGCCCTCGCCTTCTTCATCGAGACACCGTCGAGTTCGAGCGGCAGCGAGACGTTCTCGACAGCGGTGAGACCCTTCAAGAGATTGAAGTCCTGGAAGACGTAGCCGACCGAGCGTCGCCGCAGACGGGCCTTGTCGTTGCGCGACATGCCCGACAAGTTGGTGCCGTTGATCATGACGTCACCGGACGTCGGCTCTTCGAGGCTCCCGGCGATGGTGAGCAGCGTCGATTTGCCGGATCCGCTCGGTCCCATGATGGCGACGAGTGAACCGCGCTCGACCGAGAGGTCGATGTCGGTGATGGCGTCGACCTCGTTCGCTCCCTCTCCGTACTTCTTGGATACGTGTTTTAGTTCCAGCATGCTCATCGGTGGGCTCCAGTCCTTCGTCGAATACTCGGTAGCGCAACAGGGTTCGGGGGTGTCGGTTCGTAGGTCGCGCGGCGGAGACGGCCGTCCGCGCTGTCGAGCCAGCGCGCGACGGCGTCCAGGCGAAACAGTTCGGCGTCCACGGCGAGGGCGAAAGCGAGGTCGAAGTTGGACTCGTCCTCTTTGAGACGGGTCCACTGCTGCATCAGCTGCACGATGTAGCGACGATGGACCTGAATGACTTCAAAGACGTCGACGTCGGCCAGGCGCGACGCAACGAGGACCTTGATCACCAGCTCGTCCCTCGGCGGCTCCGAGAGATCAGGCGGCGTACGCAGCCATCGGGAGAGCTCTTCGCTTCCGCTCTCGGTGATCCGGTAGTTCTTCTGACGCTCGTCGTCTTCGACGTCGTCGGACTGGGCGAGACCGTCGCGCTCGAGGCGCTGCAGCGTCGTGTACACCTGGCCGACGTTCAGGGGCCAAACTTCGCCGGTGCTCGTTTCGAACTCCTGACGGAGTTGGAAGCCGTACTTCGGACCCTCACTCAAGAGAGCGAGCAGTGAATGGCGGATGCTCATAGTGACCTCGTAGCTGTATATATACTGAGTATGCTACCTAATATACTAGACACCGTCAATTCCTTCATTCCATTGAGTTGAGTGATCCGGAAGCGTCCCAACGATTGGTAGGGCCCTACTGAGGAGAGTACGCAGTACGCAACGGAGTGGGCAATCGGGAATAACCACGAATTGCCCCGAAGGACCGCCCGTTACTTCAGGGGTTTACCCCTAGGTCGATCACACTCTTGGGCGTATCAAAGCGTCGAGAAGACGTGATGTCGCTGTTCGTCACGGCCCTTTAGCCAAGATCGAGAGCTCAAAGATTAGAAGCGAACGACGCCGCGGATGTTCTCGCCGGCTTCCAAGTCGTCGTAACCCTTTTGCACCTGGTCGAGGGTGTACTCCTGAGTGATCAGTTCGTCGATCATGAACTTGCCTTCGTTGTGGAGGCGCAGCAGACGAGGAATCTGCAGGCGTGGTGCTTCTGAGCCGAAGACCGTACCGCGCAGTTCCTGATTCATCATCGAAAACATGAACAGGTTGAGCTCAACCGACGTCTGGTCCCACGCCGCCAGACCCGCCGCGACCACGACCCCGCCCTTGGCGGTGATCGAACGGGCCTGCTCGATGATCTCGCCCGTGGCCTCGCCGACGGTGATGATCACCACGTCGCAGTTCTTGCCCCACGTCAGGTCGGGCAGGATCGTGAAGGCCGCCTCCAACGTCGTGGTCGAGCCGTGCGTGGCGCCGATCTTCATGGCGCGGTCGATCTTGGACTGATTGGTGTCGATGGCGACGACGGCGCGAGCGCCGGCGTGCAGGGCACCCTGGATAGCGGCCGAGCCGAGTCCCCCGCACCCGATGACGGCGACGACGTCGCCCGGCTTGACACCGCCACGGTTGACGGCGGCGCCGAAGCCGGTCGAGATGCCGCACGAGAGCAGGGCCGCGGCGCGCAGGTCGTACCACGGTTCGACGCGGATCACCGAGGCCTCGTGGACGACGATGTACTCGGCGAACGTGCCGAGGTTGCACATGCGATTCACGTTGGTCTCACCCAAGTGGTGACGCCACGTACCGTCCGAGATCATCGGACCGGCGAGCGTGCCCGCGGCCATGTCGCATATGTACGGACGGCCGGAGATGCAGTACTCGCACTTGCCGCACGAGGGGATGAACGACGTCGCCACGTGGTCGCCGACCTTGACCGACGTCACGCCCTCGCCGACTGCCTCCACGACGCCCGAGCCTTCATGACCGCCGATGATCGGGAACATGGACGGGCGTCCGGAGATCATCTCCAGGGCGACGGGCGCCTGGGAGAGTGCACCGGTCTGCAGGTGCAGATCCGAGTGGCACAGCCCGGAGAACGCCATTTTGACGCGTACTTCGAAGGCGTGCGGATCGTCGATCTCGATCGTCTCGGTGTGCCACGGTCCGTGCACTTCACTAAGGATTGAGGCCCTGACGTCCATGCTGTCCCCCGCTCACTGGGTCCTTCGACCCGCGAGATTCACTCTACAGACGGCGCGTGGACCGTCGCGAGTCCAGACCTACATCTGCTCCGGCGCGTCGATGCCGAGGACCGAGAGACCGGTCGACAGTGTTCGCGCCGTGAGGTCACACAGCGCCAGTCGCTGATCTCGCAGTGCTCCTTCGGAGGTCAGCACCGGACAGGCGTCGTAGAAGGCGGTGAGGCGCTGGGCCAAATCGAAGAGGTAGACGCAGAGACGATGCGGCTGGAGCGACGCCAACGACGCTTCGAAGGCCTCGGGGAACGCGAGCAGTCCCAGCGCCAGGTGACGTTCCTGCGGCGTGTCGAGGGAGAACGAGACCGACGGTGGGTCCCACGCAGCGCCGAGACGACGGAAGATCGATCGGAGGCGCGCGTGCGCGTACTGCAGGTACGGACCGGTGTCGCCTTCGAAGGCGATCATGCGATCGAGGTCGAAGATGTAATCGTGATGGCGGTCGGTCGAGAGGTCGGCGTATTTGATGGAGGCCCGCGCGATCTCGACGGCCAACTGCGTCCGCGCCATCTCATCCAGGTCGGTGTTGCGCTCCTTCAGCGCCACGTCCGCTCGTTCGATCGCTTCGTTGAGCAGACCGGCGAGTTTGACCGTGTCGCCGCTGCGCGACTTGAACATCTTGCGATCGGGTCCGAGCACGTTGCCGAAGGTCACGTGCTCACAGCGCACGCGATCGGGTAGCCAGCCGGCCATTCGTGCCACGGCGAAGACCATCTCGAAGTGCTGGGCCTGCGGCACGCCGACCACGTAGAGCATCTCGTCGGCGTGGAGATTGTCGACGCGATCGCGCACGGCCGCGAGGTCACTCGCGGCGTACCCGAAACCCTCGTCGCTCTTACGCACGATGAGCGGGAGTGCCTCGCCATCGCGATTGGTGAATCCCGGCGGGAAGACACACAGCGCGCCACCACTCTCGACGATCAGTCCGGCTTTCGTGAGGTCCTCGACGACGCCGTTGAGCATGTTGTCGTAGAAGGATTCGCCGACGACGTCATCGACCGTGAGCGTGATTCCGAGGTCCTGGTAGACGAGGTCGAGGTACGCGATCGACTGGTCGACGACGACACGCCAGAGACGCAGTGTCTCGGGGTCACCGGACTGCAGCGCCACCACGCGAGCCCGCGATCGCTCCTTGAACGAGTCGTCGGCGTCGAACTTGGTACGCGCCTCCTTGTAGAAGCCGTCGAGGTCCCCGATGGAGTAGTTGGCACCGTCGTCTCGTTCGCTGTCGAGGAGATGCTCGATCAGCATCGCGAACGGCGTACCCCAGTCACCGACGTGATTGCGAGCGATGACGTGGTGCCCGGCGAAGCGATACATGCGCGCGAGCGCGTCACCGATGACGGTCGAACGGAGGTTCCCAACGTGCATCTCCTTGGCCACGTTGGGTGAGGAGTAGTCGATGACGACGGTCTTGGCCTTCGCGACGATCTCGATCCCGACACGGTCGTCGCCGCGCAGGTGGGTTAACTGTCCCCCGAGGAACTCCGGACGCAAGGTCAGGTTCAAGAACCCCGGTCCGGCGACCTCGACGGTGGCGACGTCGGACAGTTCGGCGCGGCCGACGATCTCTTCGGCGACGTCGCGTGGTGCACGTCCGAGGCGCTTCGCGAGCGCCATGACGCCGTTCGCCTGGTAGTCGCTGCGCTCCGACGTGCGAAGGGCCGGGTCGGCGCCCGCTTCCAGCGTGTCGAACGCGGATTGGAGCCGTGACTGAAGCGTGTCGTAGGTCGACGTCATGGTTTCAAGTCTCGCACTTCGGTCGCCTCGTCATCGCCAGCGAGGCGAGACGGTCACGTCACGAACACGGCAGAATGGTGCCATGACCTCACTCAACTCCTTCGGCTCCAAGATGACGCTCAACGTGCAGGGCCGTGAACTGACGTACTACTCGCTGCGCGCCGACGCGCTCTCGGCGCTCGGCGTCGACCGACTCCCCTACTCGATCAAGGTGCTCTTGGAGAACCTGCTACGCCACGAAGACGGCGTCAAGGTGAACGCCGCGGACATCGAGGCGCTCGCACGCTGGGCTGACAATCCGTCGCGCCACGGCGAGGCCGCCGGCGACGACGCGAAGGAGATCGCCTTCACGCCGGAGCGCGTCTTAATGCAGGACTTGACGGGTGTGCCGGCCGTCGTCGACCTAGCGTCGATGCGCGACGCCATCATCGCCCTGGGTGGTGACCCGAACAAGATCAATCCGCTCGTGCCGGTGGAACTGGTGATCGACCACTCCGTGATCCTGGAGCGTTCGGGAACCGCCGAGAGTTTCGAGCAGAACGTCGCCATCGAATACGAGCGCAACGTCGAGCGCTACACGTTCTTGAAGTGGGCGCAGAGCTCGTTCGAGAAGTTCCGCGTCGTGCCCCCGGGCATGGGCATCTGCCACCAGGTGAACCTCGAGCACCTCGCGCGCGTCGTCTTCGAACAAGACGGCGTCGCCTACCTCGACACGTTGGTCGGCACCGACTCGCACACCACGATGGTGAACGGCCTCGGCGTGCTCGGCTGGGGTGTCGGCGGTATCGAGGCCGAGGCCGGGATGCTCGGCCAGCCCACCTCCATGCTGATCCCGCCGGTCGTCGGTCTGCGCCTCTCGGGCGCGCCACGCGAGGGCGTCACCGCGACCGACGTGGTCTTGACCATCACCGAACTGTTGCGCAGGCACGGCGTGGTCGGCAAGTTCGTCGAGGCCTACGGGCCCGGCGTGACGTCGCTCTCACTCGAGACGCGCGCTACCATCGGCAACATGTCGCCGGAGTACGGGGCGACGTGTGCCATCTTCCCGATCGACCAACTGACGGTCGACTACCTGGCCTTCACCGGTCGCACGAAAGAACAGCTCGACCTCGTCGAGGCGTACGCGAAGGTCCAGGGCCTCTGGCACGACCACAGCGCCGCCGAGCCGGTGTACTCGGAGTACGTCGAACTCGACCTCACGTCGGTCGAGCCGAGTCTGGCCGGACCGAAGCGACCGCAGGATCGCGTGTCACTCTCCGGTGCGCGCGGTGCGTTCCTGGACGCCCTCGGACGCGAACCCAAAGAGGTACACGGCGTCGACATGGCCGAGACGCTTCGCGAAGGCGCCGTCGTCGTCGCCGCGATCACGTCGTGCACCAACACCTCCAACCCTTCGGTGTTGGTCGCGGCCGGCCTGGTCGCCAAGCGCGCCGTGGAACTGGGTCTCAACGTGAAACCGTGGGTGAAGACGTCGCTCGCCCCCGGCAGCCGTGTCGTCATGGACTACCTCGAACGGGCCGACCTCGTGAAACCCCTCGACGCGTTGGGCTTCTACCTCGCCGGCTACGGGTGCACGACGTGCATCGGCAACACCGGTCCGCTCCTGGCCGGCGTCTCCGAAGCCGTCAACGAGCACGACCTCTCGGTCGTGTCGGTGTTGTCGGGCAACCGCAACTTCGAGGGTCGCATCCACCCCGACGTCAAGCAGAACTTCCTCGCGAGCCCACCGCTCGTCGTGGCCTACGCCCTCGCCGGGACGATGGAGATCGACCTCGCGAGCGAACCACTCGGCGTCGGCACCGACGAGAAGCCGGTGTTCCTGGCCGACCTGTGGCCGAGTGACGCCGAGGTGGCCGAGGCCGTGCGTTCCTCGATCACACCGGCGATGTTCGAAGAGCGCTACGCCAGCGCCTTCAGTGGCGACGATCGCTGGCAGCGGGTGCCGACCACAAATGCCGTCACCTACGCCTGGGACCCGGCCTCGACCTACGTGAAGCTCCCGCCGTACTTCGACGGCCTCACCATGGAGCCGGACGTCGTCACGGACTTCTCGGGGGCGCGCGTGCTCGCGAAACTCGGCGACTCGGTGACGACCGACCACATCTCGCCGGCCGGCAACATCCGCGCGTCGTCCCCGGCCGGGAAGTACCTCATCGACGGTGGCGTCATCGCGGCCGACTTCAACAGCTACGGCACGCGCCGGGGCAACCACGAGATCATGGTGCGCGGTACGTTCGCCAACATCCGCATCCGCAACCAGATGGCGCCCGGCACCGAGGGCGGCGTGACGCGCAAGTTGCCCGAGGGCACCGAGATGTCGATCTTCGACGCCGCGATGGCCTACCAGGCCGAGGGCACGCCGCTCATGATCATCGCCGGCAAGGAGTACGGCACCGGGTCGAGCCGGGACTGGGCGGCCAAGGGCACGAAGCTCCTCGGCGTCAAGGCCGTGCTCGTCGAGAGCTACGAACGCATCCACCGCGCCAACCTCGTGGGCATGGGCGTCCTGCCGCTCCAGTTCCGGGCCGGCGAGAGCGCCGCGACCTACGACCTCGACGGCACCGAGACCTTCGCGATCACGGGACTCGACGGGTTGAACCGCGGCGAGACCGTGCCGACGGTCACGCTGAGCGCGACGCGCACGGACGGTGAGGTCGTCACCTTCGAGGTGCGCCTGCGCATCGACACGCCGACCGAAGCCGAGTACTTCCGACACGGCGGCGTCCTCAACTACGTGCTGCGACACCTCGCCCAGGGTTAGCTCCTCGTCGCCGCCTCGGCCGCGACCGCGGCGGCGTCGGTGCTGTCGAAGAGCGCGATCGTCTTGATGGCCGCGTTCGTCGATTTCTTCAGACGATCTTTCACCTTCTCGTTGGCCCGCGAGAACGAGAAGGTGATCTTGTCCTCATCGAGGTCGGCCACGACCTGGCTCAGCGCGATCATGCCCGTGTAGTCGATGTCGGCGATCGCGACCGCGTCGACGATGACGTGTTGGGTCTCGGGCACTTTGGCGAGCTGGTCGTGCATCTCACGTCGGAAGATGCCGGCGTTGGCGAAGAACAGTTCCTCACCGAAGAGTAGGGCCAGGATACGGTCGACGCGTTCGACGCCCTCTTCTTCTTCCGGCTCCCAACTCGTCGTGCCCGTGCGACGACCCAGTTCGACCATCCGCGGTCGGGCCGATCGCCACGTCTGATCGAGGATCGCGAGTCCGACGGCGATCCCGAGACCCTGCTCGACCCCGATGAAGACCACGCCCAAGGTCGAGATCAGGGCGAGCGCGAACTCCCAGCGACTGGCGGCCAGGATCTTGCGGAACTGGGCGACCTTGATGAGGCGTCCGCCGACGAAGAGGAGCACGCCGGCCAGCGCCGCCAGGGGGATCATGTGGGCGAACTGGGCGAAGGGCGAGAGCACGAGCGCGCCCGCCCCGGCTACCAGCAGGACCAGCTTCGTGCGGCCGCCGGCCAATTTCGCGACGGTGGTTCGCGCCGGACTGGCGTTGACCGGGAACGCGCCCGCGAGACCACACGCGACGTTCGCCATTCCAATGGCCACGAAGTCGCGACTGATGTTGTCCGCGATCGCCAGGTCGTCGGCCGTGGTGCGACAGGTCGCGGCGCTCTGGCTCAGGATGACGACGACCAGGGTCAGCGCCGTCGTGCAGACGACGCCCCACTGGGAGCCGCTCAGCCAGTGCAGACGCCACGTCGGCAACCCGGCGCTCACGGTGCCGAGCTGCTCGACGCCGTGACTCGCGAGCGAGGCGGTCGCGGTGATGATGGTCGCGACCAGGACGCCCGCGAGCGCCCAGGGCAGCTTCGCGTTGAGCTTCTCACCGATCACCATGACGACGAGGGTGCCCAGGGCGATCACGATCGACCACGTGCTGACGTGACCGAACTGGTGACTGATCCACTGGAGTCGCGAGATGAAGGACTCCCCACCCGACGCGACGCCGAGGACCCGAGGGAGTTGGTGGGTGATGATGATGACACCGATTCCGGCCATGAAGCCCGCGACGATCGGCAGTGAGAGGAAGTCGGCGAGCCAGCCGAGCTTTAGGAGCCCGATGGCCATGACGATGATCCCGGCCACGACGGCCGTCGCGGCGACCAGTTCCATGTACTCGCTCGAACTCGCCGGCGCGAGTCGTAGCAGCGCGACGGCGAAGAGGGGCGCGATCGTCGAGTCCGCGCCCACCGAGACGATCGGATTCGAACCGATGAAGAAGAAGACGAGCGTCGCGGTGATGAACGCGATCATCGCGGTGAAGGCGGGCACGCCCGCCAACTGCGACGTGGCGAGCTGCTCGGGTATCGCTATCGCGAGAAGCGTGATGCCGGCGAGGAACTGCGCGGGGAAGTTTTGGCGTGTGAGTCCCAGGAAGATCTGGTTGAGACCTTTGGCGACCGTACGTTGAGCAATCGGTGTTCGTTCGGTGACGCGCGCGCGATCCATTGACGACACACTAGGACTGCGGACGTTCACTTAACCGGTGATGACGACCTTGAAACCCTCGGCCAGACGACCTTTTTTCATGCCCGCGTTCTTCGCGACTCCTCGGCCCCACTGATTCAGCATCTTCTTCAGACCCTTGTTGTCGCCCACTTGTGAGACGTGACGTTTCAGGGCGGCGTGCTTGTACTTGAATCGCTTCGTGATGTCGACGACCATGGTGGCGTTGCTTCCGCTCAGCCACACGAGGGGCACGGTATGCGGCGTGAGGCCCTCGCGCAGTAGTTCCGGGAAGGCGTGGGGATTTCGGGCATCCGGGTAGACCGCGCGCATCGTCGCTTCACCGGAGGCCATGTGGTCGGGGTGACTCGCACGCATGCGTTCCCAGTTTCGCTCGGGACTTTGCGTGATGACCAGGTCTGGACGGTGCGTGCGGATGACGCGCGCGATTTCACGACGGAGCAACAACGTGGGCTCCACCTGGCCATCGGGCCAGCGAAGGAAAGTGATATTCGTCACGCCGACCTCACGACCGGCGGCGCGCTGCTCGGTTTCGCGGATCTCTGATCTTTCCTCACGCGTGAGCGTCGATCCGTCACCGCCGGCGTCACCAGAAGTGACGAGGCAGTACGCAACATCCACGCCCTTACCGGTCAAAGTTGCAATCGTCCCGGCCGAACCAAAATCCGCGTCATCAGGGTGAGCGACGACAACCAGGGCACGTTTCAAGGACTTCTCGTACTTGAAGACGGGCAACGCCTGCTTCTTCTTGCTCACAGTACCGAGTCCTCCCTGGTCGGATCCCAGCTGGCCAGGTCCTTCAAGTGTGGGTCGTTTGAAAAGACCTCCACGATCGGCCGCTTGAGTCCAAGACGACGCATGATCACTTCAGCCTCAATAATTTGGTTCCACAGTAACAAAGAGACCACAACGCCCGTCGACCCGGCCCGGGCGGTCCGCCCGGAGCGGTGGAGGTAGGCCTTCTGGTCCTCCGGGGGGTCGAAGTGCATTACGCAGTCGACTGCGTCAATGTGCAGTCCCCGGGCGGCGACGTCGGTCGCCACGAGGACGGCCAAGCGGTCCCCCGAGAAGTCGGCGAGGGCCTTCTCGCGTTGGCTCTGGCGAAGGTCCCCGTGGATGGCGGCGGCGTCGACGCCCTCCTTCTGGAGCTGTTCGACCAGGCGGTCGGCCCCGCGCTTGGTCCGACAGAAGATCAGGGTCTTGTCGAACGACGAACAGATGGCCGCGGCGACCTTGATCCGGTCCATCTGGTGGACGTTCAAGAAGTGGTGCACCATCAACGAGACCGTCTGGGTGTCGCTCGCGACCTCGTGGAAGACCGGGTCGGTGAGGTAGCGCTTCACGAGGCGGTCGATGGCGCCGTCGAGCGTCGCCGAGAAGAGCAGCGTCTGGTGTGGGTGCTCGGCGATGCGCCGCAGGACCCACTCGACCTGGGGCATGAAGCCCATGTCGGCCATGCGGTCCGCTTCGTCCAGGACCAGGACGTCGAGGTTCTCGACGTTGACTTCGCCGCGGTCACCGAGGTCGATGAGCCTTCCGGGCGTGGCGATGATGACGTCACAGCCCCGTCGCAACGATTTGACCTGACGCTCGATGTCGGCACCGCCGTAGACGGCGGCGACGTGAAGACCGAGTGCGCCGCCGAGGGGCTTCAGGACCTCGTAGACCTGGACGGCCAGTTCACGGGTCGGCAACAGCACCAGCGCGCGTGGGCGGGCCGGTCCACCCTCCCTGGATTTGAAGGTCTCGCCGGCCGAGATTCGCTGGAGCATCGGCAATCCGAAGCCGAGCGTCTTGCCTGATCCGGTCTTGGCCTTGCCGCAGACGTCGCGACCGGCGAGCGCGTCGCTGATCGTGAGGGCCTGGATCGGGAAGGCGGTGGTGATCCCTTGTTCGGTGAGCACCGCGACCAACTCGGGCAACACGCCCAGTTCGGCGAAGGACTTATTGGTGGCGTACGAGTCCGGTGCCGACGGCACGGACTCCTTGAAATCACTACTCACGACGACGACGTTTCTCGGTTGGACCCAGAACCGGCGTTCGAAAGTGTAGGCCCAAGCTCAATTCCTAGAGCTTCGTTCCCAGTCTACGACAAAATATTGTATTTTCGGGTTGAAAATAGGAGGACAACCTTGACACGACTTGAGATTGGAGCAAAAGCACCGACTTTCGCGCTGGCCAATCAGTCCGGAAAGACCATCTCATTGAAGGATTTCGCAGGTGAGCGTTTCGTCATCTACTTCTACCCGGCCGACGACACCCCCGGATGCACCAAAGAGGCCTGTCAGTTTAATGACGGTCTGAGGGCATTTCGCAAGCTCGGGGTCAAAGTCGTGGGCGTCTCGCCCGACGGCGCCGACAAACACGTCGCCTTCCGGAAGAAGTACGGCCTGGCCTTCGACCTCTTGAGCGACCCCGAGAAGTCGGTCATGACCAACTACGGCGCCTACGGCGAGAAGATGATGTACGGCAAGAAGGTGACCGGCGTCATACGTTCGACCTTCGTCGTCGGTCCCACCGGCCGGATCGAGCACGCCTGGTACGGCGTTCGAGCCGACGGCCACGCCGACAAGGTGCTGGCGACACTGACGAGCTAGGCGGCGGCCTCTCGTCGCACCGTGCGCCAACGGTGCCAGAGCCCGTAGGCCAGCCCGAGGACCACCACCGCGATGATCGGGTACTCGGCGGTGTGGAAATCACCACTCACGTGCTTCCAGTTCTTCCCGGCGGCGTATCCAAGGCCGGCGAGCAACGCCACCCACACGGCCGAGCCGATGGTCGTGAGGACCGCGAAGCGGGCCCGGTTCATCTCGGCGATGCCCGCGGGCACCGAAATGAAACTCCGCACGACCGGCAGCACGCGACTGATCAAGACCGAGGCCGAACCGTATCGCTCGAACCAGCGCTCGGCGCGGTCGAGGTCCTTTGTCGAGAGCAGCAGCCACTTACCCCAGCGTTCGACGATCGTCCGACCGGCGCTGCGCCCCACCTCGTAGGCGATGACCGCGCCCACCAGCGAGCCGACGGTGCCGACGACGATGACAGCCCACAGGGAGAAACGCACGTGTCCGGTCACGCCGGACGTGCACAGGGCCCCGGCGAAGCCGTAGGCGACCTCCGACGGGATCGGGATGAGCGCCGAGGAGAGCACCGAGAGGACGAACAGGGCGAGGTAGCCGTAGTGGGTGATAAAGGACTGCACCTCGTCATTCTTACCCGTGAGGTCGATATCAAACTCAAACTCTATTGAAATGTTCGCCCGATTTTCTTCTACTGACAGATCAACCAGTGAGTGTCGTAGCCGGGGCAAATCGAACACGTACGCCAAATGTTGAAGGAGGATGGAGAGAACCAAACATTGAGGAGACCACCACGATGGGTCAACAGCAACGACGACGCGGGCCTCGGAGTGTCGCGCGTATCTTGATTCCGGCGACCGCCATCGCGCTCCTCTTGAGCTTTGGCAGTCCCGTCGGTGCCTCGACGTCATCGACGGTCGCCCTTCACGTCGCGCAGTACGCGCTGGGGACCGCCACCCACGCCCGTCCCGCACACGTGGTCACCGCAGCGGACGTCAGCAACGCCGCGGGCATCAACACGGTGAACAGCACCAACCTCGCCCTTCTCATCAACTTGGGCGACGTGTTCCAGTATCCGCGGCTCGTCCTGTTCTTCGATGAGACGACCTTCGCCGACGTCTGCGTGAACTTCCCCGTCACGCTGGGAGGTGCGCCAACGATCATTTCCTGCCCGCGTGAAGCACAGGGACTCTGGAACAGTCGCGCCGCTGGGTTGGGTGCCAGCAACCGAGCGATCGCAGAGGCGGCCGCGAGCGGGCACGCGGTCTCCGGCGCCGAAGTGGTTGCCGCCGCGAAGGTCTATGGCGTGACGCTGCGTCACAAGCCAACGTTTCTCGCCGGCCAAGGCGGAACAGTTGAATTCTCCACGCTCATAGAGATGGGGGCCAACACGAAGTTCACCGTGAACAACTGCGTGCGACTGCCCAAGACGGCCTACGGCATACCAGTCGAGGTCCCCTGCTGAAGAGGCAGACTGACGAGGGGGTGACACATGACGTTGGTGCCGACAATCGACGAACTCGACGTGACGTGGCTGGCCCATCTCCTCTCGCTCGAGGGGGCGTCGGACGTCTCCGTCGAATCGGTCGGTCAAGGTCAGGTGGCGAACTGTTATCGACTGACGGTCACCCACGACGGCGGACTGTCCCGCGTCGTCGCCAAGGTCCCGTCACTCGACGAGGTCAGTCGGTCGACCGCGGCGCTCCAACGCCTCTACCTGCGCGAGGTCTCGTTCTACCAACATCTCGCCTCGCTCATCACGACGAGGACGCCGCGCTGCTACTTCGCCGAACGCGACGACAGTGACAACTTTCTCTTGCTGTTAGAGGACCTCAGCCCTTCGGCGGTCGTCGACCAGTTCACCGGGATCTCACTGGGCACCGCGCGCGCCGGTCTCGCCGCCTTGGCCGGCCTCCATGGACCGACCCACGCCCGCACCGATCTGCACGACGCCACATGGCTGCGCGGAGTGGGTGACGAACTCCGTCCGCTCTACGAAGCGGTGGTGCCGGTGCTCTTCGATCAGTTCATCGAGCGTTACGACGCTCGTATCGACGCGGAACTTCGCACGATGGTGCTGGCACTGAAGGACCGTCTCGCGCTCTTCAGTGGCTACGCGACCTCGTATCCCTGCGTGACCCACGGCGACTTCCGCACGGACAACCTGCTCATCGACGCCTGCGACGGTACCGTGGCCCTGGCCGTCGTCGATTGGCAGACCGTCGGCGTCGGCAGTCCCTTGCTCGACGTCGCCTACTTCCTCACGACGAGCCTGACGCCGCAGGACTGCGCGCGATACGAGTTCGAACTACTCGACTACTACCTCGCGAAGCTGGCCGACCACGGCGTCGATATCCCCGCCGAGGTCGCGCGCCAGGAGTTCGCTCGCTACACGCTCCAGCCCATCGTCATGCTGGTGGCGGCGTCGGTCATCGTCGAACAGACCGAGCGCGGCGACGAGATGTTCCTCTCGATGATCGATCGCGCGATCGTCGCCGCCACGCGTTGGGACGCGATCAATGAACTGGAGCGACGTGCTACTACCTGACGACGACTATCCACTCCACCAGACGGCGTTGCCGCTCGCCCACGTCATGGACGGCCACCCCAACGCCTACGACCGCTTCTGGTTCAACGGCTACGACGAGGAGTTCTACTTCGCCTTCGCGCTCGGTCTCTACCCCAACCGTGGCGTGATCGACGCCGCCTTCTCGGTCGTCCAGGGCGACCGTCAGTACTCGGCCTTCGCGAGTGACGCGCTCATAGGGCGCCCGACGGCCGTCGGACCGATGCGCCTCGAGATCGTGGCGCCGATGCGCGTGAACCGGGTCGTGGTCGAGGCGACCGATCACGGGCTGCGCTGTGACCTCACCTACACCCGACGCACCGCGATCAGCGAAGAGCCGCGCCAGACCATGCACGACGGTGCCCGCCTCTTCATGGACGTGACCAGGGCCACGCAGCTCGGCACCTGGAGCGGATGGATCGAGACACCGAACGGACGTCACGAACTTCCCGAACACTTTCGCGGCACGAAGGACCGCTCGTGGGGCGTGCGCCCGATCGGCGAACCGCTCCCGGGCGTGGAGAGCCACCGCGCGCCGCAGTTGGCGTTCTTCTGGGCACCGCTGCACTTCGGCGACGGTGGACTGCACTTCATGACCTTCGATGACGCCTACGGACGTCCCCTCAGTCGTTCGGCCGCGATGCTGCCGCCCGACGACGCGGCGGTGACGACCCACGGGGCGCTCCGGCTCACCATGGCACGCGGCACTCGCTGGATGAAGGACGCGGTCCTCACGATGGGTGACGAGGAGATCCACCTCACGCCGCTCCTGCGTTTCCAGATGCGCGGGGCGGGCTACAGCCACCCCCAGTTCGCGCACGGTCGCTGGCACGGCGGTCCGATCGCGAGTGACGAACAGCTGAACCTCGAGTCGCTCGATCCGCTCGAGTACGCCAACGTCCACGTGCAACACGTGGTGCGCGCCACGCGCGGCCGTGACGTCGGACTCGGCGTACTCGAACAGCTCGTCATCGGCCCCTACGAACCGACCGGACTACGGGGACTCCTCGACGGCGCCTAAGTCTGGTGTTTCGAGCACCAGTAGGTCGTTCGTCCGCCGATAGTCGCCGAGAGCATCGGCGCGCCGTCGCGAGGACAGAACGCCCCGGGGTAGCGGCCCTCCATGTGATCACCGAGGTGCGAACCGCCGCGGCGTTGCAGTGTTCGCATGGTCCGCGTGAAGGCCCGGTAGAGCGCGGCGCGCTGTTCGGTGCTCAAGAGCCCCGTCGGCGTCCGGGGATCGATACCGGCGCGAAAGAGCATCTCGTCGGCGAGGAGGTTCCCGACACCGGCGACCGATGACTGGTCCATCAGCCTCGCCTTGATCGCCGGTCCATCACCACGCGTGCGCACCACCGCGTCGAACTGCTTTCGCGTGAGGTTCAGCGCGTCGGGGCCGAGCTCACTCAGGTCCGGCGCGATCTCGAATCGGCCCAGACGTCGCGGGTCGTGCAGGAGCAACTTGCGACCGTCTTTGAACTCGAGTCCCCCGCGGACCCAATCGGCGCGGAAGTCGTGCGGCCCGTAGAACAGTCCGTCGATGCCGGCGTCGCCGTCGATCAGTAGCACGCCGGTCATCCCGAAGCGCACGCCGAGTCGCACTCCGTCGGTGTCGATGAGCAACAGCTTCCCCCGACGGTCGGTGCCGGTCACGGTCAGGCCCTTGACGGCCCTCGCCCACGCCGCGACGCTTGTCAGTTTCTTCGCGGTGTAGGCGTCGGCCCAACCACGAACGATCGTCGCGCCCACGACTCGGTCGGCCAGTTGGCGATAGGACTCGACTTCGAGGATCTCAGGCACGCGGCGAGCGTATCGGTAAATCGACATCGCGTCCTAGGGTTGAAGGATGGCACTCGAGAAGCCGCAGTGGAAAGAACTCTTCAGTGAAGTCGTCACCTCGGGACTGTGCACCGGGTGCGCGGCCTGCGTCGTCGCCTGTCCGCATCCCGTGCTCGACTACGAGACCGACCACGGCGTCTACCGACCGTTTCACCTCGACATCGACGGCGGGCCGGAGGACTGCACGCACGGCCAGAAGGGCTGCACGATGTGCACGAGGGCCTGTCCGCGATTCCGCAACTGGGAGTCCGAGATCGACACGCACAAGTTCGCGCGCGAACGCACCGACGACGAGGTCTGGGGCGTCGGCGACGTCCTCTTGGCGCGCGCCACCGACGAATCGCTCGTCGAGAACGGTCAAGACGGCGGTTTCGTCTCGGCCCTGCTGATCTACGCCCTGGAGAACGACGTCATCGACGCCGCGCTCGTGAGCGGGCTCGAGGGCGACGGCTCGACGTGGCGCGCCGTGCCCCAGGTGGCGCGAACACGCGAGGACGTGATCGAGACCGCGAAGTCGCGCTACACCTACAGCGCCAACCTGCTGGCCTACCCCGAGGCGGCCGAGGGCGGCGCCGAACGCATCGCGCTCGTCGGGATGGGGTGCATGGCCTCGGCGCCGGGCGCGATGCAGTCGCGCAAGGCCGGCAAACTCGCGAGGCGATTGTGTCTCACCGTCGGCCTGATGTGCTCCAAGACCTTCGACGACGCGATCTTCGAAGAGCTCTTCGAGGCGAAGTACGGCATCAGACGCGCCGACATCGTGAAGATGAACATCAAGGGCGTCTTCCAACTCTGGACGACCGACGGGCACTTCCACGAGGTGCCGCTGAAGGAGGCGCACGCCTGGACGCGCGAGGGATGCAAACAGTGTCCGGACTTCGCCGCCGAGCACGCCGACATCTCGACGGGCGGCATCGGCGCCTTCGGTGATTGGACACTGGTGATCGTGCGCACCGACCAGGGCCGTGCGCTGATGGACGCGATGAAGGCGAACGGACTGATCGAGACCCGACCGGGCGACGACGACCCGGGCGCGGTGGCGCTGTTGCACCGACTGGCGGTCGTCTCGCGCAAACGTTGGCCCGAGACCGCGCCGCCCGGGCCGCGCCGCATCCCTCTCGTCGTCAACTGACCCACCGTTAACGTAGGGACGTGCCTCCTCGCCCGACCTTCACGACGCTGCTGCTCGTGCGCCACGGCGTCACCGACACGACCGGCATCGTCCTGCCGGGACGCACCCCGGGGCTACACCTCTCCGAGCGCGGCGTCGCCCAGGCCGAGCGCGTCGCCGAGCGACTCACCGAACTCGCGCGCAAACCGGTCGCCCTCTACGTGTCACCACTGGAGCGAACACGTGAGACCGCCGCGCCGATCGCGCGGGCGTTGCGACTACGAGCGCACGTCGAGCGCGGCCTCCTGGAGTGCGACTTCGGACTCTGGACCGGGAAGAAACTGAACCTGCTCGCGAAGAAACCGGAGTGGCGCGCCGTGCAGCACGCACCGAGCACCTTTCGATTCCCCGAGGGCGAGTCCTTCACGGAGATGCAACTGCGAATGTGGACGACCCTCGAGAGGGTGGCGGCCCGGCACCGCAACCGCACGGTCGTCGTCGTGAGTCACGCCGACCCCATCAAGGCCGCCGTCACCTACGCCCAGGGCGTGCCACTCGACCTCTTCCAGCGAACGGTGATCTCGACCTGTTCGATCAGCGCCATCGGCTTCACGAACGGAGCCCCCGTCGTGTTGGGCGTGAACAACACCGAGTCACTGAAGGACCTCTCACCCTCATGAACTACGTCTTCGCCAACCCGGACAAGGTGATGGTCGGCGTTCGCGGCGAGGTCGGCAATCGGCTCTTCCTGCTCCAGGCGCGCGAGGGCCGACGACTCGTGATCGTGAAGTGCGAGAAGCTGCAGCTGGCGGCGCTCGCCGAATGGCTGGCCCAGGTGATCACGGAGATGGGACGGCCGGACCACCTGCCGGTGGACCTGGCGCTGGAGCCGGAGTACGAGTCGGACTTCGTCGCCGGTGACATCGCCGTCGCCATCGACGAAGAGGCCCACACCATCGAGGTCACCTTCGAAGCCCTCGAGGGCGAGGACGAACTGGTGCTCACCTTGACGCGCGAGTGGGCCGGCGGCCTCGCCATCGCGATCGCGCGTCTCGTCGAGGCCGGTCGACCGACCTGTCCACTCTGCGGCGGACCGCTCGATCCCAAGGGCCACGACTGTCCGCGCACGAACGGCCACGCTGCCCCGATCCGCTAGCACGATGACCCGCGACGAGGAACTGACACTGCTTTCGAAGGGAGCGATCGAGGTGGAGGGTCGCGTCGTCACGTCGTCGAACCAGGCACTGTTGGTCACCGTCTCCCTCGACGGCGTCGAGGGACGGGCCTGCTACAAGGCCGAGGCCGGCGAGCGACCGCTGTGGGACTTCCCCGACGGGCTGTGGCGCCGCGAGGTCGCGGCCTACGAGCTGGACGTCGCCCTCGGGACCGACCTGGTGCCGACGACGGTCGGGCGCGAGGACGGGCCCTTCGGTGTCGGGTCGCTGCAGTGGTGGGTCGACGACAACGAGGAGGACCACTACTTCACACTGCGCGAGAGTCCCCGGTTCCAGGCGTGGTTCGCCGAGCTCGCGGCCTTCGACGTGGTGGCGAACAACGCCGACCGCAAGGCCGGGCACGTCATCTTCGACGGCGAGCGCTGCTGGGCCATCGACAACGGCCTGTGCTTCCACGAACAGGACAAGCTGCGCACCGTCATCTGGGAGTACGCCGGACTCGACGTGAACGCACACCTGCTCGAGCGGATCGAACGATTCGCGAACGGCGACACCGGCCACGTCGGCGACTGGCTCAATCCGATCGAGCTGGCGCTGGCCCAGACGCGCGCGCACGGGTTGGTCGAGAACGCCACCTACCCGGTACCCGACGGGGACTCCGACTGGCCGCCCTACCCGTGGCCGCTGATCTAGGTCTCGAGCGCCAGGTCGCCGTCGTGTTCGGGCACGCCTGATTCGAGCAGTCCGAAGGCGAGGATCGCCCCGGCGCCGAAGAACACGGCCGCCCACCAGAACGCCACCGCGTAGCCGTGGAGTGTGGCGAGCACGGCCGCGTGGTGCAGCTGGACCTTGAGACTGTGCTTGGTGGTGGTCGCGATGGTGACCCGGTTCGAGCGCGCCGTCACCGTGACCGCGATCGTGTTGAGCAGGGCCAACCCCATCGACCCACCGATCTGCTGGGTCGTGTTCACGAGCGCCGAGGCCGCGCCGACGTCGCTCGGACGCACGCCGGCGGTGGCGCTGGCGATCGCCGGGGCGAAGATGAGTCCGAGGCCGAGGCCGGTCACGATGAGGCCCGGCAACACGTTCGAGAAGTAGTCCGCGTTCGGCGTCAGCTTCGTGAAGAGCACCATGCCCATCATCGAGAGCAGCATGCCCGTGGGGACGAGGGGACGCGGTCCACTCACGGCGAGCAGCCGCGCGCTGGCGATGAACGCCGAGAGCGCGATGGCGCCCACGAGCGGCAAGAACGCGACGCCGGTGCGCAGCGGCGAGTACCCGAGCGTCCCCTGCAGGTAGTACGCGAGGAAGAGCGAGATCCCGAAGATGCCGATACTCGTGAGAAAGAGCGCGACGAGCGACCCGCCTCGTGTCCGGTTGATCAACAGGCGAAGCGGCAGCAGCGGGTACTTGGAGCGCTGCTGCCAGCGCACGAAGGCCACGAGCAACGCGACACCGAGCACGAGGCTCCCCCACGTGATGTAGTTCCCCCAACCGGTGTTGACGGCGTGGGCGAAGCCGTAGACCACGAAGAACAGGCCCGCGCTGCCGAGCAGCGTGCCGAAGACGTCGAGGTGCGCCTCGTGCTCGCGCTTCCCGCCGCCGACGAACATCGCCACGCCGACGATCGCGATGGCCGCGAAGACGATGTTGACGTAGAGACACCACCGCCACGTCGCCCACTGGGTCAACGCCCCGCCCAAGAGGAGCCCGATCGCGGCGCCCGAGGCGCCGATGGCGCCGTAGAGCGAGAAGGCCTTCGCGCGCTCCTTGGGATCACCGAACGTGGCGGACACCGCGGCCAGCGCCGCCGGTGCCAGGATCGCGCCGAAGACGCCCTGGATCGCGCGCGCAGTGACGAGCGTGGCGAAGTTGTGCGCCCAGCCGCCGAGACCCGAGGCGAGGGCGAAGCCCGTGAGTCCGACGTAGAGCGAGGTGCGACGTCCCCACAGGTCCGAGAGCCGCCCGCCGATCAGCAACAGGGAACCGAACGTGAGCAGATAGGCCGTGATGAGCCACTGACGACTTCCGAGTGAGAAGTGGAGTTCACGCTGCGCGTGCGGCAACGCGATGTTGATGACGGTGGCGTCGAGCAAGACCATCAACTGCGTGACGCTGAGGACTCCGAGTGCCCACCACCGGCGATCCGACGAGGACGTGGGGCTGCTCATGGTCTCCCCAGCCTAAATTCTGTTGCCCGGCGAAAGAGGCACGATGACGAGACCCGCTCGGGCCCTCGTCACCCGAGATCCCCTAGGTTCGCGCCTGGAGGGCCGCGATCAGTGCCGGCAGCACCTTGTGCACGTCGCCCACGATCCCGAAGTCCGCGATCTGGAAGATCGGCGCGTCAGGGTCCTTGTTGATGGCCACGATGTTCTTGGAGCCCTTCATGCCGACCATGTGCTGGGTCGCCCCGGAGATGCCGCAGGCGATGTAGACGGTCGGTTTGACGGTCTTGCCGGTCTGGCCGACCTGGTGCGAATAGGGAACCCACCCGGCGTCCACGATGGCGCGAGAGGCGCCCGCGGCGCCGTTGAGGAGCTTCGCGACCTCTTCGATCAGTGCGTAGTTGCCGGCCTCACCGAGTCCCCGGCCGCCGGAGACCACGACCGCGGCCTCTTCCAACTTCGGCCCGACGCGCTCTTCGACGTGCGTGGCGGCGATGGTCGCGGTGCCGGTCGCCCCGACGTCGCCCGGGGGCGCCGCGACGACCGTGGCCGGCGCGCCACCGCTCGCCTCGGCGGCGAAGGACTTCGCGCGGATGACGAAGATGCCGGGTCCGTCACCCGTGAACCGGGCCTTGACGGTCTGGCTGCCGCCGAAGATCGGGTGTTCGGTCGTGAGGCCACCGTCGTCGCTGAGACCGGTCACGTTCGTGAGGACCGGTCGATCCAGCCGTGCCGACAGGCGTCCGGCGACGTCGCGACCGTCGTAGCTCGTCGGGACGAAGATCGCGTCCGGTGCGCCGTGCGACGCCACCAGCGCCGCGATGGCCGAGGCCACGGGCACGCCCGGCAACGCGCCGGCGAGGTCCCCGACGTCAAACAGCGTCGTCGCGCCGTAGTCGCCCGCTATCGCCGCGAGCGCCGGATCGGCACCCCAGGTGATGGCCGAGACCTCGGCGCCGAAGGTGCGGGCGTGGGTCAAGAGTTCCAGTGAGGTCGTGGTGAACGAACCGCTCGACGGTTCGGCGACGACCCAGATGTTTGATGGTGCCATGACGATCTCCTACAGGACCTTGATCGATTCGAGGAAACCGACGATGCGCTCGGCACCGTCGCCCTCGTCCACGTACTTCTCGCCCGCCGCGCGCGACTCGGCCGCGACGACGTCGGTGATCTCTTGACGCGCGCCGGCCGAACCGGTTTGGTCTGAGAGCGAGAGGTCGGCGACGCTGAGTACCTCGAGCGGCTTGGACTTGGCGGCCATGATGCCCTTGAAGGAGGCGTAGCGGGGTTCGACGACACCGGCCGTGACGGTGACGAGCGCCGGCAGCGGCGCCGTCACCTCGTCGTAGCCGGACTCGGTCTGACGCTCCACCTTGACGGTCGTGCCGTCGACCGTGACGGACTTGGCGAAGGTGATCGAGGGAAGTCCCAGCAGCTCGGCGACCTGGACCGGCGTCGTGCCGGTGTAGCCGTCGGAGGACTCGGTCGCGGCGAGGACTAGGTCGGGGCTCTCGCGCGTGATGACCGCGGCCAAAACCTTGGCCGTGCCCAGCGCGTCGGTGCCGCGCAGCGCGTCGTCGCTCACGATGACGGCCTTGGCGGCGCCCATGGCGAGGGCGTTGCGCAGTCCCGCGACGTCGGCGGCCGAGCCCATGGAGACGACCGTGACCTCGCCGGCGCCGGCCTTGTCGACGAGTTGGAGGGCCATCTCGACGCCGTAGGTGTCGGCCTCGTCGAGGATCAGCTTGCCCGATCGATTGAGATTGTGCGAGGCGTCCAACGACTGCGGCGCGGCCGGGTCAGGTATCTGTTTTACGCAGACGACGATATTCATGGCCCTTAATCTACGTCATTCTCCGCGGGCGTCAGTCGGGCCACGACGGTGCGCGCGAGCGACGGATCGTCGGTCATGATGCACGACACGTTCAACGCCGCCATCCGTTCGAGATCCTCTTCGGAGTTCACGGTCCAGACGTTCACGCCGAGTCGGAGGTCGCGCGCGCGCGTGACGACCTCTTCATCGACCGTGGAGAAGTGCGGGTTCACCGCGTTCAGTCCGAGCAGGTGCGCCTGGACCAGCGCGTCACCGACGGCCACGTCCCACAGCAGCCACGCCACCGACAGCTCTCTGTTAAATGAGCGCACGTTCGCGCACGTCGCGAGGTCGAAGCACGAGACGCCGATCCACTCGGCGCGACCGGTCTCTTCGATGATTTCCACCACTTGACGTGCGAGTTCGCCGGTCTCGTCGTAGCGCTCAGAGGCGCCGCGACCGTTCTTGATCTCCACGTTCACCTTGACGCCGTCGAGCGACTCCAGGGCCTCGACGAGCGTCGGGACGTAGTCCGGCAGGACCGAACGCGCACTCTCGGCGATGGCGAGCGATCCAATGCTCGGATCGTGATGAACCACCAGAACGCCGTCGAATGTGCGACGGACGTCCAGTTCGACCCCGTCGACACCGAGATCCACCGCCGCTCGAAAGGCCGCGAGTGTGTTCTCGCGTTCGGCTACGTGCAACCCACGGTGCGCGAAGACGTCGATCACTTGTCGAGTTTCGCAGGTGTAATTCGAATTACATCGACGTCATCTCGTTTATTCACGAATCACCCCTTGTTATTGGGAATGAAATTCGTTAAAATTGGACTCCCACCACCGCCCATTTCTCGCGAAATTGCAGTGGAATCACCCCCCACCTTAAGGAATTGAAATGTCGTTGATTTGGAACCGCACGCACGCCTGGGATGACTCTGACTGGCGTTCAAACGCGGCATGCCGCGACACCGAACCGGAACTATTTTTCCCTATCGGCACGACCGGAATGGCGACGGACCAGATCGAATCGGCCAAGCGCGTATGTCACAACTGCGACGCGCAGAAGGCCTGTCTCGAGTTCGCGCTCGCGACGAATCAGGAGTCGGGCGTGTGGGGTGGCACGACCGAGGACGAGCGACGCAAGCTGCGCAAGCAGTGGCTGGCCGCGCGTCGTCGCAACGCCGCTCTCTAGGGTCGAGCGTTCAGCGGCACCGTAACGCGCACGTAGGTCCCGCCGCCGTCGGCGTAGTCCACGCTCTTCATCTCGATCGTCCCACGCAGTTGCGCGCGGATGATGTCGCGCACGATGGACAGACCCAGGCTCTTCGGCACCTCGAGTGAGAAATCGTCCTCGAGTCCTCGACCGTTGTCGCGTATCTCAGCGACGGCGTTCTCGTCTTCCAGGTAGAGGTTGAGCGTCACCACGCCGACTTGATCGTTGTCCTTCCCGCCGAAGCCGATGAACGCGTGTTCGACGGCGTTGGTCAACAGTTCGGCGAGCGCGACGGCCAACGGAGTGGCGAGGTCGGTCGAGAGCACGCCGAGACTTCCGTTCACCAAGATCTCGACCGGGTGCAGGGACAGGACGGTGTCTTCCACCAGCAGGACCAGTGAGCGTACGATCTCGTCGAAGACGACCTCCTCGCCCGGCTCTCGACTCAGTACCTCGTGCACGACGGCGATCGAACGCACCCGCCGTTCGGCCTCACCGAGGGCGATGCGCGTCTCGGGTTCGTCACTCCGGCGGGCCTGCAGGCGCAGGAGCGACGAGATGGTCTGCAGGTTGTTCTTCACGCGGTGGTGGACCTCGCGCACGGCGGCCTCTTTGTTCAGGACCAATCGGTTCAGCTGGCGCAGGTCCGAGACGTCGCGCAACAGCGTCACGACCCCGGTCACGAGGTTGTGCTCGAGCAACGGGACGCAGTGGAAGAGGATGGCCACGTCGTGACCGCGGTCGATCTCCTCCATCGCCGGGATCGCGTACTCCAGGGACCGCTCGACGACGCGCACGCGCAGGCCGAGTTCGGCGAGCGTTTGGCCCTCGGCCGGGGCGTAGATCCCCATGCGGTGCAACGCGTTGGCCGCGTTGGGCGTGGCGAACTCAACACGCCCGTCACCGTCGATGAGGATGATGCCGTCGCCCACGCGCGGCAGGCCCGGTCCGGCGACGCCCTCCTCGCGGAACGGGAACGTCGAGTCCGACACCATCACGCAGAGGCGCTCGAAGATCGAGAGGTAGGCCTGCTCGTACAGCGAGGCCGGCCCGCGAAGTGGACCCTGGAGCCGGACCATCACGGCCACCACGCGCCCGTCGAATCGCACCGGCACGCACCACACCGGGATCACGTCGTCGATCGCCTCGACGTTCACCTCGCCGATGATCCTCGTGCCGCTGTCGAAGGCCAGGTGCACGAGGGGCCAGGACGATTCGTCGTGCGTCGTACCGACCAGGTCGTCGTTGACCATCGTCGAGCGGTTGTTCGGACGCATCTGTCCCAGGACCACGAAGCCGGAGTCGTTGTGGTCGGACCGGTCGACGCGCGCCATCAAGAGCATGTCCGAGAACGAGAGGTCGGCCAGCAGCGACCACGAGGCCGTGAGTCGGAGCAGGTGGTCGATGACCGGCTCGTCGAGCGAGGTGCGAAGGGCGGCCAGCTCGGCCAGCGTGGCCACTAGAGCGCTCGCAGGGGGATCATCGTGCGTTGACGGCCGTCGAAGGTCGCGACCTCGTGGACGCCGCGCGACTCCAGCAGGTCGGCCAGCTCGCCGGCCCTCGACCCGACGCGCTCGAGTGAGTGCGCGTCACTGGCCGTCGTGAAGGTGAGGCCGCGCGCCACGAGCCGATCGAGGAAACCCGCCGACGGGTACTGCTCGTTGATCGGCTTGGTCCAGCCGGCCGACGAGCACTCCATCGAGAGATCGGACTTCGCGGCCGACTCGGCCATCGCGTCCCAGTAGTCGCCGGGGTCCGACGCGATGTAGCCGGCCACCTTGATGAGGTCGGGATGCGCGAGCACGTCGACGGCGTTGGACGCGGAGAGCTCTTCGATCGCGCGCGCGTAGTCGGCCCAGCACTGGTCGACGTCGCGCACGGTCCACTCGTGCGCGTGTGTCGGCACCTCGTAGTCGTCGAACTGCCAGGTGCCGAGCCAGTGGACCGAACCGATCAGCACGTCGAAGGGGTACTGCGCGAGCAGCGGCGACACGACGTCCATCTGGTCGGCGTAGTAGTCGACCTCGAGACCGATCTTGACCGGCAGTCCCTCATCCTTCGCGAGCTGGGCAAGGTTCACGTACTCCTCCAACGAGTTGCGTGCGTGAAAGTCCAAGTACTCCGCCAGCACCGGACTCGTCGGCTCGTGACCGAACCGCAGCCAGAAGGGGCCGACGACGGACAGCACGTCGCGAAAACGGCTGGTGTGCTCGGTCAACGCCAACTCGGTGACGCCGTGACGGGCGGCCTCGTCGCAGTAGGCGCCGATCTGGTCGAGTCTGAACCAGACCGAGGACTCCGAGTGGGGCCAGAGGTGCAGGTGGTAGTCGATCACCGCACGACGCCCGTCAATCTCAGGCCGAGCCGAAACCGACGATGCGCTCGCTCGACGGAGAACCCAACTCCACGTAGGCGATTCGCGCGGCCGGCACGCCGACCCGGCGACCTTTGCGATCGGTGAGCCAGAGAACCGAGTCCTCGTTGAGGGACGTCTCGATGTCCTTCATCACCTTCTCGCGCTTGGCGTCCTCGGGGAGAACGACCTCGATCTCCTTCATGGACTGCACGATGCCGATACGAACTTCCATCACTGCTCCTCTGCCACGTTGGCGACAATCCCATGCTAGAAGGAAGGGGCACAATGGAAAACTTGACGGACCCGCCGATCTCTGAACGCAGTCGCCGCTGGGCGGCCACGATGGAGGGCTACGAGGGCGCGGCCGACGACGTCACCGTGGCGCACCGTGACTCCTCGGCCGCCGTCGACGTCTCGGACACCACGTCCCATCCGGCGGGATCGCTCATCGAACGAGAGGCGCAGCTCGACGCCGTGCTCGCCGTGGGCGCGACGAGGGGCCACGGCGCAGGCAATCGAGCGCGCGAGGAGGAACCGGATGAGTTCCGGACCTGTTTCGAACGCGACCGCGACCGGATCTTGCACTCCAGCGCCTTTCGCCGACTGGCCGGCAAGACCCAGGTCTTCGTCTTCCCCGACGACCACATGCGCACGCGCCTCACCCACGCCCTCGAGGTCGCCCAGGTCGCCACGGGAGTGGCTCGCGCGGTCGGGCTCAACGTCGCGCTCACCGAGGCCATCGCGCTGGGACACGACTGCGGCCACGGACCGGGCGGGCACGCGAGTGAGGAGGCGCTCGATCCATTCGTGATCGGGGGCTTCGACCACGCGACGTGGGGCGCCGACGTCTCGCTCGTGAGTCTGAACCTCTGTCTCGAGACCCTCGACGGCGTGCGCAACCACTCGTGGTCGCGTCCCGCGCCCAGCACGCCTGAGGGCGAGGTCGTCAGTTGGGCCGACCGTATCGCCTACAGCTGTCACGACTTCGAGGACGCCGTCTCGGCGGGCGTCGTCACGATCGAGGAGTTGCCGGCGCTGGTGCGCGAGCGCTGTGGCGTGCGACGCAGTCAGCAGTTGGGCACTTTCATCAACGCGATGATCCGCACGATCCGCTCGACCGGCATCATCGGGATGGACGCGCGTCACTCCGAGGCGCTGGCCGCCTTTCGGACGTTCAACTACGAGACGATCTATCTGCGCGGCGCGTCGCGCCAACAGGCGTCGGCCGTGGTGGCGATGTTGCGCGCACTCGTGGAGTACTTCGCCGCGCATCCACGAGAGATTCCCGACGTCGCCGACGGTGACGAGGCGCTCGAGAGTCCCGCGACGGCGCTGCGACTCAGCGTCGCCTACGTCGCCGGCATGACCGACCGGTTCGCCTGCCGCTGCGCCGTCACGTTGCTCGATTGGCCGATCGACCAGCTACCGAGTGGGATCGACCGTTAGTTGTTGATATTGACGAGGCCCGCCATCGGCGACGGTCCCCCGCGCATCCACTCGAGACGCAGTTCGGTGATGCGAAGCGCGGAGTGTTCGTGGGTGAGGATCCAGAACTTCTCGTTGACGACCGCGTCCTCGACCGCCTTGGCGACGTCGGCGGCGTCGATGCCGGCGTTCACCAACGCGGCCGCGATCTTCTTGATCTCCTCGTTCTCGGGGTTCTCGGCGTAACTGGCGAGCTCCTTGGGCATGTTGCGTTCCGACTCATAGATCCGGGTGCGCACGAAGTTCGGACAGAGCACCGAGACGTGGACATTCTTCCCGGTGTTGGCGAGCTCGTGGAACAGCGACTCCGAGATGCCGACGACGGCGAACTTGCTCGCGTTGTACGGTCCCATCCCCGCGACGCCGACCAGTCCCGCCTCGGAGGCGGTGTTGACGACGTGACCTTCGTTCTGCTCGAGGAAGAGCGGGATGAAGGCATTCATGCCGTTCACCACGCCGTCGAGGTTCACGCTCATCACCCAGTCCCAGATCTTCTTCGGCGTGCCGATCGTGGCACCACCGGCGACACCGGCGTTGTTGAAGATCACGTGCACCGCGCCAAACTCCTTGAGGGCGGCGTCGCGCAGCGCCTCGACGTCGGACTCTTTCGCGACGTCGCAGTGCACGCCAATCACCGTCGCACCGTGGCGGCGCATCTCTTTGACCTGCTCTGTAAGCGGCGCGTCTTCGATGTCGCCGAGCACGATCTTCGCGCCGGCCTTGGCGAACTGGATGGCGGTGGCCAGGCCGATCCCGCTAGCCCCACCGGTGATCACCGCCGTCTTATCCTTCAGTTCCATCGTTCCCCCTAGCTCGTCGCTCCTCGGAACGAGGATAGATGTTGGAGATGGGTCGTTTCGACTAGTTGAGACCCAGCACTCATTCAAGCGCGTCGTCGATGGACCACATTGCGTCAGCGTGAAGGGTCATGACTCTCTCTCCAGCAACTGACATCGCGAAGGCATATTTGCGCCACGAGCGTTGGCGCCGTGGGTTCGTGTCTAGCCGAAGCCGCCGAAGAGGCCCCGGGCCTGAAGGGCGTGCCAGAACTCCGGCTCGTAGGCGTGCTCTGGATCGTCCCGGACCATCTCGTCGACGATCACCGCGTCCTCCCCTACGAGAATCCGCCACTTGTTCTGACGCACGCCGTCGAGGATGATCTGGGCCGCCGACGCCGCCGACAAGGGTGCGAGATCGCGGAACGCCTCGCCGAACATCGCGACACCCTTTCGCAGGTCCTCGTCCGACACTTCGTCGACCGGCGTACCGTCGGCCGCGAGTTGGCGCCGTACCTTCAAGAGGTCCTCCTCATCGAGCGTGTCCGGCTCCTTGCCGTGGACGATCCCGGAGTTGATGACGATCGAGGTCCCGACGTGACCGGGCATGACGACCGAGACGCGCACGTGCGGTGCGTTCATCCGCAGGTCGGTGATGAGGGCCTCGCTGAAGCCGCGCACGGCGAACTTGGCGGCGCTGTAGGACGTGTGGGGCCGATTGGGACCGACCGACGCGAAGATCCCGTTGATGCTGCTCGTGTTGACGATGCGCGCCTCCTCGGCGGCGATCAACATCGGGAGGAACGTCCGACAGCCCAGATAGACCCCGCCCCAGTCGATGGCGAACGTGCGCTCCCAGGCGCTGCGGTCGTCATCGACGAAGCTTCCTCCGCCGGCCACACCGGCGTTGTTGAAGAGCAGATTGATGGAGGTTGTCTCGTGGTTGTTGATGACGCTGTCGCGAAAGGCCAGCAGCTGTGCTTCGTCGGCAACGTCGGCCACGAACGTGGTCACGCGCGTACCGGCCGGCGCCGTCTCGAGAGCGAGCGATCGCGTCTCGTCGAGGGCCGACACCGAGACGTCGCAGGTCGCCACGTGACAGCCCTCCATTGACAAGTGACGAACGAGTTCACGTCCCATCCCTGTGCCGCCACCCGTGACGACGGCGATACGTCCCGCGAAACTCTCCATGGTCCCCCCTCGGTTTTTCTCATCCTAGAAGTCGTCACGCTCTAGCCTCGGGCGATGACCGAAGTGGTGGACGAACTCGCGGGGCGACTCTGGCCCGGGCGGGTGCGTTCCGTCGAGATACTCGCCCACGGCATCACCAACTCCAACTACGTCGTCGACCTCGGTGACGAGCGCGTCGTCGTGCGCGTCCCCGGCAACGACACGCACCTGCTCGGGATCGACCGTTCCAACGAGGTGGTCGCCGGCGGATTGGCTGCGGCGATCGGTGTCGGTCCCGAGGTCCTCGCCACCGACGAAGCGACGGGCTGCATCGTCTTTCGCTTCATCGACGGGCGGCCGATCTCGACGAGCGAACTGGCCGAAGAGCCCATGCTGCGCCTGTTCGCCGAGACCCTTCGACGCGTCCACCACGCCGGCACGACGCCCACGATCTGGAATCCCTACGACGTGATCCGCGATCACCGCGACGTCGCGCGCGAGCGCGGGGTCGTAGCACCATTCGACACGTCCTTCGCCTTCGCGTTGCTGGAGCGCATCGAGCAGGCGCGACCGTTCCGACCGATGGTCCTGGGTCACAACGACCTTCTGAACGCCAACTTCTTGTTCGACGACCGACTGCGCATCGTCGACTGGGAGTACGCGGGAATGTCCGACCCCTTCTTCGACCTCGCGAACGCGTCGGTCAACAACGGCTTCCCGGCCGACGCCGAGATCGCCCTACTGCGCCACTACGTCGGTGACGTGAGCGAACCGGTCGTGTCGACGCTGCACGTCATGAAGATCGTGTCCGAACTGCGCGAGGCGATGTGGGGCGTCGTGCAGATGGCGATCTCCTCGCTCGCAGTCGATTTCACGTCCTACGCGCGCGAGCGCGGCGAACACGCAATTGAGCTGGCCCGGCACGACGACATCGACGAGCACCTCGAGTTGGCCCGGCTCTACGCCGGCGCCGAGCTCTAGGTGCGCACCTTCTCGTTGCCCGGGTCGAACAGCGGCTCGGCCCTCACTTCGGCACCGACGTCGCGCCCGAAGATACCGACGCTGAGCCTCGTGCCCGGTTCGACGAGTTCAACCGGCAGGTAGGCGTACGCGATCGATGACTCGACGCTGTAGCCGAAGCCGCCGCTCGTCACGCGCCCCAGAGCCCGACCCTCGTGGCGCACCGGCTCCGAGCCCAGCACGAGGGAGCGAGGTTCGTCGAGGACCAGGCAGGCGAGGCGCCGCGTTGGTTCGCCGGCGGCCTCGAGCGCGTCGCGCCCGATGAACTCGCCCTTGTTCATCTTCACGGCGAATCCCAGACCGGCCTCGAAGGGCGAGTCGGTCGTCGTGACGTCGCTGCCCCACACGCGATAGCCCTTCTCCAGGCGTAGTGATTCGATAGCGCGGTACCCGCCGGGCATCATCCCGTGCGGTTGGCCGGCCGCCATCAACGAGTCCCACAGTCTGAGCGCGTACTCACTCGGACAGTAGAGCTCCCAGCCGAGTTCCCCGACGAACGTCACGCGCACCGCGAGACACGGCACCGCGCCCACGTTGACCTCCTTCGCGCTCATGTACCCGAAGGCCTCGTGCGAGAGGTCGCACTCCGTGAGCGGCTGCAGGATATCCCTCGCGCGCGGTCCCCAGAGGGCGAAGCAGGCGTACTTCGACGTGACGTCCTCGACGGCGACCGAGTCGTCCTCGAGGTGTTGGCGGATCCAGGCGCCGTCGTGATTGCCGAAGGCCGTGCCGGTCACGATTCGGAAACGGTCCTCGGCCAGCCGGGTGACGGTGAGGTCGCACTCCACACCACCTCGAGGGTTGAGGAGCTGGGTGTATGTGACCGCGCCGACACGTCGCGCGACCCCGTTGGCGCAAAGTCGCTCCAGGAACGCGGCCGCACCGGAACCGGTGACGTCGAGTTTGGCGAAGGAACTCTCGTCGAACAGGGCCGCGTTCGCGCGACAGGCGAGGTGTTCGGCACCGATGGCCGGCGACCACAGCATCCCGGCCCACCCGTCGGGCCTGGTCGACTCGTCACCGGCGCTCGCGTTCGACTCGTACCAGTTGACCCGTTCCCAGCCGGACTTCTCGCCGAAGGCCGCCCCGAGGTCGCGGTGACGCGCGTTGGCCGGTGAGACCTTGAGCGGTCGCCCGGCCTGTCGTTCGTGGCCGGGGTACTTGACGTCGTAGTACGTCGCGTAGATCTCGTCGGTGCGCACCAACGTGTAGTCGCGGCTGCGGTACTGCGGGCCGAAGCGCCGCGAGTCGAGCGCCCACGCGTCCAGGCTGGGCTGTCCATCGATGATCCACTCGGCCATCAACCTGCCCATGCCACCGGCGCCGGCGATGCCGTGGGCGCAGAAACCGGCGGCCACCCAGAACCCGGCCACCGTGCTCTCGCCGAGGATGAACTCGCCGTCGGGCGTGAAGGCCTCGGGTCCGTTGATCAGCGTCACGATCTCGGCCTCGGCCAGTTCCGGGACCCGTGAGATCGCGGCCTCGTAGAGCGGCGCGAAGCGGTCCCAGTCCGGCTCGAGCAGGCGCGAGTTGAAGTCCGACGCGATGCCCCCCAGTCCCCAGACCGACGGGTTGCGCTCGTAGCCGCCGACGACGAGTCCCCCGCTCTCGGCGCGGAAGTAGACCAAACGCGCCGGGTCGCGCAGCGTCGGCATGTCGCGCGCGAGCCCCGTCGGCTTCGTGATCGCGTACTGGTGGGCCATGGCCACGAGCGGCACGTGCACGCCGGCCAGGAGTCCGATCTCGTGGGCGTAGATACCGCCGGCGTTCACCACGTACTCACATTCAATCGTGCCCTGGTCGGTCTCGACGGCGCGAACCCGATTGTTCTCGACGCGTATCGCCGTCACGCGCGTGTTCGTGAGGATCGTCGCTCCGCGTTGTCGAGCGCCTCGCGCCAGGGCGAGCGTCAACTGGCTGGGGTCGACGTAGCCGTCTGACGGCAACAGCGCCGCGCCGAACACGCCGTCGCTCGACATCGGCGGGAACATCGATTGGGCTTCGTCGGCCGAGATGAGATGAAGCGGCAGTCCGAAGGTCTCGGCCCACGCGGCCTGGCGCTCGAGCTCTTCCATGTGCTCCTGGGACGAGGCCAGTCGTAACGAGCCGACCTCGCGCCAACCGGTCTCGAGTTCCACCTCGTCACCCAGGGTCCGGTAGAGGTCGACCGAGTTCATCATCATCTGGGTGAGCGAGAGCGAGTTGCGTAGCTGTCCGACGAGACCGGCCGAGTGGAACGTCGAACCGCTCGTCAGTTCGGAGCGCTCGACCAGCGCGACGTCGGTCCAACCGAGGCGCGCCAGCCAGTAGAGGATCGAACAGCCGCCGATCCCGCCGCCGATCACCACCACGCGCGCCCTTTCAATCATGGTGTCTCTCCCCGCACGTCGTCGGCTAAACTGTCTATACCAAAAACGGTGGGCGTGGCAAGTGCATTAGCGCCCGTTACTGTGCTTTGAGAGGAGTAACCGTGTCGCCAAACTCAAAATGGCCGCCAAAGATTTCGCGTTCCAAGGGAATGCTCCACACCCAAATCGCCAACGCGGTTGCCTCGTCGATCACGCTCGGACATTTTCGAACCGGCGACCGTCTGCCTCCGGAGCGTGAACTCGCCAAGGAGTTCGGCGTCAACCGTCTGACGGTGCGTCAAGCGCTCGCCGAACTCCAGCTTCGCAAACTGATTCACCGCCGCACCGGACGCAACGGCGGCACCTTCATCGCTGAGCCGGTCATCGAGTACGACCTCACGACGTTCGCTGGATTCTCCGAACAGGCCCGCCGTCTCGGCCACATCGCCGGCGCGAGGGTCCTGCGCACCGAACGTGTCCGTGCCGACGAGGCCACGGCCGAAGCGCTGCAGCTAGCCGAGGGTGACGAGGTCTTCGAGATCGACCGTCTGCGCTTCGCCGACGATTTGCCCGTTCTGCTCGAACACTCGAGCTTCCCGGCCGAACGATTCGCCGGTCTGTTGAGCGAACCGCTCCACGGGTCGATCTACGAACTCCTCGAGCGTCGCTACGACGCGCGACCGGTGCGCGCGGTCGAGCGGATCTCACCGATCGCCGCCAATGCCCGCACCGCCCGACTACTCGACGTCACGCGCGGCACGCCGCTGTTGCGCGTCGAGCGAGAGGCGTTCGACGTGAACGGCGTGCCGGTCGAGAGCGCGTGCGACATCCTGCGCGCCGACCGCAGCCGGACGCTCGTGTGGTCCTTCGAACTTCCCCCGAAGTAAAGACGATTAATTCGTATTACGCGTTGATCTCATCAGGTGGCAACGACTCGACCGGGATCACGAGCGGTCCGGTCTCCGGAGGCCTGATGATCTCGACCTTCGGCTTACGCACTTCGGAGATGAAGTAGTAGAGCACGCCAACGAGGAGAATCACACCAAGCACCGTGTAGAGGATCGGAACCTTGTTCAGTTCGCTGATGCCAGTACTCAGTGCGCCTGCGGTCTGATTTGGCGTCGGGTTGCTGTCAACGCGCGGCCACGCGAAGTTGACCAACATCGAACCGCCCCACAGCAACGCCAAGACATTGACGGGAATCCCCCACTTGCCCAGTGAGAATGGTGTCTTCTCCCTTGGCCAACCCTTCAGACGAGCCCGCAGGACCGCCAGGTTCCCGAGGAAGTAGGCGAGGTAGATCATTCCCGTTGCGGCGATGGCGATGATTCCGGCGCCCGCGTACTTGAACAAAGGGATCGCGGCGAGGATCGCAATCACGATGCAGCTGAAAATTGGCGTGTGGAGCTTCGGGTGGACCTTCGAGAGGGCTGCCGAACCGGGGAGACGATTGTCGCGCGACATGCCGAAGCAGAGACGAATGGTTGCGGTCATGATGCTCAAACAGCAGACCAAGATGGCGGCCGACACCACGGCCAGGTAAATGATCGCCCACGGCTTGGAGAAGTTCGCCTCGATGATGTTCACCGGTCCCCACCCGTCGGCAATTGCCGTCTTCAAGTTGGGAATCGCCATCAACATGGCGACGAGGAAGATCCCACCGATGAGGAACGCACCGCCAACCGACGAAAGTACCGCCTTGGGGGCGGCTCGGCGCGGGTCCTTTGTCTCTTCGGCCAGCGTTGACGCGGTATCCATTCCGTAGATCACGAAGAGGCTCATGAACATCGCGAGGAAAAACGATCCGAAGCCGACGTGCAGGCCTCCGCTGTTCGTGACGATGGAGATCGACTGGTGTCGGTGCACGATGAGCGCAATAACCGCGAAGACGACGAGACCTACGATCTCGAAGAAAACGCCGGTGTTATTGACGATAGAGACGAGTTTCACGCTGTAGACATTGAGGAAGGTGATGACTACGAGCGTGATCACCGCCACCCAGATCTGATCCGAGTGCGCACCCGCGTCGAGGTTCCAGCCCATGAGGTTCAGCATCGGCAGAATCGTCAGCGGAAGTGTGATGACCACTGCCGTCACCGTCAACACGCCAGCGAAGATGTAGATCCAGCCCGTGAACCACGCGTAGGGGCGTCCCGCCAAGTACTTCGTCCACTGAAACACGGAACCAGCGATCGGGAAGTGACTCGAGACTTCGGCAAAGTTCAGCGCCACCAACATCTGACCAAAGGCGACGATCGGCCAACTCCAGATGAAGACGCCGCCAACCGTGATGAGACCTAAATAGAACAGGGTGAAGATTCCCGTCGACGGCGAGATGTAGCTGAACGCCGCGGCGAAGGAACTGAAGAATCCCAGCGTCCGGTGCAGCTCTTGTTTGTAGCCGAATCCGGCGAGGTCCTTCTGGTCGGTCTGACCCGTGCCTACGCCCGCGGTGTCGGTCTCATCCATGTCTATCCCCCCGATAGCCCGGGCGCGATTGCCCAGTGAGCGGAAAATTATCAGATGAAACGGATATTGTCTATACCCTTTAGGTCTCGATTGTGTTCGTTCGAGTCAGACGAACACCGACCTCTCACGGGGCCATTGAATGACGATTGTCCATCTGAGCGGAGTGAATGAGCTTCCGCCCAGCGACGACGTCGTCAGAGAGACTGATCCTCTGCCTGACGTCGAAGCTGGAGCGCCAGGCTGGGGATGACGAAGGACGCGAGGAAGATTGGTAGGAAGCTCTTTCCGGTGCATCGGAAGGCGACCGTTTGGTTGTCGGCCACATCGAACGTCTTCGTTCGACTGGAGTTTCGGCCACTACGAATCTGCACGGTGTGACGACCAGCTTCGATCGGTATCACGGTCGAGTCGTTCATTTCGAGGGACCCGGCACTATGACCGTCCACCACGATGTCGTACGTGCTTCGACGGACCTCGACGCCGATGGCCTTATGCGTCATCTTGAGCGATGCTGTCATCTTCGATCTCCTTTGTCAGACGGTTGCGGCACTGCACTTCAGGACAGTTTGAGCTCCTGTCGATAGACGCGGGCGGGACCCTGGCTCACGATCGTCGCCGCTAGCGCCTTGAACGCGAGGGAGACCTCGCTGTCCGGGTCATGGACCACGATCGGCTCGCCGACGTCGCCGCCCTCGCGAAGTTTGGTGTCGAGCGGTATCTGTCCGAGCAGCGCTATGCCAAGCTCCTGGGCGAGTCGCGCACCACCGCCAGAACCAAAGATCTCGTAGCGCTTCGCGTCGTCGCCGGTGAACCAACTCATGTTCTCGATGACGCCGCGCACGCTGAGCTTGAGTTTGCGCGCCGCGTACGCCGAACGTTGGGCGACGCGTTGCGCGGCCGCCTGCGGCGTCGTGACCACGTACATCTCTATTCGTGGCAGGACTTCGGAGAGGGTGAGCGCGACGTCACCGGTGCCCGGGGGCATGTCGATCAGTAAGAAGTCGGGCTCGTCCCACCAGGCCTCGGAGACGAGCTGTTGGATCGCCTTGTGCAGCATCGGACCTCGCCAGATGACCGGCTGTTCGTCCGGCACGAAGTACCCCATCGACACGCAGCGCACACCGTGCGCCAACGTCGGGATGACGGTGTCGCCAAGCACGATCGGATCGTTCACCGCGCCGAGCATCTTGGGTAGGGAGAAGCCGTAGACGTCGGCATCCAGGACGCCCACGTCGTGACCACTCTGGGCCAGGGCGATCGCGAGGTTGACCGTCACCGAGGACTTGCCCACTCCCCCCTTCCCCGAGGAGATACCGAGGATTCGCGTCTTGGAGAGCTTGTCGAGGAACTTGGGTGGGACGTCGCCGTGCGCGTGCTCGCCGGGTCCAGGATCGCCGGCCATGGCGCCGCGGAGGAAGTTGCGCAGGCCGAGCAGCTCCTCTTCGTCCATGGGCCGAACCACGACCGTGGCGTCAGGGGCGATGGCCTTCACCGACGATTCCAACAGTGCGAGATTGGGCCAACTCGAGACCGGGAGGACGAGTTCGACCTTCGGCGCGAGGCCGGAGTCGTCCACCTCGCCGAGAAATCCCAGTTCGCCCAGCGTGCGCACCAGTTGGGGCTCAACGATCGCGCTGAGTTCGCGGTGCAGCAGGCTGGTCGGTGTCACGAAGTTCCTTTGAGAGGGCCTTCAGAGCGTACCGGCGCGAAAGACCAAGGCGGTCCTAGACTTTCTACGTGTCAACTTCGATCCACGAGAACGGTCTCGATCCGGCCCTGTTCACGGCCAACATCACGAGTTTGACGCACTCCTTCGGCGATAACACGCGCCGCAAGATCTACCTCTACCTGCGCGAGAACCCCGGCGCGACCGCGACCGAGCTCTCCCAGCACTGCCTCGTCCACGCGAACGTGGTACGCCACCACCTCGAGCGACTCACCGAGTCGGGCTACGTCACCTTCGACAACGTCCACAAGACCACCGTCGGCCGGCCGGCAAAGGGCTATCGGGTGGTCGACGCCGGATTCGTCGTCGACGGCTCGATGCAACGTGACGCGCTGTTGGTCGCGCTCTTGGAGATGGCGCTCGAACGGCTCGGTCCCGAAGCGGCGCAGGCCATGTCCCACGACGTCGGTGTCGAATACGGACGGACCCTGGCCGGGTCCGTGGGCTCGGGAGAGTCGGCGCCGAACCTCAAGGCGGCGATGGAGTCGATCGCCGGGATCTTGACCGCTCACGGTTTCGCCGCGAGGGCCGAGGAGAACGACGCCGATCAGTCGGTCGTCTTGGACAACTGCCCCTTCGGCACCGCGGCCCAGCATCACCCGGTCTTGTGCGCCGTCGACCGTGGACTCATCTCGGGAATGCTCGACGGCCTCGGCGCGGAACGTCGCAACGTCACGCTGTCGTCCAAGGCCCGCGGCGACGACGCCTGCCGCGTGACCGCCTGAACTAACAGGTCGGTCGGGGCACGATCGTCAGCTTCTGGATAGGCACGGTCACGGTGTGATGGAATCGCATGAACGTGTACTCAACCGGTAGGTCGCTGTACGTGGTCGCGCCGCTCTGCGCCGACGCCGGCACGCACTGTTGGGTCCAGTGCACGGCCAGTTCCAACTGACCCCCGCTCGCGAGCGTGGTCGGCGTGAACGCCGGCCCGCCCTTGTAGCCGTAGACGCCGACGCTCTTCCCCTTCGAGTCGAAGTAGACGTGCACGTCAGAGGTTCCCGACGGGTTCGGCGGGGCCAGGACCTTGTCGATCGTCACGGCGAATCGTTGGGAGTTATTGAGCGTGACGAGCACCTCGACGCGGAACGTTCCGCTCGGCTCGAGCCACGCCGAGTCTGTGTCCCCGGCCCCGGTGGTGCGACTCGTCGCCAGTGACCCGTTGGAGGTCAGGACTTGTGCGCCGTAACCACCGTCGAGTTCCTGATAGAGCGGCTGATAGTGACTCGCCGCGATGTACAACGCCACGCCGATAGCGGCGATAACGACCAGGACCGAGACGACCACGATGGGCCAACGTCGTCTGGACTGTGGCTCGTCGTCCTCGAACGAGTCGTCGTCATCGTCGACGAGCGGATGATCCGTCGGGTGTTCTTCCATGGCCCTTCCCGTCTCGATCTTTTCCGTGGTCGACAAATCGTAGCGACGAAACGCTCGTGTCGAAGTTCGGTTCAGCGCTTGGCGAGGATCGAGTTCACGCGCTGGGTCGTGGCGAGGAGTTGCGGTACCAACTCCTCTCGGAACTCCTTCAGGTTCGTGCGACCGACCGGCGCCGAGATGTTGATCGCGGCCACCGTTCGACCGGTGGAATCGCGTATCGGCGCCGCGACCGCGCGCAGCCCGATCTCGAGCTCTTGATCGTTCAACGCCCAGCCCCGTTTGGCGACCTTCTCCAACTCCGCCAGGATGTCGGCCTCTCGGTGCAGCGTGAACTTCGTGAGCGCGACGAGCGGTTTACTGCCGAGGTGGCGGCGCTGTTCGGCGACGGGCATCGCCGCCAACAGCACTCGCCCGGTTGACGTGCAGTACGCCGGCAGTCGGCTGCCGACCGAGAGCGACAGCGTCATGATGCGCGACGCCGCGACGCGACTCACGAAGACGATGTCCGAGCCGTCGAGCACCGAGACCGAGACCGACTCGCGCACCTTGTCGCTCAGGTCCTGGATGAACGGCTCGACGATGTCGCGAAACGGCAGCGACGTGAGGAACGAGTAGCCGATGTCGAGGATCCGCGGCTGGAGGAAGAACTCGCGGCCGTCGACACCGACGTAGCCGAGGGACTCCAGGGTGAAGAGCAGACGACGACACGAGGCCCGGCTGTAGCCGGTGCGACGGGAGACCTCACTCAGCGACTGACGAGGCGACTCCTCACTGAAGGAACGAATGACGTCCAGGCCGCGTTCGAGCGACTGCACGAACATTCGATTGCTCTCTTCCACGACACCTCACAGGTTCGACGGTCCACTTCGTGCAGTGCATGTTCGCACAACGAACATGACCAGTCAATTGCGAGCGGGGCCGAAGACTCCTAGATCCCCTCCAGCACGGCCCGCAGCGCTTCGGCGTACGCGTCGAGCGCCTGGCGACCTCGCGGTGTCAACGCCACCGACGTGCGCGAGGCGACGCCGGCGCCGGTCTTATCGGTCGTGACGTAGTCGGCGTCCTCCAACTTGCGCAGGTGCGTGATCAGGTTGCCGGGCGTGAGGTCGATCATCTCTTGGAGGCGGGTGAAGGACAGTGTGTCGCCTAGGTGCAGTGCCGCGAGCGTCGCCATGATCCGCAGTCGCGCAGGCGCGTGGATCAGTGGATCGAGTTCGTCGTCGTTCATCGCGCGTGGCGCTGGTAGAGCTTCACGCCCGCGCACACCAAAAACACCGCGCCACAGCCGAATCCCGAGACCGCCCACGCCCCCGCGGGTCCCGCGAACGCCGCGCCGGCGGCGACGACCGAGATGCACAGGGCGGCGAAGTACACCGTCCAGTCCTCGCGCTGGGACGCTGCCACGGCACCGATCAGGCCGCCGACCAAGAGCGGTACGGTCGCGGGATAGATCCCGTAGACGACGACGTTGGACACGTGCGCGTGCTCGAGGGCGCCCATGATCGTGAACGTGCCGATGAGACCGACGCCACCCATGCCCGCGAGCATCCGTCGATTCTTCTTGTACTGACCGCCCACTCCCCTGCTGGTGCGTCGAAGCGTGGTCACCGCGACGACGTCGATCACCAGTATGAGCAGATAGAAGAGGCCGATGGCGTCGACGGTCGGTCCCTGGTACGGGTGCTGGTGGCGCACGGACCACCAGATGATGCCGAAGCCGATGGGCAACGCGAACGATCCCAGAACGCTCAACACCAAGGAGTTGAGTTCGAGGCCGACCGATGCCTTCCTCTTCGTCTCGGAGAGCAAGACGGCGGCGTCTCGCGGATCGAGTGTCTCCTCTTCGACCGACGATGATTCGTTGCTGTCGTGCGACTCGCTCATTGCACTCCTTCGTTTACTTTGTATCGCAAAGTTATATTACTTTGCACCACAAAGTCAAGGGGGGATTCTGAGAATGTGAAGAGTTCGCTCCGCCGTTGGGAGAGCACCGGGAGCGGATGCCGGTTCAGATAACGCCGCTCTTACCGGGTCTTCGGCGTCCTACGAAGGAACCTTGATCCCGAGTCTTGAGAGGAAGGGTCGCGCGATCGCCAACTGATCGACCGACGGATTCAGTCGCAAGAACTCTTCGAACTCCGTTTTCGCGACGTGCTGATTACCGGGCGTCGAGTCGGCGACGATCGCGAAGTAGAGCCGGGGCGCCGACTGTCGAGGGGCGACGGCGATCGCCTTCTCCAACTCCCTGATACCGACTTCGACGACCGCGGCCTCCTTCGCGGCACTGCCGGCGGTGAAATCGAGCCACCCGCTCTGGGTGAGCGCGGTGACGTTCTTCGGATCGAGGGTGAGGACCTGCGCGTAGGCGTTGAGGGCGGTGACGTCCTGCTTGTTCTCGACGTCGACTTCGGCTTGGGTGAGCAAACGATCGATCGTCTGGGAGCGTGTGAGGTCGATCCCGCCGTCACCGGAGTTGCCCGCCTGACGCGGGGAGGTCGCGGCAACGAGGACGCAGATCAACACGGTCGCGAAACAGACCAACGCCACCGCGAGCCAACGTGTTCGTCGAACCCTGCGCCGAACCCGCGTCGGGTCGGCGCTCGCCATGAGGGCCCCGAGCTCGTTGCGCGCGGCCTCTAACTTCACGCCCTCCCGTTGTCGAATCGTTTCGAACTGTTCGGCGTTCAGTTCACCCGCGGCGCGTTCGCTCAGCGCGTCGTTGAGTGACGCCTCGCGCAGTCGGATCTCGTCGCGAAGTTGTGCCGCGTCTCGGTTCATCGTCGTCTCGCTAGACGAAATCCCGCGATGACCAACGCGGAGAGCGCCACCAGGGGCACCAGCCACAGCAGGAGTCCCAGCCCCGACGTCGACGGACTGAGGAGGATCGAGGTGCCGTAGGTCGCCTCCAATGAGGTGAGGATCTTGTTGTCGGACTGCCCCTCTCTCACTCGACGCGCGATGTCGTGACGCACCGCGATCGACGACGTGGCGTTACTCTGCGCGACCGAGAGGTCGTCGCAGGCCGGACACTTCACCAGCGTCTCGAGGTGGTCGATGCGACCCTGGGTCGACGCGGTACTCGGCGCTTCGAGCAGCACCACCGCGAGGACGCAGAGGAAGGCGAGACACCACAGCCGAAAGGACTTGACCACGCTCACGAGGAGACCCTCGCCACCACAGCCGCCAACTGCTTGGCCGTCGTCGCGCCGAGCAGGGTCGCCGCGACCCGACCCTGGCGATTGATCACGAACGTCGTCGGTGGCGAGATGACGCCGTAGCTGTTGGCGATGACGCCGTTGGGATCGACGATGGAGGGATAGAGCGATCCGTAGTGGGCGGCGAAGGCGGTGGCCTGGGCGACCGGGTCGTTGAAGACGACGCCGACCACCACGACGCCGTCGTTGCGCACGTGCCAGGCGTAGGTCGAGAGCTCCGGCGCCTCCTGGATGCACGGCCCGCACCACGACGCCCAGAAGTTCACGACCACGATCTTCCCGCGTTCGCTCTTCAGTGAGAAGGTACCGCCACCCAATTCGTGACCCTTCAACGCCGGCGCGAGTTTGCCCAGCAGCGGGCTGGGCGCTTCGGTCGCCGGGCTCACCGGTTGGCGCGTCGCGAGGAACGCCGATAGCGCGATCACGACGGCCAACACGGCGACCGAGACGATGGTCACGGTCCGTTTCACGCGGCGAGGTCCTCACCGTGGCGTCGACGCACGAACGAGAGCGCCGAACCGACACCGAGCAGAAGTCCGCCGATCCACAGCCAGGCGAGCAGTGGCTCGACGGTGACGCCGAGCACGACCGACCCGGCCGGCAGGCTGCCCTTGACCTGGGCCCCGGAGGCGGCGCCGGTGCCGCCGACGGCGTCGAAGGTCAGGTACACGTCGCGCGCGAGGTTCGAGTCGATCGCCGGCGTGCCGACGGGCTGGGTGCCGCGCCCGTGGTACGTCGTGACCGCCGGCCAGAGGGCGTGGTGGTCGACGTCGACGCGCAACTGTGTCGCGGTCTCGAGCGAGTCCTTCACCGTGCGAAACCCCCGGAACGTGATGTACTGGCCGGACACGACCGTGCTCTGTCCCGTCGCCAGCGTCACTTCGCTGCGCGTCGTGTACGACGTCGAGGTGACGATCGCCAGCGCCATCACGACGACGCCGAGGTGCACGACCATGCCCCCCGCGCTCGGCCCGCGCAGGGCGTCGTACCACGGTTGGTGGCGACGCTTGGCCGCGAGGAAGGCGCCGCGCAGCGTGCGCAGCGCCGCCCCCGCCGCGGCCGTCGCCAAGAAGTACGCCAACAGCACCATCGGTCGGCGCACGCCGGCGACTATCAACGCCGCTACCACGACGAGTGACGTCCACGCGCTGAAGCGAACCCGCGACCACAGAACCGACAGATCCAGGTTGCGCCAGCCGACCAACGGGGCGATCGACATGAGCACCAGCAACACGATGCTCATCGGGACCGCGACCGACGCGAAGTACGGCGTGCCGACCGTCACCTGGGCGCCGTTGACCGCTTCGTAGAGCAACGGGAAGACGGTGCCCAGCAACACGACCACGGCGAAGCCGACGAAGAGCACGTTGTTGGCGACGAACAGCCCCTCCTTGGAGAAGGGGTCGTCGACGCCGACCGGCGAACGAAGTCGGTCGCCGCGCCACGCGAGCAGTCCCGCGCCGAGCACCACCGTGACGCCGAAGAAACCGATCAGGAGAGGCCCGAGCGTGCTCGAAGAGAAGGCGTGGACACTCTGCAGCACGCCCGAGCGCGTGAAGAACGTACCGAGGATCGTCAGAGAGAACGTGGCGATCGCCAGCGACAGGTTCCACACCCGGAAGAGTCCGCGACGGTCCTGCACGATGACCGAGTGGATGTAGGCCGTCGCGGTGAGCCACGGCAACAGCGCGGCGTTCTCGACCGGGTCCCAGCCCCAGAATCCGCCCCATCCGAGCACCTGATAACTCCACCACGCGCCCAGCACGATCCCGACCGAAAGGACGCCCCAGGCGAGCACGGTCCAGCGACGCTGTTCGAGGGGCCAGCGGTCGTGCACCCGACCGGTGATGAGCATGGCGATCGCGAAGGCGAACGGTACCGTGAAACCGACGAAGCCCATGTAGAGCAGCGGCGGGTGGATGGCGACGAGCGGGTTGTCCTGCAACAACGCGTTCGGTCCGGCGCCCTGCAACACCCTCGAAGCGTTATGGATGAACGGATCGGCGGGGCCGCACATCAACCCCAAGAAGAAGGCGCTGACGCCCAAGAGCACGACGCTGGCCCACGACACCACGTCGTCGTCCGAACGTCGTCGGTAGTAGTACAGGACGACCACGATGATCGCGCCGAGCAGGAGCGACCACAAGAGCAACGATCCCTCGAGGGCCGACCACATGCCGGTGATCGAATAGAGCAGCGGCGTGAAGGTCGCGTTGTTCTCCGACACGTAGGCCAGGGAGAAGTTGTGCGTGATGAGCGCGAACTGCATCACCGCGACCGCCCCGACGATCCCGGCCAGTGACACCAACGCCCAACGCAGTGAGCGAGATCGCCGGTGCGTGCGCAGCGCGATCACCTGGTCGACGATGCCGCCGAGGGTGGCGAGAAAGGCGACGTAGAGCGCGACGCGCCCAAGCCACGTCAGCGTCATCGCACGCTGCCGTTGGGCGCCTTCACCCGTTTCGGATGTTGGGCGATGTACGTCGCGGTGTGCTTCACCAGGATCTGCGTGCCGTCAAAGGTGGTCGAGTAGCGCGTCGTGAAGTGACCCTCGACGACGACCGGGATGTCGGCCTGGAAGAGCTCCGGCGGGGTGCCGCGACTGATCACGTAGACCTCGTGCGTGCCGCTCCCGGTCATCCAAAACGACGCACCCGTCGAGGTGCGCGAGATCGTGTGCGGCTTCACGACGCCCTCGAGACGAATGGTCGTCGTGCCGATCTTGGCGCGACTGGCGAGGGCCTGGTCCACGGTGTCGAAGTAGTTCAAGTTGCGCAGGAGGCCCTGGCTCAGCAGCGCGACGATCGCGAGCGCCAGCACGACCAGGACGGCGATGCTGCGCCGTCGACTGGAGCTCTTGGTCGGGGGTGGCGCGACGGGCGTGAGGTCGAGGGTCGTCTCAGTCAAGGTTTCGCCCTCGCCACCAGATCGACAGCGCGTAGAGCGCCAGCCCCCCAAAGGCAAAGGAATAACCCGCGGTGACGTAGTCCACTAGTGGACACCCTCGGCGCGACGTCGCTCCAACGCGACTTCGACGGACTCGGTGCTCGAACGCTCGCGCCTCACCTCGAGTCGGTAGCGCGCGCGCAGCAACCACGCGTAGGCCAGGGAGAACGCGACGAAGCTGAGCAGCAACGTCCAGAGCATGCTGCCGTGCACGCGGAACGTGCGGTTCGGCCCGAAGAGCGTCGCACCCTGGTGCAGCGTGTGCCACCAGTCCACGGAGAAGTGATCGATCGGCACGTTGATCGCGGCGATGATCGCGAAGACCGCACTGCGCCGCGCTCGAAGTTCGAAGTCGTCGTTGGCCCGGCGAAGCGCCAGGTACCCGAGCGCCAAGACCCCGAGGATCGCCGTCGTCGTGAGTCGCGCGTCCCAGGCCCACCAGACGCCCCAGGCCGGCCGTCCCCAGATCGAGCCGGTGATGAGCGTGAGGACGATGAACACGAGGCTCACCTCCATGGCGCAGTGCGCGACGCGGTCCATCACGACCGAGCGCGTCCTCTTCCACAGGTACAGCGCGCTCGCGATCACCGACGTGCCGAAGGACAGGTACAGCGCGACCGTGGCGATCGCCGGGTGGACGTAAAGCAGGCGCGCGAGGTTGCCCTGGATCTTGTCCGGCGGGGTGACCCAGATACCCATCCAGATGGTGAGGGCCATCGTGACGATCGTCGCCGGTCCTAGTAGTCGCTGACTGAGCACTTTCATCACGATTCCTCGAGAACACCGTAAAGGAGAATCCCTAGGGCGAGGTATACAGCCAGGGCCACGAGCGAGATGACCCACCACTCGAGCAGGGCCCCGCCGTGGAGGGCCGAGTAGAACGAGCGCTCACCGGCGATCAGCAGCGGCGCGAAGGCCGGCAGGCTGAGGACCGGCAGCAGGGTCGCGGCGGCGTTGCCGCCGCTCGTGAGGGCCCCATAGAGCGTTCCCGCGCCCGCGATGGCGCCCAGGGTGACGAGGATGCTGGGGACCGCCACGAGGGTCCCGTGCAGGGACGTGTGCAGGACCAAGACGGCGCCCGCGAGCAGCACGACGGCCGTGAGCCAGAGCTCGACCGCCAGGGCCGCGGCCTTGCCCAAGAAGACGCCCGCCGGGTCGAGTCCGAGGGTCGCCACCGACGCGCGGGTCCCCGGCGTGGCTTCGATCGCGTGACTGCGATTGATCATGAGGATCGCCACCAGGATCACGACCAGATAGAACAGTCCCGGCGCGGCCGACGAGTGGCCGGCCCGCGCCGAGCCGAGCGCCAAGCCGCACAACAGGAGCGCCATGACGCCGAAGGGGACGACCTGCCAGAGCAGCACGCGACTGCGTCGCTCAACGCGCAGGTCCTTGCCGGCGACGAGTAGCGCGACGCGGATCACGTCTCCCCCACGATCCGACCTCCGGCCATCAACACGGTGCGCGGACGCAGTTGCGCGCTGCGAAGGGGATCGTGCGCGCTCACGACGACCGTGGCCCCGCGCTCGAGCACTTCGCCGAGCAGCGCGTCGAAGAACGTTCGTCCCTCGTCATCCAGCGAGGCGTAGGGCTCATCGAGCAGCCACAGCTCGGGGCGGCGCAGCAACAGCCACGCCAGTCCCAGGCGTCGTCGTTGGCCGGCCGAGAGCTGTTTGGCGACGGTGTCGCGACGGCCAATGAGATCGACCCGGTCCAACACGGTCGTCAGTTCGTCAACGGGCCGATCGAGCGCCTTGGCCGCGAAGGTCAGGTTCTCCGCGACCGTGAGGTCGTCGTAGAACGAACCCTCGTGACCGAGCCACCCGACACGTCGTCGCAGTTGGCGCCGATCGATCGTGGCGAGGTCCATCCCGAGAACCGAGCCCTCCCCCGAACTCAGACCGATGAGACCGGCGAGGAGGCGCAGGAGGCTCGTCTTGCCCGCGCCGTTCGCGCCGACCAACACGGTGAGAGACGACGAGTGCAGCTCGACGTCGACGCCGCTCAATAAGGGAAAACCGTTCACCAGGGAGACGGCGTCGCGCAGGAGGACCGAGGTTCCCTCGATGCTTTCCACAGACCTACCGGGCCAGGGCGTCGATGTCCGCGGCCACCATCATCTCGACCAGACCGTAGAAGTCGACTTCGCACTTCCAGTCCAACTGCTCGTGGGCCTTGGTGGCGTCACCGACCAGCAGGTCTACCTCGGCCGGCCGGATGAACTTCGGGTCGACGACCACGTGGTCCTCGTAGTTGAGTCCGGCGGCGTTGAAGGCCACCTCACAGAGCTCGCGCACGGAGTGCGTCTGACCACTCGCCACGACGAAGTCGTCGGGCGTGTCGCGCTGGAGCATCGCCCACATCGCGCGCACGTAATCGGCGGCGTAGCCCCAGTCGCGGTGCGCGTCGAGGTTGCCGAGGTGCAGCGAGGTGTCGAGACCGGCCTTGATGCGCGCCGCACCGTAGGTGATCTTGCGCGTGACGAACTCGAGACCGCGACGGGGTGACTCGTGGTTGAAGAGGATGCCCGAGGACGCGTGCAGCCCGTAGCTCTCGCGGTAGTTGACCGTGATCCAGTGACCGTAGACCTTCGCGACGCCGTAGGGACTGCGCGGATAGAACGCGGTGTTCTCATCCTGGGGCACGACGCGCACGCGCCCGAACATCTCGGAGGAACTGGCCTGGTAGAAGCGGATCTCCGGATCGACGATGCGGATGGCGTCGAGCATCCGCGTGACGCCGAGCGCGGTGATCTCACCCGTCAACACGGGTTGCGTCCACGACGTCTGCACGAAACTCTGCGCGGCCAGGTTGTAGACCTCGCTCGGTCGGTACTCGCGCAACACGTTGATCAGTGAGACCTCGTCGACGAGGTCTCCCGAGACCAGCGTGATCTGGTCCTGGATGTGGCTGATCCGTTCGATCGTGAGCGTGGAGCTGCGTCGGATGAGTCCGATGACCTCGTAGCCCTTGGCGAGCAGCAGCTCGGCCAGGTAGGAGCCGTCTTGACCGGTGATACCGGTAATAAGTGCTCGTTTGGCCACCGACAGTCCTCCAGAAAAGGCACCGACCAGCGGTCCGCACCAAGAAGAGACCTTACTACTGGTGAGAATTACGACTCTAAGCCTGCATAGCCTAAGGCCGTGGCTCTGATCGTCGTCGTCAGTTTTCGACTCGGCGGAACCGACGGCGTCGCCATCGAGTCGGCCAAGTGGACCGCGGCCCTCGCGACCCTCGGTCACCGTGTGCGAACGGTCGCCGGTGAGGGCGAGGCTGACGTCCTAATACCGAGCCTGTCGATCAACGCGACGACCTCGACCTCGTTCCAGGACGTGGAGGCGGCCTTCGCCGACGCCGACGTCGTCATCGTCGAGAACCTCGCGTCGCTACCCCTCAATCTCGACACGCGCGACGTCGTATATCGGGTATTGGAAGGTCGCCGCGCGCTCTTTCATCACCACGACCTCCCGTGGCAACGACCTCATCTTGCTCACCTCGAAGGTCCACGGGCCGGTCCACTTTGGCGCCACGTCACCATCAACGGACTCTCCCGACTCGAACTCCTCGAGCGCGGTATCGAAGCCGTCACGATCATGAACTCCTTTGACTGTGAGCCACCGAGGGGACATCGTGAATCGACCCGACTATCGCTCGAGATCGGTTCGGAGAGACTCGTGCTCATGCCGTCACGAGCACTCCCCCGCAAGAACGTCGCGGGAGCACTCGCGATGTGCGAGGCCCTCGACGCGGTCTTCTGGCTCCTCGGTCCGGCGGAGGACGGCTACGAGGCCGCGCTCGAGCAACTAATTCGTACGGCCAACGTCGAGGTGCGCCGAGGCCTCCCCGAGGGCTTCGACGTGCACGACGCCTACGCCGCGTGCGACCTCGTCGTCATGCCGTCAACCTGGGAGGGCTTCGGCAATCCCGTGCTCGAATCGGTGACGCACCGACGCCCGCTCGCGCTCTATCCGTACCCCGTCGCGTGCGAGATCATCGACTACGGATTCCGATTCTTCGACATCGGCGACGTCGTGGCGATCACGTCGTTCCTCGAAAATCCTGACTACGAGATGTACGCGCACAACGTCGCTATCGCCGTGGAGCACTTCAACGTCGCGTCGCTTCCCGCGCGCTTGAGCGACCTCTTGGATTCAATGGATGTTCGATAGGTCGAACTAGCCTTTCAGCCATATGGTGATTCAGGACGACCGACCACAACACACCGAGCGTCGCGAACAGCTGCTCAGCGTCGCGAAGACGCTCTTCGCGGAACGGGGATTCCAGTCGACCACCATGGACGACATCGCGCGCGAGGCCGGTTTCACGAAGCCGATCCTGTACCAGTACTTCGAGTCGAAGACCGACCTCTACCACGAAATCGTCGCGCAGCTGGCCGAGACGTTGTTGGCGTCACTGAGGGTCGCGGTGAACGCCGCCGAGACGCCGCGCGCACAGATCGAAGTCGCCTTTCGCGTCTACTTCGAGATGGTGGTGAGCGAGACCGACGCCTTTCGGATCCTCTTCATCCACCCACACGAGGGCGACACCGAGAAGGAGCTGCGGGCGCTCGAGCTCGGACTGATTTCATTCATGTTTCCGTTCTTCGATCCCTCGATGAGTGAGGACCATCGACGTCAGCTGGCCGGCGGCGTCGTGGGCATCGCCGAGGGCGCCGCGATCGTGTGGTTGGAACAACAGGAGTCGAAGGGCTGGCCGGCGCCGTCGGAGGGGACGGCCGAACGACTCGCCCAGCGAAGCGCCACGCTGGCGTGGGGCGGACTGCGCACGGTCCACCAGGATTAGCCGAGTCGCTCCCCCACGATCAGTGCGAAGGCTTGGGCGAGGTCCCAGAGTTGTTGCGCGCACGCGTCGTACGTCGCCTGGTCACCACCGGCGGGGTCTCGAACGTCGAACTCCGGCGATGGATCGTGTGACTGAGCCGCGCGCAACTGCGAGGCGAAGTCCCCGTCTAAGGGCGCGAAGCGTACGAACTGCGCGAGCTGCACCGCTTTGGCGGACGCGAGGCCGAAGCCGACGCGCACGAACTGCACGTTGTCGGCTTCGGCGGCGAGGATGACGTCGGCCCACTCGACGTCGGCCTCACTGAGTTCATGGCTCCGGTGGGCGCCGTATCGATGGTCACCGAGTTCGTCAATGTTCATCAATGCGTTGCGCGTGCGTGCACTCATGGCGGCGCCTTCGGTCACGTGCGTACCGGCCGTTCGAATGTGCCACTCTTCACCGTTGGCCTCCGCGAGGGTCGTCAACATGTAGCCGAGCATCACCGAACGCGCGACGTTGCCGGTGCAGAGCGTGACGATGTTCAATTGATGGAGACGTTCGAGATAGTCAGCACACTAGTGAATCGATGTTCGGCGCAGCGCCAACACCGACGTCACATATCGAGTCCGCCGTTGACCGGAATGACGGCGCCCGTTATGTACGCGGCGCGATCGTCCAAGAGGTTCATCACCGCGAAGGCCACCTCCTCGGGGTTGCCGAGGCGACCGACGGGGATCTTGGCGACGATCTGGGTGATGATGTCCTCCGGCACCGACGCGAGCATGTCGGTGCTGATGAATCCCGGCGCCACGCAGTTCACCGTGATCCCCTTGCCCGCGAGTTCCAGCGCCAGGGACTTCGTGAGTCCGAAGAGCCCCGATTTCGCCGTCGCGTAGTTCGCCTGTCCGACGTTGCCCGTCTCGCCGATGATCGAACTGATGTTCACGATCCGACCGGACTTGCGTTCGACCATGTGTTCGATGACGCCCTTGACCATGTAGAAGCATCCCGACATGTTGATCCGCATGACCTGGTGCCAGTCGTCGACGGTCATGCGTCGCACGGTGCGGTCGATGTTGATGCCGGCGTTGTTCACGAGGTAGTCGACTCGCCCGAACTCCTCGATCACGTCACGCGCGTACTGCATGCATTCGTCGGGCTCGCCCACGTTCACCCGGTGGATGCTCACCGAGCCGCTCATCGCGCTCGCCGCCTCGATCGTCGCCTTCGCCGAATCCTCATTCGAGAAATAGCCGGCCGCCACGTGCACCCCCTGCTCGGCCAGGCCGAGTGTGATCGCCCGTCCGATTCCTCGGGTACCGCCGGTTACTAGGGCCACTCGTTGCTCTGTCATTGCGACCGCCTTTCGCTTCACCCTACTTATCCGCGAATGATGGCTCCGTCAACGATTACATAGTTCCCAAGCGGTTGAAATAGTTCGTGCTCAATCGTGACGAGTGAGGCGACGCACGTTCGAACTGCGAGTGATGCGGCTCGCCCGATCACGAGCGACGGCGATGACTCAGCTGGCTTCGGCGAGCGCCTTGGCGATGATGGCGGTCTCGCCGTCGAGCGAGGTCGGTTCGTGCAGTCTTGTGTCGTCCACGTCGTCGATCTCGGTCCATCGAGCCTGGATCGCTTCCGGGGTGTTCTCGTTCAGCACGACGCCGTAGGTCTCGGCGACGAAGATCCGTGCGATGCGTCCGCCGGCCACCGAGTAGACGCTGCCGTTGACGGCGCACTCCTCGCTGGCGAGGTACACGACCAACGGGCTCACCGTCTCGGGAGCCACCTTGGAGGCCAGTTCGCCCAGGATTCCCTCGGTCATGCGCGTCAGAGCGATCGGCGCGATGGCGTTGACCTTGATGCCGTGTTCCGCCCCTTCGATGGCGAGCACGCGCGTGAGGCCGGCGAGACCGGCCTTGGCGGCGCCGTAGTTGGCCTGACCGAAGTTGCCGAAGAGACCCGACGCCGAACTGGTGTTCACGACGCGTCCGTAACGCTGGGCGCGCATGAGCGCGAACGCCGGACGACTCACGAAGAGCGCGCCCTTCAGGTGCACGTCGACGACGGCGTCGATGTAGTCCGCGTCCATCTTGTGGAAGGCCTTGTCTCGGAGGATGCCGGCGTTGTTGATCAGTATGTCGACCCGGCCGAACGCGTCGATCGCCGCGGTGACGATCGCCTCACCACCGTCGGCGGTGGCGACGGAGTCGTGGTTCGCGACGGCGGTGCCCCCGAGCGCCGATATCTCGTCGACGACGCGCTGGGCGGCCGACGCGGACGAACCGCTGCCGTCGAGCGCGCCACCGAGGTCGTTCACGAGCACTCGAGCGCCGCGTTTCGCGAGCATCAGCGCGTGACTGCGCCCGAGACCTCCGCCGGCACCGGTGACGATCGCCACCCGTTCGTCAAATCGCAGTTCCGTCATATCACTTCCTTGCTTCGGGCGACGTCATCGGTCGCGTTTGAGATGTTTGTGTCGTCCTCGCTGCTGCGAAGGAATCGATCGACCGCCGACGCGAGCTTCGGCGCGGTATTGACCGACTGCAGGTCGTGACCACCGTCGAGCAGAACGAGCGAGGCGTCCGGGATGCGCTGCGCCAACAATCGGCTGTTGGCGGGCGGCGCGACGCGGTCGTCTCTACCGCAGACCACCAACGTCGGTGACGTGATCGAACCGAGAAACGAGATGCTCGACCAACTCGTCAGGGCAACGTAGCTCCACAGCGCCCCCACGACATTCGGCCACGCCGTAACTCCCGTCCCGAGCGCCGCGCCGTGGATCGCGTCGACGGGACCGAGCGTCGTGCCGAGTCCGCACGACGTGGAGACCAGTACGAGACGGCGAACACGATCGCGGTGCGATACGGTCATCTGCTGGGCGACGGCGCCGCCGTAGGAGAAACCGAGCACGTCCGCGCGTTCGATCCCGAGGTGCTCGAGCACCGACGCGGCGACGTCGGCGAGCAGCGTGATCGAGAGCGGCAGCCGAGGCGCGGGGCTCTCACCGGTCCCGGGCGCGTCGAAACTGATGACCGTGCGACCGGGTAACGCGTCGACGAACGGTCCCCAGCTCTCGAGCGAACGCGAGAACCCGTTGAGCAGGAGCAACGGATCGCCCTCGCCTTGGACTCGGACGCGCACGGAGACTCCGCTCGCCAGGGTCACCGAGGAGTCACGCGTCTGCGTGTCGAGGCTCGTCACGCGTAGTTGAACACGTATTTGCCGGGCGCCGCCTCGAGGGCCGGGTGTTCTATGTTGCCGAGCGACTTCGGCGCGGGAACCTTCTCCCCACCTCTGACCTCGATCCATTTCGTCCAGTCGTTCCACCACGTGTCGTCGACGATCTCGGCCGCCTGCTTCCAGTCTTCCGGGTCGACCGGGCGATCGTCGTTGGTCCAGAACTTCGCCTTGGGACTGGGCGGGTTCACGACGCCGGCGATGTGTCCCGCCGTGCTCAGCACGAAACGGTTCGGACCCGAGAACATCTGGGCGGTCTTGTAGCTCGAGGGCCAGAGCACGATGTGGTCGTTGATGGCCGCGACGACGTACGTGTCAACGGTGACCTTCTTGGGGTCGAGCTTCTCGCCCTTGATCACGAACTCGCCGCGCGAGAACTCGTTGTTGAGATAGAACGAGCGCAGGTACTGCGAGTGCATCTTGGCCGGCATCCGCGTGCTGTCGCCGTTCCATACGAGCAGGTCGAAGGCCGGTGCCGGTTTGCCCTGCAGCCAGTTGTTGCCCACGTACTGGAAGATCAGGTCGTTGGCCCGCAGTACGTCGAAGACGCGTGACATCTGGTCGGCCTCAAGGTAGCCGTCCTTGGCCATCTGCTCTTCCATTCCCACGATGGTGCTCTCGTCGGTGAAGATGCCCAGCGCGCCGGGCATCGAGAAGTCGGTGTTGGTGTTGAGGAATGTCGAGGACTTGATCGAGTGATCGCCCTTGAGCGCGTTGTACGCGAGTCCGATGGCGGTCAAGGTCCCGCCCAGGCACAGTGAGACGGTGTTCACTTCGGGGGCGCCGGTGATCTCCTTGATGACGTGCAGCGCGTCGAAGAGACCCTTGTCGAGGTAGTCGTCGATGCCGAAGTCGCGCATGCTCGAATCGGGGTTGCGATAGCTGATGGCGAAGCAGTGGTGTCCGTGCTGGATGGCCCACTCGATCAGACTCTTTCCCGGCACGAGGTCCATGATGTAGTACTTGTTGATCCACGGCGGACAGAAGAGCAGTGGCACTTCGAAGACCTCGCCGGTCTGGGGCTCGTACTCGATCAACTCGATGAGTTCGTTGCGAAAGACGACGGCACCGGGCGTGGCGGCCATGTTCACCCCGACCTCGAAGCCCGTCGCGTCGACCTGGGACGGCCAACCGCCGTGGTTCTGGATGTCGTCCATCATGTTCTGGGCGCCGCGGACCAGGCTCTCCCCGCCGGTGTCGAGGGCCTCACGCAGCGCGGCGGGATTGCCGAGCAAAGAGTTGGTCGGCGCGAGCGCGTCGAGGATGAAGGTGGCGGCGAAACGGGCCTTGGCGTCCTCGGTCTCGTCGAGGTCGGCGGCGTCGAGCAGTTCGGTGAGGAACTGACACCCGAGGAGGTACTGCTGTTCGAGCAAGAAGAAGAGCGGATTCTCGCTATAGGCCGCGTCGGCGAAGCGTTTGTCACCCGCCACCGGCGACATCGGAGCCGTCACCGGCGCGCCGCTCGCACACTGGATCGTTGCGCGCACCGCGGCGTCGAGGCCGATCGCGAGACGGGCGTTCGCCGCGGCGACCTCGTTGGGCTTGTGCAGGAGGGCCGATTGGGCCGCCTGGAGTGACGAGAGAAAGGAGATCGGGTCGGACTGGCTCACCGCGTCCTGGATGAAGCGCTGCTGGGTGTTCACCATCTGCTGGGTGAGTGCAAAGAGTTCCGCCGGCTCGGGCAGGGATTCAACCGCGGGGACCTTGGTGAGTTCGGCCATCTGGTTGACCAACTCGACGGTTCCGTCGAACCAGGCGGTCACGAACTGCTGGGTGACCTCTTGGGTCAGTTGGATCGCCGAGAGGAACTGCTCTTGAAGAGTGGCTCCGCCACCGTCAGGTGAACCTTCGGTGCTCTCAGTAGCCATTTTTGAATCCCCCGGGTCTCTCAACCAAGCCATGTTTCGCTTGGCATGCCAAGCATAGTAAGCGATGAATGGAGGAACCCGTCATGCTCCGGTCACCCGCCACTCACGAAACGGGGTCGCGCCTAGGTCTCTTTGGGACTGGCTTTCTTGCGGCTGGGCTCTTCGCTGCGATTGGACTCGACGTAGCTGCGATAGACCCCGAGCAACGCATGGCGCTGCGAGTCGGTGAGGCGTCGGTCGGCACGGATCGCCATCTCGGTTGCCTCGTCGCCGAACTTCTCGGTGCCCTTGATCAGACCCGCCTGCTCGAACAGGATCTCCGCCGAGACGTTGAGCGCATCGGCGATGGACTTCAAGACACGGATCGACGGCTCGTGCAGCCCCCGCTCGACCTGACTCAGATACGGGTTCGAGATCTCGGTCATCGCCGAAAGCTGGCGCAGCGACAGATTCGCCATCTGTCGCTGCACCCGTATGAAACCACCCAGCACTTGGCGGGGGTCACTCTCTTTCGTTGATTCAGGCTCTTCCGTGCTCTGCATGGTAGCGGATTCGAAAAAAACGGACTAGGCCGTCTTCTCCGGGGCCAGCACGCTCGCCAACTGGAGGGCGAAGTCACGCTGCGCGTTGAGCAGGTCAGTGACGAGGTTGAACGTGAAGTTCGTCACGGCCTCGGCGCTGGGGAACTCATCGACGCCCGGAAGGGTCGGGATCTCAGGAACCGGAATCGCCGACACGGTCTTGACGAACGTCTTGGTGGCGTCGAGCGAGATCTTCTGAGCCTGCTTGATGTTGGTAAGCAACTCGTCACGAAGGGTCTGTGCGAACTCCGGAACTTCGGTCTTGGTAGTGGTCTTTGTCGCGGTAGGCATGTGTACTCCATCTCCTAATTGTGGTGTGCTTGGTATATCCCGCACAAGCACAGTATATGCCCCAACTGATTGATATGTCAAGCAGATGGTTCAGGAGATTGAATTATCTGAAACGGGCATCGAAAGACGACGTTCGCCAAGACGCCGGCGAGACGGCAACTACCTACTCTTCGGTCTTTTCGTGGTGCGCCAAGGTGTCGACCAACTTCTTGGCGAACTCCTGTTGGGACTTGATGAGGTTCTGGGCGAACTCAAAGAACTGGTCCCCCAACTCAGCACTGTGCTTGGACAGCGCTTCGGGGATTGGGATCTTCGGAAGATCCGGCAGGTTGTGGACCATCTTGGCGACCTCGCCGGACCATTTTTCGACCACTTGCAAGGTCGCGTCTTGGCTGCGCTTGATCGCGTCGAGTACTTGATCCTGGACCTTCTTGGCCCCGGCGGCGGCGTCGTCGCTCGCCGCGCCCTTCGGCTTCTTGGCGTCTTCTGCTTTCATGGGAACTCCTTAGACCGGCTACGTTCGCGTTTCTTCCGGTGCAAATATCCTATGCACACCGTATGCTATATATACCAAGCACCAGTACGCAATCGTCGAACAGTGGTCGCGCGGGTCGTCCATTTGGCCGCCACACTCAGCGAGAAGGTCTGCACCGCAGGCGAACCGGACCCGTTGGTGGCCGTGATGCTCAAGGTGTAGCTGGGGGCATCGCCCGGGGCTGGGGTGTCCGAGATCGTCGCCGTGCCGTTGGAGTTCGTCTGGGCCATCACCTACCAAGGCATCCTGGCCGCACGTGTTGGGGACCGCGAATCGGCGCGAGCGTCGCTGGACGCCTTGAATCAACTGGGCCGCAACGGCACGTTCAGTTCATTCTTCGAGGGATTCGTGATGCTGGCCCTCTACGACAGTGATGGCTTCTTTCTAGAGATGCACCGCGCGCTTGAGAAGCACTCCCTGCCGGTGCTCGAACTCCTCTACTCACCACTCCTCGAATCGGCGAGGGGTGGCGACCGTTTCGCACAGTTGATGGAACGACAACGCCAGCAGGCGGACTCTGCCTCAACGGGCCACTGACGGGCAGGGCCGGAAAATTAGGCCCGGATCAGCGCTTCTTGCAACATGGTTTCACAAAGTGTCTTTGTACCCTGCGACCGGACCGTCGCGATAGCCAATGCTTTACGTGTGGGGGACGAGGCTGAATCGGATACGAAGAAGCGGACTCCTTGCTTCATCGACGACTTCATCGACGTGGAGTGTCCGTTCAACGCACTTCGCGCTCGATTCAGCGGTGATGGTCAGTGGCTCGCGCCGCTGGCGACCGTCGCCACGCAGGAGGGAGAAAACTTCCAAATGCGAATCGGCCCATCGTGGGCCGCGGGAATCATGACCCGCGAGGTCAACGTCAAAATTTGGCCACCTCGCGAGAGGGGCTGGGCCCTGGCGCGATCTCTCACTTGGACACCAAACGATTGGCAGTTTCTGTTCCCGTTGCTCGAAGGCGATTTGGAGCTTGCCCCTATTGGTCCCGACCGGTGTCGCATCTCTTTGGCGGCCACCTACACACCAGCGTTGGGGCGGTTCGGCGTTCAAGTGGACCGAGCGCTGCTACATCACGTGGCGGCGTCAACCGTGCGCTCCTTCCTTAATCAGATAGCGGCGATGCTGCAAATCCACATCGATGGATCAAGTCAAGAATCTGCCTGGTAGGTCCCCGCTCATCACTTAGAAATCTTGATCGCAACGCGCGCCACTCGTTCGGTTGTTGACGTGTCATTCGCCGAAGGGTCCAACTCACTTATCCGCACAGCTCCGTCACACCGTCTCATCGGTCGCCAAACACGACCGAGTCCCCTGTCTGGCCTACCTGATGTGCACGCCCGAAATGGACCGAGCGATGATCAGGCGTTGAATCTCCGATGTCCCTTCGAAGATCGTGTAGATACTGAAGGAACCTGCGTTATCGCAGGTCACAGGTGTCATTTGGCAATTGTAGCCCCACAAACTGTTGAATCTTGGTGCCTGGCCCCACGGAGCACGATCAAAGCCTACGTAGTCGTCGAGGGTTGGCGCGGCGCGGTCGTGCACCGAGTCGAATTCAGTTCCACCGGAAAGTTGGCACGCGCAAAAACTGTCGGGCTCTCGTTCTTTGCGCGGCCCGCGCTATCGGCGACGCTCACCGCCACCATCGTGCCGGACATTCCGCTCGATAACGAGAGTTTCAATCTCTCCTACGCACGAAACGATCCTTCGTTCTGATTTCATTCGTCCGTTTCAGGGTCATTGGAAATGACTTCGACTAGTCACGGTCTCCAATCATCACAAGAGTTCGAGCGCTCTCAACGTAGCGTCGCGAGTAATTTGGCACTCCACCCGAACCTTTGAGAAATCAGTCCCCATTTCCGGTCTTCGATCATCCCAACTTCGTCGCTCACTTGCGCAACGTCTCTTGGAGCCACCCGTACACGACTTCAGCCCAGATTTCCTGACCGAGTCCGCCGCAGTGTCCGTCAGCTCCTTGTTCTGTACTGAGGTGCACGAGATGCGCAGGGGTGGTCATTGCGTCCTTCAAGGTCTGACCGCTGCCACCAGCGAAGTCGTGCTCAGCTTCGATGATCAAGGTCGGGCACGATATCTGTGCTGCAACGTCGAGCAT